>NZ_DALZXU010000002.1:0-959417 GCF_031989085.1 Ensifer sp.
CGATGCGACATCGCACGGCGACGGCAGCGCGGCGGCTTGACGGAGCCGCCGCACCAAACTTCAAGACCTCGGGGGGAACACCATGGCCAACGCGCCGCGCAAATGGAACCGTGAAACCTGGCCGATCGCGGCCGCCATGATCCAGTATCCGAACATCCTTTCTGATGGCAGTTCGGTTCAGGACCAGTCGATCGAGGAATGGGCGCTGACGCTCGACGACGTCGTCGATGCCGGCTTCACCGAGCTCGATCCGACCGACAGCTGGATCCGCCTTGCCGACCTTTCACCGGCGCGGCTCGAAAGCTTCGTCAAGCTGACGCGCGATCGCGGCCTGACGATGCCGGGCATCTCGACCGCGCGTCGCAGCGTCATCGACCCTGTCAATGGCGACGAATACCTCGACTATGGCCATCGGGTGATCGAGACTGCAGCCGCAATCGGCGCAGGTTCGGTCTCCTTCGGCTTCTTCGGTCCCTTGACCGATGGGCAGAAGAAGGCGTTGTGGTTCTGGACCGTGGACGGCGTCAAGAATCCCGACGATGCCGCGATCTGGCAGAAGGGCGTTTCGCGCATTCGTGAGCTTGGCCGCCATGCCGAAGAGCTCGGCATCGAGCTTGCCATGGAGATGTACGAGGACACCTATATCGGCTCGGCCGACAGCGCCGTGCGCTTCGTCACCGATGTCGGGCTTGCCAATGTCGGCATCAATGCCGACCTCGGCAACCTGGTCCGCCTGCACCGTCCGGTCGAGCACTGGCAGGAGATGATGGCCAAGGTTGCGCCTTTCGCCAAATACTGGCACGTCAAGAACTACAACCGCACCGAGGACGAGACGTCGGGGCTGATCGCCACCCATCCGGCCCCGCTGGAGTTCGGCGTGATCAACTACCGGACCGCCATTCGTCTGGCGCTCTCGCACGGGTTCCAGAGCCCGTTCCTCTGCGAGCATTACGGTGGCGACGGCCTTTCCGTCAGCGCGACCAACCGGGATTATCTGAGGCGCATCCTGCCTCGCGACTAAGGGAATAAGTAGCGATGACCACGATCTTTGACGCACCGGAAGATTTCGCCGTAACTGCGCTCGCCGGCTTCAGCTCCATCTATGCCCGCAACGTCCGCCTGGTGAAGGGTGGCGTCGTGCGCTCGACCAAGGTACCGAAGGGCAAGGTCGCAGTCGTTATCGGTGGTGGTTCGGGCCACTACCCGGCGTTCGCCGGCTATGTCGGCCCGGGTTTGGCGGACGCGGCCGTGGCCGGCGACGTCTTTGCCTCGCCGTCGACGGCTGCCGTCGCGCGCGTCTGCCGCCATGCCGACCAGGGCGGCGGCGTCCTGCTCGGCTTTGGCAACTATGCCGGTGACGTGCTCAATTTCGGCGTTGCCGCCGAACGGCTCCGCGCTGAGGGCATCGATGTGCGCATCGTGCCGGTGACGGACGACGTCGCCAGTGCTTCGGTTGACACCGCGTCCAAGCGCCGCGGCATCGCCGGTGACCTCGTGGTCTTCAAGATCGCAGGCGCTGCCGCCGAAACCGGGCTGTCGCTCGACGAGGTCGAGCGGATCAGCCGCCTTGCCAACGATCGCACTGTTTCCTTCGGCGTCGCCTTCGGTGGCTGCACGTTGCCGGGCGCAGCCCAGCCGCTCTTCACAGTTCCGAAGGGCGAAATGGCGCTCGGTCTCGGCATCCATGGCGAGCCTGGTATCAGCGAAGAGAAGATCGTATCGGCCACAGAGCTGGCAAAGCTGCTCGTCGGCAAACTGCTCGCCGAGCGCCCGGCGGGCACCGCAAAGGTTGCACCGGTCCTGAACGGCCTGGGTTCGACCAAGTACGAAGAGCTTTTTGTCCTGTGGGTCGCGGTCGAGAAGGAACTGAAGGCGGCTGGCCTCGAGATCGTCGATCCGGAATGCGGCGAGTTCGTCACCAGCCTGGACATGCAGGGCTGCTCTCTGTCGCTGCTCTGGCTCGACGACGAGCTTGAAACCTACTGGCGCGCGCCCTGCGACGCACCGGTGCTGCGCAAGGGCGCCATCATCAGTGCCGAGCCGGCGACTGACGTGATTTCCGATGAAGATGGTCCGGCGAACTTCGCGCCTGCCTCGCAGGCGTCCAAGGAAAGCGGCAAGTGCATCGCCCGGCTGGTCGCCAAGGTTGCCGATGCCCTGAAGGAGGCCGAAGACGAGCTCGGCCGCATCGACGCTTTTGCCGGCGACGGCGATCACGGTCAGGGCATGCGCCGTGGTTCGGCGGCTGCCAACGAAGCTGCAAACGCGGCCGTGGCCGCTGGCGCGGGTGCAGCGAGCGTGCTGGCAAGCGCTGGCGATGCCTGGGCCGACCGCGCAGGCGGAACGTCCGGCGCCATCTGGGGCCTGCTGCTTCGCGCCTGGAGCAGCGCGTTTTCCGATGACGACAAGCCGTCGGATGCGGCTGTTGTCGAAGGCGCACGCCTGGCGCTTGACGGCGTCACCCGTCTCGGACGCGCCCGCGTCGGCGACAAGACGCTTGTCGATGCGCTGGTGCCCTTCGTCGATACGCTGGAGCGGGAGTTTGCGATCCACAAGTCGCTGAATGCGGCCTGGGAATTGGCGGCCAAGGCCGCGACCGATGCGGCCGAGGCCACCTCCAGCCTGACGCCGAAGCTCGGTCGGGCCCGTCCGCTTGCAGAAAAGAGCATCGGACATCCCGATGCAGGCGCCGTGTCGCTGGCGCTGACAGCGCGGGTTGCTTCCGGCTTTCTGAAGGAAGCCGTCGACGCCTGAGTTACCAGGTCTTCGGACCTGGTATGAGCCGTCCGGTCCATTCCTCGCAACAAGGGCGCGGGTCCTCCCAACCGCGCCCTTGTTGTTGTCTTGTGCCGCCAGTGGGGCCGTTCAGGCGTAACGCACGAGGAATTCCTCGGCCGTCAGGTCGCGGAAATCGTCAAGCGCCTTGCGCAGGCGCAGGTGATCCCAATCCCACCAGGCAAGACTGTCCATGCGCTCGCCGATGCCATCGTTGAACCTGTTGCGGATGAGCTTGGCGGGCACGCCGCCGACGATGGTGTAGGGCGCGACGTCCTTCGAGACGACGGCGCCGGCACCGATGACGGCGCCATTGCCGACATTGACGCCGGGCAGGAGCGTTGCGCCGTGACCGATCCAGACGTCGTGGCCGATGGTCACGCGGTTTGACCGGCGCCAGGCGAAGAGATCGTGATCGACGTCCGTATCGTCCCAATAGTTGGGCGCGCGGTAGGTGAAGTGGTGTAGCGTCGCGCGCCAGGTCGGATGGTTGGTGGCGTTGATGCGCACGGCGGCGGCGATGTTGACGAATTTGCCGATCGTCGCGCACCAGATCGAACCGTCCTGCATGATGTACGAATAATCGCCGAATTCGACCTCTTCCAGACGCGAGCGCTCCTGGATTTCGGTGTAGCGGCCGAGCGTCGAGTTGTTGACGCTGGCCGTTTGGTGGATGAAGGGCTCGAGCCCGAGCTTCTGGCTCATGCGGCAGCCTTTCCAGGCGAGAAGGCCGACACGTCGAGAATCCGGTCGGCGACCGCATCGCGCACTTCCTCGTCGTGGAAGATGCCGATCAGTGCCGTGCCCTTCGCTTTCTTTTCGGCGATCATCTCGACGACCACCGCACGATTTTTCGCATCGAGCGAAGCCGTCGGCTCGTCGAGAAGCAGGATCTTGTGATCGGTTATGAAGCCGCGAGCGATGTTGACGCGCTGCTGCTCGCCGCCGGAGAAGGTCGCCGGTGGCAGGGACCACAGCGCCGTCGGCAGGTTGAGCTTCGACAGAAGCTCGGCGGCACGGGCGCGTGCATCCTCGATGGCAACACCGCGTGCCTGCAACGGCTCGGCGACGATGTCGAGCGCCGACACCCGCGGCACGACGCGCAGAAACTGGCTGACATAGCCGAGCGTTGCGCGCCGCACGTCAAGTACGGTGCGCGGTTCGGCAGTGGCCAGGTTCACCAGCTTGCCGTCGTGCTCCATCAGGATCTGGCCTTCGTCGACGCCATAATTGCCGTAGAGCATTTTCAGGATCGAGCTCTTGCCCACACCCGAGGGGCCGCCGAGCACGACGCATTCACCGGCTTTTACCGAGAAGGTGACGTTGGCGACGACGGGCAGGCGGATGCCGTCGCGCAGGTGCATGGTGAAGCTCTTTGCGACTTCGGAAACTACAAGGGGCGTAGCCATGGTACTTACTTTCCTTTGCGCATGATCTTGGCCAAAAACCGATTTTCACGTTTCGGGATCATGCTTCAGACCTGCAGAATGGAGGAGACGAGGAGCTGGGTATAAGGCTCGCGCGGATCGTCGAGCACGCGGTCGGTCAGGCCCTGCTCGATGACGGCGCCGTCCTTCATCACCATCATGCGGTGCGACAGCAGTCGGGCGACGGCGAGATCGTGCGTCACGATGATGGCGGCAAGCCCGAGGTCGTGCACCAGGCCGCGCACGAGGTCGAGCAGGCGCGCCTGGACCGACACATCGAGGCCGCCGGTCGGCTCGTCCATGAAGACGAGGCGAGGGGAGGTGACGAGGTTTCGGGCGATCTGCAGGCGCTGGCGCATGCCGCCGGAGAAGGCGCGCGGCTGGTCGTCGATGCGGTCGATACCGATCTCGACCCGTTCCAGCCAGTCGCTGGCGGCGGCACGGATGTTGCCGTAATGCCGGTCGCCGATAGCCATCAGCCGCTCGCCGACATTGGCGCCGGCCGAGACCGTCATTCTCAGGCCATCGGCCGGATTCTGGTGGACGAAGCCCCAGTCGGTGCGCATGAGGAAGCGACGCTCGGCCTCGCCCATGCGAGCGAGATCTCGGTATTGACCATCGCGCATATGATATTCGACGATGCCCGACGTCGGCATCAGCCGGGTCGAAAGGCAGGAGAGCAGCGTCGTCTTGCCGGAGCCGGATTCACCGACGATCGCCAGCACTTCACCGGGGAAAAGGTCGAAGGAGACGTTCCGGCACCCGATGCGGCTGCCGTAGAACTTCGAGACGTCGTTGACTTTGAGGAGCGGTACGGCACTCATTCTGCGGCTTCCTTTCGGGCGAGCATGTGTCCGGCATGGCCGCAATCGCGGCGGTCTTCGCAATGGTCGGTGTCAGAGCAGACGAACATGCGGCCGCCCTTGTCGTCGAGCACCACCTCGTCGAGGTAGACGTTCTCGGCGCCGCAGAGCGCGCAGGGCTTGTCGAACGTCTGCACCTCGAAGGGGTGATCCTCGAAGTCGAGGCTGACGACCTCGGTATAGGGCGGAACCGCATAGATCCGCTTCTCGCGACCGGCGCCGAACAGCTGAAGCGCTTCCGACATGTGCATTTTCGGATTGTCGAATTTCGGCGTCGGCGAGGGATCCATGACGTAACGGCCCTCGACCTTCACCGGATAGGCATAGGTGGTGGCAATATGGCCGTTGCGGGCGATGTCTTCGTAAAGCTTCACATGCATCAGCCCGTATTCCTCGAGCGCATGCATCTTGCGGGTTTCGGTCTCGCGCGGTTCGAGGAAACGCAAGGGTTCAGGGATCGGCACCTGATAGACCAGTGTCTGGCCCTCGCGCAGGCCCTCCTCGGGAATGCGGTGACGCGTCTGGATGATGGTCGCTTCCTTGGTCCTGGTCGTGACGGCGACATCGGCGACCTTCTGGAAGAAGGCGCGGATCGAAACGGCATTGGTGGTGTCGTCGGCGCCCTGGTCGATGACCTTCAGCACGTCCTTCGGGCCGAGGATCGAGGCGGTGACCTGGACGCCGCCAGTGCCCCAACCATAGGGCATCGGCATTTCGCGCGAGGCGAAGGGGACCTGATAGCCGGGGATCGCGATCGCCTTGAGGATGGCGCGGCGGATCATCCGCTTGGTCTGCTCGTCCAGATAGGCGAAGTTGTAGGTGGCGAGGTCGGTCATTCGGCGGCCTCCTTCATGCCGTCCTGGCTGCCGGTGCGGGCAGCGTCATAGTCGCGGCGCATGCGCCGGACGAGATCGAGTTCAGCCTGGAAGTCGACGTAATGCGGCAGCTTCAGGTGCTCGACGAAACCCGTCGCCTGGACGTTGTCGGCATGCGAAATGACGAACTCCTGGTCCTGCGCCGGTGCGACGATGTCCTCGCTGAATTCGTCGGTCCTGAGCGCGCGATCGACCAGCGACATCGACATGGCCTTGCGCTCGCTCTGGCCGAAGACGAGGCCATAGCCGCGGGTAAACTGCGGTGGCTGCTTGGCCGAGCCCATGAACTGATTGACCATCTGGCACTCTGTGACGCGAACGACACCGAGCGAGACGGCAAAGCCGAGTTCGGGCAGATCCAGTTCGACTTCGACCTCGCCGATGCGCACTTCGCCGACGAAGGGGTGGGTGCGGCCATAGCCGCGCTGGGTGGAGTAGGCGAGTGCCAGCAGGAAGCCCTCGTCACCGCGGGCCAGAGCCTGCAGGCGCAGGTCGCGGGCCATTGGAAATTCCATCGGCTCGCGGGTGAGGTCACCCATGACATGGCCTTCCGGCATGCGACCGTCGCCTTCGATCAGGCCCTCGCCGTCGAGAATGTCGGAGACGCGCATCACATGTTCGCCCGGTTCCTTAAGAGCCGGTTCCTCGACGGCGGCGTCATCGATCAACGAGGGATCGAGCAGGCGGTGGGTATAGTCGAAGGTCGGGCCGAGCAATTGCCCGCCCGGCAGGTCCTTGTAGGTGGCAGATACGCGGCGCTCGACCTTCATGGTCGCGGTGTCGACCGGCTCGGAATAGCCGAAGCGCGGCAATGTCGTGCGGTAGGCGCGCAGGATGAAGATCGCCTCGATCATGTCGCCACGCGCCTGGCGCACGGCAAGGGCGGCCAGTTCCCGGTCGTAGAGCGAGGCTTCCGCCATGACCCGGTCAACGGCAAGGCCAAGTTGCTCGACGACCTGCTGGATGGTGATCGACGGCAATGTGCGGTCGCCACGGCGGCGGTCGGCCAGGAGGCGGTGGGCGTTGGCAATGGCGGCTTCGCCGCCCTTTACAGCAACATACATGAGTTAAACCTCCTGTCGGGCAATGCGGGTGGTGCGCGGCAGGCAGAGCACGCTGTCACCAGCCGTCAGCACGAGATCGATGCCACGCGGGAAGATCGCGCGGTTGGCGCTCCAGAAGTCGAGGAACACGTCCGGCAGGCCACGCGCGGCGATGGTGACGTCATCCTTGATGCCCGGTCCACGCGCCGTGAGCGGCACGCCGCCCGAAAGCGCATCGATCTCGATGACGAGCGTGGTCGAACGATCCGGATATTCCTGGGTGCCGAGCGAAAACTGGTCGAAGCCCGGAACGGGCGCGCCCTTCTCGACGAAGGCAAAGCGTGCCTCCGTCTTGCTGGCAGTAACGGTCGCGCCGGTGTGGAAGGCGATCCATTGCGGAACGGCGGACTTGGCAAGCGCCGGCGTCAGCCAGACGGGGGTGTCGTGATCGCAGAGCGTGAGAGCGACTGCGCCGGCAGCAGCGCCCAAGGGCGCTGGGGGAACGCTCGTCGCGTCCAGGCGCATGATCTGCCCGGGGCGGGCAAAGCCGTCCATCAGGCTCTTGAAAACGGATTGGGCGGAAAATACCGGATCGGCAAAGGCGCCGGCGAAGATTTGCGATTGGCTGGCCATCAGTCGTCTCCGCGAACCATGGTGAAAAAGTCGACGCGCGTGGCTGCGGTTTCCTCGGCCGAACGCCGATCTTCCGCCTCGATGCGCGAAGCGATCTGCCGGTGAAGCGCCTCGACGGCCGCCCGGTCGGCGTCGCGCTGGAAGAGGGCATCGAAGATCGCGGCTAGGCGGGCGCGCGTCTTGTCGGTGCCAAGCAACTGGCCATGGCCGATCTCGCCGGTCGAAAGCCGGATCGTTGCGCGCGACACGGTCGCCTCGCCGAGATTGAAGGCATCGCCGCCGCCGCCGATGCGGCCGCGCACCATGACCAGACCGGTTTCCGGTCCGCGCACCGGCGAGACATCCGGCTTCTCGCCAAGGGCATCCCACGCGGCTTCGAGTTCCTCAAAAGACGCACGCGCAAGCAGGCGCATGCCTTCCTTGCGTGCCATATCCGGCGGACTTTCCTGTTTCAGCTTCGCATCCATCATCTTCACCTCAAATGTCTATTGATCTAGACAAGTGTACATCTTATACCTTTCCTTAGCGTCGGCAAATGACAGGCTTGTGACATGGCAATTCGAAAAGTGGTTGAACGGCAGACAGGTGTCGCGCTCTGGCGCCAGATCGCCGACCGCATCCGGTTGGCAATCAGCAATGGCGACTACGACGCCGCGGGCATGGTGCCGCCCGAGACCGTTCTTGCCGGCGAGTTCGGCGTCAACCGGCACACGGTCAGAAGCGCCCTGGCAGCCCTTGCCGAGGAGGGGCTGGTGCGCGCCGTGCAGGGCCGCGGCACGATGATCGAGCGCAAGGAACGGGTGAGCTACCCGATCTCCCGCCGCACTCGCTTCTCGCAAGGGTTGGGGCGGCAAGTGAAGGAGATCGGCACCCGCCTGCTCGGTCATGCAGGCATCAGCGCGTCCGGTGAAATCGCCACCTCGCTCGGCATTGCGCCCGGCGACCCGGTGATCGAACTGCGCACCGTCAGCAGCGGTGACGGGCGGCCGCTATCGGTTTCTTCAAGCTATTATCCAGCCGCCCGCTTTCCGCGCATGGCTGAGGAGTTCGAGCAGTTGCACTCCGTGACAAAGGCATTTGCCGCCCACGGGCTTGACGATTACGTGCGCGTTTCGACCGAAATCGTCGCGCGGCACGCCGACGGCGACGAGCTTGCCAAGCTGAAGCTTTCTGCCGGCGCGATCGTACTGGAAACGCACTCGATCAACGCGGATCTCGACGGCAGGCCGGTCGAATATTCCCGTAGCTGTTTTGCCGCCGACCGCATGAAGCTGAAGATCGAAACCTAGTCGACGCAATTGCATTCTTCGTAAATAACCCTCATGGGTTGCGATCCCTCTGCGAATCGGCTGAGGAGAGGCTGTCGTGGACTGTTTCATGGAGAGGCACTCAATTGAGCGGACGCATGGGAGCATCGGCTCTTCTGGCGGCATTGCTGCTGACGGCGCCATCCGCCGGCGCGGAAGAAGAACGGCTGTCCGGGCTTTGGCGTGAAGTCGGATCGCCGCCGATCGACTGCCAAGGCTGCCTCAGCATCGTTCGCCACGGCAAGGTCATGACCGTCGTCAGCGAGGCGGGTTGGTCTGGTGTCGCGATCGTCGACAGCTATGCATATCAGCTCTACGCCCGCGGAACCGCGCAATGGCGGCACGATATCGGCGACACACATGCCGAGGCACCATCGCAGGTGCAGTTCGCCCTTCGAGGCGGTCGGCTGTACGTCGTCCTGGTCACGAAAGGCGCGGGTGGTCTGCCATCGCACATCAAGGCCATCTACGAACGGCGGCCTCCTGTCGAAGACAAGGGTGCGGCTGGGGTTCTCAAGATTGGTGTGGGCGGCGGATGATATCGGCACATGGCTCGGGCTGAAACATCGGCAAACCACCGAAAAGGTTGGGGCGCGGACGTCCTTTGCCGGTCCGGACTTTCGGCCGCTCAAAGCCTCAATCGATCCGCTTGCCGGCGGGAAGCCAGTTGCTCCTTCAGGGAATAAGGCAAGGCGCCGCATTTCCGACGCCTTCTTGCCTCATCACCAAACCTCGCATCAGGATCCGCGCATTGGGAATTCTCTAAGGGAGAATGGAAATGGCGACGTGGCGACCCGATCCTTCCTTCTATCCATCACCCCGCATGGCGGCCAAGGCACCAAGGGAAACCCTGGCCTATGTCGCGGCTTTCGATCCCGAGCGAGCGAGGCCCGATGCCATCGCCGTCGTCGACGTCGATCCGGCGTCGCCGCGCTATTCGCAAATCGTCGGGCAGGTCGATATGCCGAATGTGGGTGACGAGTTGCACCATTTCGGCTGGAATGCCTGTTCTTCCTGCCTCTGTCCGAACGCGCCGCACCCGCATGTCGAGCGTCGCTATCTGATCGTGCCGGGATTGAGATCCTCGCGGCTTCATATCATTGATACCAAGGCGGACCCTCGCAATCCGAAAATTATCAGGGTGATCGAGCCCGAGGAGATTGCCGAAAGGGCGAACTACTCGCGGCTGCACACGACGCATTGCGGCCCGGAGGGCATCTACGTCAACGCGCTCGCCGACCGCGACGGCAAAGCGCCCGGCGGCATTTTCCTTCTCGATCACCAGAGCTTCGATGTGCTCGGCCAATGGGAAATGGATCGCGGGCCGCAGAAGCTTGCCTATGATTTCTGGTGGCATCTCGGCCATGACACGATGGTCACCAGCGAATGGGGCACGCCGGACACATTTGAAAACGGGTTGGTTCCCGAGGTTCTGCTCGGCTCGAAATACGGACGCCGGCTGCATTTCTGGGACCTGCACAAGCGCAAGCACGTGCAGGAGATCGATTTCGGGGAGGAGCACCAACTCGTCTTCGAGCTGCGCCCGGCCCATGATCCGACCAAGGCATACGGCTTCGTCGGTTGCGTCATCAGCCTCAAGGATCTCTCCGCGTCGATCTGGACCTGGTATCGTGACAACGACCGCTGGGCCGTCAAGAAGGTGATCGAGATTCCGGCGGAACCTGCCGATCCGGAACTGTTGCCGCCTGTGCTCAAGGGTTTTGGCGCTGTCGCGCCACTCGTCACAGACATCGACCTGTCGATGGACGACCGGTTTCTCTACGTTTCCTGTTGGGGCACGGGCGACATGATCCAGTATGACGTTTCCGATCCCTTCAACCCGAAGGAGACGGGCAGAGTTCGTATTGGCGGCATCGTTTCGCGCGCAACCCACCCGAAGGCCAAAAACGGAGCGTTGAACGGCGGTCCGCAAATGGTGGAGATCAGCCGGGATGGCAGACGGGTCTATTTCACCAACTCGCTCTACGGGGCGATCGATCCGCAGTTCTACCCCGAGGGCATCGACGGCTGGATGGTTAAGCTGGATGTCGCCGACGGTGGCGGGATAGCGTTCGACGAAAAGTTTTTCGTCGACTGGCCGAAGGGCCATCGTCCGCACCAGGTGCGTCTCGAAGGCGGCGATTGCTCGTCCGATTCCTACTGCTATCCCTAAGGAGGGGCGACCGTGCAGCCCAGTCTGGGTGAATGACGACCTTTTGGCCCTGGCTCTCGCTCGCTGGCCTCGGCGCCTTTCACGGCGTCAATCCGGCCATGGGCTGGCTGTTTGCCGTGGCGCTCGGGCTTCACCGCCAGAGCCGGCGGACCGTCTGGCTGTCCCTCATTCCTATCGCCATCGGCCATGCCCTTTCCATCGCAACTGTCCTTCTCGTCTTCGCCGCATTCGGCACGGCGCTCGATCCGAACCGTTTCCGGATTGCCGCGGCCGTCCTCATCCTTGGTGTTGCCGGCTACAGCGCAGTTTATGGACATCGCCACCGCGTCCGGGTCGGAATGCAGACCGGCATGGCCGGCCTGACGCTCTGGTCGTTCCTCATGGCAACCAGCCATGGGGCGGGCCTGATGCTTGTGCCCGCAGTCCTCAGCCTGTGCTTGGCTGGTAACGGCGGCGAGTTGGCGCTCGCCAGCTCGTTGCCGGTCTCGCTGGCGGCGCTTGCGGTTCATAGCGGCGTCTTGCTCGCCGTCATCGCGACGGTGGCTTTCGCCGTCTACGAGTGGCTTGGCCTTGCGGCACTGCGCTCCGCCTGGATCAATTTCGATCGGATCTGGACAGTGGCGCTCGGCGCAACCGGCATCGCGCTTCTTGTCCAGTGAGCGACCGGCCCGACATCCGAAATCAGATGTTGCGGCGCTTGCCCTCGATCAGGTCGAGCACCGCGCGGGCGGCGTCGAGCACATTGGTGCCGGGACCGAAGACGGCCGACACACCGTTGTCCATCAGATACTCGTAGTCCTGCCGGGGGATGACGCCACCGCATATGACAATCACATCTTCGCCGCCGCTCTTCTTCAAGGCTTCGGCAAGCTGCGGCATCAGCGTCTTGTGGCCGGCGGCAAGCGACGACACGCCGATGACGTTGACCTTGCTGGCGAGCGCCATGTCGGCCGCCTCTTCGGGCGTCTGGAACAGGGGGCCGGCCAGAACATCGAAACCGATATCGCCGAAGGCCGAAGCGATCACCTTGGCACCGCGATCGTGACCGTCCTGGCCGAGCTTTGCCACCATGATCTTCGGCTTGCGGCCGAGCTTGCCCGAGACCTCGCCCAGTCGCTCTGTCAGCACGGCCAGTTCGGGCTCGCCCTCATAGGCCTTGCCGTAGATCTTGCTCACCACCTTGGGCGTGGCCGCATGGTCGCCGAAAGCTTCGCGCATCGCGTCGGAGATCTCGCCGACGGTTGCCCGGGCGCGGGCCGCTTCGACGGCGGCCGCCAGCAGATTGCCTTCGCCGCTCCGCGCAAACGCAGTGATCGCCGCCAGCGCCTTTGCGACGTCGGCGGAATTGCGCCGCCGCTTGGTTTCCTCGATCCGGCGGATCTGGGCGGACCGCACGGCGGTGTTGTCGATCTCCAGGATGTCGATCGGCTCCTCATTGTCGAGGCGGTATTTGTTGACGCCGACGATCACTTCCTCGCCCTTGTCGACGGCGGCCTGGCGGCGGGTGGCTGCCTCTTCGATCAGCCGCTTCGGCAATCCGGCATTGACCGCCTCGGTCATGCCGCCCATAGCCTCGACTTCCTCGATCAGCGCCCAGGCTTTTTCGGCCAGCTCGTTGGTCAGGCTCTCGACATAGTAGGAGCCGGCCAAGGGGTCGACGACCTTAGTGACGCCAGTCTCATGCTGCAGGATCAACTGCGTGTTGCGGGCGATGCGGGCGGAAAACTCGGTCGGGAGCGCGATCGCCTCGTCGAACGAGTTGGTGTGCAGCGACTGGGTGCCGCCAAGGGCGGCCGACATCGCCTCGAAGGCGGTGCGGATGATGTTGTTGTAGGGATCCTGTTCCTGCAGCGAGACGCCTGACGTCTGGCAGTGGGTGCGCAGCATCAGCGAGGACGGCTTCTTCGGTTCGAACTCGGTCATGATCCGCGTCCATAGGAGCCGGGCGGCGCGCAGCTTGGCGGCTTCCATGAAGAAGTTCATGCCGATCGCGAAGAAGAAGGAGAGGCGGCCCGCGAACTCGTCGACATTCAATCCCTTGGCAAGGGCCGCGCGCACATATTCGCGGCCGTCGGCGAGCGTGAACGCCAGTTCCTGCACCAGCGTCGCACCGGCTTCCTGCATGTGATAGCCGGAGATCGAGATCGAATTGAACTTCGGCATCTCCCGTGCCGTATACTCGATGATATCGGCGACGATGCGCATCGAGGGTTCCGGCGGGTAGATGTAGGTGTTGCGGACCATGAACTCCTTGAGGATGTCGTTCTGGATGGTGCCCGACAGCTTGTCGCGCGTGACACCCTGCTCCTCACCGGCGACGATGAAGGAGGCGAGGATCGGAATGACCGCGCCGTTCATGGTCATCGACACCGACATGTCTTCCAGCGGTATGCCGTCGAACAGGATCTTCATGTCCTCGACACTGTCTATCGCGACACCCGCCTTGCCAACATCGCCCTCGACGCGCGGGTGGTCGCTGTCATAGCCGCGATGGGTGGCAAGGTCGAAGGCGACCGAAAGGCCCTTCTGGCCGGCCGCAAGGTTCTTCCGATAAAAGGCGTTGGAGGCTTCGGCGGTCGAGAAACCGGCATATTGCCGGATCGTCCAGGGACGACCGGCATACATCGTTGCGCGGGGGCCGCGCAGGAACGGGGCGAAGCCGGGCAGGGAGCCGACATGGTCGATGCCGTCGAGATCATCGGCTGTGTAGAGCGGCTTGACGGCGATGCCCTCCGGCGTCTGCCAGGTGAGGCTTTCCGGCGACGCCTTGAGCTCGCGCTCGGCGAGGTTTTCCCAGTCCTTGATGGTCTTCTCGGTCATCGACGTCTCCTTCGCCTCGAAAGGCGCCTTGTCTACCTCATCCCTGTGCTCGTCACAGGGATCCAGCCACGCGAAGTCCTTCGCGTGAAAAACGAGCTATGCGCGCCGTTGACGCGGCACTGCTGGATTCCTGTGACGGGCACAGGAATGAAGGTGGTGATTGCAGTGAATCCTCATTCGAATTCCATAATCAGTTCGTCGACCGCCAGGCTCGACCCGGCAGCAACGGCGACGCGCTTGACGGTCGCGCGTTTTTCGGCACGCAGGATGTTTTCCATCTTCATCGCCTCGACGATTGCCAGCGACTGTCCCGCCTCCACCGTGTCGCCGGCCTTTACCGAGACCGAGGTGATGACGCCGGGCATCGGGCAGAGCAGCATCTTCGAGGTATCAGGCGGCAGCTTCTTCGGCATCAGCCTGGCAAGTTCGGCAACACGCGGGCTCCTCACCCGGGCGATGACATCGATGCCGCGCCAGCGCAGCCGGATCGCGGTTCCCGTCAGGTCCACCTTCACGCTCATCGGCTGATTGTCGATGTTGAAGGTGGCGAGCGTGCGGCCCGGCGTCCAGTCGCCGGCGATCGAGGCGGAGGCGCCGTCGTTAAAGCGGACATAGGCGCCGTCGGCCGAGGCCCCGGATGTCAGCGGCAAGGTCAGGTCGGCGAGCGTGACGACCCAGTCGTTGCCAACGATGCGGCGGTGATTGCCGATGGTTCCGGAAATCTGGCTGGCGCGCTCCTGCAGCACCTGGTTGATGGAGACGGCGATGGCCGCAAGCTTGCGCGCCGACGCGTCGTCCGGTGTGACGCCATGAAAGCCGTCGGCAAACTCCTCGGCGATATAGGCGGTCGTCAGCCGGCCGTCGCGAAAGCGCTGCTGCTGCATGACTGCCGACAGAAAGGGCAGGTTGTGGCCGATGCCTTCGACCTCGAACTGGTCGAGCGCGTCTGCCATGGCCTCGATTGCGGTCAGGCGGTCCGGCCCCCAGGTGCAGAGCTTGGCGATCATCGGATCGTAATACATCGAGATTTCGCCGCCCTCGAAGACGCCGGTATCGTTGCGCGTCACCGTGCCGTCGTCATTGGTGCCTTCGGCCGGCGGGCGATAGCGCGTCAGCCGGCCGATCGAGGGCAGGAAGTTGCGATAGGGATCTTCGGCATAAAGCCGGCTCTCGATCGCCCAGCCGTTCAGATTCACGTCCGCCTGACCGAAGCTGAGTTTTTCGCCGGCTGCTACGCGGATCATCTGTTCGACCAGATCAAGCCCGGTGATCAGTTCGGTGACCGGGTGTTCGACCTGCAGGCGGGTGTTCATCTCGAGGAAATAGAAGTTGCGGTTGCCGTCGACGATGAACTCGACGGTGCCGGCCGAGTGGTAGCCGACGGCCTTCGACAGCGCGACTGCCTGTTCGCCCATGGCCTTGCGGGTGGCGGCATCGAGGAAGGGCGAGGGGGCTTCCTCGATGACCTTCTGGTTGCGGCGCTGGATCGAGCATTCGCGCTCGCCGAGATAGAGCGTGTTGCCGTGCTTGTCGCCAAGCACCTGGATTTCGATATGGCGCGGCTCGGTCACGAATTTTTCGATGAAGATGCGGTCGTCACCGAAGGAATTCTTCGCCTCGTTCTTGGAAGACTGGAAGCCTTCGCGCGCTTCCTGGTCGTTCCAGGCGATGCGCATGCCCTTGCCGCCGCCGCCGGCCGACGCCTTGATCATGACGGGGTAGCCGATCGATCCGGAGATCTTGACCGCCTCGTCGGCATCGGCAATCAGGCCCATATGGCCGGGAACGGTGGAGACGCCGGCTTCGGCCGCCAGCTTCTTCGAGGTGATCTTGTCGCCCATCGCCTGGATAGCGCCGACCGGCGGGCCGATAAAGGCGACGCCTTCCTTCTCCAGCGCTTCGGCGAAAGCTGCATTTTCCGACAGGAATCCATAGCCGGGATGGACGGCATCGGCGCCGGTCTTGCGGATCGCCTCGATGATCCTGTCGATGACGATATAGGACTGCGCCGAGGGCGAGGGGCCGATGTGGACGGCCTCGTCGGCCATGCGCACATGCATGGCATCACGATCAGCGTCGGAATAGACGGCGACCGTGGCGATGCCGAGCTTCTTCGCGGTCTTGATGACGCGGCAGGCGATTTCGCCACGGTTGGCGATGAGGATCTTCTTGAACATGCGTCTCTCTTTCAAATCCTGGATGTCGCGTCAGCGTTTGAATTTGCGCCGATAGGGCAGGAGCGCGATCGCCGACGCCGCAACAGCGCCGCCGAACAGCAGCGCGAAGGGCACGACGACCATGGCCGTAGCGAGAATGGGGCTGGTGGAGCGGGCAATATGGGTGCCGACCGCGCCGATATTGAGCCAGATCAGCACGCCGGCGACGGTCGCCCCGGTCGCCATGCCGTAGAGTGCATTGAACCCCATGTAGCGCAGCATCTCGCGATGGTCGCGGCGGGCCTCTTCCGGCGTCATGATGCGTTCGCGTTCCGGCTCCATGCTTGCCTCCATCATAGGGGGATGGTGTCGTGCTTGCGCCAGCGCAGATCGACCTGTTTGTTGCGCAGTGACGCGAAGGCGCGCGCGATCCGGCGGCGCGACGAATGCGGCATTATCACCTCGTCGATGAAGCCACGTTCGGCGGCGACGAACGGATTGGCGAAGCGCTCCTCGTATTCCCGGGTGCGCTCGGCAATTTTCTCGGCGTCGCCAAGTTCGG
This sequence comes from Ensifer sp., assembly GCF_031989085.1. Taxonomy (NCBI): domain Bacteria; kingdom Pseudomonadati; phylum Pseudomonadota; class Alphaproteobacteria; order Hyphomicrobiales; family Rhizobiaceae; genus Ensifer; species Ensifer sp. Next base: position 16,635 of record NZ_DALZXU010000002.1, read on the forward strand.
AGCGGTAGAGGATTTCGGTTGCGCCCTTGGCGCCCATGACGGCGATTTCGGCGGTCGGCCAGGCGTAGTTGACATCGGCGCCAATATGTTTGGACGCCATGACGTCATAGGCGCCGCCATAGGCTTTGCGCGTGATCAGCGTCACCATCGGCACGGTCGCCTGGCTATAGGCAAACAGCAGCTTGGCGCCGTGCTTGATGACGCCGCCATATTCCTGGGCGGTGCCGGGCAGGAAGCCCGGCACGTCGACCAGCGTCAGGATCGGGATCGAGAAGGCGTCGCAGAAGCGCACGAAGCGGGCGGCCTTGCGCGAACTGTCGATGTCGAGGCAGCCGGCGAGCACCATCGGCTGGTTGGCGACGACGCCGACGGTCTGGCCCTCCATGCGGATGAAGCCGGTGATGATGTTGCGGGCGAAACTCTGCTGCAGCTCGAAGAAATCGCCTTCGTCGGCGAGCGCGAGGATCAGTTCCTTCATGTCGTAGGGTTTGGCCGCGCTATCGGGGATCAGGCTGTCCAGCCGCCGTTCCAGCCGTGACGGGTCGTCGTGGAATGGACGGACCGGCGGTTTTTCGCGGTTGTTGAGCGGCAGGAAATCGAAGAGCAGGCGCACATTTTCCAGCGTCTCGATGTCGTTTTCATAGGCAGCGTCGGCGACGGAGGACTTTTTCGTGTGCGTGCTCGCTCCACCAAGCTCTTCGGCCGTGACGATCTCGTTGGTGACGGTCTTCACCACATCGGGACCGGTGACGAACATGTAGGAGCTGTCGCGCACCATGAAGATGAAGTCGGTCATGGCGGGCGAGTAGACCGCGCCACCGGCACAGGGGCCCATGATCACCGAGATCTGGGGAATGACGCCCGATGCCTCGGCATTGCGGCGGAAGACTTCGGCGTAGCCGGCAAGCGAGGCAACACCCTCCTGGATGCGGGCACCGCCACTGTCGTTGAGGCCAATGACCGGCGCGCCGTTGCGGACCGCCATGTCCATGATCTTGCAGATTTTCTGCGCGTGCGTTTCCGAAAGCGAGCCGCCGAGCACGGTGAAGTCCTGGGAGAAGACATAGACCTGCCGGCCGTTGATCGTGCCCCAGCCGGTGACGACGCCATCGCCGGCGACCTTCTGGCTATCCATGCCGAAGTCGACACAGCGATGGGTGACGTACATGTCGTATTCTTCGAAGGAATCGTCATCGAGCAGAACCTCGATGCGCTCGCGCGCCGTCAGCTTGCCTTTGCCATGCTGGGCGTCGATGCGGCGCTGGCCGCCGCCGGCCCTTGCCTCCGCCCGGCGAGCTTCGACCTGTTCGAGTATGGCGCGCATAAATCCCTCCCGGTTTTTCCGTGATTGTGCAGAGGCGTTTGTCGCTTCGCAATAGCGTCGAAGGCCGGATGGTAAAACGGCCGTTCATGTGCAAATGTGAAATAGAGAATATTGCGAAATGTAAATTGCAAAGTTGCGAACATGGCGATCGGAAAACTTTATATCGGCCGCAAGGTCCGGGAAGTCAGGGATGCAAACAAGGCGACACAGGGGCAGTTTGCCGAGCGCATCGGCATCTCGACCAGCTACCTCAACCAGATCGAGAACAACCAGCGGCCCGTTTCGGCTTCGGTGCTGTTGGCACTTGCCGAAAAATTCCAGATCGACATCGCGGAATTGTCGACCGGCGAGGGCGACAGGCTGCTATCTGCCTTGTCCGAGGCGCTGAGCGACCCGCTGTTCGAGACCTATTCGCCGAGCCTGCAGGAATTGAAGCTGATCACCCAGAATGCGCCGGGCCTGGCGCATGCGCTGATCAGCTGCCACCAGGCCTATCGCCGCAACAGCGAGCAGCTTGCCAGCATCGACGACACCCTTGGCCGCGGTGGGCCGTCGGTGGAAACGACACCCTATGAGGAAGTCCGGGACTTCTTTCATTTCGTCGACAACTACATCCACGACATCGATCTTCTCGCCGAGCGTCTGGCGGGCGAGCTCGGGCTCGGCGAGGGCGACAATCATGCGGCGCTCGTCACCTATCTCGAACAGCGCCACGGCGTGCGCGTCGTGCGCGGTGCCGCCGGCGACGAAGCGATCCGGCGCTACGATCCGCGCGCGCGCCTATTGACGCTGAACCCTTACGCGCCGGCCGCCACCCGCGACTTCCAGGTGGCGCTTCAGATCGCCCAGCTGCACGCGCGCGAAGAGATTGACCGCGTGGCCGGCGCTGCCGGTTTCCGCACGGAGGAGGCCTACGAGATCTGCCGCATCGGGTTGCAGAACTATTTCGCCGGCGCGCTGATCCTGCCCTATCAGGCGTTTCATCGGGCGGCGCGCGAACTGAGACACGATATCGAGCTTCTGGCAGCCCGTTTCGGTGCGTCGCTGGAGCAGGTTTGCCACCGCCTGTCGACGCTGCAGCGCCCGGGCCAGAAGGGCGTGCCGATCTTCTTTGCCCGCATCGACCGGGCCGGCAACATCACCAAGCGCCACAGTGCGGCCAAGCTGCAGTTTGCCCGCTTCGGTGCCGCCTGTCCGCTCTGGAACGTGCATCAGGCCTTCGAGACGCCGGGCCGCATCATTCGCCAGCTGGCGGAGACGCCGGACGGTGTGCGCTACCTCTGTCTCGCCACCCAGATCAGCAAGGGCGGCGGCGGCTTTCGCGCCGCACAGCCGCGTTATGCCCTGGCGCTCGGCTGCGAGATCTCCTACGCCGACGCCTTCGTCTACGCCGATGATCTCGATCTCGGCAACCGCGCAGCGTTCGATCCGATCGGCATTTCCTGCCGGATCTGCGAGCGCACGAAATGCGCCAGCCGCGCCGTGCCGCCCTTGAAGCGAAGGCTGATCGTGGACCATGACTTGCGCGGCGCTCTGCCGTATCGTCTGAGCGAGAACTGAGGGAAATTGCCAGGTTCTGTCCATTTTTGAACAGAACCTGTGAGAAGTTGCACCTGTGCCTGTGCAGAATTTGGTGTAACTAGCCCCAATCGACGACAGCGCCGCGTATCGAGGACGCGCAAGGCTGCTGTGGCACTTTGAGTTCCTGCGTGGCTTTTTCCCTTGATCGGCAACGGTTGCGGGAAAAACATGCAGCGGGTATGCGGTCAGGGAGGACATGCATATGGATTTTCGCCTGTCAGAGGAACAGGAAGCCATTCGCCAGATGGCGCTTGATTTCGCGCGCGACGAATTGGCGCCCAATGCGATCGAGTGGGACCAGCAAAAACATTTTCCGGTCGACAAACTGCAGGCCGCAGCCGCGCTCGGAATGGCTGGCATCTATGTGCGCGACGATGTCGGCGGCACGGGCCTGACGCGGCTTGATGCCGCGATCATCATCGAGGCACTTGCGACCGGATGCCCGGCCGTCGCCTCCTTCGTGTCCATTCATAACATGTGCTCCGGCATGATCGACCGCTATGGCACCGACGAGCAGCGCCATCGGCTGCTGCCAAAGCTGCTGAGCATGGAGACGCTGGCAAGCTACTGCCTGACAGAGCCGGGATCGGGCTCCGATGCGGCGGCGCTGAAGACCAAGGCGGTCAGGGACGGCGACAGCTATGTGCTGACCGGCCAGAAGCAGTTCATCTCCGGAGCGGGCGTTTCCGGCCTCTACGTGATCATGGCACGAACCGGCGAGGATGGTCCCAAGGGCATCTCGACCTTCGTGGTGGACAAGGATGCGCCCGGCCTGACCTTCGGCGCCAACGAGAAGAAGATGGGCTGGCACGTGCAGCCGACCCGCGCCGTGATGCTCGATGGTGTTCGGGTGCCGGCGGAAAACCGACTTGGCGGAGAAGGCGACGGCTTCAAGATCGCCATGGGCGGGCTTGATGGTGGCCGGCTCAACATTGCGGCAGCCTCGCTCGGCGGCGCGCAGGCCGCCTTCGACCGGGCGCTTGCCTATGTCCAGGAGCGCCGCGCCTTCGGCAAGGCGATCGGCGAATTCCAGGCGCTGCAGTTTCGTCTGGCCGACATGGCGACCGATCTCGAGATTGCCCGCACCTTCCTCTGGCGCGCCGCCTCGGCGCTCGACGCCGGCGACCCGGAAGCGACCAAGCTCTGCGCCATGGCCAAGCGCTTCGTCACCGATCGCTGCTTTGCCGTCGCCAACGACGCGCTGCAACTCCATGGCGGCTACGGCTACCTCGCCGACTACGGCGTCGAGAAGATTGTCAGGGACCTCAGGGTGCACCAGATACTCGAGGGCACAAACGAGATCATGCGGCTGATCGTGGCACGATCGATCATCGGCCGGAAATAGGAAGGGCCTTTCATGGAAATGCAGGCGGCAGCACCCGAGGTCATCGTCGAACGCCAGGGCGCGATCGGCCGCATCCGGCTCAATCGCACCAGGGCGCTGAACAGCCTCAACGTTCCGATGATCCGGCTGATCGCCGATGCGCTGAGTGAATTCGAGAACGATCCTTCGGTCGCCGCCGTCATGGTGACGGGCGAGGGCGAGCGCGGGCTTTGCGCCGGCGGCGATATCCGCATGATCTATGAGAGCGGGCGCGAGCGGCCGGCCGAAGGCGCGCAGTTCTGGCGCGAGGAGTTCGTCGTCAACAGCCGCATTTCAGCCTATGCCAAGCCTTATATCGCCATCATGGACGGCATCGTCATGGGCGGCGGCGTCGGCATCTCCGCCCATGGCAGCCACCGCATCGTCACCGAGCGCACCCGGCTCGCCATGCCTGAAACCGGCATCGGCTATTTCCCGGATGTCGGTGCCACCTGGCTCTTGCCGCATGCGCCCGGCGAGTTCGGCACCTATCTCGGCCTGACCGGCCGTGACATCGCCGCCGCCGATGCGATCCATGCCCGGCTTGCCGATCGCTTCGTTCCGGCCGGCAAACTCGAAGACCTGTTTTCTCGCCTTGCAGCACTGCCGGCTTCGGCCACGGCGGCGGACGTCGACGCCGCCATGGCAGGCCTTGCCGAAGATGCGCCGGCCTCGTCGCTCGCGCCGCATCTGAAGGCAATCGACCGCTGCTTTGCCTTCGACACGGTCGAGGAAATCCTTGCAGCGCTGGAAGCCGAAGACAGTGATTTCGGCTGGGAGACGCTGGCGCTGCTGCGTTCGCGCTCGGCCTTGAGCATGAAGCTGACGCTCGATCTTCTGCGGGCAGGGCGCGCAAGCGCCTCGCTCAACGAATGCCTCGAGCGCGAATACTCGGCCACGCTGGGCATGCTGTCCAATCCCGATTTCTATGAGGGCGTGCGCGCCGCCGTCATCGACAAGGACCGCAATCCAAAATGGACGGTCGGGCTATCCGACGTGACCGAGGAAATGCGCGCGCGCTTTGCCAATCGGGATCACCTGCCATTGTTTGTCGCCTGAGGGAGCGTCGGCTCCAATCGGCGTCGGTCGAACTGCATTTCAGGAGGAGTGAAGATGACGAAGATCGCCTTTATCGGGCTTGGCAACATGGGCGGCCCAATGGCGGCCAATCTGGTGAAGGCCGGTCACGCGGTGACCGGGTTCGACCTGTCCGAGGCATCGCGCACCGCCGCCGCCAAAACGGGTGTTTCGGTTGCAGGCTCGATCGCGCAGGCGGTGCGTGAGGCCGAATGCGTCATCACCATGCTGCCGGCCGGCGCGCACGTGCTTTACGTCTGGGATGAATTGCTCGGCTTCGTGGATCCCGGGACGCTTTTGATCGACAGCTCGACCATCGACGTCGACAGCGCCCGCAAGGCGCATGCGCTGGCGGAAAAGGCCGATTGCCGTTCGCTCGACGCGCCCGTCTCGGGCGGGACTGGTGGCGCTGCCGCCGGCACGCTCACCTTCATGGTCGGCGGCGCCGACGACGCCTTTGCCCGCGGCAAGCCGCTGCTCGATGCCATGGGCAAGAAGATCGTCCATTGCGGCGACGTCGGCGCGGGCCAGGCGGCAAAGATCTGCAACAACATGATCCTTGGTATTTCCATGGCCGGCGTCTGCGAGGCCTTTGTTTTGGCTGAGCGTCTCGGCCTGTCACACCAGGCGCTGTTCGACGTGGCTTCGACCTCGTCTGGCCAGTGCTGGTCGCTCACGACCTATTGCCCGGTGCCGGGACCGGTGCCGACATCGCCGGCCAACAATGATTACAAGCCGGGCTTCGCCGCCAGCCTTATGCTGAAGGACCTGAAGCTGGCGCAACAGGCGGCAAGCACATCGGGCGCATCGACGCCGATGGGCGCACAGGCCGCGCAGCTTTATTCGATGTTCGAAAAGCTCGGCCACGGCAGCGACGATTTTTCCGCGCTCATCCATCTGCTTCGCGGGAACGACGAAGCAAAGGCCGGCTGACCTGGTCTGAATGGAAGCGGCGTCGGTCTGGTCGACGCCGCCTGTCCCTCGTCTCGAAGACGAGCGCCGACGCTCACACCGTGGCCTTGAGCTTGTTGCTGATGTAGCGAAACTCTTGCGTCTTGCCTTCGAAGCCGTAGGCGGCGGCGGAAACCTCGTGCACGAGGATGTAGCTTTCCGAATGCACGTTGCCGAGCAGTTGCTGGAAGCCGGCAAAGACCGCCTCGAGATAGTTCGCCATCTCCTGCTTGGTGTTGGTGCCGTCTACCACCTTGATGTCGAGCCAGAAGCTGTTGGCGCCCTGGTCGGCGAGCGAGCGACCGCCGGCGAACCAGTGCGCCGGATCGACATAGCTGACGACGACGGCCGTAATCGTCGGGTCCTTGTGCAGATGCTTGGCGGTCAGTTCGCTGACGGCCGTGGCGATGCGCTGGGAAATGGCCGGGTCGGCCTTGCCGGTGACGCTGACATTGATGATGGGCATGATGTGCTCCGTGAGCTGCGGGTTGGTGTTGACGCCAATGTCGCATCCAATTCGCTCAATAAAAATCGAATTGTTTTGCAATTATAGTTCGATTATCATGAAGTTATGCAAACGCTTGATCCCGACCTTTTGCGCACGTTCCTCGCCTTTGCCGAAAGCGGCTCGCTCTCACAGGCCGCCGCGACTGTCGGGCGCACGCCGTCGGCGGTCACCGCGCAGATGCAGCGGCTGGAAGCGGTGATCGGGGAAGAGCTGTTGGCTCCGTCCGGCCGCGGCCGTGTGCTGACGCCGGCCGGCGAAGATGTGGTCGTGCAGGCGCGCAAGATCCTCGAGGTCCATCGTGACGCCTGGCTCAGTCTCAAAGGTGGGCGCACCGACGGCCGCGTTTCGCTCGGCTGCACCCAGGATTTTGCCGACAGCACCCTACCGGCGCTGCTGCGCCAGTTTGCGCGTGCTCATCCGCGCGTCCAGCTGGATCTCAGGGTCGGGCGCACCAGAGAGCTGCAGAGCCAGTATGATCAGGGCATGATCGACGTGCTGATCGTCATGCGGCAAGGGGCTGCGGCAGACGAAGTCGCCGTGATTGAGGAACCGATGGTCTGGCTCTGTGCTTCACCGGATGCCACGTCCTTCGACGATCAATTGCCACTCGCCGTGCTCGATCCACCCTGCGGTTTCCGTTCAGCGGCGATCGAGGCGCTCGACGGGCAGGGCCGACCCTATCGGATTGCTGCGACCAGCCCCAGCCTCTCGGGCATCAGGGCTGCCATCCGCAGCGGTATCGCGGTGACGGCGCGAACCGGGCGCTTCGTTGGTGACGGCGTGGTAATCGCGCCAGACCGATTGGCCCTGCCTGCCTTGCCCGACGCAGCGTTCAGCCTGCATCTGAAGCGAAGCGCTGAGAAGGCGGCGATCACGCTAGCCGACCTTCTTGCCGACGGACTTGTAAGGACAGTTGCCGAGCCCTGATCGCTCCGTCGCCAAAGCGGCTTACATCTGTACCGTCATGCCGCCATCGACCGTCAGGGTGATGCCGTTGACGAAGCTTGCAGCCGGCGATGCGAGGAAGACGGCCGCGGGTGCGATCTCCTCCGGGCGACCCCAGCGCTTCAGCGGAATGCGGATGTCGACGAACTGCTGCAGCGCCGGATCGGCGGCAAGCGCCGCGTTTGTTTCCGTTGCAAACCAGCCGGGCGCAATTGCATTGACGGTCAGCGTGTCTGAGCCGAGCTCGACCGCAAGCGATCGCGTCAATGCTTCAAGTCCCCCCTTGGCCGCCGTATAGGCGGGATCGCCGGCACGGGCGGCAACGGCTGCAATCGAGGTGACGAAGATCAGCCGGCCGGCGTCGGACCGCCGGAGATAGGGCAGTGCCGCCTTCGCCATGCCATAGGCGGCAGTCAGGTCGGTGTTGATAAGGGTGGCGAAGCCGGCGGCATCCATGTCGTCCGTGCCGCGTCGGTCACGCACGCCGACGGCGTGGATCAGAATATCGAGCGCCTGCCCGTTCCCGGTCGCGTCATCCAGAATCCGCTCGGCATCCGTGACCACGTCACCGGGCGCGACCTCAAGGATCACGCCTTCGCTTGCTAACTGATCGCGCACCGCCTCAAGCGCTGTCCTGCTGCGACCGTTGATGGCAACCGACGCACCTGCCTTGGCGAGCGCCTTTGCCATTTCCAGGCCCAGCCCTCGCCCGCCGCCCGTCACCAGGGCGGTTCTTCCCGTCAGATCGAACATCAATCGCCTCATCTCGTTTCCGGTCGCGACTTTGGCGGCGCCGACGGCTGCATGCAAGTCGCACGTGGGGCCATGGCTGCGATCGGTCGACGCGGTCGACCATAGCGACTGGCGGTCGGTTGGCGTGAATTGAAACGCGATCCCGACAGGGACCGGGCTTCAATTCGCCAAACCAGTGCTAAAGCTTGCGGGCGAAGACCGCGATTTCGGCGGCATTCTCGGGGAAACGCTGGCCGAGCCGGACCAGTCCTTCCACCGTGCCATTGCCGACGATGTCGAGCACCTCGCCCATCTGGCCATTGGAAAACGGCTTGAACATGTAGCCCGAGAACGCGAGTTCGCCGAAGCCGGCCTCAACGACCATTTGTTCCAGGGTCTCCCGGTGGAAGACATTGGGCTGGCCGAGTTCGACGTTCCGCTCGGAGAGTTGGGTTGGCGATTGCATCAGCCCCATTTCGACGCCGAGCAGGCGATGAAACGACAGGGCGTTCGGGACGCTGACGAGGAGCGCGCCGCCCGGTCTCAGCAGCGCGTTGGCGGCGGACAGCATGGTCTGCGGATTGGTTGTTTCATGCAACAGGCCCGAAAGCAGTACGGCGTCAAATCCGCCCGGCCGTCTTGCTCTTGCCGCTTCGACCCGCTCCTCGAGATAGCCGCGCTCAAGCTCAAGCTTGCCGAGCGACGCGCGCTTCTGCTCGATCAGGTCGGCATAGAACGAGGGCTCGATCACCAGCCAGCTCTCGATGGACGAGGCGGAAAAATCGAAGCGGTCGATCAGCAGGTCAGGGCCGCAACCCACCTCGACGACGGACGCTGGCGAATAGGTGTCGAGGAACTCCAGGCAGTTGTCCTGGCGGGCGGTGATGAGATGCCGTTCGAACGCCATGTCGACCAGATACTTGCGGGCATATTCCTCGGCGCCAATCAATTTGGACGCTGTGGCAATGGCGTCAGGCATAGTTTTCGGCTCCGATCGTTGTTTTGATTGCCAATGCGGCTTCCTGGATAATTCCGTCAAGAAACGGTGTGCCTGCGGAGCGGCCGACAAAGCGCAGATTGGGGACGCGGTCGAGCGTATCGCCCTTCAGCTGTGCGGTCGCCTTGCCGTAGTCCACGGTGGGGACCGGAATAATGTTGCGATAAAGATCGCTGTGGCTGCCGAGAACGGTGGCGTTTGGATCAATGATGCCACAGCGCCTGCATTCATCGAGCGCTGCACGCGCAAGGTCTGCGGGCAAGAGTTCGTCGACGAGGTGTTCGAAGGTGATGATGTGGCTGCCGGCCTCGGTATCACCGATGTTGTCGTGGAAGATGGCGCGGAAGAATGCCGGGTGGCGGTTGAAGTTGAGCGCATATTCCGCCTGATGGCTGACAGGCCGATCCACGAGCACGTGGGAGATCTGCAGATGGCGGAACCGCGGCAGTGCTCCGGGGGAGACGCCCATGGCGCGGGCGACGAGCGCGGGTGCAATCGTGCTGATCACACCGGCCGGGCGGATGACGGCACCCGAGCGCAAGACGATGCGCTCCACGCGCTGCGTGACCGGCGCGCGATCGATGTCCTGAACCGCGTCGTTGAACAGGAACGTCACGCCGTCTGCTGCGAGGCTCTGCTGCAGGGCGTTGATCCAGGTGGAAATGCCGCCGCTCTGCGGACGCAGGAACTGCCGTGCAGCGTTTTTGGGCAAGTCGCAGTACCGGGCATGCGCGATGCGACCGGCGAGCGCGTCGTCGTCGAGCAGCCGCGCGGTTGCCTGATGATCCCCGGCGATCATACGGCGCGGCAGGAACCATTTTACGGCGTTCGGCGCGAGCTCAGACAAGTCCGTTTCGAAGAGCCCGAGCACCGCGTCGCGAACGAGGCTGTTCGTCAAGGTCGGCCCGAACCAGTTCAGGCTGTAGTCTTCGGCATTTTCGGCACCTTCGACCGGCCGCGTCGCGCGGATCTCGTCGAGCGCGACACTGAGCTTCGCCCCGAGGACGGTTGTGTCGAGGCACGAGCTTTCCGCGTTGAAGCGGTCGGCGGTTATGGCGCTTTCGCGTGGCCAGCCGTCATAATAGACCCAGGAAAAGCGGAAGTCGGGGCGGTGGAAGATCGCATCGTCGATCGATTTCGTACCCGAAAGAACCGGGAGCCGCAGGCCGGCGTCGAGATGATGCGACCGCCCGCCAAGCTCGACGGCGGTCGACTTCCAGAGGCCGCCCGCCGAAGCGCCGGCCTCGATCACGGTTACCGACGCGCCTTGCGCCCTTGCAAGCGCTGCGCACACGAGCCCCGCGACGCCGGCTCCAATCACAACGAGTTCAGTCATCTCATGCATCCCCGATCCTGAGCCACATTGTCATCGTGCAAAACCTGCATCCAAATTCGCCAGTTGCTCCAGATCGACGTCGAAATGCCAGTGCACAGCGACGCCCGATCCGAAACGCAGTTTCTGCTTCAGCAGATTGGTGTTGATCGCATATCCGTCCGACAGGGTATTGATACCGAACGACATCACCTTGAAGCTGCTGGCGGCTGTCGCGTCGATCACGCCGGCCAGCAGGTAGTCCACGGCCCCAAGCTCGCGTCCGCGCGGATTGGAGGCGATGTACTGGGTGTGAAGCGTTTCGGCATTGTAGGCGAAGCACCATGTCCCGGCGAGAATCTCGTCATCGGGCCCGTATGCGAGCCAGAGCTGGTTTTCGTCCTCGAGGCGACGTCGCAGGTCGAGCATTTCGGTGAGGCTGTGGACCGGCACGGTCGAATGCCGATCCTGCAGGTTGCTGGACAGCAGCGTGTGGAAGGCGACCCAGTCCGCTTCGTGTCGGGCTTGGCGCAGCTTCACGCCCTTGCGCTCGGCGGCTTTGATCGAGGCGCGCCTTTTGGCGGAGAATGCGTAGGCCCGATCGATCCGGATGAAACACCAGAGATCGGCGCGACGCACGGTGCCAGCTCTTAGGAACAACCGCAGATCGCTCTCGTCGAACTGCTGTCCGAAGATCGCCGGCACAGACTTGTAGATCAGCTTGCGATACCCTCGTTCAAGCAGCGTCGCGGCGACTTCTGCGAAAATCTCGGCCCGCTCCGAAGGGTCGATCACGTTGGCGATCATGCCGCCAAAGGTGCTTCCCGGATGGGAGGCTACGACATCGGTGGTGTTTGGTACGCGCGCCAGTGGAATGGCTGCCTTCAGCCGAACGCCGGGATCGCTCCAGACACACAGGCTTTCGTCCTTGAAGCGTTCGCCATGATATTCGAGGAATCGCCGGCTGTGCATGACCGTGCCGGATTGCGTCGTCGGCACGAATCCGTCCCAGGCTTCCCTGAAGCGGTCGTCATAGGAGGTGATGTGATGAACCATGCGCAGTTTCGCCGCTGTAGAGTTTTCGCAGACCTTGGCGCTTGGCACGCGGCGTCGGTCGGTGGTGAAATCCAATAGGCGCGGACAGAATTTCTTCGTCAGCCGCGCCCCTTGCAACGTTCCCTGAAATGTTTCCAGTGCGGAGTATTGCTAGTGAATCCATAGTCTTGCGGCAGCAACGACAATTGCTTTTCGAGGTCTGCCGCGATCATGTTGTATTGGCGCAATCTTTTGCCAGGCTTTCCTTCGATCAGTATTCGGCCAGCGAACATCAAATGCGAAATCAGCCGCGTTCAGGCCGGGACAAGCTTTGTGGTCCAGCTTGTCCCGAACGGTTTTCTTGATGGACGGGAATATGATCAAAGTCGCATTGTTTGGAATGGGATATTGGGGGCGGAACCTGTTTCGGGTGATCTCCAACAACCCCGGCCTTCAGCTGGCCGCTGTCGTTGACCCTGCGCCTGGCCTGCAGGAAAAGCTGGCGGCATCGCACCCGAGCGTCAAAGTCTATCCCGATGCGGCGCCCGTCATGGCCGACAGCGATATCGACGCGGTTGTCATCGCGACACCGGTTGCCTCGCACTACGATCTTGCGCGGGCAGCACTCGACGCCGGCAAGCATGTGATGGTCGAAAAGCCGATGTGCAGTTCGAGCGACGAAGCCGCCGATCTGGTTTCAAGGGCTGCCGCTCGTGGTCTGACGCTGATGGTGGATCACACATTCCTCTTCCATCCGGCTGTCATGAAGCTGGCCGAGCTCGTGCACACCGAGGCGCTTGGGCGCATCTCCTACTTCGATTCGCAGCGCGTCAATCTCGGCCTGTTTCAGCCCGACGTGAATGTCCTGTGGGATCTGGCGCCGCACGATCTGTCGATCATCGATTATCTGTTCAAGCATGAGCCGGTGGAGATCGAGGCGAGCGGCTATTGCCACGTCAATCCGACCTCGCCTGACATCGCCTACCTGACGTTCCATTACCCCGGATCGATGGTTGCGCATCTCAACCTGAGCTGGATGTCCCCGGTGAAGGTCCGTCGCATCGCCGTCGGCGGTAGCGCGCAAATGGCCGTCTGGGACGACCTCAATCGCGAAGAGCCGCTCAAGGTCTACGATTCGGGCATCACCTTCCAGTCGGAGCAGGAGCGCCACATGATCCTGCCGAGCTATCGCATCGGTTCGGTGCATTCGCCGCGGCTTGCCGGCTCCGAGCCGCTGGTCGATGTGCTTGAGCACTTCCGCCGGGTGATGCTGGGACAGGAGCGATGCAAGACGGACGGGCATCTCGGGCTTCGGGTCGTTCGCACCCTCGAGCAGGCGCAGGCGAAGCTGGACTTCAGCCTGTTGCGTGTTCGCAACGGACTGGCGGCGCAGCAGGCAAGCGTCATTGCCGCGGAATGAGGTCCGGCCGATCCGGCGCCCTCCACAGAAACAAGATGTATCAGCGTCGATCGCTTTCCCAGCCATTGCGGATGGGGTTGGTGGTCGAGTGCAACGGAAAGAGACCTAGATGAACGCGCATGCCACAGTGCCTTTCGTGGACCTGTCGATACAGTGGAACCAGATTCGTAGCAGCGTCATGCCGGACATGGAGCGCCTGTTCGAAGCAAGCGCCTTTTGCCTCGGCCCCTGGGCCAAGGACTTCGAACAACGGATTGCGGACTATCTCGGCGTCAAGCACGCCGTTGCCGTCAGCAGCGGCAGCGCCGCCTTGCACGTCGCCGTGATCGCAGCCGGTATTGTTCCGGGCGACAAGGTCCTGGTTCCGACCCACACCTTCATCGGCACGGTCTGGGGGCTGATCTATGCCGGCGCCATCCCGGTGTTCTGCGATGTCGAGGCGGGTGCCGGAACGATTGATGTGCGCGATGCCGAGCGCAAGCTCGACGATAAGGTGAAAGCGATCATCCCCGTCCACCTCTATGGCCAACCGGCCGATATGGCGGCGGTTCTCGACTTCGCCCGGCGTCACAAGCTGCTGGTCATCGAGGACGTGGCGCAGGCGATCGGCGCCCGTTACGACGGGCAGGCGCTGGGTTCGCTTGGCGATTTCGGCTGCTTCAGCTTCTATCCCGGAAAGAATCTCGGCGCTGCCGGCGAGGGCGGCCTGGTCGTGACCAACGACGACCGCAGCGCGGATGCGATGCGTGCCCTGCGCGAGCATGGCCAGGCACAGCGCTACGTCCATCAGATGATCGGCTACAACTACCGCATGGATGGCATTCAGGCGCTGGTGCTCGGCCACAAGCTTGGACATCTCGACGATTGGACGAACCAGCGCCGCGAGATCGCCTCGCGCTATGCCGAGGGACTTGCCGGGCTTCCGCTGAAGCTGCCGGAGGTTGTACACGGCGACCACGTGTTCCATCTCTATGTCGTGCGCACGCCGCAGCGCGACGCGCTGAAGGCCTATCTCGAGGGGCATGGCATCCAGACGGGGCTGCATTATCCTATCCCGCTGCACAAGCAGCCGTGCTTCGCCCATATGGCCTCGGGAGAGGACCATTTCCCCGTTGCCGAAGACTATGCCGGCACGGCCCTGTCGCTGCCGATGTTCGCCGGTCTGACGCCGGACCAGCAGGATCGGGTCATCGGTGCAGTCACGAGCTTCTTCGAGCGAGGTGCAGACAATGGCCGGTAAAGCGCCCCGTCGTCGGGTCCTGTGTGTCAGGCCGACGCTGAACCCGGAAGCTGGCCCGCTGCTGCGCAGAATCTCCAACGAGTGGGTGGATGCGCTGGCATTGCATTGCCATGTCGACACGATCGATCAGGATTTCGATTTCGAGCAGGTCTGTGAAAAGCTGAAGCCCGATTTCGTCGTCTTCGACGCCGTTCACTGGGTGCGGCCGCAACGGCTCAATATCGCCAACATCGATGCATTCCCGGAAATTCCGAGGGTCCTTTACCTCAATTGTGACCCGCACGATCCCATGCGGCCACTTCTTTTCGGCATGCTGGAAACCTATGGTATCGAGACCATATTCTGCGGCATCGAGCATTTGCAGCATATGCCCGAGCTGGAGCGTTTTACCTGCCATCTCCTGCCGCTGTTCGTCGATCGCAAGATCTTCAGGGACTACGCCGTCGAAAAGACGATCCCGGTCACGATCTTCAGCGGTCACCTGTTTCCCGCCTTCTACCCCTGGCGCGCCAAGATCACGCAGGAGATACAGCATTTCCTGCCGACGCTGGTCTATACGCATCCGGGATACCAGTCCGGCACGCCGGCACCTTTCGAGGTTCGCGACGAAAAATATGCGCGGCTGATATCGCAGAGCTATTTCTCGATCGCCGATACCACCCGGCTGGACTATGTGGTGCGAAAGCACCTGGAGATACCGGCTGCCGGCGCGATCCTGGTTGCGCCCGACTCAGAGGTGGTCAAGAGGTACGGCTTCGTCGATCTCGAGAACTGCATTCTGGGCAGCGGCGAGGAACTCTACGCCAAGATGATCGCGGTATCGGCCAAGCCCGACGTCTACAACCGCATCAAGAAGAATGGCTACCGGCTGATACAGGACAATTTCACCCGCGAGCAATGGACGTATCTGCTCGACTGGTATGAGTGCCGCATGGCGCTCAAGCCGGGTGAGATGACGCAGCAGACAAAGCAGTTCGGACGGTTCCGCAACGTGCCGGCCAGGCCGGATACGCCCGCAATCGACAATTTCGTGCTTCACGACAACCCGATGTCCGCCATCCTGCGCGATGCCCGTGACGCCATCCTGGCGGGCGACGATCTGGGGCCGACGCAAGCCGCGCTCAATGATGCGTGCCAGTGGATCGGGCATATCGCCGAACCGCCGTTCATGCTTGGAATGCTGGCGATGCTTCGGGGCCAGCTCGAGGAGGCGATCGTGCTCTTCACCCGAAGAGGCAACGCGCAGGGCCGCCTCAATCCGAACATGGGCCGGCTGGACCCGTGCGAGATTGCGTGGCTCCTGCTGCTGTCGGCGCTCTTGAACGACGGGGATCTACGCGAGATGATGATGGGACAGGCGCAAGCCGTGCCTCATGTCAGCATCCGTCGCGTCCTGTGGCTGATCTCGGGACCGGTGCAGTGCATCGATTTCGCGAAGGCCGGATTGGAAGGCCCGATGCCCGGCGACTGCCTGTCCGTTCATTGGTTCGGTCAGGAAGATTTCCCGCAATGGCTGGCGCTGATGGAACGGGTGCTGGACGGCTGCGGCCTGCCTGATCAGGCGGCGATGATCCGCGTTCTGGCTGACGGCCTTGCCGGGATCAATTCGGCCAAGGCAATCGCAGTTTAGCAAGATGATCCGCCAAGGCCGCCAATAGCCAAGTTGCTATTGGCGGCCTTGGCGCGTGGTACCCGCGCTCAATTTCCCGCGGCCGGGTCCGTGCGAGCGAACCGGGTCATTCCGGCCCGTTGCGCTATGGCCCATTCCAAGCAAGGCAGGCGCCATCGACCGCGATGGTTTTCTGTTCGTTGTCGAAAACTCCACCAAGTCTCGACAATCGTCGCCTAGTCCGTGCTGGTGTTTCCGCCTGCGGGTGGAAATTTTGCCAGGGCTCCGGATTTGGTGAAGCCCGCTGAAATGCCGCGCGCACGATATTGCGCATACACTTTAAAGTGGCTATTTGCGTCGGGTGCAATCACGTCCGAGCAGGACGCACGGAAAGAGAGAGGTAACAAGATGGCTGTTTCCAACGTCGGGGGCCGGCAGGCCAAAGCCGGATCGAAGGGGAACGATGTCTTCGTTCCAACTCTCTCAACTGTCGGCAGCGCCATCAGCCGCTGCCTCTACAGGATTGCATTACCATGCATGAACTCGAGCAAAAGGCCTATACGGTCGCTCAACCGCTTCTGAACACCTTGTCTGCCCAGCACGTGGAGGTCGCCGCCGTCTTGGCCGGTTGCCTCGATGGCGAAATCTGGGTCGATCGCATGACCGAGCCGACGGTTGCGCTCCTTGCAAGCGGCGAAACTTACTACCTCGCTGGTTCGCCTGAGCTTGCATCGCCCAAATGCGTTGCGGCCCTGAGACGGGAAATTCCAGCCTGGGCCTACCTGTTTGCGCAAGACCATTGGGCGGGACATCTGTCGCGCGTCTGGTCCAACCCGTATGCACGGCCGCATCCGCGCGTCCGATTTGGTCTGGCGGAGGGACGCGTGCCGGTGGCGGTCGCGGGCCTGCCGGACGGGTTCGAACTGGCGCGCATCGACCGCACCCTGCTTTCTGCTGCCGTGGTCAATCTGGACGTGGTGACGGACGGTATCGATAGCTGGCCGTCGACGGAGGACTTCCTAGACAAGGGGGTGGGCTTCTGCGTGCTCCATCAGCAAAGGATCGTCAGCCATTGCATGAGCGACAGCGTGACGGGTAGCAGATGTGAGCTCGGCGTTGGCACCGAGCCTGGCTTTCGCCGTCTCGGTCTCGCGAAAGTTGCGGCCGCAGCAGCGCTGACAGAGTGCCTAGAACGCGGCATCGTCGGGGTCGAGTGGCATTCGCACGCGTCCAACAGGGGCTCGATCGCGATCGCTAAGGCGATTGGCCTGGTCGAGAACGATCGCCACTTCGCCTATAGCGGCAATCTGCCTGCTGAAAATGTCGGCGATCTCGATCCGGAAACCTGCAGGGATTGGGCGACGCATCTGGAGGCCGCCAGCGCCCATATCGGCTGGTATCGCTTCCACGCGGCTGGCGCCTGGGCACTGATCGGGGAGCGCGAGCGAGCGCTCGCCAACATCGGCAAGCTGGTCGAAGACGGCTGGGACGGTCAGGCCGAATGGCTCGAAGGCCACTGGGCATTGGCAACGATGGCCGATGACCCGCAGTTCGAGACGCTTGTTGCCCGCCAGCGGCAGGCACAGGCGGACTAGCTTTCAAATGCGGCCGCGCTCGACAGGAGCGCGGCCGTTTCAAGCGGCAAAGGGGCGAGCAAAGGGTGGCAGATCGTTCGGGACTGGAAATCACCTTCCGCCTCTTCACGCAGGCAGACCTTGAGCGCTACCGTTCCTGGTTCGCCGATGCCGAAATCGCACGTTTCCTCGCCTATCCCACCGACGACTGGTTTTCGCATGTTACGGGAAGCGACAACGCAGGGTGCTGGGCCGCGGTTGGTTTCGATGAAACGATGTTTGCTGAAATCCAGGTTGATCGCGATGAAGAGGGTGTCGGTCACATCGAGTTGGCGGTGTCACCGCATCTGCGCGGCCGCGGTTACGGCACACGCAGTCTGCTTGCCTTCCTGAGTGGTCCGGGCAGCGTCTATGCCGAGCTTCACGCGCACATCGAGATCGACAACGCGGCAAGTCTCGCCTGTTTCCAGCGCTGCGACTTCATCGAGGCCGCCGAGCAGGGGGACGATGATTTTCGCCTGTTGGTCTGGCGCCCGAGGGGGTAGGCCCGGCCGCCCTGGCAGCGACCGGTCGCGACGGCTTTGAGTTACTTCATCGTATAGACGTCGATCGAGAAGTACTTATCGTTGATCTTCTTGTAGGTGCCATCGGCGCGGATTTCGTCGAGTGCCTTGTTCAGCTTTTCTCGAAGGTCGTTGTCGTCCTGGCGCACGGCAATGCCGACGCCATCGCCGACGAACTTCTTGTCGGTGATCGGCTCGCCGATGATTTCGCAGCAGGCCTTGCCGTCGTCGTTCTTCGTGACCCAGTCGAGCAGCGGCAGCATGTCGCCGACCTGCAGATCGAGGCGGCCGTTGACCATGTCGAGATTGGCTTCATCCTGGGTCGGGTAGAGCTTGATGTCCGCGTCCGGATAGGTCGCCGCGATGAAATCGGCCTGCGTCGTGCCGGACTGGGCGCCGATCGTCTTGCCCTTCAGCGCATCGTTGGTAAACGTGGTGATGCCGGCGCCCTTCGGCGCCACATGCGTCATCGCCGCGAGATAATAGGGGTTGGTGAAGGCGACCTGCTTCTTGCGCTCCTCGGTGATGAACATCGACGCGATGATGAGGTCGTATTTCTTGGCGAGCAGGCCGGGAATGATGCCATCCCAGTCCTGCGCGACGACTTCGCACTCGGCCTTCATCCGTTCGCAAAGCGCCAGGCCGATATCGACGTCGAAGCCGCCGATTTTGCCGGCGGAATCGACGAAGTTGAAGGGCGGATAGGCGCCTTCCGTACCGATCCTGATCTTGTCGGCGGCACTTGCCGACGTTGCCGTCGCCATGACGGCCAGCATCATCGCTGCAATCTGCTTCTTCATCCGTGTTCCCCTTGTTGGCGCATCATTCTTGATGCTTCCGGGGAACACTAAGTCCGCTCTGCCTATAAGCGAAATAGATAGGCGCGATAATCGCTATTGTTTTGATTGATTGCAATTGAGGCTAGGCGATCACTTGTAGCGGCCGTGACGCTGCAGAACTTCGATCTTGTAGCCGTCCGGATCGGTGATGAAGAAAAACCGCGCCAGCAGTGCGCCGTCGCGATTGAATTCGACGATCTTGTTCGGGCTGAGCCCGGCCTCGGTCAACCGCGTGTGCTCGCTGTCGAGGTCGCTCACCGACAGGGCGAGATGGCCGTAGCCGTCGCCGAGCGCGTAGGGTTCGGTCCTCTCCCTGTTGACAGTCAGCTCGAGCTCGAATTCGGTCTCTTCGTTTGCAAGGTAGATCAGCGTGAAGGTGTCGAAATCGAGCCGCTCGGCGATCTCGAGCGCGAAGGCTGTCCGATAGAAATCCACCGACTTCTTTTCGTCGAGTACGCGGATCATCGAGTGGATTGCCTTGGCCATGTGAGCCTCCCTTCAGCGTTGAGACGGGTGCCAGGTATCAGAGGAAGACGCCAAGCGAAACCCTGCCCGTCGTTCCCACAGGCTTGCGGTCACACGTTTGTGGCCTGTTTCTTCAACTGCTGTTCGCGGAAGAAGATGAAGAGCCCCGAGGCGACGATCAGGGCGGCGCCGATGATGACGGTCGGACGCGGCATGTCGCCGAAGAAGAACCAGCCGAAGACGACGGCCCACAGCAGCAGCGTGTATTGCAGTGGCACCACGGTCGCGGCATCCGCAAGCTTCAGTGCGCGATTGACCAGGATGTGCGCGAGCATGGCAACGATGCCCAGCATGCCGAGCTGGAGGACGGCCTCGCCGTCGACGGGCGCCCATCCGGACGGGTTGGCGGCAACGCCGACCAGCGAGAAGACGAGCGCGCCGATCACCTGCCAGAAAACGAGCGTCGTATCCGGCGTCGAACGCAGGGTCCGGCCGAGCATCAGCGCGAAGGCGAAGGCGGCACTGCCGACGAGCGCGATCAGCGCCGGCAGGCTGAACGTGTCCTTCGACGGTTCGAGCGCGACCACGACGCCGGCAAAGCCGATGAGAATGGCCGTCCAGCGTCTCCAGCCGACTTTTTCGCCGAGCAGGAACGGCGAGGCCGCGGCCACGTAGATCGGCGCTGCCAGCCAATAGGTCATGGTGTCGGCGAGCGGCATGTAGGCGACGGCAAAATAGAAGGCCGAAGCGTCGACGGCAAAGAGCAGCGAGCGCAGCGCTTGCAGCCAGGGGCGTTCGACGCGCAGCATCGAACGCAGGCCGCGCCGGAGGATGAAGGGTGAAAGCACGAGCAGTGCCGCGATACTGCGGATCACCATCAGCTGGCTGACGGAATAGGTCGCAACCAGCCATTTGCCCATGACGTCGTTGAGCGAGAACATTAGCATGCCGAGCAGCATGATGATGACACCCGTGCGCGCGGCGTTCGGCGCGGTTGCGGAGGTGGCGATGAGGGTCATGGCGGCGGCTTTCAAACGTGTTCGCACGAGCCTTTTGCACATTCCGCAGCAGCAATCCATCGCCCACTCGGTATGGGACCATAAGTTTTACGAATGAATGGATCGGGGCGAATTCGGCGCTGCAATCCAGGATTTCGCATTGGAGGCACCCGATCATCCTGTGGGCGGTGGCGTTGCCTCTTGACGTAACGCACGGCGCTGCTAGTTAAGGGGTGATCTCGCCGACCAGACATCGGACCGCGGGATGAACACTGGTGCCGGGCCCCTCTGGCGAGAGTTTTTACGGCGCTCTCGTGATGTCGGTACCGCCAGCAAAGTAGCCGGCGGATTAGCTACCATGAAAACTGATCTCATGCCTAACGCATGTGCCCTTTCGGCCGTGCGTATTTTCGTTTCAAAACCCCACTTCTTCTCGGAACCGGGAGTCGTGCGCGCGAAGGAGGCCCGTCGATGACACAGCCTCACACGCACGCAAGCTCGCTTGGCTACTTCAAGTGGGCCTTCATCGTCACCGCGGTCGGCCTCGCGCTCGGCGCGTGGCTCGGCTGGCAGTCGACCGGCACGATCGGCGGCATGGCTTCGGTGTTCTTCATCTGCACCGTGCTGGCCGTTCTTGAAATCTCGCTGTCCTTCGACAACGCGATCGTCAACGCGAACAAGCTGAAGGACATGACCCCGGAGTGGCAGCACCGCTTCCTGACCTGGGGTATCATCATCGCCGTCTTCGGCATGCGTATCGTCTTCCCGCTGCTCATCGTCGTGATCGCGGCAAGCATCGGCCCGATCGATGCCATCATGCTGGCAGCGACCAGACCGGAAGAATATGCCCGCATCATGAACGATGCGCACCTTCCGATCGCCGCCTTCGGCGGAACCTTCCTGATGATGGTCGGTCTCACCTACTTCTTCGACAACGAGAAGGACGTGCACTGGATCTCGTGGGTTGAAAGCAAGATGGCGCGCTTCGCCACGATCAAGGGCATTGAAATTGCCTTCGTGCTGGCGCTCATTCTCGGCTTCTCCAGGCTTCTCGAGCCTGCCGACGCGCACACCTTCGTCTACTCGGGCATCTACGGCCTGCTGACGTTCCTCGCGGTCGAGGTGGTCGGCGGTCTGCTCGACGCGTCCCAGCAGACGCTGGACGCTTCGGCAAAGGGCGGCTTCGGAGCCTTCCTCTACCTCGAAGTGCTGGATGCGAGCTTCTCGTTCGACGGCGTTATCGGCGCCTTCGCCCTGACGCAGAACCTCTTCATTATCGCGATCGGCCTTGGCATCGGCGCCATGTATGTGCGCTCGATGACGATCATGCTGGTGGAGAAGGGGACGCTGGCCGAGTACCGCTATCTGGAACATGGCGCGTTCTACGCGATCCTGATCCTTTCGGTGGTGATGTATTTCCAGACGCTGGTGCACATCCCCGAAGTGATCACCGGCCTTGGCGGCGCTGCCCTGATCGGCATCTCGCTCTGGTCGTCGATCCGCCACAACAGGCGGGAGCGCGAAGCGGAACTGCGTGGCGAAGCAGGCCACGGTCAGGCCCGCGTCGAAGCCTAGTTCGCTCGACCACTGACATGCACTCAAGGGCCCCCGGTGCAGACTGCACCGGGGGCTTTTTGTTTCGGAGAGGCGGGGCTGCACCGCCATTGCCAAACGACGTCAGTCCCTGGATAAACAAGGGATGATTTCAGGCGATTTGCAGCGAGTGCTGGAAGAGGTTTACCGGGCGGGTGGGCACCGGGTGCCGGCCGACGAGATCGATTGGCCGCAGGAGCTTCATGCTGCCGTGTTTCGCGCCTTGAACATGCAATACATCGTAAGGCGCGAGATCGACGGCCATGTCCGCTTTTCGCTGACGCAGGCCGGTTACCGTGCAATCGACGCCGAGGTACCATGGGGCCGCATCCTGCGAGAGCGCATGCGCAGTCTGATGAGGATGGCGACCGGGCGCCCCTGAGCCGGGCTGCAGGTCGCCATCGCCCCTGGGGGAGCCTTATCCGTGAGGTTGAGCAGGGCACAAACGCGATCCGCGTTGTCGCGTTCACAAGGTCCATCACCAAAAAATAACGGCCCGCCATCCCTCGATGTCGAGCCGTCTCATCCTTGGGAGGATAGGGCGCCCTGTCGTGACGACGGGCGCCGGAATTGTCTGTTAGTTGCGGCCTGCGTCCGGGAAGTTCGCCGGATCGATGCCGAGGGTGCGCAGGTCGCTTGCCTTGGGGCGGCGGTGGCCTTCGACAGCAGCTGCAGCAGCGCTAGCGGCGCCGAGAACTGCGAATGCGCGGCCGATGAAACCCTTGCGGTAAGTTGTGGTAGCCATCTCTTTGCTCGCTTTCGTTTTCTCTCTGATGAGCAAAAGATGGGACTTGGCAGGTCTTTTTGCAATGCACAATTGGACACCCCAGCCATGCAACGGAAGCAGGCCCGGTCGACTATCCATCGACCGGGCCTGCTATTTGAGCCTTGGGAGGCTCCTGCACGGTTCCCGGATCGGACGAGATCGATAGAACGATGCAGAAGGTCGGGACCACGCCACCCCTGAACAGGTGATGGCGCGGCGTTGTTCGTCAGTCTTCGTTGGCAGCGAGCTGCGAAAGCACTTCACCGCGACCGCGAGCCCTGAGGATCAGCGGGATGATCAGCGCTGCGGCGGCAACGACCAGAAGCACGGCTGCGATCGGCGAGGTGAACAGCACGCTGACGTCGCCCTGGCTGATCGCCAGCGCCCGGCGGAGCTGCTGCTCGGCGAGCGGGCCGAGGATCAGGCCGACGACGACAGGCGCAATCGGATAGCCGAAGACGCGCATGGCATAACCGAGCAGGCCGAAGGCGAGCAGCATGCCGAGCTCGTAGACCGAAGGGTTGGCGCCGATGGTGCCGAGCGTGGCAAACAGCAGGATGCCTGCGTAAAGCCAAGGTTTGGGGATGGTCAGCAGCTTCACCCAAAGGCCGATCAGCGGCAGGTTCAGGACGAGCAGCATGAAGTTGGCAATCAGCAGGCTGGCGATCAGGCCCCAGACGAGCTGCGGGTTGGTCGCAAACAAAAGCGGACCGGGCTGCAGGCCGTACTGCTGGAAGCCCGCGAGCATGATGGCGGCGGTTGCCGTCGTCGGCAGGCCGAGCGTCAGGAGCGGAACGAGCGTGCCGGCAGCCGAGGCATTGTTGGCAGCTTCCGGACCGGCGACGCCTTCGATGGCGCCGTTGCCGAACTCTTCTGGATGTTTGGTCAGGCGCTTTTCAGCGGCATAGGACAGGAAGGTGCCGATCTCGGCGCCGCCGGCCGGCATGGCGCCGATCGGGAAGCCGATGAACGTACCGCGGAGCCAGGGCTTCCACGAGCGCGCCCAATCGAGCTTGCTCATCCAGATCGAACCGCGCACGGCCTCGACCTTGTCCGGGCCCTTTGCGCCCTGGGCCGCAATGAACAGCGTCTCGCCGATTGCAAACATCGCCACGGCCAGCGTGGTAACTTCGATGCCGTCGAGCAGTTCGGGAACCCCGAAGGAGAGGCGCGCCTGGCCGGTCAGCTGGTCGATGCCGACGACGGACAGCGCCAGGCCGACGAAGAGCGCCGTCAGGCCACGAAGCGTGCTGTCGCCGAATGCCGAAGACACGGTGACGAAGGCGAGAACCATCAATGCAAAGTATTCGCGCGGACCGAAGACCAGCGCCAGCTTGACGATATAGGGCGCGATGAAGGCAAGTCCGAGCGTCGCGATCAGGCCGGCCACGAACGAGCCGATGGCGGCGGTTGCAAGGGCGGGTCCGCCCCGTCCGGCGCGCGCCATCTTGTTGCCCTCGAGCGCGGTAACGATCGAGGCGCTTTCACCGGGCGTGTTGAGCAGGATCGACGTCGTCGAGCCGCCATACATGCCACCGTAATAGATGCCGGCGAACATGATGAGCGAGCCGGCCGGATCGAGCTGATAGGTGACCGGCAGCAAGAGGGCCACGGTCAGGGCCGGGCCGATGCCCGGCAGAACGCCGACGGCGGTTCCAAGCGTCACGCCGATCAGTGCATAGAGCAGGTTCATCGGCTGGGCAGCAACCCACAGCCCCTGAAGCAGGAAATCAAAAGTAGCCATGGTTGACGGCCCTCTTAGAAGAACAGATGTTCAAGCGGCCCTGCGGGCAGCGACAACTGCAGGAGCTTAGCGAAAATCACCCACACGGCAAAACAGAGCGCAATGCCGACTGGTAGGGAGAACCAGAGCTTACGCTTGCCGAAGCCACGCGCGGTGAACGCAAAGAGAATGCCGGTGGCGATCGAAAAGCCTGCGACGTTCAGGAGCAGCATCTGTGCTGCAAGCCCGGCGACGATCCAGATGACCGGCGAGATTTCCTGGCGCTCGCGCTCGGGGAAATCGTTGCGGAATGCCGCAAATACGGTCCAGACGGCAAGACCGGCGAGACAGCATGCGATTGCATAGGGTACCGTCGTCGGCCCGACCTGGGAGTAACCGGCAGCGCCCGAAAGGCGTGACACGTCCCAGAAAATGAGGCCGGCGATGGCGGCAAGCACGGCCGCGATGAAGAGCGCCGCCCGATCCGGGCGACGCGTTGCGGTTGAAGGGTTGTGGCCCTTGCTCATTTCACCAGTCCAATGTCTTTCAGAACGCCTTCGGTGGCCGAAACGTCCTTGTCGAGCTGGGCGGCGAATGCGTCGCCAGAGAGATAGCTATCCTGCCAGCCCTTGGTCTTGAGCACTTCCTGCCAGCCGGCCGACTTGGCGAGCTTTTCGACGTCAGCCGAAACGGCTGCCTTCTGCTCGTCGGTCAGGCCAGGAGCGGCTGCAACCATGCGCCAGTTTTCAACGACGACGTCGAGGCCGGATTCCTTCAGCGTCGGGGCGTCGATGCCGGCGAGGCGTTCGCCGCTCGAGACTGCGATGAGGCGCAGCGTGCCGGCCTTCACCTGGGCTTCGAATTCGCCGTAACCGGAGATGCCGGCGGTAACCTGGCTGCCGAGAATGGCTGCAAGGGCTTCGCCGCCGCCGGAATAGGCGATGTAGTTGATCTTGGTCGGGTCGACGCCAGCCGCCTTGGCGATCAGGCCAACGGCGATATGGTCGGTACCGCCGGCAGAACCGCCAGCCCACGACACGGCGCCCGGATCCTTCTTCAGAGCCGCGACGAGGTCAGCCATCGTCTTGATCTCGGAAGCGGCCGGAACGACGATCGCTTCAAATTCGCCGGTGAGGCGCGCGATCGGGGTAACGTCCTTCAGGGTAACCGGCGACTTGTTGGTCAGGATTGCGCCGACCATGACGTAGCCGCCGACGATCAGGGCGTTCGGGTTGCCCTTCTGCTGGCTTGCGAACTGGGCGAGACCGATGGTGCCGCCGGCGCCCGGTACGTTCTGAACCTGAACGTTGCCGGAGATGCCTTCCTGCTGCAGGACGGTCTGGAGCGAGCGAGCGGTCTGGTCCCAGCCGCCGCCCGGATTTGCCGGAGCGATGATGGTGTAGTCAGCCGCATAAGCCGGCAGCGCCATTGCGCCGGCGAGAATGGATGCCAGGAAAAAGTGTTTCAAGGTCAGTCCTCCATGAGGCGCGATTTTCCACGCGCACGTTGTTTCTGCGTGCGAACGGGAAGACGCGACGGTGCCCAAGGACCCTTGTCGCTGACCGGATTGGTAACTTCCTCCCAGTGCGCAACCAGCGATCCCGCCTCCACGGGGGCGCCAGCGACTGCTAAGCCATCATAGAAAGCTGACATCAAGCTGACATCAAGCCCTCAATGCAGAAATGAAGCGTCGAGTTTACGAATTCTTAGGCGGTTCTTGATCCGCGCCGTCCGCCTGCAGGGCCAAAAGTTGGACCTTCAGTCACTTGCCGCTGCAGATTGGATGAGCATCGCTGCCTCACGGACAGAATCAGCTGCTCTCGACGCCCGGGTCCGCGGAGTGGGATCACAGCTCGCCGCGCGCTACTGCGAGCAGCACGCCGGCGGCCCCGAAACGCTCGTCTAGCCTGCAGTCTCTGAGCCTTCGAGGTGGAGGGAGAACCCGGTTGCGGTGGGCTTGCCAAGGCCCGGACGCAGTTCCAAGCTCGGGATGAGATAATCGCCGCCGTTCTGGCGCCGATAGGGGATGGGCGGTGTGGTCGAAAGCGTCCTCATCCGTGTGCGCAGGCGCTCGGCGAGATCCTCGAAGCCTGCCTCGTCAATCCGGTCGACGCGGTAGGCGACGAAAGGTGGCAATACGTCATAGCCTGGATAATAGAGAATGCCGTGATTGATGGGGAAGAGGAGGTCGTCGATCGGTCCGTTGACCCCACGGGCGGAGTAATGTTCCTGCCAGCCGCCGGTGGTGACGATCAGCATCGCCCGCTTTCCCTTGAAAGTTCCTTCACCGAAGCGATCGCCCCAATGGGCGTCGCTGTGTTCGCCGACACCATAGGCAAATCCATAGGCATAGACCCGATCGACCCACCCTTTCAGGATCGCCGGCATCGTGTACCACCACAGCGGAAATTGCAGGATGAGCGTATCCGCCCAAAGCAGCTTTTCGTGTTCTGACTTTACATCGTCGGTCAGAACACCGGCTGCAAACGCCGCTTTCGAGGCGCGGCTCGGCTGAAACGGCGGTTCGGTTTCGAGCGAAGGAAAGTCGGCCCGATCGATCTCCGATTTCCAGTTGTCGGCATAGAGATCCGTAACACGGACTTCGTGGCCTTGCGCTTGCAATTCGCGGATGGCGACGTCGCGCAGCGCTCCGTTGAGCGAGCGCGGCTCCGGATGAGCAAAAACGAGCAGAACTTTCATGGTCAGCAATCCCTGTGATGAAAAACCGACCTTTGATGTAGACGCCGTTCGGCCCTTTCACTACATCTTGGGAATGCATATGATTGTGCCGGAAAATGGATAAATCGGATATCACGCTCGAACGGATGAGGACATTCGTTCGCGTCGCCGAACGGGGCAACCTCTCGGCCGTCGCGCGCGAGCTCGGGCTTGGGCAGTCGACGGTGACGCGGCACTTGCGCGAACTGGAGGAAGCACTGGGCGTCCCGCTCATCAGTCGCACGACCAGGCGCGTGACGATGACCGACGAGGGCAGCCGATATTACACCAACAGCGTGCAGATCCTGCGCCTCGTAGAGCAGGCCGGCGATGAGGCGCGGGGCACACGCGGGGCCTCGGCTGGCACCATCCGGATCTCATGCACGGCTGCGTTCGGCGTTCTCCATGCCACGCGGCTGATCTTTGCGTTCCAGGAACTCTATCCGGATATCGGCGTCGATCTCAGCCTGACCGACGAACGCATCGATCTTGTGCGAGAGGGCATCGACATCGCGCTTCGGCTGGGGCCGCTCACCGATAGCTCGATGAAGCTGCGGGTGCTCGGACAAAGCCAGCGACTGCTGGTCGCGTCGCCGGAGTATCTCGCAAGCCGAGGCATACCGATCGCCCCAAGAGACCTCGCCAAACACGAGGGCATTCGCATGTCGAATGTGGCAGGAAGCGACATGGTGGAGCTCCACGGGAAGAACGGGGAGCGACATATGGTGCCTTTCCATGGGCGCCTGCGAGTGGACCACGGACTGGCTGCGCGCGAAGCGCTTGTCGCCGGTCGCGGGATCGCGCCCGCCCATCGCTGGCTCGTCGACGACCTGCTCGCGGCCGGCCGGCTTCAGGCAATTCTTTCCGACTACGGGCTGTCGTCGGTGCCGCTGAGCATGCTGATCGTGCCCGAGCGTGCAGGCATCGCGCGCGTGCGGTTGCTGGTCGATTTTCTGGCCGAGCAGATCGGCGGCATTCCCGGGCTGGAGTGAGCTGACAAGCGGCAACTCAGCTTGGATGGTCTCTTGTTCCATGCCGATTGAAACGAACATGCGCTTGCGCGCCGAAACCGGCGCGCTAATGGAGCCTGAGAACCTCGTTCCAGCGGGCGATCAGACGCGACCGCTTCACCTGATCGAGATAGACCATCAGGCCCGGGCTGACGGGAACGGGGCGCAATTGGGCCCCAAGCATCTCCTGCATGGTGTTGGCGGTGTTTTCGCCGGCAACATCGGGGCTTACGGCGGGGATTTGCAGTTCCCGCGCCATGATCGTCTGGCCCTCCTTGGACATGAAGAACTCCAGGTAGCGCCGGCCGAGGTCGGGGGCGGCGGCGGCCTGCGGCACGAGGCCGATCCGCGACATCACCACGGTATAGTCCTTCGGCAGCACGATGCCGACATCCGGGTGGCGCTTTGCCCAGTCGGCGGCGTAGGAGCCGAGGATGTTGTAGCCGAGGACGAAGCGGCCGTCGGCCACCCGCTCCAGGATTGCCTGGCTCGTTGAATAGAGTTTGACGCCGGCAGCGCCCATGGCCTGGATGACATCCCAGATGTCGTCAAACTGTTCCTGGTCGCGCGACATGAAGAGGAAGCCGACGCCCGAGCGCTCGATGTCGTATGTGCCGATCCGGCCGAAGACATCGGCGCCATGCCGTTTCAGGTAGTCGACAAATTCCGCGCGGGTCGAAGGCGGTGCTTCCCGGGTAAAGCTCGGTTTGTGGTAGACGAAGACCGCAGGCTCGAACGTCAGAGCATAGGCCGTATTGCGCCAGTTGGCCCACGCTGGCCAGCGACCGCTCATCGGCAGATCGCTGCGCTGGGCATAACCGTCGTTGCTGAGCTTGACTTGCAGGTCCATGGCGGACGAGAAGGCGAAGTCGGCGGTCTTCAGGCCCGCGTCGGTTTCCTGGACGATGCGATCGTAGATCTCTCCCGTCAGCATATCCTCATAGCGCACGGCGACATCCGGATTGGCCTTCTGAAAGCCGAGAATCATCGGTTTGGCGAGCGGCTCGTCGAGGGACGAATAGACGACCAATGTCCTTGCGTCGGAAGCGCCCGATAGTGCCGGAAATATCACGGGGGCCGCCAGGACAAGCCGTGGACAGAGCACGAAAAAGAGAAAAGAAATCAAGTACCGCATAAATCCACAATGCCTCAGCGCGCCACCGTTCACAAGCAAGCCAACGGCGGATAGAGTGGAGCGGGGAGTGAAGACAATTGCGCATATTGCTTGTTGAAGACAATCAGGTTCTTGCCGAGGGCCTGTCGGCCATTTTGCGCGGCAGCGGCTATGCCGTCGACGTCGTCAGCGACGGCGCTTCGGCCCATGCGGTTGCCGCCGCCGAGACGTTCGACCTCGTGATCCTCGACCTCAACCTGCCGGAGATGGACGGGCTCGATGTGCTGCGGGCGATGCGCGCGCGCCAGAATGGCGCTGCAGTGCTGATCCTCACGGCACGGGGTACGCCGGAGGAGCGCATCAAGGGCCTCGATCTCGGCGCCGACGACTACATGATCAAGCCGTTCGATATCGGCGAGTTCGAAGCGCGGGTTCGCGTGCTGCTGCGCCGGCAGGCGGGATTGCGGGCATCGACGGTCAGCTATGGCAATGTCTCGCTCGATCTCAACGCCCGCAGCTTTTCCTCCGGCGGCATGCCGATCGAAATCCCGGCCCGAGAGCTGGGGTTGCTCGAGCTTCTGTTCATGCGGGCGGGCAAGGTGGTCGCCAAGGAGGCGATCATGCAGTCGCTGACAGGTTTCGATGACGATCTCAGTCCGAACGCGATCGAGCAATATGTCAGCCGCCTGCGCAAGCGGCTTGCGCCGCACGGCCTGACAGTCAGAACCGCGCGCGGGATCGGCTATTATCTCGACAAGACGGCTGGCCCGGAATGATGCGGGCGGCGGTCTATTCCCTCCGCCGCAGGCTGCTCGGGTGGTTGCTGTTGTCGACCGCCGTCATCGGCGTCATCGCGCTGACCGATACCTATCGCGAAGCCGTCACGACCGCCAATGTCGTGTCGGACCGCGTGCTTGCCGGCTCGGCGCTGGCGATTGCCGAGCGCGTGGTCGTTGCCGAGGATGGCTCGCTTGAAGTCGACATTCCCTATGTGGCGCTGGAGATGCTGACATCGGCAGCGCAGGACCGGGTTTTCTACCGCGTCGACGGGCCGCCGGGACAGTTCATCACCGGCTACCAGACACTCCCCTCCCTGGACGAGGCTCCCGGCAGCTCGACGAGCTTTGCCGACTCGTCCTTCCGCGGCGAGCCCATCCGCATTGCCGCCCTCAGGCGGTCCGCCTCGACGGGGATCAACTCGGTTCCCTTCGTCGTGACCGTCGCCGAAACGACGATCGCGCGCCGTCAGCTGACGCAGACGATCCTCGTGCGCTCGGCGCTTCGCCTCGGGCTGATGATTGCCGGTGCGGCTGTCATCGTCTGGATCGCGGTTACCTTTTCCCTGAGACCGCTTTATCGCCTGGGCGATGCCATTGCGGAGCGCAGCCCTGACGATCTGCATCCGATCGGCGAGCGGGTGCCCAACGAAGTGCAGGGACTGGTCGATACCGTCAACTCGTTCATGGGGCGGCTGCAGTCGGCGCTCGATGCGTTGCGCAACTTCACCGGCAATGCCAGCCATCAGTTGCGAACGCCGCTTGCCATCATCCGCACGCAGCTCGCCTTGGCGCTGCGGGCCGGATCGATCGACGATACGAAGGCGGCGGTCAAGAAGGCGGACGAGGCGGTGGCGAACGCCGAGCGCATTCTGGCGCAGCTGCTGCTGATGGCGAAGATCGACGCCGCAGGCAAGGACGAGGCGCGCAAGCTCGAGCGGGTAGACCTGGTGGAGCTGGTGCGCGGCGTCACTGGCGAACATGTGCCGGCCGCCGGCGACGCCGGCATCGACCTCGGTTTCGACGGCGAGGGCGAAGCATTCGTGCGCGTCGAACCGCTGCTGTTGGGCGAGATGCTGAAGAACCTCATCGGCAACGCGCTGCTCTATGCCGGGCGTGGTGCCGAGGTGACCACAAGGGTCAGTGAGAGCGAAGGCTTCGTCTCCCTTGAGGTCGAGGACAACGGGCCGGGGATCAAGCCGGAATTGCGTGAAAGCGTGCTCAGGCGCTTCCAGCGCGGCGCAAGCGAGGCTCCGGGAACGGGGCTGGGCTTGCCGAT
Organism: Ensifer sp.; assembly: GCF_031989085.1. Classification (NCBI taxonomy): domain Bacteria; kingdom Pseudomonadati; phylum Pseudomonadota; class Alphaproteobacteria; order Hyphomicrobiales; family Rhizobiaceae; genus Ensifer; species Ensifer sp. Next base: position 48,147 of record NZ_DALZXU010000002.1, read on the forward strand.
CGTGGAAGAGATTGCAGCACTTTATGGCGCAAGAACGAGCCTTACCGACGGTGCCGGGGGACGTGGGCTAAAGGTCGCCATCCTGTTTCCGGCCGGATAAGCGAAGGGCCGGGCAGTCCTCATCCAGCGCCGACAGATGCGGCAGGCCAGACAAGGACCGGGTAGCGCGTTAACGGCTGCGCTGGCCGAAGAGGGAAGCTGTTTCGCGGGTCTGGACCCGAAGCATCGCGTTCCAAAGCTGAAGAACGAAACGCGGCTGGAACTGGCTCGCAAGCTTGCGCTGCGACAACATGATAAATCTCCGAAAGTTTTGGATGGCTTGCATATAGTCGATCGCGACTTGAATTGCCAGCGCAGCAACGCCGTGGCAGCCCTGCGCGCCAAGCATATGTCGAAACTAGGGTTGCGCGATGAAAGTACCTGCGCGTCGACAATAAAATGCCGGGATGATTTTCATCATCCCGGCCAGTTGGCTCACTGGGAGGAGAGGTCTTCTTTGGAGAATCAGGCTTTCTTGCGGTTCTTCTGTCGATAGACGTCGATGACGACGGCGGCGACGATGATCAGGCCCTTGACGATTTCCTGGTAGTAGGCGTCGACCCTGAGGAAGGTGAAGCCCGAAGTCATGACCCCGAGGATGATCGTGCCGATGACGGTGCCGGTGATGCGGCCGACGCCGCCGGTCAGCGACGTGCCGCCGATGACGGTCGCAGCGATCGCATCGAGTTCGTACATGACGCCCATGCCGGCCTGTGCGGTCTGGGCGCGGGCGGCGGTGACGACGCCTGCAAGGCCCGCCAGCATGCCGGCGATGGCATAGACCTTGATCAGATGCGCCTCGACATTGATGCCCGAGACACGAGCCGCCTGGACGTTGGCGCCGATCGCGTAGGTGAACTTGCCGTAGCGGGTATAGCGCAGCGCGATGTGGAAGATGACGGCAACGACCAGGAAGACGACGACGGGCCATATGCCGGTGCCGATGAAGTTGAACTGCTCGGTAAGGCCCGATACCGGCTGACCCTTGGTGTACCACTTGGAGATGCCGCGTGCCGACACCATCATACCGAGCGTGGCGATGAAGGGCGGGATCTTGGTGCGGGCGATCAGCTGGCCATTGATGAGGCCGGCGAGCAGGCCGACGCCGATGCCGAGCCCGATCGGCACGATGGCGGGAAGGTCTGTCAGTGACGGATAGAGCGCGCGCGGCCAGGTGGAGGCCTGGGCCACGCTTGCCGAGAACATGGCGGTCATGCCCACGACAGAGCCGGAGGAAAGGTCGATGCCGCCGGTGATGATCACCTGGGTGACGCCGACGGCGATGATGCCGATTACGGCGACCTGCAGGATCATGATCGTCAGGCGCTGCGGGTTCAGCAGGAAGCTCTGTCCGACGAAGATCCAGCCGAGGATTTCGTAGACAAGCGCGATACCGATCAGCACCAGGAAGATGCTGAATTCGGGCGGCATCCGGCGCTTGGCGGCCGGAACGGCCGAGCCGGTGCCCTGTGCGGCGACATTGGTTTCCATTGTTTGTTCCTCCCTTTGGTCCGTTCGGTGCCTGAAGCGCGTCACGATCTTTCAGCTTCGCGCCCTGCGCCTTAAGCTCTTGTTCCGACGCATGTCGTTATCGCAAAACCGCAGCACACTTTTGCGCGACATGCTTTAGCTGGCGGCGAGTTCCATGACCTTGATCTGGGTTGCCTCGGCCCGGTCGAGCACGCCGGTGACGCGACCTTCGTGCATGACCATGATACGGTCGCTCATGCCGAGCACCTCCGGCATTTCCGAAGAAATCATGATGACGGCGACGCCGTTGCGGGCGAGCTCGGTGACGAGGCGATGGATTTCCGCCTTTGCTCCGACATCGATGCCGCGGGTCGGTTCATCGAGGATCAGGATGCGCGGATTGGTCAGCAGCCAGCGGCCGATCAGCACCTTCTGCTGGTTGCCGCCGGACAGGTTCTCGATGCGCTCCTGGAGATTGGGCGTTTTGACCCTGAGCTTGCGGCTCATCTCCTCGCAGGCGGCGGTGATGTCCTTCTCGGTGACAAAGCCGCCCTTGACGAAGCGATCCTGCAGCACGGCGATCTGCATGTTTTCAAGAACGTCGAGGATCAGCAGACAGCCCGTGTCCTTGCGGTCTTCGGTCAGGAACGCCATGCGGTTGCGGATCGCGGTGTTGGGGCTGTCGATCGAGACCGGCTTGCCGTCGATCGCGATCGTGCCCGAACTGGCAGGCGTCACGCCGAAAAGGGTTTCGGCCACATTCGAACGGCCGGAGCCGACGAGGCCGGCAATCCCCAGGATCTCACCGGCGCGCACGTCGAAGGAAACGTCACGGAAGACGCCGTTAAGCGTCAGGTTCTTGACCGAAAGCACGACGTCGCCGATCGGCACTTCCTCTTTCGGGAACATCTGGGTGATTTCGCGGCCGACCATCATGCGAATGATGTCGTCGCGGGTCACGTCGCTCGAGGCATGCGTGCCGATATACTTGCCGTCGCGGAAGACCGAGAACTCGTCGGCGATCTCAAACAACTCGTTCATCTTGTGGGTGATGTAGACGATGCCGATGCCCTGCGAACGCAGGTCGCGGATGATTTCGAACAGGTGCGCGACCTCGCGTTCCGTCAGGGCCGAGGTAGGCTCGTCCATGATCAAGACGTCGGATTCGTAGGAGACCGCCTTCGCGATCTCGACCATCTGGCGATTGGCGACCGAGAGATGGCGCACTTCGATCTCCGGGTCGAGCTTGATATTCAGGCGGTCGAACAGCCGGGCGGTGATGCGACGCATTTCGCCGTGATCGACGAAGCCGAAGCGGTTCTTCGGTTCGCGCCGGATCCAGATGTTCTCGGCCACCGTCATGAACGGCATCAGGTTCAGTTCCTGATGGATCATGGCGATGCCGTTTTCGAGTGCGTCGAGCGGCGACTTCAGCCGGATGTCTGCGCCCTTCAGCCGGACCTCGCCCTTGTCGGGCGTATAGATCCCGGCGAGGATCTTCATCAACGTCGATTTGCCGGCGCCGTTTTCGCCCATCAGCGCATGGACCGTGCCGCGCTTGAGCCGGAAGGACACGTCGTCGAGCGCGACGACGCCCGGAAATTCCTTGCGAATGCCTTCGACATTGAGAAGGTATTCGGCGTTGGGTACGGCGCCGCTGGCGCGCACGGCGGCCATCGTTGTCGGACTGAGCGTCATTGTCATTGCCTCCCCGTCAATTCCGGCTTTCGCGGAAAAGTCCTCGCAGCCGGTGGGTCAACCGGCACTCTCTGCGCAGGCGCCAGTCTACAGGATCAGCGCAGCGGCAGCGGGACTGTTTTTGAATGAGAGCGCGGGGATACCCCCGCGCTCTCGATGCAGGATCAGTTCTTGGCCTGATAGCTGGCCATGTTGTCCTTGGTGACGAGTTCGAAGGGGATGTAGACCTTCTTCTCGATGGTTTCGCCCTTGGCGAGCTTGAGGGCGGCGTCAACCGAACCCTTGCCCTGGCCGGCGGCGTTCTGGAACACGGTCACGTCGAGGTCGCCGGCCGCCATTGCAGCAAGCGCGTCCTGGGTGGCGTCGATGCCGCCGATGACGACGCTGTCCATCGAACGACCAGCGGCTTTGAGCGCCTGGATTGCGCCGATCGCCATTTCGTCGTTGTTGGAGATCACGGCGTCAAACTCGAGGCCGGCCGAAAGCCAGTTGGTCACGAGGTCGGAGCCTTGCGTGCGCGACCAGTTGGCGGTCTGTTCTTCGACGATCTCGATGCCCTTGCAGGCTTCGGTCGCAAGCACGTCATGGATATCCTTGGTGCGCATGCGGGCGGCCTGGTTGGACAGTTCGCCCATCATGACGACAGCCTTGCCCTTGCCGTTCAGCATCTTGCAGATTTCCTGGGTCTGCAGCGTGCCGGATTCCTGTTCGTTCGAGGCGACGAAGGCCTGCTTTTCGGGCAGGGTGTCGACGTTGACAGGTTCGCGGTTGACGTAGACGAGCGGAATGCCGGCATCGGCGGCGATCTTCGACATGGCGGCCGTTGCGTCGGTGTCGACAGGGTTGACGATGATGGCGGTAACGCCGGCCGCGATGAAGTTCTGGATCTGGCTCTGCTGCTTCGAAACGTCGTTCTGCGCGTCCTCGATCTGCAGGTCGACGCCGCTGAGCGTCTTTGCATAGTCGGACATGCCGTTGCGCAGGACCGTCAGGAAGTTGTCATCGAACTGCGCCATCGACACGCCGATGGTCTCGGCATGCGCTGCCGTCGACATCATTACGGCCATGGCTGTACCCAGCAGGAACTTTTTCATTGTCTTTCTCCTCCACATTCGGTGCCCGGCCACACCTTCTCCAGCCGGAAACGCTGACCACGTCGGGCCGCGCCATCCCTGATCGGAAGCGGTACTCCCGCCGCGCTCCGATCAAAACGGAATAAAATAACCAGCGATTTGCAATTACGGAATATGTATTCCATTTTATGCGGGCGCCGTCAAGGGCGTCCTTCGGCGCCTCGCTTCGTTTTCCGGGGATGGCCTAATGTTTTGGTCAGAGCCCGGCTTCGATGTGCGCCACGCTCGCCTTGAGAGCGGCGGCCGGGTCGGAAAGCCCGTGGACCTCATCGGCAAAGGGTTCGAAGGAAAACGGACCGGTATAGCCAGCGGCCTTCAGGCGCCGGATCTGCCCGACATTGTCCAGGCTGTCGTTCGCGTCGACCAGAACGCGATGCGAGTCGCGCAAGTCGGAGACCGCCACACTCTTGTCGGTCACACCGGAAATATGAACAAGGCCGGTCATGTCAGGGTAGGTCGCCGCTTCGCCGGCAAGGTGATGGTGGAATGTGTCGTGAACGATGCGGAACGTTCCCTCGCCACCAATTGCCTTTATGCCTTCAACAGCTTCGGTCTTCGAGCGAAGCGAGCAGATCTCAAAGCCGAGCGGCTCGACAAGGCCGGTAATGCCCGCCGAATCAAGCATCGGCCTCAGCGCCGAAAGAGCTTCCCGCAGATTGGCCTGGCGCTCGCCGTCGGCCTGACCGCTGCCGTCGTTGACGGGAACCAGAACCAGTGCCCGGGCACCGCAATCTCGGGCATAGGCGATAAGGTGTCGAGCTTCCTCGGCGCGGGCGTCGTCCCATTCGTTGAAGCGCTGCAGCGCGTTGATGGAGATAATGCTGACGCCGTGGCTGGCCGCCAGGGCAGCGACGTCTGCAGCCGGCGTGCCATCGAGGATGGCGTTGCCGGTCAGATCGTTGCGGATTTCGACAGACGTCATGCCGAGCGAACGGGCGAGCGCGAAGAACTGATCGAGCGGCAGCGCGGGTGTTGTCATGTGATTGAGGGCGAAGGTAAGGGTGTCCATGGGAATTTTTCCTCCAGGCTGGATTCGTTTTTGGTAAAAATGGAACATTCGTTCCATTCATAGCTATCCTTCAAAATTCCCTGTGGCTAGAAGTCGAGAGGCAGGTGCGCCCCCAAAGGGCTTGCATCGTTGAGAGATTGATGCCGGCCGATGAGGTAAGTCTTGCATTTTGTCGCTCTGAATCCTGTGATCCTGGCGAACATGCCGGCCGCTGAATTCAGCCCGGCCGTTTGGAGCTTGCGGCCGATCGCGTTACACTCCGGCTGAGATCAGCGCATCCGGCGATTTTCGCATCTCGAGACCGGAGCGCTCGACGAGGTGAGCGGTGTGTCTTCGTTTGACGAACAGGACAATCCGGATGGGTGGGCGTGGCACCCCAGCCGGCAGGCAAGGCTCGGCGCGACCCACTTTGTCCGTCGCGCCTTTCCCTGGCTCGGTTTCTATTTCGATGGGGTCCAAAACCGCTCTACGCTGTCTCCAAGGCTCGATGGCGTCGTTTCGTGGGGAGGCCGACTTCCTGCAAAGGCGGCAATGACCATCGCTCGCGTCCGAGGTTTGCCCCACTGGCACCTGGAAGACGGTTTTCTGCGCTCCGTCGGTCTGGGGAAAGACGGCACTCGGCCGGTGTCGATCATCGTTGACGACCTGGCGTTGCCCACGGATGCCAGTAGCGCGTCGCGTCTGGAGTGGCTGATTTCGCGAGCAGTCGACGCTGACGGAGAGGGAACGGGTGAACGCATTCGCCAGCAAATGATCGAGCGAAGGCTTTCCAAATACAACAATCTGCCGAACGTCGAGCCGCACATCGGTCGAACATCGCGTCGTCGGATATTGCTGATCGACCAGGTTTACGGCGACGTTTCCGTCGAGAAGGCGTTGGGTTCGGCCGCATCGTTTCACCAGATGCTCGACGAGGCGGTGGCGACCGGCGCGCAATGTGTTGTCCGCCCGCATCCGGATGTCATGGCCGGTCACAGGCGCGGCTACCTGGCCGAGCGTGCCTCAAGGATCCCGGGCGTCGTGTTCATGAACGACCGCGTGTCCGTCGCCTCGATCCTGGAGGTGGTGGACGAAGTCTGGACCGTCTCAAGCCAGATGGGCTTCGATGCCCTTCTGCGCGAAATTCCCGTGCGTTGCTACGCGATGCCGTTTTACGCAGGGTGGGGACTAACCGAAGACCATGTTGACGACCGAGCGGCAACGGCGCGGCATCGTCGCGCCAGCGCTAGGCCGACAATCGGACAGCTGACGTCTGCAGCGCTCGGCACTTATCCCATCTACCGCCATCCGGGACATTGGGCTCCAATGAGCGTTTTTGCAGCGATGGATTTCCTGAGTGCGGAGATGGCATCGGGTTGAGAGGGTAGGGTGCTGGCCAGTGCTGGGCTGCCTGATTGTCGGTGCGACAGGCACTAGATATTCTCGGGCGTGAACAGATCGAATGGCAGGAACGTTTGCCCGGGCGCGCCCGTCGGACCCTTGGCGAGCGCCTGTATCATCAGATTGACCGTCTCGCGGGCAAGGGCGGCAGTCGGCGTCGAGATCGCGAGCGTGACGACGTCGTCGGCAAGGGCCGCGCGTGATTCAGGCGTCAGCTCGTTGACGACGGCGATCAGCTTGCCCTCGAGCCTTTCTTCGCGGATGGCCGAGATCGCACCTTCCATGCCGCCGCCGCAGACGTAAAAGCCGGTGAGATCCGGGTGACGTTGCAGGAGGTTGAGCGTCGCCTCGTGGGTGATCTCGGCGGTGTCGAGATTGACCATGGTATCGAGCACTTCGAAGTCAGGCGCGTGCTCGCGGAAATAGGAGCGAAAGCCGATCTCGCGCAGTTCATGACCCAGAAAGCGATGGCTGCCGACGAAGGCTGCGACCTTGCCGGGCTTTTTCGCGGCCTTGGCAATCATCCAGGCTGCGGTCCTGCCGACCTTGTGATTGTTGAGGCCGACATAACCTTCACGCACACCAGCGGCAAAATCGGAAAGAAGCGAGAACACCGGGATGCCACGCTCCTTCAACTCCTCGACCACGGCCGTGACTGCGGGATAATCCGGCGCCACGAGCGCGATCGCCTGATTGCGGGCCGCCATCGCCCTCAGCTTCTCGGTGATGCCCGTCGGCGTCGAATTGGCGACGAACTCCACCTGGGGCACGGCGCGGACGGTTGAAAGGGCGAGGGCGGCGTTCTCCATCTCCTTGGCGACGATCTGATAGAAGGCTTGCTGCGGCTTCTGCAGCAGGAAGCCGAGGCGGTATTGCGGCAGATCCTCGAAGACGCGCTGTCGCAACAGGCCGACGGCGTGATAGCCGATGCCCTTGGCGGCGTCATAGACCCGGCGCGCCGTCTCTTCGCGCACCGGGTGTCGGCCGTTGAGAACGCGGTCCACGGTGGCGACGCTAACACCGGCAGCGCGGGCAAGATCGGCGATCGTCGGTCTGTTGCTCATGGGCGGCCCCTGAAATGATTCCATCACTCATGCAATGCAGGTCTTGATGGTATTTGAGAGAATATATCATCACTGCATTGAGGACTTGCAGAAGTCAACCTATCGTCAAGGTCACGAGATCGGGAATGGCGGAGGAGAGAGTGATGGCGGTGGTTCCGACGAAGCGTGATTACAGCCTGCTGGGGCGCGATGCCCAGGCAGCCGTCGCCAACGGGCTTTCGGCGGCGGAGTGGTATCACACCGACATTCCGCGCAAGCAGATGAAGGAATTGATGAAGCGCGAGGATGGGCCGGCCATTCGCGATACCGCCATCTGGTTCGGCAGCCTCATTCTCTTCGGCGGCCTCGGCGTCTATTTCTGGGGTAGCTGGCTGGCCGCCCCCTTCTTCCTTGCCTATGGCGTGCTCTACGGATCGGCGTCCGACAGCCGTTGGCACGAATGCGGCCACGGCACGGCGTTCAAGACGATGTGGATGAATGACGCCGTCTACCAGGTCGCCTGTTTCATGATCATGCGCAATCCGGTGACCTGGCGTTGGAGCCACACCCGGCACCACACCGATACGGTTATCGTCGGCCGGGATCCCGAAATCGCTGTCATGCGCCCGCCGGATCTCATGCGGCTGGTCCTGAACTTCTTCGGTATTCTCGATGTCTGGCACGCGGTCATCGATATGTTGCGAAACGCCTTCGGCGTCATCAGCGCGGCGGAAAAAACCTTCATTCCGGAAATGGAGCAGCCGAAGGCGATCCGGGTCGCGCGTATCTGGCTTGCGATCTACCTCGCAACGATCGGCCTGTCCTTCTATCTCGGCTCGATCCTGCCCCTGATGCTGATCGGTCTGCCCCGCCTCTATGGCGCCTGGCACCACGTTTTGACGGGCCTGCTTCAGCATGGCGGGCTTGCCGACAACGTCACCGATCATCGGCTGAACAGCCGAACGGTCTACATGAACCCGATCAGCCGCTTCATCTACTGGAACATGAACTACCACGTCGAACATCACATGTTTCCGATGGTGCCCTATCACGCGCTGCCGCGCCTTCACGCGATGATCAAGCACGACCTGCCGGAACCCAACCCATCGATGCTTCACGGCTACCGAGAGATGATCCCGGCCTTCCTGCGCCAGCTGAGGAACGAGGACTACTTCCTCAAGCGCGCACTGCCGCTGACGGCAAAGCCCTATCGCGAAGAGTTTCATAACGACGCCCTGGTGCATGCCGCCGAATAGGCACACCAGCCGATAACCAACATTGGGAGGAAAGCCATGAGCGGCAACTGGATAGAAGTCTGCGCGACTGATGCGATCGACGAGGAGGATGTCATCCGCTTCGACCATGAGGGACGGACCTTTGCCGTCTACCGCAGTCCAGACGACGAGTACTTCGCGACCGACGGGCTTTGCACCCACGAACACATCCACCTCGCCGACGGGCTTGTCATGGACGACATCATCGAATGTCCGAAACACAACGGTCGCTTCAATTACAAGACAGGCCAGGCCAAGGGCGCGCCGGTCTGCGTCAACTTGAAGACCTATCCGGTCAAGGTCGAAGCCGGCAGCGTTTTCATCGCGGTGGCTTAAGCGCAAACCCCATTGCCCAATGTCAGAACAGGGACAGGCCGATGAACAAGCCCTTGAACAGTATCGTCATCGTCGGTGCCGGAGAATGTGGCGCACGAGCGGCCTTCGCCCTTCGGGAAAAGGGCTATGAAGGCGAGATCACTCTCGTCGGCGCCGAGCCGCATCTGCCCTATGAGCGGCCGCCGCTGTCAAAGGAAGGCTTGGCCGAAGGGTACGGTCCCAAACATGTCGCTGATGCTAAAGGGTATGATGCCGCGAGGATTGCGGTAATCACTGACGCGATAGTCGAGGCGATTGATCGCGCCGCCAAGACGGTGCGAACAGCCGACGGACGGGAGCTTTGCTACGATCGGCTTTTGCTTGCAACGGGCGCCAGCCCCAGGCTCTTTCCCGGGCAGCCTCTGGCAACACCGCAGATCCTGACGCTTCGCACGCATGCAGACGCTGCGGCCATTCGCTCGAAGCTCGCACCCGGCAAGGTGCTCGCCATCATAGGCGGTGGGTTTATCGGGCTGGAGCTTGCAGCCACTGCCCGCAAACTTGGCGCAGAGGTCGTGCTGCTCGAAGGTCTGTCACGGGTGCTTTCCCGTGGTGTGCCGGAAGAGATTGCCGCAATCGTTGCCGAACGTCATCGCCTGGAAGGCGTCGACATCCGGTGCAACGCCGCGATCGCCGGCATCGAAGCAAGCGCGCAGAAGGTCAACATTGCCCTTGCAAATGATGACGTCGTTGTCGCCGACCTCGTCGTTATCGGAATTGGTGCCGTGCCGAACACCGCACTGGCCGAGGCTGCCGACCTTGCCATCGACAATGGCATTGCCGTCGATGAGACGCTTTGCACCTCCGATCCCGACATTTTTGCCGCGGGCGATTGCTGCTCCTTTCCGCTCGGTCATTATGGTGGCCGGCGCCTGCGGCTCGAAGCCTGGCGCAACGCCCAGGATCAGGGAACCCTCGCCGCCGCCAATCTGCTCGGTGCCGCAGAGCCGATCGTCAGCCTGCCCTGGTTCTGGTCTGATCAATACGACCTCACCCTGCAGATCGCAGGCCTTGCCGAAGGCGCTGAGACGACCGTGCGGCGCGACCTAGGGGACGGCGCCTTCATTCTCTTCCATCTGGACGCGAGCGGCCGACTGCTAGGCGCCAGCGGCATCGGCAAGGGCAACGCTGTCGCGCGCGATATTCGCCTTGCCGAGATGCTGATTGCCGCCGGCAAGCGACCCAACCCGCAGGCGCTCGGCTCGAACGAAACCAAGCTGAAGGCGCTGCTTGCCGCCTGAGGCGTGCCCTTCTTTCATGATGACACGCGATACCAGGAGATCCTGATGCAAAACCGCCGCCCGACCGTTGCCGACCTGCTGTCGATCAAGGGTAAGAGACAATTGACGATGCTGCGGGTGGAAACGCTTGAGGAGGCCGAAGCCGCCGAAGCGGCCGGCATCGATCTTGTATCGGTTCCGCCAGCCCTGCTCGGGCCGGAGTTTCGCGAAGTGGCGCCAACCTGTTTTGCCTTTCCCGGGCTCGAATACGGCGATCTCGTCACGGCGGACGAATACATCCGCGCCGCCTTCAAGGCGCTGAAGGCGGGCGGCGATGCCGTCTATTGCGCTGCCAGCCTCGCAACCGTCCGGCGTATGCGCGAGGAGGGCATCCCGGTCTGCGGCCATGTCGGCCTCATTCCCTCAAAGGCCACCTGGACCGGCGGTTTTCGTACAGTCGGCAAGACGGCAGCAAGCGCGATCGATATCTGGCGGCAGGTGAAGGCGCTGGAAGAGGCCGGGGCCTTTGCCGCCGAAATCGAGGTGGTGCCGGGCGAAGTCGCCGCCGCAATCAGCATGAAGACATCGATGCTGATGCTCTCCATGGGCGCCGGCACGGGCTGCGACGCGCAATATCTGTTCAGCGATGATGTGCTTGGCGCCAATCGCGGCCACGTTCCCCGCCATGCAAAGATCTACCGCGATTTCGCCGCCGAATATGAGCGATTGCAGCGCGAACGCATCGCTGCTTATGCGGAGTTTGCGCAGGATGTGCGGTCCGGTGCCTACCCGGAGAAAGCCCATCAGGTCGGGATTGAGAAGGCGGAACTCAGCGCGTTCCTCTCTGACCTGGAACGGGCGTAGGACTGCGCCTTGCTTGCCTTGCGTGGTGGGGTTGGTGTATTCAGCCTGTCTGTCCATCTCCCACGCTGCAGCACCGGATCTCCACTTGAACGCGTTCGTCGAGGGTACCCTGACATTTCTCGCCATTCTCGCGGCCATCTATGCCGCGACGGTGCTTGTCTATTTCGCGCTCGGCTATGGCATCACCTGGCTAAACGACCGCAATCCGGAACGCCGCATCCAGAAGGGGCGGCGAGGGGAGAAGCGCAAGGCGATCGAGATCCGCCAGAGCATGGCCTCCATCCTCGTAACCTGCACGTCGGTGGCGATAGGCCTCTTCGTCCAGTATCAGGGATGGACGCTGTTTGCGCCATGGGACTTCAGCTGGTGGACGGCTGTGCCGCTCTTCCTGCTTTGCATGGTGCTTTTCGATGCGTGGTTTTATTTCGCCCATCGGCTGCTGCACACCAAGCTGTTCTATAAATACCACCTGCTGCATCACCGCAGCGTTGCCCCGACGGTGTGGAGCAACGATTCGATCGGTCTCGTCGATACGGCGCTGTCTCAGGGCTACTATGCCGTCATCACTTTCGTTGTTCCGTTTCCACCGCTGATCCTGCTGGCGCACCGGCTCTTCGATCAGATCAACGGGACTTTCGGTCATGCGGGCTTCGAGTACTTCGCCTCGCCGACTGCGCGCTATCCCTGGCCGCTGCTCTGCACCACCTACCACGACCAGCATCACGCCGAGTTCAAATACAATTACGCCAACTTCTTCTCCTTCTGGGACCGCGTTTTCGGTACGATTTCCCCGGTCTATGATCGGCGCGTGGAGACTTTCGAGGGCGAGGCGCCGGCCATCACCCTGAAGAAACCTTCAACGCCTGCTCCCGCGCAGGAAGCAACGGCAACCTCAGATCGGTAAATGGCGGGCAACATCCGCAACGCCATTTTCTCTGATATCCGAATTCGTTAGTTGATTTTTCCCGCACGGATAACAACCTCGGATCACCGTGCCTCGTCGTCTCCGGTAGCGGCAGCTAGGTTCCATGCAACCTACCGCCTCTATTCCACCGGAGATACAGATGAAGAAACTGCTGATCGCGGGCGCCGCCTTTGTCGCGCTGTTGACCGGCCCGGCCTTTGCCGATGCGCCGACCACCCTTCTCAACGCGTCCTATGACGTGGCGCGCGAAGTTTTTGCGGCCGAGAACGAAGCTTTCATCAAGGCGCATCCCGGTATCACCGTCGACCAGTCGCATGCCGGCACCTCGAAGCAGGCACGCGCCATCGTTGAAGGCCTGGAGGCCGACGTGGTGACCTTCAACCAGGTGACTGACATCGACTTCCTGGCAAAGAACGGCTTCGTTGCCGAGGGCTGGCAGAAGGAATTTCCGAACAATGCCTCGCCCTTCTACTCCTTCCCGTCCTTCCTGGTGCGTGCCGGCAACCCGAAGGGCATCAAGGACTGGAGCGATCTCGCCCGCGACGACGTGAAGGTGGTCTTCCCCAACCCGAAGACTTCGGGCAATGCCCGCTACACCTATCTGGCGGCAACCGCTTACGCCAAGGAAGCCTTCAAGGATGATCCGGCCAAGGTCACCGAGTTCGTCAAGAAGATCTTCGACAACGTTCCGGTCTTCGACACCGGTGGCCGCGCGGCAACGACGACCTTCGTCGAGCGCGAAATCGGCGACGTGATCATCACCTTCGAGGCGGAAACCCGCTCGATCGCCAAGCAGTACGGTACTGACAAGTTTGAAAGCGTCGTGCCCTCCGTCAGCCTGCTTGCTGAATTCCCGGTCGCCGTCGTCGACAAGGTGGCCGACAAGCGCGGCTCGCGTGAACTGGCCAAATCCTATCTCGATTTCCTCTACACTGAGCAAGGCCAGAAGATTGCCGCCGAATACGGCCACCGCGTCCACAACGAAAAGGTTGCCGCCGAGTTCAAGGACCAGTTTCCGGAGATCCGCCTGGTCAAGGTTGAAGACGTCTTCGGCGGCTGGAGCAAGATCAAAGACGAACATTTTGCCGCCGGTGCCACGCTCGACCAGATCTACGGCAATCGCTGACACGCGATAGCAGGTCGAACCTTTTTGCCCGGCGAGCCCTGCTCGCCGGGTTCTGCCGTGAATGAAAGCCATGCCGCCGTGGAGGCGATCTCTTGAAACGCAATGTTCTGCCCGGACTTCCCTTGTCGCTGGGCATCACCCTCTTTTACGTCGGGCTGATCGTCGTGCTGCCGCTCGCGGCACTCGTGTTCAAGGCGGCAAGCCTTGGTCCCTCGGAATACTGGGCGATCGTCTCTTCCCCCCGTGCCGTCGCCAGCTACAGGGTAACGGTGCTTTCGGCGCTCGTCGCCACCGCCTTCAATCTCGTCTTCGGGCTGGCGCTCGCATGGGTTCTCGTTCGCTACCGCTTTCCGGGCAGGCGCATCGTCGATGCGATCGTCGACCTGCCTTTCGCGCTGCCGACGGCCGTTGCCGGCATTGCCTTGACCACGCTCTTTGCCTCGAATGGCTGGTTCGGGTCGCTGCTGGCGCCCCTCGGCATCAAAGTCGCCTACACCCCGCTCGGCATCATGGTCGCCATGTGCTTCACCAGCCTGCCCTTCATCGTGCGCACGGTGCAGCCGGTGCTCGAAGACCTCGATCCGGCGCTCGAAGAGGCGGCGCAATCGCTCGGGGGATCGGACCGCACCATCTTCCTGCGCGTCATTCTGCCCTTGCTGATGCCGGCGCTGCTCGCCGGCCTGTCGCTCTCCTTTGCCCGCTCGCTAGGGGAATTCGGCGCGATCATCTTCATTGCCGGCAACCAGCCGATGGAGACGGAAATCACCGCTCTGCTCGCCTTCATCCGGCTTGAGGAATACGACTATCAGGCGGCAGCCGCGATCGCTTCGGTGCTGCTGATTACCGCGTTCCTGATGCTCGCTGCCACCAATCTGCTGCAGGCGCGTGCCTTGCGCTACACCGCGAGGTCCTGACGATGACGCCGAGCAGACGCAAGCCGCCCCGTGTCGGCGACGGGCCGATCATCCGCCGCGTGCTCATCGGCACGACGCTGTTCTTCGGCGCCATCCTGGTGCTCGCGCCGCTGATCGTGATCGCTGTCGAGGCCTTCAGCCAGGGTTTGAAGGCCTATGCCGCGACGATCGCCCATCCCGATACCCGCCACGCCATCCTCATGACGGTGGCGACCGCGCTGATCGCCGTGCCGATCAACACTGCCTTTGGTCTGGCCGCGGCCTGGGCGATCACCAAGTTCGACTTCTGGGGCCGGCGCGCGCTCCTCGTCGTCATCGAGATCCCGTTCTCGATCTCGCCGATCGTTGCGGGCGTTGCCTATCTCTTCGTCTACGGCCTGCAGGGTCTGTTCGGCCCGATGCTTGAGGCGGCCGACGTCAAGATCCTCTTCGCTCTGCCGGGGATCGTTCTCGCCTCGATGTTCGTGACGGCGCCGTTCGTCGCGCGCGAACTCATTCCGCTGATGCAGGCGCAGGGCAGGGACCTTGAGGAGGCAGCAACGTCGCTTGGCGCTTCCGGCTGGCGCACGTTCTTCTCCGTCACGCTTCCCAACGTGAAATGGGCGCTGCTTTACGGCATCGTTCT
Organism: Ensifer sp.; assembly: GCF_031989085.1. NCBI lineage: Bacteria > Pseudomonadati > Pseudomonadota > Alphaproteobacteria > Hyphomicrobiales > Rhizobiaceae > Ensifer > Ensifer sp. The sequence goes on from NZ_DALZXU010000002.1 coordinate 63,242, forward strand.
CTGCAATGCCCGCGTCATGGGCGAGTTCGGTGCGGTCTCGGTAGTCTCCGGCAACATCCGCGGCCAGACGAACACGCTGCCGCTCCATATCGAGCTGCTCTATCACGACTACCAGGCGGCTGGCGCCTTTGCCTCCGCCTCGATCCTCGCGACGCTTGCCGTCGTCACCATCATTGCCAAGGTCGCGCTCGAGCGCCGCGGTGCCGGCCGCAGGCCTGCACTTGCCGCTGCCGCCAAGGACCAGAACGCAGGAACCAGCCCATGAAGATCCGTCTCGACCAGGTGGTCAAAACCTTCGATACGTTCCGCGCCGTGCGTGGTGTCTCGCTCGATATCGAGAGCGGACAGCTGGTGGCGCTGCTCGGGCCTTCCGGCTCCGGCAAGACGACGATCCTGCGAATGGTCGCCGGCCTCGAATATGCTGACGGTGGTCACATCTATTTCGGCGATCAGGACGCAACGGATATTCCCGTGCGCGACCGCGGCGTCGGATTCGTCTTTCAGCACTATGCGTTGTTCCCGCATATGACCGTCGGCGAAAACATCGCCTTCGGCATGAAAGTGTCGAAGACCAGGCGCAGCAAGCCGGAAATCGCAGCGCGGGTTCAGGAACTGCTGCGCCTCGTCAGGCTCGAAGGGCTTGGTGACCGCTTTCCCGCCCAGATCTCCGGCGGCCAGCGCCAGCGCGTGGCGCTTGCCCGCGCGCTGGCGGTCGACCCGAAGGTGTTGCTACTCGACGAACCTTTCGGCGCGCTCGACGCCAACGTCCGCCGCGATCTCCGCCGCTGGCTGCGCGAGATCCACGACGAACTGGGGATCACGACCCTCTTCGTGACGCATGATCAGGAAGAGGCGCTCGATCTCGCCGATCGCGTTGTGATCCTCGACCAGGGTCGGGTCGTGCAGGAGGGCACGCCTGCCGAAGTGTGCCGAGAGCCGAATTCGGCATTCGTTATGCGGTTTCTGGGGGATGCGAACCGGCTCTCGGCGAATGTTCGGGGCGGGCAGGCCTTTGTCGGCGAGACCGCGATCGAGGCGCAGGCGTCGAGCGATGGTCCCGCGGAGATTTATCTGCGGCCAGGCGACATCGAATGGCAGCCCGCGGGAGAGGGGCTGGCCGCTTCGGTCGTCCGCGTCCTCGACCGGCCGGGCAGCCGACGTGTACTCGCGACGGTGGAAGGTGGAGCCGCACTGGAGTTTGACGTCGCGCCCGAGACCGACGTCAGGGCCGGCCAAGAAGGCCGGCTGACGATCAAAAGGGCGCGCCTGTACCCAGCCTGAGCCGCGTGGGAAAGACCGGGAATGGGTTTGCTCGGGTAAAGCGACATTTACGAGTTAAATTTCGGCCAAGCCTCTGGCATAAGCGGATACCGAATCCGGTTTCGTTGAGTTGCAAGATTGAGAACGATGGCTGACGCTTTAGAGGATGCGTTCGAGGTGCCGCTCGACGGGGCTCCGGAATCCTATGCCGACCATCCCATCGTGCTGACGGTCCATGACCCGGAGCATCGGCTCGGACTTCGTCCGAGACTGGCACTGCACCGGAAAGGCAGGGTTCCCGCGACGGTATTCCGCTCTTTCCTGATCAGTCGCAAAGGGCGGGGGCGGTTTTACGGCTGGATGCCGGTGCAGTTCGAAGGCGCCACGCTCTTCGCCGATGGTGCGACAACGCAAGGAGCGGCGGAAACAGCGCCCGAGATCCGCGTGCGGCGCCTGTCACTGTTCGAACTCGCGATCACTCTTGTCCTGCGAGCCCCCCTGATGATCCTGCGCATCCTGCGCCTGCTGTTGGTGGGTAACGTGAAAGGTGCCGCGTTCCGTTTCGTCAGACAATGCGACGCCCTTTCGGCGCCCGACTATCGCGATTGGCTCGCGGCTCAAGAGACAGCAGAGCGCGCGGAAGCGCCTGATCCGCCCGACGAATGGCCGCTGAAACCCCTTGTCTTCGTTTCTATCGAAGACGGAAACGAAGGGGCTGTGGCTGAAACTCGGGTTTCGCTTGCCAATCAGACCTGGCGCGGCCACGTGGAGGTGCCAGCCATCGACGTTGCCGGCCGGAAAAACGGCGATGCGGCGCAAGCTCATCTGTGGATGCGGATTCCGGCGGGCATGCGCCTGGCCCCGCGTGCGTTGGAGCGTTTGGTCAGGCCTTTCGCCTTCTCGTCTTTGGTGGCGGCCGTCTATAGTGACGAGGATCAAATCGACAGGCGAGGCCGCCGCGTTGCGCCGTTCTTCAAGCCGGCCTGGAACCCGCCCTTGGCGCAATCGGGGTGGCTTCCGCTCGATGGCGCGCTCGTTCGCCTGGCTGACCTGCCCGGGGGCGTCGATCTCGTATCCATGCCGTTCGCAGAGCTTGTCGCAAAAGCTGCCAACCGACGGCCAGGTGCGGTTCTTCATGTGCCGCGGGTGCTCGTGCACAGGAACGCTCCATACCGACCAACGACACGGGTTGTCGCGCCTCGGCCGCGTTCTGCTGAGGCCCCCAAAGTGAGTGTCGTGATCCCGACGCGCGACCGGGCCGACCTGCTCGAGGCGTGTTTGAAGGGCCTGTTTGAAGGGACCTCGGGTGTCGAACTGGATGTAATTGTCGTCGATAACGATAGCAGCGATCCGGCCGCGCTCGCACTTATGCAGCGGTATGAAGTGGCTGGGCTTATCCGCCGCGTGGCGCTTCCCGGGCCGTTCAATTTTTCAACGGCTTGCAACCTCGGTGTCGCCACATCGCGCCACGAATTGATCCTGCTGCTCAACAACGACGTCGAGCCATTGCAACCCGGATGGCTCGCGAATCTCACTGCGGAACTGGATAATGAAGAAGTCGGTGCGGCCGGCTGCTTGTTGTTCTTTCCGGACGGATATGTGCAGCATGGCGGCGTGACGTTCGGCGCCGGCACTGTTGCCCGCCACAGCTTTCATTTCCTCCATCCGCAGTCCGGCGAGGATCATGGCCTATTGCGCGAGCGACGCGAGGTCTCGGCGGTTACGGCAGCCTGTCTGTTGACGCGCAGAAGCCTTTGGCAGCATCTCGGCGGTATGGATGAGGAAAATCTGACTGTCGCGTTCAACGATGTGGACTACTGCGTCAAGGTACGGCAAGCGGGCATGAAGATTATCTGGACGCCTGATAGTGCCATGTTGCATAGAGAGTCGGTCTCACGAGGTGCGGATAACACACCGGAAAAGCTGCGCCGTTTTGCGCGCGAGGAACAGACAGTCTACCAGCGGTGGGGCGATTTCTTGCGGAACGATCCGTACCACAATCCGAACCTTTCGCTGATCGCCGAAGATCTGGTCCTCGAGGCCCATCCGCGCGATCTGTCGCCGAGGTCATCGGGATGACGGCTCTCAGAGAACGGCTTGCGCTTTGGATCGAGAAAGGGCTGCCGCGACCGCGCTTGAGACGCGGCGCAACCGGTTCTCCCCGCGGGCCGGTCAAGAGGATCATCGTCTTCGGACGCATGCCCAACCCGACCTACGACTATTATTTCGCAGCGCGGCTCGAAGCGCCGGGCATGCCCCCGTTCCAGGCTGTCGACATCAGGCACGGCAATCTTGGCGAACTGGACCCGCAAGGGGCCTTCATCATCGTCTGCCGCTACGCTTCGCCGGACGTGCTGACCTGGCTCGACACCCATGCGGATCGCTTTTCCGGGGTCGGCCTCTTCCTCGACGACGATATCCCAGCGGTTGTGACGGGAAGTGACGCCGATCTCTCCTACCGCCTGTTTCTTTATTTTCGAGCCCTTTGGCCCCTGCGCCGTCTCAATCGCCACCTCGATATCGTCTGGGCCTCGACACGGCATTTGGCGTCGACATTGCAGTTGCATCAGGTCCAGGTGCTGCCTCCGGCGCCGCCGGAACGCTTGTGGAAGCGCGCTGCCGATGACGCCCACGCTGCAAACCCAGCCTCGGACCAGGTGTTGATCGCCTATCACGCGACGGGTGTTCACCTCGAAGAACACCGCTTTCTGCGTCCTGTTATCGAGAAAGTCTTGGCGCAGCGACCGCAGACTCGCTTCGAGGTCTTCGCCGACGGGCGTGCGGCATCAATCTGGGCCGGTATGGAGCGTGTATCTGTGCGAAAACCGATGCCCTGGGCCGACTATCTTGCCGACGCCGAACAACGCACGATCGACATCATGCTCGTACCCCTTCACCCGTCGCGCGTGAACGATAGTCGCGCTCCGACGAAGCGGATCGATGTCGCGCGGTACAAGGCAGCCGGGGTGTTTTCAGAAGGGGTCGTGTATGGCTTTCCCGGTGATGATGCTGAAGTTCGCCTTCCTTATGACGCCATGATCTGGTGCCAAACGATCAATGAACTCGCCGGCAATCTGCAGGAGCGCCGGACGAGCGCCGCGGCGACGAAAGAGGCCGCCTTGCAAATGACGTTGGCAGCAGCTACGGGAGTTGCTGATCTGAGCCCTGAGCAATCCATTCAGCGACGCCATCCGGGCTCGACCACTGTCACACACGATCGAAATACGGGTGCGTTCTGATGACTTCCAAGGTGCTGTTGCTTCACCCGAAACGATTTGGTGACGATCGAGGTTGGTTTTCGGAAGTTTACAACGAAAAGGCATTCGCGGCGTACGACATTCACGACCGCTTTGTTCAGGACAATCACTCGCTCTCAGTTCCGATCGGTACGTTAAGAGGCTTGCATTTTCAGACGCCGCCTTATGCGCAGGCAAAACTTGTTCGATGCATCCGTGGCCGGATATTCGACGTCGCTGTTGATATTCGTCGTGGTTCACCGACCTTCGGACGGTGGGTTGGTGCAGAGCTTTCTGCTGAAAATGGACACCAACTCTACATACCCATCGGTTTCGCACATGGATTCGTGACGCTCGAAGCCTCAACCGAGGTGACCTACAAGGTGTCCAGCCTTTATTCTCCGCAGAACGATGGCGGTATCATCTGGAGTGATTCTGAGCTCAGTATCGAATGGCCGCTGCCCATGGGCGTTGCACCGATCCTGAGCTCAAAAGATGGTCAACTGCAACGACTGCGTGATTTCGATAGCCCCTTCGACTATGACGGTATTCCGCTAGAGCTGGCTGAAGTGTAAGGGAAGATAGACTATGCGCATTCTTGTTACCGGCGGCGCCGGCTTCATTGGATCGGCCCTTGTTCGACATCTCATTGGGAACACCGAACATGAAGTCCTGAACTTCGATAAACTCACTTATGCCGGTACGCTGACATCTCTTTCCTCCGTCGCGTCTTCGCCACGATACAGCTTCAAGCAGGGGGATATCTGCGATGAGCGTGCCGTGGCCACTGCAATCCAGGACTTTCAACCTGATGTGATTACCCATTTGGCCGCAGAGTCGCACGTTGATCGATCGATCGATGGGCCGGGGGCATTCATACAGACGAACGTTGTCGGCACGTACACCATGCTGACAGCGGCATTGGACTATTGGCGCGGGCTCGAAGGCAGACGGCGAGAGCAATTCCGCTTCCATCACATTTCCACAGACGAGGTTTTCGGCTCACTCGGTGAAACCGGCTATTTCACCGAAAAGACACCGTATGACCCGCGCTCGCCTTATTCAGCGTCCAAGGCAGGGTCCGATCATCTCGTCTCCGCTTGGGGGCACACGTACGGTCTGCCGGTGCTGATCACCAACTGCTCGAACAATTACGGCCCCTACCATTTTCCAGAAAAGCTCATTCCGTTAATGATCGTGAAGGCGCTGGCCGGCGAGCCGCTCCCGGTGTACGGAAACGGTGCGAATGTTCGCGACTGGTTGTATGTGGAGGACCATGTTCGGGCGCTGCAAAGCGTTTTCGAGCAGGGCGTGCCCGGCCAGACCTACAACGTGGGCGGAAATTCGGAGCGCCGGAACATCGATGTCGTCGAGGCCGTGTGTGGTGTATTGGATCGCTTGCAGCCGCGCGAAGACGGCCACTCCTATTCCCAGCAGATCACATACGTCGCTGATCGACCTGGCCACGATCAACGCTATGCGATCGACGCGGCGAAGATAGCAGATGGGCTAGGCTGGCGGCCACTCGAGAGTTTCGAGAGCGGTATCGAAAAGACGGTTTCCTGGTACTTGGACAATCGCAATTGGTGGGCGGAAATTCTCGACCGAACGCAAGCGGCGACACGACGCGGTCTGGGTGGTTGAAGATGCGGAGGATCTTGATAACCGGGGGCACGGGGCAGGTTGGTACCGAACTTCAGGCGTGTTCATGGCCTGACGATATCCAACTCGTCGCGCCGACGCGGCGCGAACTCGACCTGAGCGATTGCGAAAGTATTCTCGACTATATCGCGAACGGCGAATTCTGCGGTGTCATTAATTGCGGCGCCTATACTGCGGTAGATCGCGCAGAAAATGACGTCCTCGCTGCTTGGCGAATAAACGCATTGGCGCCGGCAGCAATTGCGGCGGCGACCGGGAAGCGGGGCATCCCGGTCGTGCACATGTCTACCGACTACGTGTTTGACGGACGGAAAAACGAGCCTTACAGCGAAGATGATGCGGTCGCCCCAATCGGTGTCTATGGTGCCTCCAAGGAAGCAGGCGAACAAGCGATTAGGACGGGGAACCGGCGCCATGTAATTGTCCGCACCGCGTGGGTTTTTAGCGCCCATGGCGCTAATTTTGTGAAGACGATGCTGCGCCTCGGCGAGGAACGGGCGCTAATCAAGGTGGTCGATGATCAACGCGGATGCCCGACCGCTGCTTCGGATATCGCGTCTGCCCTAGCCCTGATTATACTTCGCTTAATCGAGGATGGACATGCTCCCGCAGGCACCTACAACTTTGTCAACGATGGCTCCGCGACTTGGTTCGATTTCGCACGCGAAATATTTGAGCAGCGCAGGGCCGCCGGGTACATGGTTCCGGCGCTGGAAGCGATATGCACAGATCAATATCCGACCCCGGCCCGACGCCCGACGAACTCCAGGCTAGGAACTGAGAAATTTAGAAGGGATTTTGCGATGGATCCGCGCGATTGGACATCAGCCCTGCGCCACGTTCTGGACGCGCTTTCTAAATGAGCCTGCGAACAAGAGGTGTTGCACGGTTGACTTTCGAAGGTGCACCCTCGACCCTAGTTCTAACGATCTTCCGATATCATGCAGTTCATTTTTCCCTGCGTGGAAAAGTAAGTAGGGGAATGGAGTTTTGATGAAAGGTATCATTCTGGCTGGGGGCTCGGGATCGCGGTTGTATCCTGCGACGCTTGTTGTGAACAAACAGCTTTTACCAGTTTATGACAAGCCGATGATCTACTACCCACTTTCGACATTGATACAGGCCGGTATATCGGATGTGTTAATTGTCTCAGCAGGGGAATTCGTTGAAAGCTATAAGCGGCTTTTGGGAGACGGTTCTGACTGGGGAATTAGCATAAGATATGCCGTGCAAAACTCCCCAGACGGACTAGCGCAAGCGTTCGTTATTGGCGAAGATTTTATTGGCAGCGACAATGTATGCTTGATACTTGGCGATAATATTTTCTTCGGCGCAGGGCTGGAGAACATGCTTTCTCGAGCCAGGGCTCGCGCTTTCGGCGCGACAGTTTTCGCATACGAAGTAGAGGACCCCCGGCGTTATGGTGTCGTCGAACTCGATATACATCGACGCGCTGTGTCCCTAGAGGAAAAGCCTATAACGCCAAAGTCAAACTTTGCAGTGACGGGCTTATATTTTTACGACAACCGAGTCATAGAAATCGCAAAGCAGCTAACGCCGTCTCCTCGTGGAGAGTATGAGATTACTGATGTCAACAAAGAGTACATGCAAAGGGGTGAGTTGTTCGTTGAAACGATGACCCGTGGCTATGCTTGGTTAGATACCGGAACCCACGATAGCCTTCTTGAAGCGTCGGAGTTCGTTCGAACAATTCAACATCGCCAAGGAACGCAGATTGCGTGCTTGGAAGAAGTCGCCTACCTCCGCGGGTTAATAAGCAAGTCCGATGTTCAACGGATAGGGCGGAAGTACGAAAAAACAGCATATGGACGATATCTGCTTCGGATCACCTAGCAGGGCGCCGTCGATGAGAATGGAAAGTTTAATGAAACGAAAGCTCGGTTGGTTTGCAAGAGTAGTCCAACGGGTTCGCCCGAGCGCTAGGGTGCTGTTTGATCCTGATTTCTACCTAAGGATGAATGGCGATGTCCGGTTGAGTGGCATTGAGCCCTGGTATCATTACCGCAGGCACGGCTTCAAAGAAGGTCGAAAGCCAAATTACATCTTTGATCCGAGTTGGTACTTGGCGCGATACCCCGATGTGAAAGCGTCGGGAGTTGAACCGTTGCTTCATTATTTCGCGCACGGCTTTGGCGAAGGGAGAGACCCGGGGCCAAAGTTCTCAACCAGCGCCTACCTTTCAATGTATCCCGACGTGGCGGCAGCGCACGTAAATCCTTTACTTCACTATTTGAATTACGGTCGAAGTGAAGGGCGGGCAACCGTATTGGCGGGGGCCGCCCTGAACTGCTCGGCCGGCGGCACAAGAATGAACGGTGAGCCGAATGCAAATTCGGTTGACGAGCATTATGCAATCGCCAGCAGCGGCTTTTTTGACCGTGAATATTATTTGTCGAGATACCCTGAAGTTGCTGCGAGTGGATTAGACCCGGTCACACATTTCTGCACTCAGGGTTGGCGAGAGGGATGTTGGCCAAATCCAGACTTCGATGTCTCCTACTACCTGGAGAACAACCGAGATGTTGCGGCGTTGGGTCTGAACCCGTTGCTACACTGGATTGATCACGGGCGCGGAGAAGGACGTAAGGTTGGCGCAGTCCAACTGCGCCTTGACGATACTGACCCGAACGGAAATCCCACCGTAATATTCTTGTCTCACGAGTCCTCCCGCACGGGAGCCCCTCGCGTATTGCTCAATCTAATCGAATGGGTTTCTGTAAATACAAGCATACCATTTCGTATTGTAATTGGATCTAGAGGGCCGTGGTCTGATAGGTTCGAGGCGCTTGGCGAGTGCTTCCATATGGATGCTGATCACGGGATTTCTTTCGACCGCAAACTTAGGGAGTTTTGTGGCGATAGAGTTGGTCTCATATATGCAAATACAATTGCCGCTGGACACTACATCCACCACTTGGATTTCCTCGACGCGGAAGTGTTAACTCATGTCCATGAGATGGAGAACCTTTTTTTACTTTATGAAGACTCCTTCCGAGCCCTGAAGGAGCGATCGTCCAGGTTCATAGCGGTGTCCGAGGGTTCCACGACTGCATTGCGAGATCGTGGAGTTCCCACCCGTTTTATAGATTACCTTCCACCATTCGTGACGCCGCAGTCGCCAACGGAAATTGGGGAGCGGTTGAGTGGCCATCGCATAATCTTTGGATGCGGGACGGCCGAAAACCGTAAAGGCTTCGATATTTTCTGTGAGGTGGGCGCGGCCTTGAAGCGATCTGCCTCATTGAATTTTCGAATGTATTGGATTGGCGCTGCCAGCGAAAGTATGCCTGATCCAGAGCTTGAAATCATCAAACGTGGCGTCAGTGATGTTGTAACGTGGCTTGGACCCAAAGACGCACCGGTAGACTATTTTCGACAAGGTCATGTTTTTTTGCTTCCTTCTCGCGAGGATCCCTTCCCATTGGTTTGCCTTGAAGCAGCGCAGCTTGGCTTGCCAGTGGTTTGCTTCGATTACCGCGCAGGGGGCATGTGCACTTTCGTAGAAAAAGACGCCGGTGCCGTTATCGACTATTTGGATGTAGAGCAGATGGCTGCAAAGGTGCGTGATCTGCTTAATGATGATTCTTACCGCGCGGCGCTTGGCATGAGAGCTAAAGAGAAGGCGCATTCCGACTATAGCGTCGATAAAGCTGGTCGACATATTGTTGGCCACTTTCCGGAGTTTACGCTTAACCCTGATGCTACGTGGCTTGATGTCGCCCTGCGGCGTATCGACCGGTCGCAAATCGTTTCATTCGATATATTTGACACATTGATTACGCGGCGGCTGAACCAGCCCGATATCGTCTTCGACCTACTGGAGTTTAGGCACACTCACCGCGAGGCCGCACCAATAAAACTATTTTCCGAACGCATGGATACCGCGGGCCGTGTTCTGATGGCGTTCGGCGGAAGTCGAGATGATGTTGATATAGATCAGATCTATGCCGAAATGGCGTTCTTCCGGAACTCGGAGATAGAGAAAGATCTCGAAATATCTGTTTCTGTTGCTCATCCTACCGCATTGTCTCTATACAGGTACGCATTGGAAAAGCGAAAGAAGATATTTATTGCAAGCGACATGTATTTAGATGCAGCTACTATAGAAACGATTCTTCGACGGAATGGGTTTACGCATTGGGATCAACTTTTTCTTTCGTCCGTCCTTGGTAAAAAGAAGGAAAGCGGGCGCATGTATGATTTACTAAAGGAGCGCGCAGAGGAATTTGGTGTAGCGCCAAATAACATCCTACATTTTGGCGATAACCGGCATAGCGATGTGGATATGGCCCGTCGAGCCGGCTTGAAGGCCTCGCATTTTCCAGCGCTCTACGAAGAGCGTGTATCAGCTGTAGATCCCCATGTTGATGTCAGCAATCTTTCCCAGATTGGTCGGCTCTGGGGTAGTTTCTCTGAACAGTCGTTGAAGCTTTGGCGCAAGACCCCAACTGGCTCCTCCGCGACGTTCCTCACTCGCCTTGGCTTTGAGGTCTCTGGCCCGCTCGCAGCGATGATGGCGCTATTCGTGAAGCAGACCGCAGACGAGGTTGGTGCGTCCAATATTGTCTTCATGGCCCGTGACGGGCGGATTATGAAGGACGCATTTGACGAATTGTTCAAAGATGATATCGCGTCCAGTAAATATGTTTCGCGCTACCTGCACCTATCTCGTGCAACAGTCGTTCCAGCCACCTTTGAACGCCAGTTATCGTCGAATGATGTCTATTTCCTGTTAGAGGGGCTGCATTTAGGCGCGATGCCACTGTCTTACTATCTTGTTAAAGCAGGGTTGGACCCCTCCGATCGTCATGTCGTTAGCAAGGTGAAAAAGCACTTCATTGGCACAGAGTTTGTTCCCGATTGGAGCCATCTTTCTATCGCCGCAAAACTCATCCGCAGTTTATCGGAGGAGATTTTCTTGGCGGCTTCTCAAAAGAGAGACCTTCTGAAGGGATACTTGGAGCAAAACGGTCTACTAGAGCCTGGGAAATTTCTCATCGTGGATGTTGGTTGGTTACTCAATATACAATCACGCCTTGAAAGTTTCATTAATAAAATCGATCGTAATGTAACTGTACTTGGCTGTTACGTCGGATCTCGAGATCGCGTGAGCAAAAGCGTGAAACACAGGGCGCTTTTGTTTGATTGCGGTGACCCAAGTTATTATGCCAAATTCGTAGAGGCTAATACGACGCTTTTTGAACTACTCTTTTCCGCTCCTGAGCCACCGGCAGACCGTCTTGAACGGACAGAGAGCGGGCAGGTGGAGCCTGTATTGAAGAAGCTAACTTCTCCACTTCCCACAGAATTTAGCACTGCATTAGAACTTCAGTTTGGAGCCCGCGCGTACTTCGAATACATCTCGGGGGCATTTTCGGATTTTCTTCCGCAGCAGGTTTCCCGGGATTACTTCTTCGCTCTGTTTAAAGGACTGGTACAAACTCGTACGCCCTTAGCACATGTCATGCTTAACGGAGTTGAGGTCAAGCTCGGGGGACACCACGAACTTCGACAGATCCAGAACCTTCTACCGGAGCGGCTTAATGTAGAATACACAATAAGCCCGCGAGACGAGTATTTCGAGCCAAAGGTGCTGTATGGAGATCCGAATCGCCGCGTCGTAGTAATTACTTCGGCCGGCCTCGGTAACGCTTCGACCCGGTATCGAGCGTTATGGTTCGCGGAATCTATGAACAAAGTTGGCTACGAAACCGTGGTGATCCATGCGAGCACCCCCTTAGAAAAAGCGCAACATTTCATAACTCGAGCCTGTGTTGTCGTCTTCCAGCGCTGCTTCGAGGCGCAAGGAAATGTCGAGTCGTTCTACCGCGTTGCGAGGGGGGCCAGCTTGCCTTGCATAGGTGAAATGGACGATTTGATTCTACCTGACCAGATAGCCATTGTAGGATCAGTTAAGGGTGGCGAGTGGAAAGTTGACGAAGCGGAGTTCGTGGCGCGGTCCTATGACAATTTTATGCGTAAGATGGATGGTTTCGTAGTTTCGACACCAGCCTTGAAGAGTGTGTTTGAAAGTCGGTACGCCAAAAAGGCTGTTGTCTATCGCAATAAAGTGCCAGCGACGTACGTGAGTGAGCCGGAGAGAAGCTTCGATGAGCTTCGGATGGTGTACGCATCGGGTACGCTTTCCCACAAAGCCGATTTTTCAATAATTGAAAACTCACTGTATCAGTTCTTGAAAGAACGTCCCGGTACCAAGCTGACATTACTTGGTGCAGTACAAAGTTCAGATCGGCTATTATCTCTGAAAAACGTACATAGTCTACCGTTATTGCGTTATGACGCTATGATGAGTGAGCTTAAGAAACACAATATTCTTCTTGTGCCGCTCGAACAGACGACGTTCAACGAATGCAAGTCTTCGGTGAAGTTCGTAGAAGCTGGTTCGGTCTCAATGGCGGTTTTGGCTTCCAAGGTTGCCGAATTTGATATGGCAGTTGATAATTGTCGGAGCGGGTTCATCGCTGTCACAGACGAAGATTGGTATGAAGTTCTAAGCCGATTGGCGGACGATCCCTCGATACTGCGTAAAATTGGAGGTGCAGCGCGGACGTCTGTGGTGACATCTTTCACAACTGACTTCATAGAATCCGAAGTTCGCGAGTTTTTCGATTGCTTGGGTCGCGCAGACGAGTAGGGTGTAAGATTAGCTGCAGGTCAATCTATCGGTTGGACCTCGGATAGTTTCGCCGGGCTCAGCTGGAGCAATTCTGCCAAGGGATTGCCCAAATTCGGGGGATGGTAGGTCTCCGCCAAAGAGAGAGCGGAGCGTCAAGCGTGAAATCATTTGAAACTGATAGTAATCTCAAAATGATGCTTCAATTTCTTCCAAAAACTGCAATTAAAATGGAGGTCGAAAAGGGAGCATATCGTGCAATCAGTAGTGCATATTCATATTCTAGAGGCCATTGGTCTCGGTGGCCTGGAGTCACGCCTAGAAGCAATTCGATGTCTCGATAGTACTGTCCAGCATATATTGGCGATACCATCTGGCTGGCGTAGCAGCGTCCCAACTTTTTGGGGCGGAGATGTTCTTGAGCTCCCGGTCAATCCAAACTTGCTGTGCGACTACAAAGGGCTCGTGCTCTTCCAAGAATCGCTATCAAGCATTCTTCATCTCTATCCACGCAGTGTCATTCATACGCACACACCGTGGCCCGCTATCGCAGTTGCGTCGGCGCCGTGTATGGCAACAAGTGTACACGTCCACACCCTTCACGGGCCAATATGGATACCGTGGCTAGGAAAGGGCAAAGGCATCTTTCACGCTGTAATCACGAATTTGGTTGACCGAGCGATTGCTGTGTCCGGTGAGGTGCGAGCGCGCGCAAACTCAGTCGGCCTAACTCGTCGATTGCTAATGATCTCAAATGCTTCAGCAACGGAGCGCTCAAGTGTAACGAAAACGAAGAAGGCTTCCGGAACTTCAATGCTAAAGGCCGCGTTCGCGTCACGGTTTGATGTCGGAAAGTGTGAGGGTCTCTACGAACTTTTGGAAATGTTAAGAGATTGCCCTGACGTGGTCCGCTTGGACATTTTTGGCGACGGCCCACTGTTACATGAAATCACACAAAAAGTTAAGGAAGTTGGAGGGCAGATTCGAGTGATGGGGGCCGATCATTCGTTCAAAACTAAAATACCTGACTATGACTTGATAATCGGCGAAGGGCGCGTCGTATTGGAGGCTTTGTCGGCTGCCAAGCCTGTGCTTTTGTGCGGTTCACAGCTTGCTGGCTTCGTAACGTCTGAAAACATCGACGCTATTGAATACTCGAATTGCACATCTCGTGGGTTGAGCGATGTCAAGCCACCGTCTTTAGCTGAACTACTAAATCCTCCCGCTCCACCTCCGATGCCAGCGTGTCTTTCAATACCTGAACTGAACGCATATCTAGCGATCCGTTCAAATAGAGCAGTTGTTGCGAGGCAGCAGTTCTCGGCCAATTTTAAGAATGTGATCCTTTGCCAGGAGCGCGAAAGGATGAATGTAATTGACATAATAGACGGGCTGGAACAAGAGAGCGGCGGTGGATGTGCGTTGTTGTCCAACCAGTATAATCGATTGTCTGATTGTCGATGATCGATTGATGTATCTGTATCTATTCTAATAAGCAAAAATTGGAGCTTGGCTTGAGTAACACTGTTATTGTTGTTTTTGGCACGCGCCCTGAGGCCATCAAGATGCTTCCGGTTCTTAAACAGCTCCGTGCCGAGAACTTTTGTAATGTGCTTTCTGTTTCAACGGGGCAGCACAAGCAAATGTTAGAGCAGGTACTTCGGATTTTTGACGAGAAAGTTGACGTAAATCTCGACGTGATGACGCAGAACCAGTCCTTGGCTGAGCTTACAGCTAAGATACTTGGGGAGTTTACAAAGCTTCTCGTAAAAGTGCAGCCATCCCTGGTTCTTGTACACGGAGATACGACGACTGCGATGGCCGCGGCACTAGCCTGCTTCTATGCAAAGATTCCGATCGGCCACGTCGAGGCCGGGCTTCGATCGCGCGATTATTCTCAGCCCTGGCCCGAAGAGTTAAATCGCGTCTTCATTGACTCGATTGCAAAACAGCTCTACGCACCTACAGCTCAGGCAAGACGCAATCTATGTGACGAAAAATCGGTGCTTGGGGAAGTATACGTAACGGGAAATACGGGAATTGATGCACTATTCTACGCGGAAGCGAAGTTAAGTGGAGCAGCATCGCAGCTTGAAAAATTCAGTTTTCTTTTAAATGACAAGCGAACAATTCTCGTTACTGGTCATCGAAGAGAAAACCTTGGGGAAGGTTTCCGCTCAATCTGTAACGCATTGCTGGAGCTCGCAAATAGGCCGGATGTACAAATTGTCTATCCTGTGCATCTGAATCCGGCAGTCAGAGCGACTGTAACCGGAATGCTAGAAAGTAGCGACAATATCCATCTCATTGATCCGGTAAGCTATATCGAGATGGTCTTTCTGATGAAGAACGCTCATCTGATTTTGACTGATTCCGGTGGAATTCAGGAAGAGGCGCCAGCACTGGGGAAGCCCGTTCTCGTCTTACGCGATGTGACCGAACGACCGGAAGCTGTCGCTGCGGGAGTCGTGAAAATAATTGGTACAAAAAAGGACGTAATCGTGGAGGAGACAAACCTCCTTCTCGATGATGACGAAGTGTACAAGGGGATGGCGCGTAATATTTCACCATACGGTGACGGTACATCTTCAAAAAAGATTGCCAAAATTATTAGGGAAACACTTTAAGGAAATTTATTTTATGAACGCTCAAGGCAATCACAATGCTGACATGCATTCTCAGTTGCGCACGGACAATGTTCGGCTGCACTCAGATATTATCCGGCTTTCTACGGAGCTGAAAACATTGAGAGTCCTTTTGGCTTCGGAGCGCTCGGGGGAGCAAGAGCTGGAGCAATTGCGGCAGTCTTTGTTTGAGGCCAGGTACACGTCCAAACAGATTACGGTGGCGCGCGATAGGCCAACGATTGATATTTCTTCTATTTCGTTTCTATTACAAAACGCTGTTGCCCGCCTTAGTGAGCGTAACGCAGCTGGCGATGGGGTGGTAGATCTAGAAGCATTGTCGGACATCATGTCGTTTGACGTCGTCGATGGTGTTCGTCTTGGCTGCGAGCTTGTGAAGACCGGCCTGCGTCGAGGTTTGTTCATCGTGAATTCTGCGTTCGAGTTTAAACCCGAGTATAATCAGCGCCCTATTGCGCTTGCAAAAGAGGCTGCTGCGGCCGGATACTTTGTGATCTTCGCAGCGTGGCAATGGGATCCGGAAGAGAAGCTGAAGCATAGAGGGCGCATATTTGGAGGTTCAGTACTTGAGATAGGTCGTTTCGATCTCGAACTACTAGAGAAACTAGTCCGGGAAGCTGCGCTCGAAAGCGAGGGTACCTACCTTCTGACGCTGCCGAGTGAGGATTTTGTGGAGTTTGTCCCGACCGCTCAATCGCTGGGCTTCAAAGTGATTTACGATATCATGGATGAATGGGAGGAGTTTAGCGAGGTTGGTCAAGCGGTTTGGTGGCGTGAAGAATTCGAGTTGAGGGCTATTCAAGCGAGTGACAAGGTAACGGCGGTCTCCAATGTGCTTGCAGAAAAGTTTTCGCTTCTGCGTACGGACATCGTATGCATCCCGAATGGGCTGCGTGGAATGAGCCATCGTGAACATTTTGTTTCGAATAGGAATCATTCACCGAACGACAAGATCGTCGCTGGTTATTTTGGTCACCTGACGGATGCTTGGTTCGACTGGCCGGCCGTTCTAGATTTAGCCTCTGGGAATCCTGATATCGAACTACGTTTGGTTGGTTACGGCGAGCCAGAATGGGTTCGGGAACGGATACAGAGTCTCCCGAACGTGAAGCTGTTAGGGTTCATTCCCGCCGATCAGTTGGCAGAAGTAGCAAGCACGTGGCACGTCGCACTCATTCCATTTGTTAATGGTCCGTTGGTGCGAGCCGTGGATCCGATAAAGATCTACGAGTATCTCTACTTTGGATTGCCGGTGATTGCGAGCGGGATGCCGCATCTTGCAAATTACCCGGAAACAATTGCGCTTCAAAGTTTGGGTGACAGTGGTCAGTTGATCAAGGAAGTCTTCGCGCGAATTTGTGCCGGGGAGTTAGATTACTCAGCGATGGCCAGTTTCACGAGCGCGTCCTTGTGGCGCGAACGTTTTGCTGCGTTGGTGGCACCAAAATGAAGCGGGTCCGCATCCTCACTGTGTATCAGTTCGCTACCTTAGGGGGCGTTGAGCGTGCACTATTGAACCGTGCGTTAGCATTGAAGGCGACCGGCGCACAGGTCACTCTTGATCTCCTTTTCTTGCGGGATCATGGTGGGTTGGCGGCGATAAAGAAGGCCATCGACTCTTACGGCCTGCATGATTATGCTCGTGTCGTCACTAATCCTCGACTCGCGGACTATGAGTTTTTTAGTCTTATAGATACTCCCGAGTTCTTCGAGTTTGTCCCCAAACGCAGTAAACTCTTTGCAGAGTGCCACGCTAGTGGCTATCAAGCACAGGTCTACCTTAGAACATTGCCAGTTCACGTGCGCGCGGTGGGCGTACCATCATTGTCTGTCCAGAGGCGTGTAAGCGAGCTGGTCAACGTTCCAGTTGAAATTCTACCAAACCGGGTACCCCAGCCAAGATCCGCCTTGGGCAATGGCCGCTGGGGAATGCCAGTTATCTTTTATATCGGCCGAGTCGAGCCGGGGAAAAATGTCAGCGAAGCATTGAGAATTCATGCTCTGGCAAAGAATATTGAACCAGAAATCTCCATGCTCATTATAACCCCAAGCCGCGATTGCTCATCTGTGTACGACGAAGCTAGTCATCTAGGGACCCTCAAGAACGTCTTCATAAGAGGTGCAGTGCCCTTCGACGAGTTTGATGAGCTATATTCCGAAATTGGATCTCAGCGGAGTGTGTTTGTATCAAGCTCGCGGCATGAAACGTGGGGCCTTTCGGCGGCGGAGTCCATTGCCGCAGGGATTCCAGTGGTGTTGGCTGCCAATGAAGGACACCGCGAAGTTGCCCGAGAGAATGAAGCTTTCCTTTATCCTCTCGGGGATGAAGAAGCCGCTGCTGGGAAAGTGTTGACTGCCTTGAATAGGAGCGAGCGGATCATGGAAGACCTTTCCGACCTTAGAGACTACCATACGCGCTTGGCAGATGTAACGTCGGCTACTATTTCCTTCTTTGGACTCTGAACTAATGAATATCTTCTTTAAGAGCTTCGGCCATCGAAGCACAACGTCGACGCGGTCTCAACAGTCATTTCAGGTGGCGCCACTATTCGATAGTTCGTGGTACATGGACACCTACCATGACGTAGCAGGTTCGCACCTGGCACCATTTGACCATTACATCAAGTTCGGATGGCATGAGGGGCGTCGACCTCATCCGCTTTTTGATCCGAACTGGTATCTGGCAGAGAACCCTGATGTCAAAGAAGCAAACCTGGAGCCGTTGACGCACTACTCAGAAGTCGGCTGGCGGGAGGGCCGCAAGCCCCACGAACTCTTCGACGGTCCGTGGTATCTGCGTCAAAACCCTGATGTCTTGCACTCGGGGTTGGAGCCGCTGGCACATTACGTAGCAAATGGCTGGCGAGAGCGCCGCCAACCCCATCCACTCTTTGACGG
Source organism: Ensifer sp. (assembly GCF_031989085.1). Classification (NCBI taxonomy): domain Bacteria; kingdom Pseudomonadati; phylum Pseudomonadota; class Alphaproteobacteria; order Hyphomicrobiales; family Rhizobiaceae; genus Ensifer; species Ensifer sp. The sequence goes on from NZ_DALZXU010000002.1 coordinate 81,598, forward strand.
ACAGTGGTACTTAGCGAGGAACGCTGACGTCAGGGACGCGGGAGTTGAGCCGTTGGCACACTATTCTGCGACCGGTTGGCGCGAGGGCCGCCAGCCACATCCTCTTTTCAACGGGCAATGGTATCTTGGAAAAAACAGAGACGTGAGAGATGCGGGCCTTGAGCCGTTGGCGCACTATTCGAGTTTCGGTTGGCTCGAAGGACGCCAGCCACACCCTCTTTTTAATGGGGAGTGGTATCTGGATCGGAACCGGGACGTCCGGGAGGCGGGCTCAGATCCGCTAGCGCATTTCGTTGCAAATGGCTGGCGCGAAGGACGTCAACCGATGGCACTTTTTGACGCTGACTGGTATTATAGAAACAATCCGGACGTTGCCAAGCTTGGCGGGAATGCGCTCATTCACTACATCGAGTTCGGTAGTGCTGAAGGGCGGTCACCACATCCACTTTTTGATGTGAAGTGGTATGCTGAAGTAAACGCCGATGTAAGCCTCGCCGGACACGAGCCACTCGCTCACTATATTGAATTTGGATGGAGCGAGGGCCGATCACCGCACCCGTTGTTCGATACAGCGTGGTATTTGGCGACAAATCATGAAGTCGCGCGATCCATTGGTGAGCCACTCACACACTACATTGAAACCGGCTGGAAGAAAGGGTGTGAACCGCACAGGATCTTTAGCGGGAAGAGGTATCTGGTTGGCAACCCAGATGTGCTTGAGGCTGGTCGCGAACCGCTTTCTCACTACGTGGAATTCGGATGGCTTGAGGGTCGTTCACCGCATCCATTATTCGATGTGAGTTGGTATCTCGCAGGGAATCCTGACGTAAAAATATCTGGAAGGGAACCCCTGTCTCACTATGTTCAGCGTGGGTGGAAAGAAGGACGAAAACCAAACCCTTACTTTTCTCCACTTTGGTACAGTTCAGTTTACTCCGTAGGAAACGGGGAGCCACTTGCGCATTATGCTACTGTTGGGGAGGCGCAAAATCACAAGCCTTGCCCCTATTTTGATCCGATATGGTATCAAGAACACTACAAAGACGTGACGGTCAGCGCGCTAGAGCATTTCGTGGCCCAAGGGGCTCTTGAGCGCCGTAAGCCGAACGCCGCATTCGACTCCGATTGGTATTCTAGGGAATATCAGCTACCAAGCGAAGTATCCCCCCTCCAGCATTTCTTGGAGATTGGGCAGGCAGCGGGTTTGCGGCCAAACTGTGCTTTTGACACGTGTTGGTACAGGCGGGAGCACATCGACGCCCTCAACAGCACTGGATGCGCCCCGTTCGAACACTATCTTGTATATGGAATTCATTCGAGGGCTTTTAGATCAGAACTGGAAAAGCTCTCGGGCCGAGATCTAGCTAATCGCTCGGAATCTGATTTCCCGAGCGCCGGTAATCTGGTTCCGGCCGTCATAGAAAATATTGTCTCCGTATTTTTCGGAAGGGAGCCGTATATTGTATTTCTTTCGGTTGTCGATCCCTTTAATTGCCCTTCGGGCGAGGGGTATGTCCAGCGGTTGCGTTCTATTGATGCCCGATTCAAGGACTGGAAACGGCTTTATGTTTGTTTAAGCGGCCAAGGCGAAGGAAGTAACTTCCGAAGGCATGCAGAGGGAGTCTTTGCTCTCTATTTGTCTGATCCGCTTATCGGTGAGGTCGTGGTGGGCCTAGCTAAGAATGCAGCTGCAGTTTATACCCATACAATCTTCCCGCTGAGGAACGCAGATGCGTTCGAGGCGTTCACTAGCGCAAAGAGGCGGATTATTGATTTGCATGGGGTGGTTCCCGAAGAGCTTGAACTTCAGGGTGATCCTATAGGGGCGACCCAAGCGCATGAGCTCGAATGTCAAGCGCTTCTGGAAGCAACAGAGATTGTCTGCGTTACGCATTCGATGAAAGATTGGATTTCGGCGAAGTATCCGGTACTGGAGGATACAAGGCTTATAGTTGTCCCTATTGTCGTTGATTACCCTTACCTTTCTACTGTAAATGAAAGGTCTAATCTTGAGGATAGGCTCATCTATGCAGGCGGCGTTCAAGAATGGCAGTGTTTACCCTTAGTGGTGGCGCATGCAGCATCTATCGACCTCGCGGTAACGATTGTGACCCAAGAGACCGATGCCGTTGAGAATATCTTGGCGAAATACTCGGAAAACCAACGTAAGAGCATTTCGGTTAAAAGTGCCGCAAACACACAACAAGTATGGATCGAGTATCTGAAGGCCGATTTTGGCTACGCTTTGCGAACTAACTCGATTGTCAACCGAGTGTCCTGCCCAACGAAAATAGTCGAGTATTGTGCAGCTGGCGTGATCCCTATACTTCATTATGAGGAAATCGGTGATTTCCAGCGAATGGGCTTATCTTACATCCTCCGCGATTCGTTCATTGAAGGTCAGATTCCGACACAGAAGCAGAGAATGGTTATGATGGAGAACAATATTAGGATATTTCAGCAAATTCGCCTACAGCACTACGAGGGTGTCAATCTTCTTCTCGATCGCATTGTCACTTCTCTTCACTGACCATACATTTCGGGCAGCGCATAGCATGCAAGGTATGCACTGAGCGAGAATGAGTTGCTTTATGGTTTAATTCGAAACCGAGAACCTAGGCCGGAGGTGGTTAGGTTAATCCCGGGTTCCTACTTAGAAGAGTAGTCATCTGAGGAAGTCCGATTGAAATGATCAGTCGGTGGCGCTGATCGGGCCGGATGCGGTTCGCGAAACGGATCCAACTGCGGCAGCAGAAAGGGCCGCACCGAAACGGTCCGCAAAGCCGTCGCTCATGGAGATCGGCTGGAGGTCTATCCGCCAGAACCGGGCCAAACCGAAGATCGCGGCCTCAAGCAGTGGTAGGACAACGTGCTTTCGGACCTGGCGCGCTCAACCAACACGGCGGAGGCGATCCGCTATGCGATGACCCGATGGGCCTCTCTCTGCCGCTTGCTCGATGCCGGCACTATAGAAGTCGGCAACAATGCCGCCGAGCGGTCAATCCGGCCGATCGCGCTCGGCCGCAAGAACTGGCTGTGCGCCGGATCGGACAAGGGCGGTGAGCGCGCTGCCGCGCTCCTGTCGCTCATCGAGCCCGCGACGCTCAACGGTCTCGATCCCGAGACCTATCTTTGCGACGTTCTCACATGCACCGCCGATCATCCGATCAACAGGGTGGGTGCGCTGTTTTCGTGGCGTCTCGCAAAAGAAGACAACTGATTTGGGGAGAATTCGTGAAGGCGCAGACGACTGCTCTGCTATTGGCACTCACCCGCCCCCCGGTCCACAGCTTGCTTCATATCCGAGCTGCGGGACCTTGCCGTCTTCCAGGAGGCAGAAGTAATCATCAGTGCCAGAGTTACACGATGTGAAGCTGCCAGTGTCCCACATCGCGATCTTTGCCTTAGAGGTCGTTGATACGAAACGCACCGCGGGCCCCGCGGTACCGGGGAATGGACAGCACGCTGGCAGCGCAGCTCATTCGGGGAACCCGACAGGTGGGATGGCCCGGCCGATGTTATCGTCGTCTTGAAGGCCGTGATCGATTACGATGGCATCGCTAGAATTGAAGTTGTCCAACAATCTTGCGGGCCGACGAGCAATTTGGCCGACACGCCAAGAAACGTGCAGCAAATAGTGGACGAGCTGCGGTAGGGCACTGGCTTCACCGGACGCTTACCCACGATGGCGGTTATGATGCGATCCGGCGTCATCGCGGCGAATGGCAAGTGTCGAGAGAATGCCGCGCCGATCATCGCCGATGACACTTGAAGCCATCAAACGGACGGAAGCCTACTCTACGTGGAGCGGTTGATCGACTGAATTACCGTTGACCCAGGCCGAAGCCGAAGCGTCGTCGCAGGACAGCCTGCCGCTCGTCGGCTACCTGGTGACTGGCTTCAAACCGAGCAGGCAACACTGTCGTGCGGTTCCCCACCGCCTATTATGAGCGATATACTCAACTATATTGATCCTCAAGCCGGGCTGGTATGCCCTGCGGCCCTTACCGGATGCTTGGGATGTCTTCACACGCTGCGGCCTTGCCCTGAATGCAGCGCCAGGGAAGTATGCGATGCATTCCTAGTACAATTTTTCTTCGGGATTCCAAAAATTACACTTTGCTGTCTTTTATGCTCGCGAACAAAAGACATCCGATTCCCCATAGCACGAATAATCCCAGAAAGACCACGAATGTGTCCAGAATGGGTCGGGGTAAAAGTGCACTCTGGGGTATTAAAGGCGGGACAACAACGACAACATACAATTGCTGAACCAAAATACGTCTCCGTGCTTCCTCGTAAGCTGACCGCGCAAGCATATAAATCTTCTCGGAAAACTCCTCTTGGAGCTTAAGCAGTTGATATTCTTTAAGCTGCTCCGAGAGGGTGCCCTTGGACATACCCGTTAGTTTTTCTGCAAACGTTTGTATCTGGTCTTCTATAACCTTGACCTGTGTTTCGAGGTATTTATCGCCAGGGCGCTGAGTGAGGCCAGAAAGGTTCCCGACGTCAATTTGGGCTTGAAGCTGTATTCGCTTTAACGAAAGCTCCGTCATTGCCGAAGTGATTTGTTTAACGGCCATGACTGGATCGATACTTCCGGATCTCTGTTGAAAGTTTAAGATCTGTGTTCGGGCGTTGGCCAGGTCGGCCGCTGACCTATTAACCTCTTCATTAGCCCGACGAAGAGCATCGTTCTTGGTGCGCTCCGAGATACGATTGATTAACCGTTCACTATTTTCGACAAGTTTGTTTGCAAGGACGTATGCGTCGTCGCTGCTATACGCGCGAACTCGCATGGTGAGAATGTTCGAGACTGAATCAAGAGAAAGAGTTACATGATCTCTCCAATAATCCCACACTTGTTCTTTGTCGGAATTCGGGCTTAGCCTAGAGAACCAGTCAATTTCTATTTTGGAGTAGTATTCGTAAACTGCAGGCTTCCCGCCAATATCTTCAATTATGGCTCTGCTTTTCAGGTAGTCAGATATTATCTGCGTGTCTTGCCCTGAGGAATAGGAGGATCCCAAGTTGAGTTTGTTAATAAATGAGCTCGCCACAGACGACGAAGTTTCTCCAGGAGAGGATTCTTGCGCTTTCCTAACTGTAAGCTTCACCTCGGTAACGTATATGTCCGACGCGAAAAAAATGTAGTATAATAGTACCATCAGGGTTGGGACGATCACTACGAGAAGAAGTGATCGGATGAGCGCGCCGCCACCCGCCGATGCGAGCGTAGTCGGTTCACTCGCCGCCTCGCTCGTCGTAATTGCACGACTACTGCTCCCCCGCTCGATCGCTTGAAGGAGACGCGCCCTTGTCGTTACAACGGCAGACCTTGGCCTCCATGAAGATTGGGAGAGTTTTGATGTCGGAGCTGTGCGCGAGTCTCGTCGCGAGAATATCTTAAACATCGGTTTTTCCGGCGTTGTGCCAGGCTTCCTTTGCGAATGAGTATAGGGCAACATCTTCGTCAAGAAGATCTAGGACCAATCCAATTCTCGCAAGACGTGCGCTCAATTCGAACGTTGCCGGGAGTTCATCCAAGCCTTGTGACGGAAAGATATCCGCGTTGAGTTGCGCGTTGGCCATGCAGGCGAACATCTCAAAATTCTCCCGCAATCCCACAACGGTAAATTGAGCCAAATTGTCGAGCGCAACACTAACATTACGCCTCTGAATCTCTTCCTCTGGCAGTGAACCATATAGCCTAGTCATTGGTGAGCGAAATGCCCTTCGGGCGGATGGGGGCATCGTTCGAAATGCAGTGAGCAGTGATTTTTCGTCGGAGAAGTCGATGCTAGAAAGTTGGGGCAAAATCTCGGAAAAAGTTGAGAACGCCGCATATGCGCCCAGGGGGCTCTTGCTAGGGTTCTTCGCCAAGTGCGACAAGAATAGAAGCTTCTCCGCAAGCTCATCAAACGGGTCTCGCAACAACGCGCACGACACAAATCTTTGTTCCAATGCAACGCTGCCATACCGCATCCAATTCACGCTTCCGCCTACAAAAATGGAGTCGGAAAACCGGAGCGCTAAAATTCCAGACAGCGTGTCAAGCGACAGTCTCTCAGCGAGAGGGTAGCTCATCGCAAAGTTTTGCGATACCTCACGTAATAGTTTCAACTGAGGCAGGAGGCTCGCGTCGGTAACAAGAAGCTTAAGGTCCTTGTGTTTCGCTAAGTTAAAACGTCGGTAAATTATGAGTCCACTTTCTGCCTCGACGATAGTAACGTCAGCAAGTTCACCAAGTTCAGGTACCGTACTCTCATCAATATGAAACCCGGCTAGACCGGTAGTATGCATTCCGAGATCACGGAGATCAGTTCGCAACACGTTCGCTTTGAATTGAACGTCCTTGCGCGAGGCAACTTTGATGGTTAGCTCGGGTGTATCACCTGGATTATCTGGAATCAGCCAGCCAGAGATAACGGAGCCGTTGTCAATATCGATGAAGAATTGCATTTAGCTGCGCCGAGTTATGCTGTGTGATCGCGGGCGAGCATGGCTAAACCGACCGTGATGGCCCACAACAGACCGGTACCAAGTGCCACCGTGAACACAATTAAGATACGTCTTGGATAGAGCGCCTCCTCAGGCAATGTTGGTTGCACATGCGTAAGGATATAGGACCGTTGTCGTTCTGTTGTCATTCGCGCAGCCTCAAAAACGGCCACTGCCTTTTGGTACTCTGTTTGCGCTACTTTTAGATCAGTTTCAGCCTCGGATAGCTCAGCGCCTCTTGATGCTATACTGGAATCGGTGTCGCCGCCTGCGATTGACTGTTCGTACACAGCAATTTGCTGGCCAATAGCAGTAGCTTGGTTCTTGAGAGAACCAAGTTGAGGGGCGCTTCCCGAATCGTTTTCTTCCAAAGACTGTATTTGCACATCAAGTTTGGCCTTTTCAAGCCTCAATTTAGTCAGTACCTCTGTGTTCGCCGCGGCCGCCAACGTTACGTCGAGGATACCGGTCGAGTCTCTCATCGCTTTGAGCTTAAGAATAGAGTTGGTCAACCGATCCTTCGTTGTATGAACTTCAGCCTCAGCCTCACGTAATCCATTGTCTTCTGTCCGGCGCGTCAAACGGTTCACCATCAGTTCCGAGATGCGGAGTATCTCGTCCGTGAGGCGGAGACTATCCTCAGCACTGAAAGCTCGGACTCTCAACGTCGTTAGGCCGGAGCTTCTCTCGACCGAAATGTCCACTTTCCCCTTCCAGTATTTTATCAAATCTTCTGACGTGGGGTTCGCCGCAAGGCTGGAGATTGGATCCCAGCGTTTCGTCGTGAACAAGTCAGTAAGGCTGAAGGAATCGGTCAATTGGTTGATAATCGCTCCGCTTTTTACGTACTCAGCCACTATCGCCGCATCCGTTGCTTGGCCGCTGCCAAGCAACGCTGATAGTCCAGCCATTGGACTAGACCCAGAAGAATCGGCCGATCTAATTGAGAAACGCGCCTCTGAAACGTACTGATCTGATGCAACTATCGAATAATAGAAAGCGACCACTGCGGTGGGGACGACAAACAACAACACCAAGGAACCGACTGCAAAGAGGCGAAATAATCGATCACCCTTGCGTGCGCGGAATCCCCCTCCTCCGCTTATGGTTGGCCTGGGAGTGCGTGCCTTCCGAGCGACTTTCCTGAGTTCCACTGAAATGGCCCTAGCCCGGCGGATACTTTCGTCGACAGCGAGGCGCCGCTCTTCTTCCACGGCAACTTCTTGCATCTACCCACACCTACTGATTGAGCTTGTTGTACAACTCGATAGCGTCATCAACATTGGAGAATTCATATGCCACACCATGCGCCAACACAATCGCCCGGCTACAGTAATCGCGAATCGTCTCCATCGAATGAGACACCATTATGACGTCTGATCGAGCACGCCTGCGTGAAAATTCCTCGTGGCATCTGGCTTGAAATCTTGCATCTCCAACTGCGGTAACTTCATCGATCAAGTAGCATTCAAAATCGATAGCCATTGATAGGCCAAACGCCAACCGTTGGGCCATTCCCGATGAGTAGGTACTATATGGCTCGTCTATGTAAGCACCAATCTCGGCGAAGTCTTCCACGAAATCGGTCGCCTTTTTGGGATCTTGTCCGTAAATTCGCGCAACAAATCCTATGTTTTCTCTCCCGGTCATCGCGGGATGTAGCCCGCCCGAGAAACCCAATGGCCATGAGATTCGAGCTGAACGCCTTATTCGACCCGAATTTGGTAGTTCTGTTCCAGCCAGCATGCGCATGGTTGTGGACTTCCCGGCGCCATTGATTCCTAGTATTCCGTATGAGGTTCCGGCGCGAAACGTCAAGTTCACGTGATCCAGGATGACTTTTGTGCTTCCGCGGATCCGATAATATTTGAAGACGTCATCCAGAAAAATCATGGCGCTAGTAGCTTGCCTCTTAGAAAGCGCTCCCCGAGCAATCCGAGAAAAAACGATACTGTCGCAACAGACAGCAGGTATGTCCGAGACAACGCATCGTCGCCGTAACCTTCATAGTAGGCGGACCGAAGCCACTCGACGCAATGGAAAAGGGGATTGAACCACATTAGTTCTCTAGCATCGGCAGTCAGGGCGGAGGGAACGGCAAACACTCCTGCAGTCATATATAAAACAATCATGATCATCACAAACGTGATGTTCCACATTCGAAACACGGAAGCCAAAACGACGTTAAGAAAACCAAACGATAGTGAAAGATATATGGTTGCGAGCAACCCTGATGCGAGTGTAACTTTGTCAATTGGCGTCACATCCACAGATATTAATGTGAGCGCAACATACGCCAGAATTACAACGACGAAGGCTGTTAAGAACTCAATTGCCGCTCTAGATACGATTACATCAAATGGCCGTACTACCGGAAAAAGAAAAAGTGGTCGGTTGACGTCCAGCGCCATCCCCATCATTCGCGCTGGGTAAAGACAAACTATGTACGGCAGAACGCCGGTCGCCACAAATACCGCAGGATCACCGCCAATTGGCGCAACCTTGTTAACGAAGGCCATGATCGTCACAAGCACGGTCAAGTGCACGAAAGGCCAGGCGATAGCAAGCAGGTAGCCGACGTGCGAGCGTCCAAAACGGGTCCTCATATCACGCAATATCAGCGCGCCAATAACGTTCATTCTTGCCTGTATGCTAACTGCCGGCATAATTTGGCCACACGGAATTATTGCTCGTCTCATTGCCAATGCCTTTCAGATGTCGGCGCGGCGGAAACGAAAGGGAGTAGTCTTCATATTTAAGCGTTAGGTTAATGGAGTACCAGGGGTCGTGAACGAGCCTGTCACCCCAACGCCTGTTCATAAATTCAACTTCACTGCGAAACCTTTGTATCTTTTGCGGGGTGTCTTCTTTCCCCCGGGTCAGGCTTTCATGGTGAATTAGCTCTGCAAATGGGGTAAAAACGTTGCGATAGCCGGCATCCAACGCCCTCAGACAAAGGTCAACATCATTGAACGCAACCTTGAGGTTGACCTCATCGAGGCGACCGATCTCTTCAAATACGGTCTTTCTCACAACCAAGCACGCTCCGGTTACGGCCGATACGTTTCTATGAATGCACAAGTTCGAGAAATATCCTGAAGCTCTTCTGCTGGCATATTTGTAAGAGTGACCGGCGATACCGCCGATCCCGGTCACAACGCCCGCGTGTTGTATTCGCCCTCCCGGGTAAAAAAGTTTGGGGCCGACGCAACCAATGCCTTCTTGCAATGCGATGGATACCAGTTCGCCCAACCAGTCAACCGATTTGACTTCAACATCGTTGTTCAACAGGCACAATACGTCGCCTGAGCTCGCCATTACTGCCTTGTTGTTAAGTTTGGCGTAATTGAACTCTCCGTTTAAGGGGATTACCAACGCAATATTTAAATCTGAGAGTTTTTTCAGGTATTGAATCGTTTTCTCTTCGACGGATCCATTGTTGACTATAATAATTTCATATTTATAGTATCTGGTCTTTTGTACGATCGACTCGATGCATTTCTGCAGCGTTTCCTTTTGATCACGCGTCGGAATGATAATGCTCACCAACGGGAGATTCGCGGGGAGAGCGAACCGAGTTCTGTAATACGGAAGTCCGTCCACCGGCGAGGCTTTTGCATCTAGTTTTAGGCGATCAAGGTGCGCCTGTAGGGCGCGTTGACCGGCAAGCACTGCGTACGACTTGTTGTGAATTGAGCGTGCTGTTGAGCCCTTGGAAGCTCGCCAGTGATACAGCACAAAAGGAATGTGAACTATATCAACAGCCTCTACTACTTCAACGACCCGAAGATTTAGGTCATAGTCTTGGCTTCCGTCAAATTCGGAGCGCCACTTTCCTACCCGAACAATATTGCTGGCCCTGTGCAAGGTAAAATGGTTGAGGTAATTCTGCGCCCTAAGCAATTCGAGCGAAAAATCGGGCTTGAAATAAGGTTGGTAACGATTGCCACTCTCGTCAAGTTTGTCCTCATCTGTATATATGAGCTGCGCTCTCGGATTGTCGTTTATGGTTTGAGCAACTAACGAGAGGGCTTCTTTGTGCAGCAGGTCGTCTTGATCAAGCAATCCAATCCATTCGCCCGCCGCAAGATCGAAAGCGCTATTTGTTGCATCGCTAATATTCCCGTTTTCGGTCCTGAATACGGTTTTTATACGAATATCGGTCGAGGCTAATTGGGAAACTACTCTCCTTACCTGGTCTGAGGTGGAGCAGTCATCAGCAATGCACAGTTCCCAATTCTGATAGGATTGCTTACCCAGGCTAGAAACCGCAGCAATTAATTGCGCAATATCCGGATTATAGACGGGCATAAGTATTGAGATTAAAGGGCCCGTGGTGACTCCTTCAAATGATAAAGAGGTGCTGCTAAGGTCATATTGTTTAACCCATCGAGCGTACACCTTTGGTCGTTTTCTAAATAACCGTGATGCCAACTCTTTGTGGACGATGTAATATTCAATTATTTTACGATAGGCAGATTTAAGCATCTATTTAAACTTTTGACCGGGCATTGCTTGCATTTTGCCATCTCGCGGCAAGCGGCGGATAAACGTTGACCGCGAGCGACGTGGTCGCGATGACCTTTATAGACTGTGTAGGCGCTCCATTCAACGCGGGACAGAGGCGCAGTTGACTTTTAGGAAGGCTCGGGCTGCGTGACCGTTGCATAGCATCTCGGCCCGAGGGCACGCTTCGCTCCGAAACAGGCAGTTTGCTGTCTCGACATAGCTGTCGTTGAGAACGGTGGCCATTAAGGACCGTCGGTTTATCTGCCAAGTGGTGCAGGCGCGGAAGCGCGTCTAGAAGTGTTATTTACGACTCATGCAACGCAAACTGCGTGCAACGGGGGCGCGATGGCGGCTCAGGCGCCACTTCGGTCGCACGCGCCAGGACATCAAGCCGGGCAGGGCACGTGTCCTGCGCGAGCGCTACGAGGCACTGAAGGCTGCGAAAAAAGGCGACCAAGGCCGACAAGTAGGTTCGCGTTAAACACTGAAACCGAAAGTGAAATCGGGGCGGATTGCCTCGTCCGGCAAATGCGTTACCAAGGCAGCGCGCCGGGCGGGACTTCCGCCCTGTCGATTGGGGCGTCGAGACGGCGCGGGATGAATTCGGAGACGATTATGTGCGGTATTGTTGGCGTCGTTGGGAACCAGCCGGTCTCGGAGCGTCTGGTCGATGCGTTGAAGCGGCTGGAATATCGCGGGTATGATTCGGCAGGTGTTGCGACCATCCATGCGGGTGCGCTTGAGCGCCGCCGCGCCGAAGGCAAGCTCGTCAATCTGGAGGCCCGCCTGCGCGAAGAGCCGCTGGCCGGCACGATCGGTATCGCTCACACCCGCTGGGCGACGCATGGCGCCCCCACCGAGCGCAACGCCCATCCGCATTTTACCGACGGCGTTGCCGTCGTTCACAACGGCATCATCGAGAACTTCTCCGAGCTGAAGGACGAGCTGATCGCCGGGGGGGCGAAGTTCGAAACGCAGACCGACACCGAAGTCGTGGCGCATCTGTTGGCAAAGTTCCGCCGCGACGGCCTTGGCCGGCGCGAGGCGATGCATGCGATGCTGAAGAAGGTGACCGGCGCCTATGCGCTGGCCGTCCTCTACCAGGACGATCCGTCGACGATCATGGCGGCGCGCAACGGCCCGCCGCTGGCGATCGGCCACGGCAAGGGCGAGATGTTCCTGGGGTCCGACGCGATCGCGCTGTCGCCCTTTACGAACGAGATCAGCTATCTCGTCGATGGCGACTGGGCGGTGATCGGCGCCAATGGCGTGCATATCTTCGATCTCGCCGGCAATGCGGTCGATCGCCCGCGGCAGATCTCGATGGCGGCGGCCTATTTGATCGACAAGGGCAATCACCGGCACTTCATGGAAAAGGAAATCTATGAGCAGCCGGAGGTCATCTCGCACGCGCTCGGCCATTACATCGACTTTTCCGAAAACCGCGTGAAGACACTTGCCGGCTCGATCGATTTTGCCGGCGTGCCGAGTCTCGCGATCTCTGCCTGCGGCACCGCCTATCTCGCCGGTCTCGTCGGCAAGTACTGGTTCGAGCGTTACGCGCGGCTGCCGGTCGAAATCGACGTCGCCTCCGAGTTTCGCTACCGCGAAATACCGTTGTCGTCGCAGTCGGCGGCGCTGTTCATCTCGCAGTCGGGCGAAACCGCCGATACGCTGGCGTCGCTTCGCTACTGCAAGGACCATGGCTTGAAGATCGGCGCCGTCGTCAACACGCGTGAATCGACCATCGCGCGCGAATCCGATGCGGTGTTTCCGATTCTGGCCGGCCCCGAGATCGGCGTTGCCTCGACCAAGGCATTCACCTGCCAGCTGGCGGTGCTTGCAGCCTTGTCGATCGGCGCCGGTCGCGCCCGCGGCACGGTCTCAGCGGACGAGGAGCAGGTGCTCGTTCGTCACCTCACCGAAATGCCGCGCATCATGGGCCAGGTGCTGAACGCCATCCAGCCGAAGATCGAGGCGCTGTCGCGCGAGCTGTCAAAGTGCAAGGACGTGCTTTACCTCGGCCGCGGCACCAGCTTCCCGCTGGCGATGGAAGGTGCGCTGAAGCTCAAGGAAATCTCCTATATTCACGCCGAGGGTTATGCCGCCGGTGAACTGAAGCATGGTCCGATCGCGCTGATCGACGAAAACATGCCGGTGATCGTGATTGCCCCGCATGATCGCTTCTATGAGAAGACCGTGTCGAACATGCAGGAAGTGGCGGCCCGCGGCGGTCGGATCATCCTGATCACTGACGAGAAGGGGGCGGTCGCCTCCAAGCTCGAGACGATGGCGACGATCGTGCTGCCGAACGTCGACGAGATCATCGCGCCGATGATCTTCTCGCTGCCGATCCAGCTCCTCGCCTATCACACCGCCGTGTTCATGGGCACCGACGTCGACCAACCGCGCAATCTGGCAAAGTCGGTGACGGTCGAATAAGTTGGACCTAGTTCGATGTACCGCTTGAGCAAATTTCTCTGCGCGAATGAGTTTACGCCCTCTCAGGATAGAAATTTGGTTCGCTCGCTACCGGGCTGCGTTTGGTAGCCATTTGGTATGAATCCATCGAGTGAGCCTCATATCGCTCCTTCATAAATCGAAGCCCCGTTCGTTTTTTAAGAGATCGCGTTTAAACTCATCTCCCCAGGGATTGGAAGGCCGTTCGTCATTCTCCGGCCTCACCTTTACCTGATCTTTAGATGCTGTTTCTACGGCTGATCGTCCATCGTGCGTCCTACAATAACGCTCAGAATTTTTGTGTGATGGGTGCTATATTGCGCCTACGCTATTCCAATTATATGTTCAACGCCCTGTATCCGTAGTCTATCGGCATTCTATTGATTGATTGGCGTCGGAAAATTAGATCTGGCGCACGCATTTCACAGGGACTAATAAGATTATGTCGCCCTTTGTACTTCGATGGCTCAGGTGTTGTTCAGAGCATGCCTGTGGAATGCAGAGTTTAAGATAATCAGGGTAGTAGAAAGCTAACGTTTGGTAACTTCCGGCATAGCAAGAAGGCGAGAATTTACATCGAAACGTCTTAACGGAGTTACTAAGCGCAATTTGTACCAACAGCCCTCGCGGGAGCTCACAGGCCAACAGGCATAACGAGATCTTCTGAGGGTGTAGCCTCTTTAGTGGATTGCTTATTGGAAGTTAGATCTTGTTCATTCGGAACTTGATAACGGGCGAGACCCATCTCCGTAGAAAGTCTTTCTCGGCGCACTCTTCGGTTGCGCGCTCCTTGGCGGCGAAGAGGCGCTGGCAGTACTGCGAGAACCGTACCTCAATTTCGTGCTGTAGATAGTCGTCAAGCCGGTGAAAGGAATCTTGGCGCCAAGCATGGTACTTGACGAACAGATTCTTAATTGCGTCTGATACATCCCAGTAGGCCGGTGGCTCCACAGCTTCCATGACTGCGCCATATGTACGGCCCAATCCCAAATACCACTCCATGTCCCAGAAATCGGAGACTTGGTAACCGTTCCACCCCGAAACCTGCTTAGCGGCTGCGGAGGCCGAATGATGATCAAGTAGCGTAATTCCGAATTGTCCCATATGGATGTCGGCCGCCACGTTTAGTGCGCTGCGGCGGTTGACCGTTTCCAAATGAGCGACGCCACCATGATCTAGGAGATCATAGATCCGGCGCAGACAGATCTTTGGGCTCGACACATGCTCGATAGCGTCGGTGCAGATAATAACATCGAAGACTTGGCCGGCAAAATCATAGGTTAGAAAATCGCCGACTTGTATGTTCGCGGTGCTGCCTATGCCAGCAAGGTTCAACTGACCCATCTTTGCAACATTCTCGTCAATTTCGACTCCGAGCGCCCGATGTCCCGCTTCCGTACAGGCATTGATCATGCCGCCGTATCCGCAGCCGATATCGAGGACTGAAAGTTCTTTATCGGTCGTAGGCGATATAATTTCTGGCAAAAGCTCTCTTCCGCGGGTGTTCGACGAAAGGGCGTACTCGACAAATGCCACTGACCGAGCGTAGTGCACTTCGTCTTCCTTGCTGGATCCGCCAACGAAGAACGATAAAGCGAATTCGGCAAATTCCTTCCCGACTTTGTGGCGTTCTGCAAGTTCTGAAGCGTCCATTTTATTCTCCCTAGAGTGCGCGGACAATAAGCCATCAATCGGGGAGTTGTCACCATCCCAAGAGCATGGATTGGGAAGTCTTCGGGGGAATTCTTCTGCGCCATTAAGCGTTTGTTGCCGTTTCAACGATTTTGGAGAGACTGCGGCAATTGCGGCACGCAAGAAAGTCACTGCAGCCGAAAATGGAATCAAATCTTAGTTGCCGGAGCATCTGCTCAGGCCCCATTTCCAGTCGCTTATGCACCACATTGCGCATATTGCGGTGGAACGAAAGAGCTGTGAGGAAAGCAAGTATAGTCCACAAATTCGCTCGCAACGTGTGAGAGATCGCAACTGACTTCCTCGGCATCGTGTTATTGCGCTGGGATCTAGTGTCGTATCGCGGCCTGACGGGGGCACAAACGACATGACGCGCAAAGCATTTCTACAATTGGAATTGACGTTCACTTCCATTTCCTACATAAAATTAGACGATTCCGAGGGGGGCACTTTGCAGTGCTGAGATGGCGGTGAGCCGGACCCTTGAACCTGATCCGGGTCATGCCGGCGTAGGAACGGGAAAAGAGCCGCTCTCGGCAACCTAATCGCGTCTTCGCTTTCACCTGGGTCTCCGTGATGTTCTGTCTGGAGATCGATCGATGTTGTCTTTTGCCACGTTGCCGCCGGATGGCGGGATTGCATTTCGTCCGGGTTGCCGCGTCGGCTGACCGGCGATGCGACTGGCTTTCACATTCGCTCGCAGCCTTGCGGTGCTTGCCATTGTCTGGCAGGCGGCCGTGGTCTTCTTCGCGTTGCCACGCTATGTGCTGCCGTCGCCGTTTGAGGTGTTGGCCGTCTTTGGACGGCAACCGGGATACCTTTTTGAGCAGAGCCTGGTGACGATCGCTGAAATGCTTATCGGTCTTGCAGCCGGCGCCGCGTTCGGCGTTGCGACAGCGATCGGGCTTGCTGCTTTTCCGCGGCTCGCTAAGCTCGTCTGGCCTTTCGTGCTCGTCCTTCAAGCCTTTCCCGTTTTCGTCGTCGCGCCGTTGCTGGTCGTGTGGTTCGGCTTCGGCATGGTGTCGAAGGTCGTCATGGCCGCGGTCATCATCTTCTTTCCGGTCGTATCCGCATTTTCCGACGGTCTGCGCCGGACCGATGCGCAGATCCTCGATGCGGTAGCCCTGACGAAGGCGAGCCATTGGCAGGCGCTTCGGCTCGTGCGCTTGCCGCTGGCGCTGCCCGGGCTGGTTACGGGCCTACGGGTTGCAGCACCCCTGGCGCCGCTTGGCGCCGTTGTCGGCGAATGGGTGGGCGCGTCAGCCGGGCTCGGCTTCGTCATCGTTCAGGCCAATGCCCGCATGCAAACCGACGTTGTCTTTGCGGCCATGGCCATTCTTGCCGTCCTTGCGGTCGTGCTCAGGCTGATCGTCGAGGAAGCGACCCGTCCCCTCGCGCACTGGGCGCGAGAAACCTGAATTTCTACATTCGATTGGGAGACATCACGCCGTCATGTTCCGCAAATTTCTGCTTTCCGCCAGCCTCGCGCTCGGCGTCACCCTTTCGGCCGGTTTGGCGACTGCCGCCGAACAGCTAACGGTGATGCTGGAGTGGTTCGTCAATCCCGACCACGCCCCGATCGTCGTCGCCAAGGAGCTTGGGCTGTTTGAGAAGGCGGGGCTCGATGTCGAGCTCGTTCCGCCCGCCGATCCTTCAAGCGTGCCGAGGCTGGTTGCCGCAGGCAAGGCCGATATCGGCGTGCACTACCAGCCGAACCTCTACCTGGACCACGCTGCCGGCCTGCCGCTGGTACGCGTGGGCACGCTGGTCGAGACGCCGCTCAATACCGTCACCGTGCTGGACGATGGTCCGATCCGCAGCCTTGCCGATTTGAAGGGCAAGAAGATCGGCTTTTCCGTTTCGGGCTTCGAGGATGCGATGCTCGGTCGGATGCTCGCCTCGGCAGGCCTGACGAAGGAGGACGTGGAGCTTGTCAACGTCAACTTCGCGCTCGCTCCGTCGCTGATCGCCGGAAAGGTCGATGCGACCGTCGGTGGTTTCCGGAATTTCGAGCTGACGCAGATGCGGCTCGAGGGGCATGAGGGACGGTCGTTCTTCCCGGAAGAACATGGCGTGCCCGTGTATGACGAACTGGTGTTTGTCACTGACAGGGCCAGGGTTGCCGACAAGCGCCTGCGACCGTTCCTCGTCGCGGTGGAGCAGGGCGCAATCTATCTCACCAATCACCCCGATGAGGCGTGGAAGCTGTTCATCAATGCTTATCCGAATCTAGACGACGAACTCAATCGTCGCGCATTCACGGACACGCTGCCGCGTTTTGCCAAGCGGCCGGCGGCGCTCGATCGTGGTCGCTACGAGCGGTTCGGCGCGTTTCTCGCCGAAAGTGGATTGATCGGCAAAGCGCCCGCCGTTGACGATATCGCGGCGGAAATCCGATGAACGGCCTGTCGAACCTCGTTGAAAGTGCCGCAGCATCGCTGGCGTTCGTCCGGCAGCGGTGCCCTCGCGTGCATTGCCTGATGAACACGGTGGTGCAGAAATTCGTCGCCGATGGCCTGGCGGCCCTCGGCGCCATCCCTTCGATGACATCCTCTCCGGAAGAGGTCGAGGCCTTTGCCCGGCGCGCCGATGCGCTTGTGGTCAATCTCGGTACGCTCAACGAAGAGCGCCGCACGGTGATCCGCCTGGCAACATCGGTCGCATGCGATGCCCGCAAACCCTGGATCGTCGATCCCGTGCATTGCGATTACTCGCCGTCACGGCTCGCCTTTGCCCGTGAGCTTATCGAGGTTGGCCCTGCCGTCGTGCGGGGCAACGCGAGCGAGATGGAGCTTATCGGTGACGTCGACGGCGTCCTCAGGATCAAGACAGGCCCGGTCGATGAACTCCGCCTCGATCCAGATGCGGTCAGGGTTGCGAACGGCCACCCGCTGATGGCGCAAGTCACGGGCACCGGATGCCTCTCCGGCGCCCTGATCGCGGCCTTCATGGCGGTCGAGCCGGACCGGCTGATCGCGGCGACGGGCGCCTTGCTGACGAGCGGCATTGCTGCCGAAATGGCCGCGAAACGCTCAAGCGGCCCCGGAACGTTCGAAGCCGCGTTCCGCGATGCGCTCGCAGCACTTCGACCGGAAGATATCATTGCTAATGCCAGGATTTCCCATGCCCAGGGTTGATTATCGCCTCAATGCCATCGCCGATGCGCGCCTTGCCGACAGGGCGAACCTGGCGGACCTGGCGCGTGTCGCAGCGCTCAACGGTGCAACGCTGATCCAGTATCGCGACAAGACCAATTCGACCCGCACAATGATCGAACAGGCGCGGGCGATCGGTGTGGCCCTTGCCGGTACCGGGGTGCCCTTCGTCGTCAACGACCGGGTCGACGTGGCGCTGGCGGCGGGCGCCGATGGCGTGCATCTCGGCCGCGACGACATGGATGCAGCAATGGCGCGGTCGATGTTGGGCGATGCCGCGATCATCGGCCTGACGGTCAAGAACGAAGCGGATGCCAGGACTGCCATTGCCGCGCCGATCGACTATGCCTGCATCGGCGGTGTCTACGAGACGCTCTCCAAGCACAACCCCGATCCGCCGGTCGGAATTGATGGGTTCGCTAGACTGCGTTCCATGCTGCTCGCCGCCAGGCCGGATCTACCGATCGGCGCCATTGCCGGCATCGATGTTGGGCGCGCCGGCGAAATCGTTACCGCCGGAGCGGATGGCGTAGCGGTCATCTCGGCGATTTTCTCGGCGGCGGATCCGGCCAGGGCGACACGTGAGTTGCGTGCCTCTGTCGATCGCGCATTGAAGGAGGCAGCCCGATGACCGCTATCGCCGCTACCATTGCAGGCTCGGATTCCGGCGGCGGCGCGGGCATCCAGGCGGACCTGAAAACCTTCTCCGCGCTCGGCGTTTTCGGCGCCAGCGTCATCACGGCGATTACGGCACAGAACACTCGCGGCGTCACCGCGGTCGAGGATGTATCGGCCGTGATGGTGAAGGCCCAGATTGATGCGGTGTTTTCGGATCTCGCCGTCGGCGCAGTGAAGATCGGCATGGTGTCGCGCGAGGAGACGATCGCCGTCATTGCCGATGGCCTTCGACGATACGGCCGGTTGGCGGTGCTCGATCCGGTGATGGTGGCCACATCGGGCGACCCGCTGCTGCGCCCGGACGCGATTGCGGCGCTCAGGGAGCAGTTGTTGCCGCTGGCGCTTGTTGCCACGCCCAACCTGCCGGAGGCAGCCCTCTTGACCGGCCGCGCCATCGCGTCGAACGAGCGGGATATGGTGCTCCAGGCCGAGATTATTCTCAAAGACGGCGCGCAAGCGGTGCTGATCAAGGGCGGTCACGGTACAGGCGTCGAGGCGACGGATCTCTTTTTCGACGGCGGCGAGCCGCTTCGGCTAGCGGCACCGCGCATCCAGACGACGAACGATCACGGTACGGGGTGCACGCTGTCGGCGGCGATCGCCGCTGGCCTTGCCCGCGGCGCGTCGCGTGCTACGGCCGTCACCGCTGCCAAGGAGTATCTGCACGCTGCCATCGTGTCTGCGGCCGATCTGAAGGTGGGTGAGGGCAGGGGACCGGTGCATCACTTCCATCGCTGGTGGCAGGACGATGCTCGCTAGCGCAGCGCAGGCACTGTCGCTGCGGCTGGAGCGCATGCTCGAGGCGGCAGGTGCAATGGTGCTCGCGGTGCTGCTTGTGACCGTGACGGTTTCTGTTGCGCTTCGGTATCTGGCGGCGAGCGGGTTGACGGGTGCCGAAGAAGCGGCGAGCTGGCTGCTGGTGGCGCTCGTCTCGATCGGGCTGCCGCTTGCCTCGACCGCCAAGGGATTGCGAATCGATCTGTTCGCAGGTCGGCCGGGGACCGACTGCGGCGCGGATCACGGTCGAGGAGCGGCGCAATGCGGCGGGGAAAACGAAGTGCAGACGTTCCTCTCGGCAAAGCGCCCAACAGCACACGACATACGCTCGGTGTTTTCGGGCGCCATCACGATCTTTGCCTGCGTCGTGCTGCTGTCCGGTAGCGGCCGGGCGGCGCTCGATCTTGGCGGCGTCTCGCCGTCGCTCGGTCTTTCGGAGGGCCTACGGCCGGCGATGTTGAGTGCGGGCGCCGGGCTGGCGATTGTGGCAGTGCTGCTCAGGCACATGGCCGAAAAACGCATTGTCGAGTTTGCACTGATGCTGCTGGTCGCCGGCGGCTTGCATTCAGTTGTTGGCGCCGTGCCAGCGCTCACCCTATTATCACCCAGCTTGATCCTCTGCTGTCTTGCGCTCGTCGCCATTTTGGCCGGCGCTCCGATTCCCCATGCTTTTATCGCCGCGGCCTATATGGCTGTCTCCTTCGGATCGCCGATGCCGGAAGAGGCCATGGCGGCGGCCACCTTGTCCGGACTGTCGCGTTATCTGCTGTCAGCCATTCCCTTCTTCCTGCTTGCCGGCGGACTTTTAACCGCGTCCGGTATCGCCGGTGATCTCGTTCGCTTTGCAGCTGCCCTCGTTGGTCACCGTCGTGCCGGGCTCGGTCAGACCGTGCTTTTGACCGGCGTGCTTTTTTCCGGGGCTTCCGGCTCGTCGATCGCCAATGCGGCATTCGGCACCGCGGCTTTCATGCCCCAGCTGACGGCGCGCGGTACGCCACCCGAGCGCGCCGGCGCGCTGATTGCCGCCGTGGCGGTGCTCGACAACATCATCCCGCCATCGATTGCATTTCTCATACTTGCGGCCGCCGCGGACCTGTCGACCGGCAAGCTTCTGGCCGGCGGGTTTGTCGCAGGCCTGGTCATGGCGACAACGCTTGCGATTGCCATCCATCTGAACGGCGCGACCGCCGCCAGCGAACGCAGGGCGTCCGCGGCGGAATGCCGGCGTTTTGCCGTGCGGGCGCTGCCCGCCTTCGGCCTTGGCGTCATCGTCGTTGCCGGCATTCGTGCCGGTATCGTTGCGCCGACGGAAGCCGCCGCCCTTGCCGCCCTCTATACGTTGGTTGCGGCCATCCTCAAGCGGACGACGGTGGCCGATATTGGCGCGGCTTTCCGGCAATCGGCACGGGAAACGGCGGCCATCCTGTTGCTGATCGGTTCGGCAGCCCCATTTGCCTTCTTGATCGCTGTGGATGGCCTGGCGGCCCAGGTCTCGTCTGCTGCGAGCCTGCTCGGACACAACCCGTTCCTGGTGATTGTCGCACTCAACGTGTTGCTGCTCGGTGTCGGGCTTTTTCTCGATATCGGTGCGGCGATCCTTTTGTTTGCGCCGCTGACGCTGCCGGTTGCCGTGTCTACCGGCATCGACCCCATCCATTTCGGCGTCATCCTCGTCGTCAACCTGATGATTGGCGGCTTGACGCCACCGGTCGGCATTCTGGTGCAGACCGTCGGAAATGCGTCCGGTGTGCCGGTTGTCGCACTGTTCGCCGCTTCACGGCCCTATCTCGTCGCGCTGATTGCAGCACTCGCACTTCTCAGCTTTTCCGCGGCACTTGCCGCTTGTTTTTAACCCCCTCGGGAGGGATTGAATATGCTTCGCCTCGATCGCCGTCAGTTCAATCTGGGTCTGCTCGCCACCGGCGCCGCGGCGCTTGCCACTCCGGCGCTGACCGGCCGTGCCGTTGCCGCACGCCCGGTTCTCGTTGCTTCGCTGCTTGGCGAAACGAAGCCGGAAACCAAGGTCTGGCTCAAGATCCGTGACCTCGTCGAAGCAGCGCTTCCGGGGCTGTTCGCATTCAACATTGTGCCGAGCGCAGCCCTCGGCGGCGAGAAGGATGTCAATGAAGGCCTGCGGCTGGGGGCAATACAGGCAAGTCTCTCCACGCTTTCGGCCCTGTCCGCCTGGGCCCCCGAGAGCCAGCTCTTCGATATGCCGTTTCTCTTCCGTGATGCCGAACATGTTCGCGCGACGACTTCTTCGAAGCCAGGTGAGGTGCTCAAGGCCAAGTTGGAGGCGCAGGGCTTCATCCTTGGCGATTACGTCAACTACGGCGCTCGGCATCTGCTGGCGAAGGAACCACTGACACGGCCGCAAGATGTCGCGGGCAAGAGATTGCGGGTGATCCAGAGCCCGCTGCACGCCACCTTGTGGGAGAGTTTTGGTGCCATTCCAGTGGGTCTGCCGATCACCGAAACCTACAATGCGCTGGCGACCGGCGTCGTCGATGCCATGGACCTGACCAAATCCGCCTATGCCGGTTTCAAGCTTTACGAGGTCGTGCCTGACGTCATCGAAACCGGCCATATCTGGGCATCGGGCGCCCTCGTTTACGCCAAGCCGTTCTGGAACGGCCTTTCCGGGGAGGAGCAAACGATCTTTGGGAATGCCGCGCGAGAGGGCGCACGACATTTCAATGCTTTGATCGTTGCCGAAGAGGTTGCCTCCGTCAAAACGGCGAAGGTGGCCGGCGCGCGCTTCCACGCAGCCGAGGACCGTGATCAGTGGGTCGCCGTGGCTAGCAAGGTTTGGGCGACATATGCCGACAAAGTGGGCGGCATGGAAGCGATCGAGGCGGTGCGTGCTTCGAGTTAGACAGCGCGGACATGGCGAATTCGACGACTGGTCGAAAAGGCGCCCTGTCCGTGTCTCTGAGACTGTCGAGGAAAGCCAATTTCTCAAATTGCCGACCTCATCCGCCGTCACTCGAGAAAGAGCTTGGTGTCCGATTGCTGGAGCGGTCAACGAGGAAGGTTGAACTCACTCGAGCAGGTGAGGTTTTCTATGACCGATCCGTTCGGATCCTGAGCGACGTCGGTCAGTCGGCGGAGGTTGCACGTTCGGTCGCCGGGAAGGCTGCGCGTGTCATTCGGATTGGAACCGTCTATCCGGCGACGATCGGCGTCCTGCCAGCGTTTCTGGCTCGCATAGGGCGCAAGTACCCCGATGTCGAACTACATATATCCAGCGGCTCCACCAGCGACATAATTCGTGGGCTGGAACACGGTCAAATCAATCTTGGCTTCATTCGACCGGTTGAAAACATCGGTTCCTTGCGCTTCTTTTCGATTGCGTATGAGCGCTACCTGCTGGCGGTCGAAAAGACGAGCACGCTACTTGGCCGAAGCGAGATAGAGATTGAGGACCTCAAGGGTGAGAAGATCATTTCGTTTTCCCGGCGCAACCTCTCTTACACGGAACGATATTTTTCTGGGGTTTTCGAAACTCATGGCCTGACCAGCAATATAGCGTACAGCTGCGACGACACCTTCTCGCTTGTGTCCCTTGTCTCAGCCGGCCTGGGAATCGGCTTCGCTCCGGAATGGACGAGGGATCTTCCTAATCGGAAATTTGAGCTTCGGCCAGTTAGAGGGGTCGACCTGAAGATCGGACTTGGGGTGGCGTGGAATAAGGACGATCCCGCGACGGCACGCGATGATATAATTGACATCGCCCGGTCTTTAGGCCGGGCGGGTCGGTGAGGGGTATTCGGCAAGCTCATACGCTTCGTGAGCTGTGTTCATGTCAAGGAATAGTGTCGCTGAAGGATAGACGGCCGTAGTGCCGTCGCAGCGGAACGGATGACTGATTGAGTTTTCATTCATTCGCAGCAGCTCGCGAACTGCAAGCAGGCCTGATCGAATACCAGCCATCAAGACGACAAACTTGCGTCTAATCGAATTACTCGGGCGGCCCTAGCAAAGGCCAGCGGCTACCAGCGCCGATCGGTTCCCCTAAAATGGGCTAGGGACAATTGTGCAGTAGCGCACTTCGCCAATCTCTTAGATCCTTCATCTACGAGAAGTTGCTTCGAGCCTGACAGTCTCGCGCTCAACATGATGCACGCTCGCGATTCAAGCGCGACAAATCCGACGCCTTGATGAAAACAGGAAGGGAGCGGATTGCCGTGGTGAGCCCACATTTTGACGTGCGAGTGCTGAGCCGCGGAAGCGGAAACAGCGCCGTGATGGCAGCTGCATATCACCACCGCTCGAAGATGTATTTCGAGCGGGAGGCTCGATTGGTCGACTACTCCGGCAAGCAGGATCTCATTCATGAAGAGTTCGTTGTCCCTACCGATGCGCCTGAGTGGATACGCAAGATGATCGCCGACCACTCACCATTGTCACTGTCGGAAACCTTCTGGAACCGGCTCGAAAATTTCGAGAAGAAATTGGATGCTCAACTCGCCACGGACGTAACCTTGGCGCTACCTGTCGAGCTTTCATTCACTCAAAATATCGCGCTGGTGCGCGATTTTGTTGAGCAATTCGTGCTGGCTAAAGGCATGGTCGCCGATTGGGTTTACCACGATGCTCCAGGTAACCCCCATGTCCACTTGATGAAAACGCTAAGACCGCTCAGTAGTACTGGGTTCGGCTCTAAGCGGGTCAAGGTCCTTCTTGCCGATGGTAGTCCAAAGCGGAACCGCCACGGCCGCATAGTATACATGGTGTGGTCGCGCCCGCGGGAGTTCAACGCGTTTCGTGACGGCTGGTTCGCTTGCCAAAATAGTCATCTTGCCGTTGCCGGCCTTGATGTTCGAATAGACGGGCGATCCTATGAAAGCCAAGGCATCGATCTTGAGCCAATTATTAGATTCAGTGCCACCACAAAGGCAATCGAGCGACGAATTGAGGAGGGAACTCTCACCGGCAATCGAAAACCTAAGTCGCTTGAGTTGCAGTCAGAACGGCGAACTGAGAACGCCCGGAGAATTCAAAGTCGTCCCGAATTGGTCCTCGACCTGATCAGCCGGCAGAAAAGTGTCTTTGACGAGCGAGATGTTGCCAGGGTACTTGACCGCTACTTCACCGACGTCGCGTTGTTGAAACCTCTGCTGGCCCGTATCCTCCAGAGCCCTGAAGCGTTACGCCTCGAGCGCGAGCGCATCGATTTTGCAACGGGCATCCGCGTCCCTGATAAATACACGACTCGAGAACTGATCCGCCTAGAAGCCGAGATGGTAACGCGAGCCGTCTGGCTCTCCGGGCGATCGACACATGGCGTCGGGGAACGCGTCCGAAACCTAATAACTGCACGCCATACGCTGCTATCGCAAGAGCAGCTAGCGGCGCTGGCAGGGGTCACCGATACAGGGCGTATGGCCGTGATCATTGGTCGGGCGGGTGCCGGAAAGACGACGCTGATGAACGCTGCGCGCGAAACCTGGGAGATGGCTGGATATCAGGTCCTCGGTGCGGCGCTTGCGGGTAAGGCTGCCGAAGCGTTGTCAATGGAGTCGGGTATTCGGTCGCGTACACTTAGTGCCTGGGAGCAACTCTGGTCGGAAGGACGACGAACGCTCAACGCTCGCACGATTTTTGTGCTCGACGAAGCCGGCATGGTCTCGTCACGCCAGATGGCGCTCCTCGTCGAAGCTGTAACGAAGGCCGGAGCGAAGCTTGTCCTCGTCGGGGACCCAGATCAATTGCAGCCAATCGAAGCGGGCGCCGCGTTGCGCAGCATAGCTGACCGCATAGGCTACGCGGAGCTTGAGACAATCTATCGCCAGCGTGAGGATTGGATGCGATCAGCCTCGATCGCCTTGGCACGCGGTAGAGTCGCCGATGCGCTCCATGCTTATGGCTCCAACGACAATCTCATTGCTTCGGAACGCAAAACCGATGCTGTGGATCGACTGATCGCTGATTGGGACCGTGACTACGACCCGAACAGAACGACGGTTATCCTTGCACATCTACGCCGAGATGTTCGTATGTTGAACGAGAAAGCGCGCGCAAAACTTATTGAACGTGGCGTTATCAAAGGCGGACATGCGTTCGCGACAATGGACGGTAAGCGACACTTCGCGGCAGGGGACCAGATCGTGTTTCTGAAGAACGAGGGCATGCTCGGCGTGAAGAATGGCACAATTGGCCGGGTGTTAGACGCAAGCATAAACCGGATCGTCGTCGAAGTCGGAAAAGGCGAGGGTTTCCGAGAGGTCGCGATCGAGAGCAGTTTTTATTCCAGTGTGGACCATGGCTACGCTACTACGATCCACAAGAGCCAAGGGGCTACCGTCGATAGCGTAAAGATGCTCGCTTCGCTTTCGCTTGATCGCCATCTCACTTATGTCGCCATGACGCGGCATCGCGAAAGTCTCGCAATCTATTATGGCCGTCGCTCCTTCGAAAACGCTGGTGGACTGGTATCAATCATGTCGCGCTCTGATGTGAAGGAGACGACGCTCGACTACTCACAGAGTTCTTTCTACCGCCAAGCCCTTCGTTTTGCAGGAACGCGTGGTTTCCACCTTATCGCGGTCGCCCGGACAATTGTTCGTGACCGGCTGGACTGGATAGTTCGACAGAAAGAACGGCTCAGCAATCTTGTTGAAAGATTCACGAGAATCGGGAGGCGCTTAGAACAGGCCAGATCCGTTTTGCTTTCCTCCGTCCCCAAACCAGTCGACAAAAATCGTCCTATGGTTGCGGGTGTCGCGACCTTTATCAATTCATTCGAGCAGGCAATTGAAGAGAGGCTTGAGGGGGATGCAGGCTTGACCGACCAATGGCAGAAGGTTTCCTTTCGTTTCCACCTTGTCTACCAGGACGCGCAGGCTGCGTTCAGAGAGATTGACGTGGACCGGATGCTAAAGAACCACGAGGAAGCGAAGGTCACGATCGATCAAATTGCTCGGGAACCGGAGCGTTTCGGCGCGCTCAAGGGCAAGACTGGACTGTTCGTCTGGAAAGCTGATCAAGTTGATCGCGAACGGGCGCTTGTCAACGCGCCTATGCTTGGTCGCGACCTTGAGCGTTATCTTCAAATGCGCGCACTGGCCGTGACGAGGTGCCAGGAAGAGGAGCGCATTCTCCGCGAGAAGGCATCAATTGATGTTCCGGACCTATCAGCAAATGCGCGCCAGGTGTTGGAGAGCGTACGCAATGCCTTAGAGCGAAGCGATCGGACAGGCGCGCTCGACCTCATGCATGGCAACAGCGAAGTGACCACGGAGCTAAGGGCGTTTTCCAAGACTGTGGCGGATCGATTCGGCGAGCGCACTTTCTTAGGAAACGCAGCAAGTGATGCCGGTGGGGCAACCTTCGATAAAGTGGCGCGGGGTATGACATTCACTCAAAAAGCTGAACTGCGTTCGGCCTGGGGCCTCTTGAGAACCGCCCAGCAGCTTGCGGCTCAGGAGCGAACAACCCTTGCCATCACGCAAGCGGAAACACTTCGAAATACGAAGAGCCGCGGCCTTTCTCTGACTTAGCCAACTGGCAGTTCGTAGCAATACGCCTCACCCCAACGTCTCGCTGGCCCACTTGATTGAATGACATGACAGCGGCGTGTCTCCCGCAGTTTGTCGCTTTCACGACACGCGTTTGCCGTTCCCGTCAAACACATGCAGGTCCTTGGCGAGCGCTCCGACCGTCACGTGATCGTCGATCTGTCGGACTGAGCGGCCGGGAACGCGGAACACCAGGTCTTGGCCGTTGCCGAACTTGCCGTGCACATAGCTTTCAGCGCCCACGAGCTCGATGCTGTCGATGCGGACATTTGCCTTGAAATCATACGCCATTTCGTTCGGTTCGCACACGGACAGGTCCTCCGGCCGGATGCCGATCGTGAATGCGCCCGTCGGTTTCGGCACGTTGGGCGAAACACTCCAGCCCTCAAGCGTTTCGGCGTGTGCGAGCAGGTTCATCGACGGCGAGCCGATAAAGGTCGCGACGAATGTCGTCGCCGGCTTTTCATAAAGTTCGATCGGCGAGCCAACCTGCTCGATCTGGCCGCCATTGACGACGACAAGCTTGTCGGCAAGGGTCATCGCCTCCATCTGATCATGGGTAACATAGACGCTGGTGGTGCCGAGAGACCGCTGCAGGCGCTTGATCTCGATGCGCATCTGGCCCCTCAGCTTGGCATCTAGGTTGGACAGCGGCTCGTCGAACAGGAAGGCGGCCGGTTCCCGCACGATCGCGCGCCCCATTGCCACGCGCTGGCGCTGACCGCCTGAAAGCTGGCGCGGCTTGCGGCTGAGATACTGCTCGATCTCGAGCGTCTTGGCGGCCTTGGCGATACGGCGCTCGATCTCGTCTTTCGGCGTGTTGCGGTTCTTCAGCCCATAGGCGAGGTTCTGGTGCACTGTCATATGCGGATAGAGCGCATAGTTCTGGAAGACCATGGCGATGTCGCGTTCGGCCGGCTCCAGGTCGTTGACCGTCCTGCCGCCGATGGCGATCTCACCGGAGCTGATGCTTTCAAGGCCGGCGATCATGCGCAGAAGCGTGGACTTGCCGCAGCCGGAGGGACCGACGAGGACGACGAGTTCGCCATCGTTGATCTCCAGCGACACGCCCTTGATCGCCTCGATATTGCCGCCATACACCTTGCGGACGTTGTTCAGGGTAATTTGAGCCATTACTTTTCAGTCTCCACTAGGCCCTTGACGAACCAGCGCTGCATCAGGACGACGACGAGGATGGGCGGGATGATCGCAAGGATCGCCGTCACCATCACATAATTCCAGGGCGTCGAGGCGTCGGTGAAATCGACCATGCGCCTGAGGCCGATGATGATCGTGTTCATCTTGGCGTCGTTGGTCACCAGCAATGGCCAGAGATACTGCGTCCAGCCATAGATGAAGAGGATGACGAACAGTGCCGCGATATTGGTTTTCGACAGCGGCAGCAGGATATCGCGCATGAAGCGAAAGGGACCTGCATTGTCGATGCGTGCGGCCTCCACCAGCTCGCCGGGGATTGTCAGGAAGAACTGGCGGAAGAGGAAGGTCGCGGTAGCCGACGCCATCAGCGGCAGCGTCAAGCCGGCATAGGTATCGATCAGGCCAAGGTCGACGATCACCTTGTAGGTGGGCAGGATACGCACCTCCACCGGCAGCATCAGGGTGATGAAGATCATCCAGAAGAAGAGCATCTTCAACGGGAAGCGAAAGAAGACGATCGCGAAGGCCGACAGGAAGGAGATGACGATCTTTCCGACCGCGATCGCGATCGCGACGACGGTCGAATTGAACAGGAGCCGTTCAAGGCTCACGCCGACGACGCGCTCGACGCCGCCGGCCATCGCCGCGGTGTAGTTCTCCGTCAGATGATCGCCGACGGTGAGCGACATTGGCGGACGGATGATCTCGACCGAAGTCCGACTGGAGGCGACGAAGGTGTAGTAGATCGGAAAGGCGACGATGATGACGCCGATGATCAATACGAGATGGCCGATGAAGTTGGCGATGGGACGTTTTTCAATCATCAGATCGCCTCATGAATAATGAACCCGCTTCTCGACGAAGCGGAACTGGAAGGCGGTCAACGCGATGACGATGACCATGAGGATGACCGACTGCGCGGCGGAACTGCCGAGGTCGAGATTGACGAAGCCGTCATTGTAGACCTTGTAGACGAGCGTTTCCGTCGCCTTGGCCGGGCCGCCGCCGGTCACCGCATGGATGATGCCGAAGGTATCGAAGAAGGCGTAGACGGTGTTGACCACCAGCAGGAAGAAGGTCGTCGGTGCAAGCAGCGGGAAGACGATCGTCCAGAAGCGTCGGGCGCCGCGCGCGCCGTCGATAGAGGCGGCCTCGATCAGCGATTTCGGGATCGCCTGCAGGCCTGCGACGAAGAACAGGAAATTGTAGCTGATCTGCTTCCAGGCAGCGGCAACGATGACGAGCGCCATGGCCTGATCACCGTTCAACAGCGGATCCCAGGCAATGCCGTTGCGCCGTAGGATATAGGCAAATGTGCCCATCGCCGGATTGAACATGAAGAGCCACAGCATGCCGGCGACGGCCGGAGCGACCGCATAGGGCCAGATCAAAAGCGTGCGGTAGACGTTCTTGCCGCGAACGACGCGGTCCGCTGCCGTTGCCAAAAGCAAGGCTACCGCCATCGACAAAAGCGCGGTGGCCAGGCTGAACACCACCGTCACCTGCAGGGAATGCAGGTAATCCGGATTGGAAAGAACGGCACGAAAATTGGCAAGCCCGACAAAGCCGGACTTCAGGCCGAAGGGATCCTCCCGCAGCAGCGACTGATAGAGCGCCTGGCTCGCAGGCCAGAAGAAGAAGATGACCGTGAGCACGATCTGCGGCGCGAGCAGCAGGTAGGGCAGGATCTTGTTGGGAAAGACGACAGGCTGCAAAGCGACACCCTTCTTTGCGCGAGGATATGGCCTGCCCCGGTTCGCGCCGAGACAGGCCCGCTCATGCTACGTTAGTTGCCGACGGCCGCCGCGATTGCGGCGTTTGCCTTCTTGACGCCTTCGGAAAGGGCCGTCTGGGCATCTTTCTGGCCGGCGAGCATTGCCTCGAATTCTTCGTTCAGGATGTCGCGGACCTGGGGAAGATTGACGAGCCGAACGCCCTTGGAATTTTCCGTCGGCGCCTTGCCCATCATCTGCAGGATCGGCGTTTCGCGGCCCGGATTCTTCTCATAGAAGCCCGACTTCTTGGTCTCGTCGTAGGCGGCGATCGTGACGGGCAGGTAGCCCGAGACCTGATGCAGCCGCGCCTGCGTTTCCGTCTTCGACAGGAAGTTGAAGAACTCGGCGATGCCCTTGTACTCGTCGTCGGATTTGCCGCCGAACACCCAGAGGCTGGCGCCACCCGGAATGGTGTTCTGCGGGCCGTTGCCCTCGTAATAGGGCAGCTGGCCGATGCCGTATTTGATGCCAGACTTGATGATGTCGCCGAGCCCGCCGGAGGATTCCGTCAGAATGGCGCATTCGCCCGACATGAACAGCTGCTTTGCCTCGGAGGTGCGGCCGCCATAGCGGAACGTGCCATCCTTGGCGAGGTCGGCAATCGCCTGGAAATGCTGGACGAACAGCGGCGCATCGATCTTCAGTTCGACGTCGGGGGCGGCAAGGCCGTTTTCGTGGGTGCCGTAAGGCACGTTGTTCCAGGCGGCGAAGTTCTCCGTCTGGATCCAGGTGAGCCAGGTCGAGGTGAAGCCGCACGCCGAAGCGCCGCTCGCCTTGATCTTCTTGGCGGCGTCGAACACTTCTGGCCAGGTCTTCGGCGGCTTTTCGGCGTCGAGCCCGGCCTTGGTGAAGGCGTCCTTGTTGTAATAGAGGATCGGCGACGACGAGTTGTACGGGAACGACAGCATCGTGCCGTCGGCCTTCGAATAATAGGCGACGATACCGGGCAGATACTGGTCCTTGTTGAACTCGAATCCACCCTTCTGCAGCACCTCGGCCACCGGCAGGATTGCGCCTTCTGCACCCAGCATCACACCACTGCCGGCATCGAAGACCTGCAGGATTGCGGGCGCCTGCTTGGACCGGAACGCGGCGATGCCGGCGTTCAACGTTTCCGGATAGGTGCCCTTGAACACCGGCACCACCTTGTAGGCGCTCTGGCTGTCGTTGAATTCCTTGGCGAGCTTGTCGACCACTTCGTTGTTGGCGCCGGTCATGGCGTGCCACCAGGAAAGTTCGGTGGCGGCCAACGCGTTCGAGGCAAAGCCGGCTGAGATTGCGGACGCGACCACGACGGTCCAGTTCAAATGTCTGAACATGATTCCTCCCATTTTCTAAGATGGCCAGGCCGAAAGACCCGCCTGGCGAAATCGATCCTCCTCGACCGAAGCTTGCGCAGCCTTCGCTGCGAAACTAAAAAGTAGTAGAAACGAAATGAAATGAATATGCAACGAAAATATGACAATGGAATTTGTATTCCATTGAGGCGAAAGCGCTCGCCTCGGCTTTCGCCAGTAAACGCTTCCCTGACGTTTTGTCTCGACACCTTGCGGAAACAGACAGCAAGGTGTCCGCCAAGGTCATTGCAACTCCCCCCCGAGTTCGAAGCACAGACGCCGAACTGCATCACGACTGAGTATGACGCGAGCAAGAACGCCGGGAACAAGGTCTCGAGCGTCGCCGGCCGGCCAATTCCCTTGGAACGCTCGCCGTGATCGTCGGCACAACTCGGCCCCTTTAACAGGACCGATTTCGACCTAATTGTTTCGAGCAGGAGGATTCCGCGATGTCAGGAGAATGGCCCATGTTCATCCTGCAATGCGTGGTCGTGATCGGTCTGGTCGGCGCCCTGTTCATCAGAGCGGACTAAGCCTTGCCGAAATAGCCGGTAGATCGCGAGCGAGCCGCTGGTCAGCCTCGCCACTTCGGCGTGCGCTGTGCGTTGTGGAGCAATTCGCGGGCCGTCGCGAAGTGACCAAAAAGGTGCCTCAGTCGCTTTTCCTCTTCGTAGCAGAGACGGTGACGTTTGCAGAAGTCGCTCACGGACCAGACCTTGGTCGTTGCCTCAACCGCGAGTTTCTCGGTTTCAACGCGCTCCATGTTCGCCTCCCAACAAGCTGCCTCTGCTCACTCTACTAAAGTCTAATGTAGTGGGGAATAAACTAAGACATAGCCACTTTGGGCTATTCGGCGGTCTGAGCCACTCCGCTCAGGAGTGCGCCTCTCGAACGTGACACCATCGTCCGCCAAAGCGACATCACTTTGGAGATCTATACGAGCGGCTGAAGCAGCAGAGCGAATATGCGAATGCGCTCGCCCATACTCGGCAGGGGCACGTCGATGTACAATCATGCGGTGTCATGGTTTGGTACGCGCGCACCGCAAAGCAGCCGCGTTCGGCTGGGCGCTTCAAACGCCCGCGGTCAGAAAAATGCGGCGGCGAAAATCTCTGCCGCAGCCGGGCCTGATCTCGACGGCTCCTAGCGCCGTGCCGCTCGGCTCGTCGCGGGCTCAAGCCCTTTGCCGCGATAGGCGACGGGGATGTCCAACGTCTCATGCGCGGTTGCCAGCGCCTCGAGCCAGGTTGCGAGTTCTGCAGGTACCAGACTATCTAGCCATAAGTGACTGCCAATTGCTCAAATCGGTCATGGTGTTCCCGAAGCCAAGGGCCCGGAGTGTTCTTCAACGTTGTCCTCATCGTGTGTGTTAGCTGCGTGATGCATGGGGTGGGATAGGGGCTCAGTTGAAAGCTCCGCACGCGACTCTCGCTAGCAACGCGGTCATTCGTGCACCAATTATGAATCCGACACGTTGCGCACAACTTAAAACTGTTTTATCGAGCCCGGAGGGCAGGAGTATTCATGTTGGTCGATTTGGATAGAATCCAACTGCTACCTTAAGGCGCAATCGCATGACCCGTTGAATCGGACACAAGCGGTTGTCGAACATCGTAAGAAACGAACGGCGGCGCCGTCTGTAAATGGGTTCGAAGGATGAAGGCTGAGGGCCCAATAAAATTGTTCCGCAACTGTCGGTCGGCCTTCGTCTCTATTGGCGTTGCCAGTGCGCTGATCAGTATTCTTTATCTCACCGGCTCGTTCTACATGCTGGAGGTGTACGATCGAGTGTTGCCCAGTCGCGATATACCATCGCTCCTGGCCATCAGCCTACTGGCGGCGCTTCTTTATGGATTCCAATGCGCATTCGAGATTGTTCGCGGTCGCGTTCTCGTTCGCATCGCTGCAATTCTTGATGAGGGCTTGGCGAATTCGGTGTTCTGTGCACTCACAGTGGCACCGTTGCGCATGAAAACAAGCGGTGACGGCCTGCAAGCATTGAGAGACTTTGATCAAGTGAAGTCGTTTCTGTCGAGTTCAGGGCCAGCCGTGCTATTTGATCTGCCATGGCTACCGATTTACGTCGCAGTCTGCTTCTTCTTTCATCCGGCGATTGGCGTGACGGCGATCGTTGGGGCGGCCATACTCTTGCTGCTCACGTTCCTGACACATAGGGGAAGCCAGAGGGCCATCGCCAGGGCATCCGAGGCGATCAATCAGAGAAATGCATTCGCCAAGATGGCGCAGCGTAACGCGGAAGCAACCCAGTCGATGGGGATGTTGTCTGCGCTGGTGTCTCGCTGGGAACATATCACCAGCGAAGCGCGTGAGTTTAACACACATGGCGCCGATGTTGCGAATAGGTTTGGGGCGATATCCAAAATGCTACGTATGGCTATTCAGTCGGGGGTGCTTGCTGTAGGGGCAGTACTGGTAATCGACGGAAAAGCCACAGCCGGAATCATCATTGCCGGTTCTATCTTGTGTGCCCGGGCGCTTGCGCCTGTAGAGTTGGCAATCGGCAATTGGCGCAACTTCGTTTCAGCCAGGCAAAGTTGGGCGCGCCTCAATGAGTTCCTTAGCGCTCATCCAGTACAAAGCAGGCCAATGATTCTTTCTGGCCCCTCCAATAGCCTTAGCGTTGAGGGATTGAGCAGCGGACCTCCATCGGTGGGTCGCCTCGTCGTTCAGGACGTCAGCTTTTCGATTCAATCCGGCAGCGCCTTGGGCGTAATCGGACCGAGCGGATCCGGCAAGTCGTCGCTTGCTCGAGCGGTACTTGGTCTATGGCCCTCTTATCGAGGAGTTGTGCGCCTTGATGGGGCGGCTCTCGACCAATGGGACCCGAACGAACTCGGTAAGCACATTGGCTATCTCCCGCAAAGTGTAGAGCTATTTGATGGTACGGTGGCACAGAACATCAGCCGGTTCTCGGAAACTGCGTCGCCTGAAGCGATAGTGTGTGCCGCCCAGGCGGCTGGCGTCCACGATCTTATTCTGCGGCTGCCCAATGGTTATGGCACCGACGTCGGTGTGGAAGGGGTCAGTTTATCTGCGGGGCAACGACAGCGGATAGCCTTGGCTCGGGCATTGTTCGGCGATCCCTTCCTTGTCGTGCTAGATGAGCCGAACTCCAACCTTGACGCCGAGGGGGATATTGCCTTGAGTGAGGCGATTGCCTGCGTTCGCAGACGTGGCGGGATTGTGGTCGTTATCGCCCATCGCCCATCGACGCTCGAAAACGTCGATCTTGTCATGATGATGGGCGACGGGCGCGTGCAGGCGTTGGGCCCCAAAGACCGAGTCCTAGCCACGGTTTTGCGTCAAGGACGGCCCAAACATTCTGAACGGGCCGGCGCACTTAAGATTGTCGGCGACGAGGGGAGCGCCCCTCATGGTCAATGACGCGCCTTCAATTGGCTCCGCAATGAGGGCGCTCCAGTTTCATAGCGTTGCCATCTA
Organism: Ensifer sp.; assembly: GCF_031989085.1. Classification (NCBI taxonomy): domain Bacteria; kingdom Pseudomonadati; phylum Pseudomonadota; class Alphaproteobacteria; order Hyphomicrobiales; family Rhizobiaceae; genus Ensifer; species Ensifer sp. Next base: position 116,622 of record NZ_DALZXU010000002.1, read on the forward strand.
TGGCTTGGCATTGGCTCTGGTTGGAGGCGTCGCCGGCTGGGCATACACAACCGAACTGTCGAACGCTGTAGTTGCGTCTGGTCTGGTCGCGGTGGAAGGAAGCACGAAGTCGGTACAGCATCTTTCTGGAGGTATAATCAAGGAGATTTTGGTTTCCGAAGGTCAAGAGGTCAGAGCCACACAGGTTCTCCTTCGCTTGGACGACACCGTGACAAGATCGACTTTCGAAGTTACCGAGAATTCGCTTGCTCATTTGTACGCTCGGCGCGTGCGGCTTTCAGCTGAAAGTTCCGGCGAAACCGTCTTAAAGTTTGATAGCTTACTCGACCGCATAGGTTCGCAAGAGATCGTCAAAAATGAACGTCAGCTTTTCGTCCGGCGAATGGCGAGTTTGCGCGGCATGAAGGAACAATTGGGGGCGCGCAAAGCCCAACTTTCCGATGAAAGCGAGGGCCTCACTGTTCAGTTGCGTGCGATTGACGACGCGTTGGCTTTGATCGCCGACGAATTGGTCGGTGTCGAGGCACTTTATCGGGGTGGATTAACGCCGATTCAGCGCGTGACAGCTTTGAAACGACAGCGCGCCGATCTCGAGGGCGACCGTGGCCAGAAACTCGCAGCTCGGGCGCAAGTACGCGGAAAATCGGACGAGATCGATCTTCAGATCTTACAACTTGACGAAGACCGGAGGCTCGAAGTGTCCAAGGAGCTGTCGGAGATCGAGATCAAGATCGTGGAGTTGGAAGAGCGACGCACCGCGATAATGGATCAATTGCTGCGTCTTGACATAGTGTCACCTGTTGCCGGTCGAGTACATCAACTGGGCGTGCACACTGTGAACGGAGTGATTAATGCGGGCGAGACGCTGATGAAGATCGTTCCGCGCGCTGGCCATCTTGAGCTGGAAGTGAAACTCGCGCCGAAGGACATAGACCAAGTACAGGTTGGCCAATTGGTTGACATACGTTTCACGGCATTTAACCAGCGCACTACGCCGGAGGTGACTGGGCATATTAGAACGGTCGCGCCTGACTTGGTCACCGACAGGACTACAGGCATCAGTTACTATCCCGTTAAAGTAACGCTCCAAGACTCTGTTGCGCAGTCTGATCAGTTGGCCCTATCTCCTGGAATGCCTGCAGAGGTTTTCATTAAGGTTTCGAACAGGACGGTTCTTTCGTATCTGACCAAACCATTCGCAGATCAGCTTCAAAGGACTTTTCGCGGGGAATAGCGTCCAGTAGCGGAATGAAGGAGCGTATGCTTGCCCCTCCCGCCTAAGATATGCCCGTGCAATGTTAAACACGCCGGCCGCGTCGAGGAGCTCGGCTTTCATGAGGCTAAAGCGCGCCTTTTAACTCTCGCTGCTTAAAAATCGAAACGCCAAATTGGCTGCATGCCCTGATAGAGAAGATGCTGTCCATATTGCAGAGCGCTTTTGAGATAGTATCGACGCTGTATGCAGCGACTTCTCGCAGGCGCGTATTGCGAATAGGGCTGCAGCAATAGAGCCCGCGTCCCTTGACGAGATGTTCGGCCCGTTCGCTTCTGTGGAAGCTAACATTGTCAAGAACGACGGCATCGCCGAGTGAAGGGGCCAAACGGCATTGGGTTTGGATCCCGTTCTCGAGTTACACTGGTGTATAGGTTCGTTAACCATCCTAGGTACGACGGATCTCATGCGACCTAATCCCTGCGACGAAGTTTTCCACGAGCCGAAGACGCACCGTCTTCTGTCACAGTACCACTTCTGTGACCATCCTGAGCGTTTCCTCGGCTTGATATTGGCGTGTGATCGTTAAACATCAGCAGTGGTTGATAGAGAAAACGCCCACGCCGCATGATCCAAAGCTCACTGGCTTTCGCGATAACTGGTTATCGCTGTTTTCACATCGCGGGCATTTCTTGTTGCCCAGTCCCAGCCCGTGGCGAAGGCGTCCGAGATTGGAGCGGTGTACGCCGCGGCCGCGGCAGGCCATTTCCACGCCCGGTTCATCCAACATCGAGCGCTGATTTGACATCCAGGTTGCCCCTCTCTGTCCGCTCGGTGACTTACCCTAACATTCCATCGTTATAGTAATTTCGACCTTCATAAACACCGTAGGCCAAATAGTGATCGAGAGGATTCATACCTGCCGCAGCGACATCAGGGTTACGTTGAAGATATTCGGAGGTGTCAAAGTTTTTCGAGGGGTCGCGTCCCTCTTTCCAGCCATAGGTATGGTAATGATCGAGCGGATTCATGCCCGCCGCAGCCACGTCGCGATAGGTAGCCAGATATTCTGATGTGTCGAAGAAGGCATTTGGGTCGCGTCCCTCGCGCCACCCGAATTCGGCGAAATGTTGCTCGGCATCGAGACCACTTCTCGCTACGTCGACATTACTCTTGAAATAGAACATGTCGTCAACGAGCGCGGTTCCGCTGTCGATCTGGCGCCCTTCGTAGACACCATAGGTCAGGTAATGTTCAAGCGGGTTCATCCCGGCTGCGCTAACATCCGGATTCAAACGTAAATAGTCGGCGGTATCAAATAGGCGCGAAGGGTCACGCCCTTCCTTCCATCCCTGCTGAAGGTAGTGGTCCAGTGGGTTCACACCAGCGGCCGCAACATCCGCATACGTTTCGAGATACTCTGACGTATCGAAAAAGCCGTTTGGGTCGCGGCCCTCCTTCCAACCGTACGAAGAGAAGTGTTGCTCGGCTTCCATGTTCGCGTGGAATACGTCGGGTTGATGGCTGTAATAAAACATGTCATCCACGAGCATATTACCGTCAGACTGGTTAATTGAGCGATCCCAGAACACGAACATGTCGACTGAAATCGTGCGATCGACAGATCCGTTGCTATTAATTGTTAGTGCGCTGTTGCTATAGGCGACATGGGTTCCCAAAAAATTGAAATTGAAATACGCCCCATCCCATCCCGCTCCACCGTTCAGCGTGTTCGAACCTTCCCCAGCTGCAAACCAGTCATTTCCCAGTCCCCCAATTAGGACGTTGTCCATACTATTGCCCAGAAGTGTATCGTCACCGGAGCCGCCAGTCGCGTTTTCGATGAGCGACCGCGTATCGGCTTCGAACAGGAGGGCATTCGCGATATTGCCGCCTGCTACTCGGGAACCATCGATATCGAGCTTCGGCATTTGGGAGGTGGATGTAGTCGTCCACTGCCCTGGCCACAAATCGATTCTCACCGCAGTCGTGTAGCTCGAGAAATCGTATGTGTCTGTTCCGCCGCCGTCCCAGACGGTCATAAGTATCCGGTTATCGCCAGGCGCACCTTGCCCGACGCCGTTTATGAACATCTCGCCGGTCGTTGCACTCCAAGTGTAAACCGAATTGCCGTTTTGGGTGTTATAGTTGGCGCCGTACAAATGCTGCAAAGCTGCGATGTCGTACATCATCAGTGATTGCGCATAACCCCACGTCTCGTTTGTGTAGCCAGCGTAAGGAGAAGCGCCTTCATATGAGCTGTAGCTCATCACTGTGTATTGCATGTGGTCACGATAGGTTGGCACCGTTAGGCCCTCGTGAGCGTGGTCGAGGCCAAGGGAATGGCCAAGCTCGTGCAAGAACGTGACGTAGGCATAATTGCCCTTTGCTGGAGCCGCGAAATCGCCGTCCTTGGTGCCAAACCAAGCGTCTCCGCCTTCAGCCGAGTCCGCTGGAAAATAGGCCAAAGCGGTCTCTGGGAGGCTGGATTGGGCAAGCCGAAGTTGAGCGTGATCGGTCGAGGTCTCCGCGATTTCTTTAAAAGTCAAATTCGTGACTGCCGAGAACTGCCCAAATGCTTCGCGTGCGGCGGCTATCTGTCCCGGATTCAGTGCGGCAAATCCATTCGACGGCTCGCCATCCCCGTACAGCCCTTCGTAGAAGAAAGCGCTTGTTGGAAAGCTGAAGGTGAGGTTCAGTGCCGCCCACTTCTCGTTGCCCAGAATACCATTTATGTGTGCGTCGTTGGTCAAGGTGATCGGGGCAGTAGCGGGCATGTTTCCCTCTTTGCTAAGCCTAGTTGGTGCGCGAGATTCTTTGATATTACCGTGTGCATATGCGCGTGCACAACCTAAAATTATCAAGTGTATTTTATGGCACTGGAAACCGTCGTCTTGTCAGTGCGAAGGGCGATAGGCCCCCGCGTAGAAAATGAGGTAGGTCCTGCTCAGCCTGGCTCATGAGCAGCAATGGCCGCCTATCTTCGTTATCGTCTGCTGGTGCAATGACAATGGGACCACGGTGAGTGCAGCGCTGGTTTCTTTTTTGCGATCGTTACGGGACTTGCCGTAGCTGTCAGCGTCGCGCAACCCGGCTCGTCGCCGGCTCAAGCCCTTTGCCGCGATAGGCGACGGGGATGCCCAACGTCTCATGCGCGGTTGCCAGCGCCTCGAGCCAGGTGGCGAGTTCCGCAGGCACCTTCTCGTCACCCGTCTCCATAGCATCGATCCACGCCAGGTTGCAATGAAGCGCGCTTGCAAGGTTGATCGGTGTCCAGCGAAGGGCAAGCAGGCATTGGGTAAATCGTGCGGGGGTCATATTATGGCTCAATGAAAAAGGTGTGTTTGTTCAATGAGGCTTTACACGTGGAAATGAGTCAAGGTGATGACGTGTCGCACCACGATCGCGTGATCGGAGAATTGGTCCACCGCCATGATCGGAACCGCGCGTAACATGGCCGTAATCCGTGTGGAAGGGTGGCGGAACTTGCCTTTGTCTGCCCTGCCCGGTAATGCCGATGATGATGGCAGGCGATCGCGACTCGCGCAGTGCGGGCGGACACGAGGACAGCCAAGACCGGGGCGATTGACCGTTGAACGCGACCACCTACCAGTCCGCCATCAACATTGCCGCAAAGGTCGGCCTCTACCTCTCGCTGACGATGTTCATCCCCGCGCTGGTCGATCTTTACTACGGCCATCCCGACTGGATGGTGTTTGCACTCTCTGCCTGTCTGATGGGCGGCCTTTCGCTGGTGACGGTTGCAGCGACGCAAGGCGGGCCGCCACCGTTCAACCGCAAGATGGGCTTCCTGCTCGTCAATCTTCTGTGGATCGTCGTCTCCCTCGTCGGTGCCGTCCCGTTCTGGCTCTCCTCCGTCAATCTCGATTTTTCGGAGGCTTTGTTCGAATCGGTGTCGGGCATCACGACAACGGGTTCGACCGTGATTGCCGGCCTCGACAACGCACCGCCCGGCATCCTCGTCTGGCGCTCGCTGCTGCACTGGCTCGGCGGCATCGGGATCGTGGCGCTCGGCCTGTTCGTCATGCCTTATCTCAGGGTCGGCGGGCTTTCGTTCTTTAAGATGGAATCGTCCGATACCACCGAGAAGCCATTCGCCCGCATCGTGACCTACACACGGGCCTTCGTGCTGATCTACATCGTGCTGACGATTACCTGCGCTTTCATCTACGGCGCCCTCGGCATGAACCGGTTCGATGCAATCAACCACGCGATGTCGACGATCGCGACAGGCGGTTTTTCGACCCATGATTCGTCGCTCGGCTACTACAACAGCCTACCGATCCTGTGGGTGGCGACCTTCTTCATGACGGTGAGCAGCCTGCCGTTTTCGGTGCTCATCCTTTTCATCGTCCGGGGGCGGCTCGATACGCTCAAGGACCCGCAGATCATGGTGTTCCTGTCCTACCTCACCGTGCTTGCGATCGCTGCCAGCCTGTATCAACGACTGGAGAACGGCGTCCCCTTCCACGAGGCGCTGGCGCACGGCTTCTTCACCGTCACGTCGATCCTGTCGACGACGGGATTTGCCAGTGACGACTACATGCTGTGGGGCGAGTTCGTCGTTGCGCTCGCCTTTGCCGCCACCTTCATGGGCGGTTGCTCCGGCTCGACCGCCGGCGGCATGAAGGCCTATCGTTTCATCATCATCTTCAATTCCATACGCGCCGGGCTCTACAAGCTGATCTATCCGAGCGGCATCCACACGGTTCGCTACGGCAAGGCGCTGGTCGACAGCGACGTGCAGCGCGCGGTGTTCCTGTTTTTCACCGCCTATATGATGATCTGGGCCTTCGGCAGCATGGCCATGGGTGCCTTCGGTTATGATTTCCTGACGTCCATGTCGTCGATTGCGACCGCGCTTTCAAACGTCGGCGCCGGGCTCGGCCCGATCATCGGGCCGGCCGGCAACTTCTCGACCTTGAACGATCCGGCGCTCTATTTGCTGTCGCTGATGATGCTGCTCGGCCGACTCGAGATCTTGACCGTTCTGGTGGTCCTGACGCCGCTGTTTTGGAAGGAATGACGCTGAGCGCAAGCACCCCTGCCGGTCAGACCGGTTCTACCTCTCGGCGCGTGGCGGCGTTGTCGACGTAATATTTCTCGAAGCGGTGGCGATAGTGTTCTGCGGCGCCGTAGTCGCTATATTTCGCCAGTTCCCGCATGTCGGTCTTGTTGAGGATCACGCCCAGGATCTTGGCATTGATCTGTGGTTCGGCGTGGAGCAGGTCGCGCACGAGCCGCGACGGCGTCCGCCCCCACTCGGCAACGAACAGGAAGCCGTCGGCGAGCGGCGAAAACGCCTTGGCGTCGACGACGGGTGCGAGGGCCGCCAGATCGACGATGACATAATCAAACGACTTGCGGGCGTTCTCGATGAGCTCCGCCATGGCCGGCGAGGCAAGCAGATCGTGGCTGTCGTGCGGGTAATGGCTGGTGGCGTCACCACCAACGGGAAAGATCGCAAGCTTCGTCTGGTGGTCGATCTTGATGCCCGCCGGCCAGGACGTCTCTCCCGTCAGCGCTTCGACGAGGCCGGACTTCGGCGCCGGGTTGATCATCTTGCTGAGACCGGGCTTGCGGATATCGGCGTCGATCAGCAACGTCCGCTTGCCGCTGGCGGCGAGAAGTGCGGCGAAATTGGCCGCGACGATCGATTTGCCTTCGTCTGGAACCGCCGAGACGATGCCGACCACCCGGCAGGCATTGCCATGCAGCATCTGGTCGCAGGCGAGCTTGGCGTTGCGGAAGGTTTCCGTAAACGACGAGCGCGGCGCGTCGAGCACGATGCGGCTGACGCGCTCGAAAGGCACCGGCTCCGGTGCCGGTTGCGGCGGCCCCTTGTCCTTCACCAGTCGTGCGCGCATCTGGTCGGTCGTCGTCAGCGGACGCGGGCCGATCAACGGAACGTAGCCGAGCGAGCGGTGCCCAAGCAGTGAGCGGACATCGCCCTCGAGCCGGAACGTCCGCTCGCGGAATTCCTGGAATGCGGCAAACGCTCCGCCGGCCATCATGCCGAGTACGGCCGAAAGCGCGAGGATCATCGTCTTCTTCGGACTAGAGGGCGAAACCGGCACGCCGGCCTCGGAAATCACCCGCGCCTTGGCGATCGGGAAGGAGCGCTGCTGCGCTGCCTGCTCGTAGCGGCCAAGATAGGATTCGTAGAGTGTCTTCAGCGCGGCCGCCTTCTGTTCGAGCTCGCGCAGGTGCACGAGTGAACGGTTTGCGTCGGAGTTCCGGCCCGCGGTGCCTTCGATGTTTTCGCGCAACGAGGATTCGCGCGATTTCGCGACCTCGTATTCGTTGCGATAGCTCGACGTCAGCTGCTGCAGTTCCTGGTAGATCTGGCGGCCGATATCGTCCTTCTCGGTCCTGAGCGACACGGCCTGCGGGTGGTCGGCGCCAAAATTCTGGGTGACGTCCTTTTCGCGCTTTCCGACCGCGAGATAGCGGGTGCGGAGATCGCGGATAACCGAGTTGTCGCCGTCCTTGGAAGAGATCGTGGCGTTATCGACGGCTTTTTCCTGGCCCTGCTCGACGATTGCCTGAAACTGCTTGTAACGGGCGGATGCGGTGGCGGTATCGGCCTGGGCGATGATCAACTGGCTGTTGAGGTCGGCGAGCTGCTGCTCCGACATCAGTTCGCCGCGCGCGGAGGTCAGGCCGTTGTCGGTGCGATATTTCTCGACTTCGAGCGAAGCGACTTGCGCGCGCTGCCTGAGGTCATCAAGGCGTTCCTGCAGCCAGACGGATGCCCGCTCAGTCGCTTCGAAATTGGCGTTCAGTTGGTCGGTCAGGTAGGCGTCGGCATAGGCACGCACCACCTGTGCGGCCAGCTGCGGATCGCTGGAGCGATAGGAAAGGGCGACGACCGAGCTTCGCGATACGCGCTCGACGGCAAGGCCCTGCTGAATGAGGGCTGCGGCCTTTTGTCGGCGACCGCTGCGCGCGGCTTCCTCCGACACCGAAGGGCCTCCGGAAAAGAGGCCGGTGACCGACTTCATCCAATCCTTGACGACGCCGAACGGCGAGCGCGGCGGATTGAGGATCGTGTCATTGTCGGCAAGGTTGATCTTGTCGACGACGCGCAGAGCCAATTCGCCTGATTTGAGGATCTCGACGGCGCTGGCGATCTGGGTATCGAGCAACTGGCTGTTCTGCGGCGAAGCCTCTTCCTCGGCGTATTTGGAGAGGTTCTCGTCGAGCAGGATCTGCGTCATCGACGTGTAGTTCGGCGTGGCGAAAAGCAGGTAGATCCCGCCGAGCGCGATGAACAGGGCAACGAAAAGACCGACGCTCCTGGCCCGGCGAACCACGATCGAAAAAAGCCGGTCGAGGTCGATGAAGCCATCGGGCTCTTCGGCTTGTCGGGGCAAGACGCTGCTGAACGGTAGACTTCTTTGTTTCATTGGGTCGCTCTGTCCGTTTCCATACAGTCGATCGGCCGGCGCCCCTGGTCGAGGGCGCCGGAACCGGGCTTATGCCGCGCGGATGCGGCCTTCATGAGACAAAACCATGTCCTTGACGGACACATAGACCTGGTCACCGATATCCTGGCGGGCAAGGGCGAAGGCGACATTCGCCTCGATGAAGCCGTGCTTGGAGCCACAATCGAAGGTTCGGCCATCATAGGGATGGGCGTGGAACGCCTGGTTCTTCGAGAGTTTCAGCATGCCGTCGGTCAACTGGATCTCGTTGCCGGCGCCGCGCTGCTGGCGGGCGAGAATGCCGAAAATTTCGGGCTGAAGCACATAGCGGCCGTTGAGGTAGAAATTCGACGGCGCTTCGCCGGATTTGGGCTTTTCGACCATTTCGGTGACCGCGAAACCATGCGGAACGCTCGCGCCCTTGCCGACGATGCCATATTTCGAGGCGTCCTCGGGCGCACATTGCTCGACGCCGACGACGTTGCCGCCGGTTTGACGGTAGAGATCGATCAGGCCTGCCATGCAGCCGCGCGCGCCGTAGGAGAGCATGTCGGGCAGGAGCAGCGCGAAAGGCTCGTCGCCGATCACGTCGCGCGCGCACCAGACGGCATGGCCGAGGCCGAGCGGCGCCTGCTGCCGGGTGAAGCTGACGGAGCCGGCCTTCGGCAGCATGCTCTCGAGCTCGGAAATCTGGGCGTTCTTTCCCGAGCGCGTCAGCGACGAAATCAGCTCGGGCGTGTCGTCGAAGTGATCTTCGATTGCCTGCTTGTTGCGACTGGTGACGAAGACGATGTGCTCGATGCCGGCCTCGCGGGCCTCATCGACGGCATATTGCACGACCGGGCGGTCGACGATCGTCAGCATTTCTTTCGGTATAGCCTTGGTCGCGGGAAGGAAACGCGTGCCGTTGCCGGCAACCGGAATGACTGCTTTTCTGACAGCTCTGATACGGTCCATTGCATTATCCTTTTCTCGTATGGGGGCTTTTGCCCGAAGTGGCACGTTCTGCCGCCACCTTCATCGTGGCGGGCTTCAAGCGCGACAGCGGCGCAACGAGGCGGCGCAGTCGCACGGCGATCGGCATCCTGAGATGCCGGAGCGCACGGGGGCTGGCGAGCGCCGTTCTGACGGCGCCGACCAGCGATCTGGATTTGATGTGTTCGACAAGCGTGAGGAAGGCGCGCGCCTCCTCAAGGCTGCGGCTGCGCTTGCGCTGCATCGCCATCGCGTCTGGCTCCAGCGCGTGAGCGCGCACGAAATCCGCATCGGCCGCGATCATCGCATCGACATGGCCAAGTTCGAGCACCCTCGAGATCGAGCCTTCGCGAATGTGGTAGCGATAGCCGGCGGAGGGGTCCACCGCACAGCGCCCGCCTTTCGCCAGCGCCGAAGCGAGCAGGATGTAGTCCTCGCCGATGCGGATATTGGGCTTGAACCGCAGCTGTTTTTCTTGGAGAAAGCGCCGCGCGAAGACCGGCTTCATGTAGCCGAAATTGTAGGTCGAGCGGAAAAGCACGTTCGAGCCGATGAACGCGGCAAGGGTAAGGGTGGACGTCTTTTCAAGCGCCGCTTCTGCAAACATGCGTTCGCGCCGGCCATCGAGGTTCAGCACCTCAAGATTGTCGACGACGATATCGGCGTTCTCGCTGCCGGCGCGGGCAATCATTCTTGCAAGCCGTCCGGGGCGGATCGTGTCGTCGGCATCGAGTACGGCAACCCAGTCGCCGCGGGCGGCATCGATGCCGGCGTTACGCGCACCCCCCGGACCGCGGTTGTCCGGTAGCCGGATCAAGCGAATGCGCGGATCGGTCATCCCCTCGACGACGGCTGCGGTGTCGTCGGGCGAGGCGTCGTCGACGACGATCACTTCAACCTCGAGGTCTTCCTGGGCGAGCGCGCTGTCGATGGCGCGCGTGATGGTGTCGGTTGCCTTGTAGGCGGCGATGACGAAGCTGACGTCCGGATCGGTTTTTGTCATGGTGCAGCGACTTCCGATGCACCGTATTGCTCAAGCTCGCGAACGCCGCAAAGACCGCTGACCACGCCCGCATGCATGATGGCACGCAGGGCGTAGCGCGAGCGCGCAACGGGGGAGACGATCAAAAGCAGGCACGCTGCCGCGCAGTAACCGGACTTTGCCGCAGCCCTGACGATCTCGACAGGCCTGCCTGCGGCCGTCGCTGCTTCTGCCAGCAGGCGACCATGGGTCTGGCCCGAGCGAAAGCGTCGCTTGGCCAGCCATTCGAAACTGGCGCGCTTTTCCGGCACGATCTCATAGACGAGCGCGTCCGGTGCATAGGCGATCTTGCCGCCATCCTTGTGCATATGGGCGAAGAACTCCGTGTCTTCGCCTCCGGTTCGCCCTAGCGCTAGGTTGAAGCGCCGGCCTTGAAGCGAAGGCCGCCTGCGATCGAGTAGCACGTTGCAGGTATAGCCCGTGACGACCTCGCCCTTGACCCAAACCGGTCGCGTCGAATGAAAATCGCCGCGCCGCATCCATGACGGCGCGTCGAGGTCGTATCCGGCGCGCACCGGCCCGAGCACCGCCTCGGCGCCAGTGGCGGTGGCGGTTTCGAGAAGCCGGACAAGCCAGTCGCGCGACACCGTCTCGTCGTCGTCGACGAAGGCAAGGTAGTCGCCCGTGGCGTTGTCGAGGCAGGCGTTGCGCGCGATCGAGATGTTGCCCGAGGGGCAATGAACGTAGTCGATCGCGAAGGGAATTTCCGGTCGCAATGTGTCGACAAGCCCAGCCGCACTCGGCTCGACGTCGTTGTCGGCGACGATAATGCGGATAGCCACGTCATCGGGCACCGCCATCGCCGCCAGAGAATGCAGGGTTTCGGCGAGCTCAGGCCGACGAAACGTGCAGACGGCGATGTCGATCCGCACCGTTCGGGCGCTTTCCAGGTTTGCCGCACTCATGGCGCGACCCGCCTGTTGCGCAGGTCGAGCAATTCGCGCCAGAAGCCGGCCGACCACGCGAAATGCATCACCATGGCCGAGATCGCCGCAAGCGGACCGTAGGGGTTCTTCTGGCCGAGCGCCATCCAGGCGCCGTAGCCAATGCAGGCGGCCGCCCAGAGAACGACCGGAACGACGGCGATCCAGTTGATGACTGCGAGAAGCGCGCCGATGGCAACAGGTGCGACTGCGAGCGGCAGAAGCTGTCTGAGGCTCGGCACGACGCGATGCTTCAGGACATTGCGTGCGCGCCCGCGGCCATAGCTGAAATATTGCCGGAACAGTGGGCCGACCTTGGCGCGGGGGTAGTAGACCATGCTGGTCCGGTCGGTCATCCAGATGCGGTACCCGGCCTTGCGGAAGCGATAGTCGAACTCGGCGTCCTCATTGTGGCTGAAGCCTTCGTCATAGCCGCCGATCGCCTGGAAGGCGTGAATGCGCATCAACGCATGATGGCCGTGATCGGCCCAATGGCTCGTTGCGCCGAGCCGATGCTTGGCGCCGCCATTCCCGAGTTTGGAGTTCTGGGCGTAAGCCGTTGCCTTTTGAAACGGTGTGAAGCCGACCGTCTCCATGGCAACGACGACGGAGTCGGCGCCGGTTGTAATCGCTTCTTCGACCAGCCGCTCGCAATAGTCATCGGGATAGGTGCCGTGTGCGTCGATGCGGATCAGAAAATCGAAGGACGAGCCATGTTCGGCGACCGCAAGGTTGATCGCCGCGCTCTGGATGCGCCTGGGATTGTCGAGCAGCAGGACATTCGGATCGTCCTTCGTCAGCCGCGCTGCGATTTCGCGGGTGCCGTCGGTGCTGCCGCCATCGGCGACCAGGATGACGGCATTGAGCACTGCCAGCGATGGCCGAAGCTTGGCGACCAGCGCCTCGATATGGTCCGCCTCGTTGAGGCAGGGAATGACGATCAGGCTGCGCGTCGTCGTCAGATTTGTCGGGTTCATCACAAACCACCTTCGTTTTGACGGGCGTGGGATAGGGGCGCTGTCGGCTCTGGGGCGCTACGGGTGATCGCCGACAGGCGCCGCACGAGGTTTTCGCAATCGTTGCGACCGAAGACCCAGGTGTCGGAATTGCAGGCCGCGACACGGCGTGACGCATCGGCGTAGCGCTCAGTGTCGATGTCGCCGAGAAGCGAAACGAGATTGTCGGGCCCGGCCTCATCGAGCAGAAGGCCGAGGCCGCGCACAGCGAGGAAACGCGCCGTCTCCGTGCCGCGCATGGCGATCGGAACCCGGCCGAAGCGGCAGCCCTCGTAGAGCCGGTTCGGAAGCAGCCAATTGGAATTCTGGCCCTCCTCGAAGAAGTCGATGGCCCAGGTGAAATCGACCTCTTCGTAGATCGCACCAAGCTCTTCCGGACTGCGATAAGGACCGTGGAAGGTCATGTGTGGCTCGTTGCGGACGAAGCCTTCGAAATCGTCGAATTCGGAGTGGGCCGGACGCCCGCGCAGAACGATCTCGAATTTGCCCTGCATGTGCCGGGAGAACGCCGCAAGCAGCTCCAGCGACTTGCGGCAGCGCAGCGCACCGAACCATCCGATCCTCCAGGGCGCGCCCGATCGTTCCATGGTGGCCGCCGCAACCGTAGCCGCGTCGCGCTCGTGAAGTTCCAGTACCTTGTTTTCGAGCAGCATGACGGGAAGATCGAGGCCGGACAGCGGACGGAAGTAGCGCTCGACGAAGGCGGGAGAGCTGGTGATCAAAAGCCGCGCATGGCGCCCGAGATAGGCTTCGCTCGCCCGCACCGCGCGCCCGGCCACATCCTGGCGCAAAAGCAGGCGGTGGATGTCGAGGCACTCGTAGACAACGGGCACGTCGCTGCCGAACAGCCCGACCGCCCTGTTGGCAATCGCGAGCATATCGAGGTTGCGGGCGAGGATCAGGTCCGGCCTTTCGACCGTGTGCAGCTTCGCCGGCAGCGTCAGGCAGGCTTTGGTGACCGCAGCCACGCGCTGGGCAAAGCGACCGTCACGTGTCGTGCCGAGTTCGATCGGGGCGATGCCTTCGACGGCCGCGAGCGCATTGGCGTCCCGGCGAAAGCCGGCGAGCGTGACGTCGGCGCCGCCGGCTTTCAGCATCAGCACCCGACGGCGCACCGCGGGGTCGGCCAGATCCTGTGCCAGATAGAGTATCTTCAGCATGAAACGTCCGTTTTTCCACTCAGCTTGAGCCGAGCGATATTCAAGAAATCGTGCATCGCGGCGTTGCCGCGATGCACGGATGCGGGCGGCACCTTGCCGTCCTCAGTCCAGCTTGCAGGCGACGGATTCGGCGAACTGGCACTTGTCGCCAGGCGCGGTGAAAGCGATCCGGTCGACCTGCAACGCGGTCGGCCCCTTGTAGTTGAAGGTCCCCATCCAATCGCTGAGTGTGTCGGTGCCCCAGAGGCTGAAGAAGATCTTCTGGGCATTGGCCGGGATCTTGGCGGGATCGGTCACTTCGTGGACCAGTTCGCCATTGACGTAATAGCGGATCCGTTCTTTCTCCCAGACGAAGGCGTAGTCGTTGAAACCCTGGTTGGCGCCGCCCGGCACATCGGCGAGCTTCTCGTTGCCACCCTTGGCCGCGACGTACTGGTTGAGTTGCACCTTGGCCGGGTTCTTGCCGAGCACCTCGAAGTCGATCTCGTCGTGCTGTTTCTTGTCGGCGGGGCCGATGTAGGTAAAGAAAGCCGAATTCAGGCCGGATCCGTCGGCGGCCTTGATGCGGGCCTCATACGTGCCGTAGCCGAAGCGCTTGCGGGTCTGGACTTCGCCGCAGGCATAGTTGCGCTCGCCCGTCTTGCCTTCCTCGAACTTGAGCTCGAGGATGCCGTCGACGACGGCCGCATGCTCCTTCGACCAGGTGCAGTTCTGGTGCGGGCCGTTGTTCCAGCCATCGGAGATGTACCAGCGACCGGTATCGAGCGTGTCGAAACTGTCGAGGAACGAAGTGCCGGTGGCGCCTTGCTGCGCCGAAGCGATGCCGGCGTTGCCGGCAACGAGGATTGAGAGAAGGGCGAGGCGGTGAGGTCGGATCGATCTCATGGTCAGGTCCTTTGCTGAGGCGAGTAGTCGGTGCGTCGTCCTGCGTCCGGGCGCGCACCGGTTTGGGAGGAGCCGGTGCGGCTGCCGGTCAGGACGGCGGTGAAGCCCGGTGCCATGCGCTTGGCAAAACCATGCGCGGCAACGAGAAGGGCGATCGTGATGACGGGGCTGGTGAAGTAGAACAGCCGGTAGTCTGCTATCCCGGTCCGGTTCCAGATCATCCAGAACAGGATGAGCAGGGGATAATGAGCGCAGAAGATAAAGAAGCTGAGGCCGCCGGTCCGCGTCAGCCGTTCGCCGAGCCGGGTGCGAACGAGTAGGGCGGAAATGGCCCAGGAACCGAGGATGCCGGAAAGCGCCACCAGACTGCGCAGCATGTCGACCCAGACCGGAAATTCCGGGCCGGTCTGATAAAGAACAAGTGAAAGCGCCACGGCTACGGCGAGGAAGATAGCGGCAATCCATCGGGCATGAGCGTCGAACCGCTTCACGTCGATGCGATAGAGGCTCAGATAGATGCCGACCGAGAAGCCGAAGAGGATCGATTTCTTCAGGAAAACCCCATTCGGCAGCGGAAGAACCGCATAGGCAAACAGGACCAACAGCGTCGGCAACGGATAGCGCTTAATCAGCCATGCCAGCAGCGGCGAGAGCAGAATGCAGAGCATCAGATCGCGCAGAAAATAGAGCGGAACGTTGATCGGCAGACCTTCGAGAGCAAACGCAAGACTCAGCCATTCGCGCGGGCTTGCATCGATCACATCAGGCAGATAGCCGAAGCCGATCGCCTTGAGCTGCGCGATGTAGACGAGCGCCAGGAATGCCAGGTTCCACAGAAGGAACGGCAGCATAACAGTGCGCGCCTTGGTTCGGATTGTCTTGCCGTAGTCGAATGTCTCAAGGCCGCGGCGGAACAGGAGGTAACCCGATATCGCACTGAGGCAGGGAACGCCGACGCGAAACAGGCTGTCGCCCAGAAACACGCGCAGCCAATCCCAGAAACCGTAGATCCCGAGGAATGGGCTCGTCGAGGGATCATGCGGCACATGCACGAAGACGATGCCGGAGATCAGCACGATGCGCATCAGATTGATCCGCGAGGAGATGTTCGCGTCCATAGCCACGATATCCGTCACTCCTATCTGCCGGCGCCATTTTCGGCGCCGTTTCAACAGAGCAGACTAGAGCCCGCATCCCCTAAGCTAGGGCAGGGGCGTGGCTGAAAATATGGCGCTGCAGCAAAAGAATCGGCCACGATCTGCTGCAATGCAGCATTTGCCACAATTCAAAATCACTGCAATTTGATCACGATTTGACCGGCCCTATCGCCAAAAGTCCACCGGTTGTCGCGTCTTGCGGAACATGCGTATATTCTTATGTAATGCGGCCGAGAGTTGTGAATGCGCTCAAAATGCGCAAGCAAAAATTGCTGATTTTTCTGCGTTGACGATGATCAATTCGGCATATTTTGCCGCGCCCGCCGGGAAATGCGGCGAGTGTAAGGCACTGTCGGCTTTGCCGACCGCCCTCATTCTGCGGGTTCTGGTGCCGGCGTCGGTGCGCCGCGCTGGCGGAGCATCTGCACGAGTTTCCGCAGCAGCTGGCGCTCCATCAAAGCCATCAGCACGAGGTAGATCAGCCCACCGACAGCGGCGCCAAGCAGCATCTGCACGATGGCGTTGGGAGCAAGCGACCCGAAGCGTTCAAGCAGGAAACGCACGGCAAGGGCCATGGCAAGGGCTGCAAACATCGGGCGGGTCGTAACAAGGAAGCCTCTTGCAAACGGCAATCGATCGGCCCGGAACACGACCCAGGAATAACCGACGAGCGTCAGAACGTTGACGATGCAAAGCGCCACCATCGCATCGATCAGCGAGCCGTTGATGGCGCTGTAGGCCACGGCAACGGTGGTGATGACGGCACGGATCACGGCCCACCAGAACAGGATGCCTCCCTTACCGATGCCCTTGAGATACGGCACGTAGGTGCTGCAAGGGGTCAGGATGCCCTTGGACAGTGCCAGCAGACCGAGCACCGGCCAGGCGGCGACCCATTGGCTGCCGAAGAGCACGAGCATCGCCGGTTCGGCAAGCGCCCACAGCCCGAACATCATCGGCGCGAGCAGGACGGTGGTCACTTGCGTGCTCAGCATCAGCGCCTGCGACCGGCGCTCGCGATCCTCGCCCATATGGCTGAAGGCGGGGAAGAGCACGCCCATGACGGCCGAAAGCACGATCTGGTTGGGAATGCTGGAAAACCGGTTGGCGGCGGAATAGGCGCCCGCGTCGGAAAGGCCGAGATAGCGCGAGATGATCACCATCGGCGATTGGAATGTGATGAAGTTGGCGAATTCCGAGCCCATCATGCCAAGGCTGAAACGGCTCAAGGCCCAGACGCGGCGGAATGAGAACACCAGTTTCGGCACATAACCGGAAACGGCATAGAGTCCCGCAAGCCGGATCAGCGCCGAGACGAAGAGCTGCCCTAGCAGCGACCAGACGCCGAAACCGGCAAGCGCCATGGCGACGGCGACGAGCGCGCCAATCGTTTCGGAGATCATGCTCCAGGCGGCATCCTTGCTGAAATTCATCCGCCGCGCGAGCAGCGCGTAGGCGACATCGCCGCCGAGTTGAAGTGGGATGAGCAGGCTCATGATCTCTAGAAGATAGGCGGCGTCAGGCGCGCCGAGCAGCGTTGCCAGCGGTGCGGCAAAGACGAAAAGGCCAAGCGCCATGGCCATGGAAATAGCCAGATTGGCCCAGAAAGCCGAGTGCACGAGATCCATTTCCTCGTCGCGCTGAATGATCAGCGCGGAAGCAAGACCGGCTCCGCCGATCATCGCCAGAAACTGCACGACGGTGAGTGCTACAGCCACCGTTCCGAACTCTTCCGGCGTCAGGATGCGCGCAAGAATAGGCACGGTGACAAATTTCAGCCCGAATGTGCCTGTCTTTGAGAGCACGCTCCAGCCGACGTTACGGGTGACAGATTTGACATTGACGGTTGAGGGCAAGGCGAACATCCCGTGAGCCCTTTGAAGCATGAGTGACAAAGGGCAAGCATTAGATATACGGCCGCGACCCAGTGGGAGGTGACCACGCAAGACTCTTCATAGAGAAACCGCAGGGGCGAAAAGATGGCAAAGCTTACGATTATTATTCCTTACTATCAGAAGGAACCGGGAATTCTTCGGCGGGCGCTGAAGTCCGTTTTCGACCAGACATTTCAGGACTTTCACGTCTTGGTTGTCGACGATCAGTCACCATATCCGGTCGATGAGGAACTGGCTCCGCTCGGTGACGATCTTCGCGCGCGCATCACCGTTATCAGGCAGGAAAACCAGGGGCCGGGCGGCGCGCGCAACACCGGGCTCGACCATGTTCCCGCTGATTGCGAATATGTCGCCTTCCTCGATTCGGACGATCTATGGACGCCGGATCACCTGAAGAACGCCTACCAGAGCCTGACGCGCTTCGGTGCCGATTGCTACTGGGCGTCGATCTCGGGAGGCGATGCATTCTACTATCATTTCGGCGTTGCCGACCTTCTGAAGAGCGACACCTGCATTCGGCTGCAGGAGAGCCCGTTGGTGGTCGAAATTCCCGATCTGTCGCAGGCGATGCTGCGCAACTGGAGCTTCCTGCATCTGTCGTGCATGGTGATCGGGCGCCCGCTGTTCGAGGCGATCCGCTTCGATGCAGCACTTCGGCTGGCGGCTGAAGACGTCCTGTTTTTCTGCGACTGCGTGCTTGCGGCCAAGCGGGTGGTGTTGTGCGATGCCGCCGGTGCCGAGCGCGGCGAGGGCATCAACATCTTCCATTCGATCGACAGCGACTCGCCTGAATTCCTGCAACAGCAGTTCAACACCTTCGTGGCGCTCGAAACGCTCGAAGGTCGCTTTTCGCGCCGGCCGCAGGAAGTTGCCTCGATCCGCTCCTACCAGCACACGGCCCGCCGACAGGCTCTGTGGAGCCAGGCGCGGCGGCTGCGTCGCAAACAATCGCCGCAGTTCAGGCTTCTGGCGCGCTGGGTATTGCGCGACCCGAAGCTGCTCAAGAGCGCCATCGAACTGGCCGTCGGAAAACTGTCACCACAACGCTGATCGAAAAGACAGCATCCCCGAGGAGGGAACGGACTCGCCGCTTGTGGCGCCGGACATATTCTATTCGAGAGAAGGGACCGCCTATGAAGCCCTATTACTGGGAATCACATCACGGAAATTTCGGAGACGACCTCAATCTTTGGCTCTGGGATTTCCTCTTGCCTGGTTTCCGCGACAGCCATGACGACATTCTGCTCGTCGGCGTCGGTACGGTGCTCAACCGCGCGTTATTGCCCGACGGCATGCGAAAACTGGTGCTCGGCAGCGGCTTCGGCTACGGGATGCTGCCGGACATGCGCGACACTGCGGAGTGGGATATCCGCTGCGTGCGTGGCCCGCTCACGGCCGAGAAGGTCGGGATCTCGCCGGAACTCGGTATTATCGATCCGGCGGTGATGGTTGCCGAGATGCCGGAATTCCGGGACCTGCCGAAGACCCACAAGGCCAGCTTCGTGCCCCATTGGGAAAGTGCCATCGCCGGCATGTGGCCGCAGACCTGCGGCACGGTCGGCCTTCACTATATCGACCCGCGCGGCGAGGCCGGAGCGGTGATCCGGGAGATCGCCCAATCCGAGTTGATCGTGGCGGAATCGATGCATGGCGCGATCCTGGCAGACGCGTTTCGCGTTCCCTGGGTTGCGGTCTCGACATCGAACAGCATCAACAGCTTCAAGTGGAACGACTGGGCGCAAACTGTCGGCGTCAGCTACCGCCCGCGCCACGTTCCCGTTTCAAGCCGCGCCGAGGCGATGATCAAGGGCACGCGCTTCTGGGGCATGGACTTCGAGATGCCCGAAACCTATGGCGAGGATCCGAACCGCCGTCAGATCGACGGCGAACTGGTTGTCGGCACGATGCAACCGCGACAAACCTTCCTGCGCGGGGCGGCCAAGCAGTTACTCGCCGCGCCCTCGACGCTGGCCTTATGGCAGGCGAGCAGGGCAGCGCCGCAACTGAGCGACGATCGTGTGCTTGCGGAGCGCAAGGCGCGCTTCCGCGACGTGTTGGATACGGTCCGCCGCGATTACTTCTAGCCGGATGAGATCAACGGCGCCCTCGCCGGGCGCCGTTGCAGGGGATCAGTTCCGTTCTGCGCTGGCAGGAAGCAAATAGCGCAGGCGGCGTGCGCCGTCGCCGTGTTCGTCGTGCGCCTTCGACCCGGTTGGCCTCAGCCGCTCCGTCTTGTCTGCCAGAATCCCACCGGCGACTGCGGGAAATGCCCCCGGCTTGCCGAGCAGGTAGCGAATGGCGGCAATCGGGCCACCATCGCGTTTCAGGTCGAGAAAGCGCCGGTGCTCGTAGCGCCCTCGGATATGGCGTTCGTGCCGGCGGATGACCGCGGCAGCCTCCACGCTTAGTCGGTTAGCGGCGAGAATGTCCCGATCGGCCTCGTAGAGCCTCTTCAAGTCGTCGGTGCGGTGACTGCCGCTCAGTGAATTGCCGCGCACGATTGCCGCGTAACCGCAGCTGTGAATGATGCTGTAACGCGCACCCTTGGCGAGTGCCCGCAGGTAAAGATCGTAGTCTTCGCCCAGCCGAAGCGTCTCGTTGTAGACGAGCTGATGGGCGGACAGAAACTCACGCCGCATCAGGGGCTTCAGAAACCCGATCTCGCCCCGCTTGACCCCGCGGCGCGAGATATTGCCCTCGACGAAACCCGTGAGATCGAGACGGCGCGGCTCCGGCTGAAACCGGCCGATATCACCCGCAGCGCTTGCAGCGGTCGCCTCGTCCATGAAGGCGATGTTGTCGGCCACGAAATCCCAGTCCTTCACGGCGAGCAACTGCGCGAGCCTTCCGGGCAGAAAGAAATCGTCGGCGTCGAGGATGGCAAGGACCGGCGAGCGGCTGATCGAGATTGCATGGTTTCGCGCGGCTGATGGCCCGCGATTGGTTTCAAACCGCACCACCTGCAATCGTCCGGTGTCGTCGGCAGCGGAAAGGGCAGCTGCGGCTGTCTTGTCGGTCGAACCGTCGTCGATGACGATGACTTCTGCGGTTTCGGGTTCGGCGAGCGCCGATGAGACCGCGCGTGCGATCGTTTCAGCGGCATTCTTGGCGGCGATGATGACACAGACGTCCATCGTTGCTGCTGCGGTCATTGTGGCCTCCAGCGTTCCATCGGTCATGCCGGCTGCGCCAGCGTGCCGCACGATGCAACGGGATCATGTCGCAACAGCGTCAAAACATTGGCCATTTTGGTGATTGTGCCGGTGGTCGCGCCATCGCACCACCTGATATGCGTCAGGGATTGAAGTGTCCCGGCCGGTTCAGTCGGCCGGTCGTAACCTTGCCGGTCTGCTTGTCCTCGGGCGCCGCGCGTGCGCTCTCGGCCGCCTTCCTGTCGCGTTCGCGTGCCTTCTTCCAGACGAGGAAGACGACGGCCAGGAAATAGCCGACCTGCATCAGGACGGCACAGATCAAGGTCTGGATCAGGGTCGAGCTCAGGGAGCCGTTCAGCAGATAGGTGACGATGGCAAAGACCGTCAAGGCGCCGATCATGCTGACAAAGACACGGGGGGCGAACATCGCGCTACCCAGCCTTCCGGTCGACTGTCGGAGTGTTCATCGGAGCAAATGCCCTCCCTCCATGGAATTTCAATATATTGGCCGTTTCCGCCCGGTTCAACCGGCAACAGCCACAGATGCGACAGAAGCGGCTATAGCCCCGAAAATGTTTATGTCGCCTTTAGAACAGGCAGGCGCCAATCAAATTCCGTTGATCTGCCGGTCGGATGCTCTGCTGAAGAATCGTTTTCTGCCGCCCGGCAGGGCGTCGGGGCTTGAGACGACTGGTCCGGTCCACCTTCCACTCCCTGTGGGTTTCGCCTTGTTTGGCTCGTCTTGCAGTTGGCTTCGATCAACCCGGACTATCAACTTTTGTTACAAGATTCTTGCCTGTGAAAGTTTTGTGCGTGCAATGCAAAATATTGCTGCGGCGCAAAATGCCGCTCGGAATTTGACGGATTGCAATTCTCGAGGGCCGAAATCTACGAGGCGCAAGACCAAAGCAAACATCCTCCACTCGATGTATGGCCGATTATTTCATGAGTAATTTGGATTTATTGCCAAAATATATCGAATTAAACTCGGCGCCACTTGGCATTCCATGAATAGATGATCGTCGATTGGGCGAAAATATTACATATTCTCGATCGATGATATACGCCCGCGGCTCGCTACCGGGGCGGCGGTCATCTTTTCGCCTTTAAAAAGCAAATCCTAACCATACACTCATTCTTGGATACGAGTGCGCCCCAAGGGGACCGACCAATCGCCAACGTAAATGGAGTCTTCTCTATGAAGTCTGCGACTCGATCGGCCAATTCGCCGTTTTTCAGTACCGCAGAGTCGGGAGCATATCGTCCGGTAGGGGGAATTTCGAAGCGTGGCTTCGACGTCTTCACCGCTTCGCTGGCTCTCGTCTTTCTCAGTCCGCTCTTCCTGCTCTTAATGATGCTCGTCAAGTTTTCAGACGGCGGGTCCGTTTTTTACGGACACCGTCGCATCGGCCATAACGGCCGGGTGTTCCGTTGCCTGAAGTTCCGCACGATGCGGGCAGATGGGGATCGGATCCTGCAGGACTATATCCGCAACAATCCGGCCGCCTACGAGGAATGGCGCGCGACGCGCAAGCTGCAGGACGACCCGCGCGTCACCGTCGTTGGAAGCGTTCTGCGCAAGCTCAGCCTCGATGAACTGCCTCAGCTCTTCAACATCATCCGTGGTGAAATGAGCATCGTCGGGCCTCGTCCCGTCGTCGAAGACGAACTCGAGCTCTACGACGCCGCTGCAGTCTTCTATCTGCAGTCCCGTCCCGGCCTCACGGGCCTTTGGCAGATCAGCGGCCGCAACGACGTTTCCTATGCCGCTCGCGTCGCCTTCGACACGCACTATGTTCAAAACTGGTCGCTGATCCGCGACGTCTCCATCGTCTTCAAGACGATCCCCGCAGTCTGCTTTTCCCGCGGCAGCTACTGACGAACGCTGCGCCACGGACCCTGACGGCCACGGCTGTCGGCCGGCGGCGCGCGCGACCAGCAACCAGGACATTGTCATGAAGAACCCAAGTGCAAGCGGGAGATCGCGGATCTCCCCTAGAAAGACATATTCACTGAAGGTCGCCCTGCTGGCGGCCATCACCGTGTTGGGCACGCTGCCTGTTCACGCCGACGAATACCATCTCGGCGTCATGGACAAGCTGAAGATCCGCGTTGCCGAATGGCAGACGGCCGAAGGTGCGGTGCGCGACTGGTCGGTCGTGAGCGGCGACTATACCGTCGGTGCGTCCGGCATGGTCTCCATTCCCTTCATCGGCGAACTGCCGGCAGCCGGCAAGACCACCAACGAGATGAGCGAGGCGATCGCCGTCAAGCTGCAGACGCTGTTCGGCCTGCGCGATCGTCCCTCGGCTTCGGTCGAACTCGCCCAGTACCGTCCGCTCTATCTTGCAGGCGAGGTCCAGAAGCCTGGCGAGTATCCCTACGCGCCGAACCTGACGGTGCTGAAGGCCGTCAGCCTTGGCGGCGGACTGAGGCGATCGGAGAGCGGGCAGCGGTTTGCCCGCGACTACATCAATGCCCGCGGCGATTCCACCGTGCAGGTGTCCGAGCGCAATCGGCTGTTGATCCGGCGTGCCCGCCTGCAGGCGGAGATCGCGAGCAAGGACAAGATCGAGCTGCCGAAGGAACTGAAGGACGCCCCCGATGTTGCGGGCCTGCTCGAAAGCGAGACGGCCCTGATGGTCTCGCGCGACAAGAGACAGAAACGCCAGTTGGCATCGCTGGCAGACCTCAAATCGCTGCTCGAAAACGAAATCGAGGCGCTGGCGAAAAAGGCCGAAACCCAGAACCGGCAGCTCGATCTGGTGATCGAGGATCGGGACAAGATCGAGGGCCTTGCCGAAAAGGGGTTGGCGCTGGCTGCACGAAAGCTCGCTCTCGAGCAACGCGTGGCCGAGCTGCAGAGCGCGGTTCTCGATATCGATACCGCGTCTCTCAAGGCGAAGCAGGATGTCAGCAAGGCGACGCAGGACGATACCAACCTGCGCAACGACTGGGACGCGCAACTGGCCCAGGACCTGCAGAACACCGAGGCCGAACTCGACACGCTGGCTATCAAGCTCGGCACCAGCCGCGACCTCATGACCGAGGCGCTGCTGCAATCGGCCGAGGCCGCTCAGTCCAAGGATAACACCTCGGACGCCGTCATCAGCTATTCGATCGTCCGGGAGAAGGACGGGAAGGCGCAGGAGATTTCCGCCGAAGAGAACACGCCGGTTCTGCCCGGCGACGTCATCAAGGTCGAGGCCAATCTGGCGATGCAATAACACGTTGCCAGCAAGGGCCACGATGCGGCTCAATCGAAACACGCTCTGAAGGATCGGCATGAGAATTTCCAAGGCGAGCCTCGTTTCTCCTGGTTCCAACCAGGCCTACGGGATCTTTGCGCTGGCGATATCGTTCTTCGTCTTTGCCTATTCCTCGCGGTTCGGGCAGGCGTCGATCCTTGCCTATTATGCGCTGTGGCTGCCGCTGGTCCTCGTCGACTACAGGCGGGTGCTGGGCAATTACGGCCGCTATATCTGGATCCTCGCCTTTGCCGTCCTTGCCTGCCTGTCGGTCTTCTGGTCGGCAGCGCCGGGAATGACCGCAAGGACGGGGATACAGTATCTCTCCCATGTCGTTTGCGCCTTGATCGCGATGCGCACGATCGACATTCGCACGCTCGTGCGTGGCGCACTTGCGGGTGTCGGCATCGTGCTCGTATATTCCCTGCTGTTCGGCGTCTACCATCTCGATCCGCTTGACGGCACCTACAGTTTCGTCGGTGCCTTCGCCTCGAAGAACCAGCTTGGATTTTATGCGTCGCTCGGGATCTACTTCGCCTTTATCGCGCCGTTCGCGCTTGGGGAGCGTGGGGCCTGGCTTGGCGTTGCGGGCGCCGTCGGGCTGATCTCTGCCTATTCGCTGTTTGCCTCGCAATCGGCGACATCGGTGCTCACGGCCGTCGCCATCGTCGCCTGCTGGCTCGGCATGCGCGCCGTCGGGATGTTGTCACCCGGTCACCGCAAGGGCCTGTTCCTCGCCGTCGTCGTGATGGGCGGGGTCACCGCGATCGCGGCGGTCTATGGCGGCGGCGTCGATCTCGTTCTCGGCCTCTTCGGTAAGGATTCGACGCTGACTGGCCGTACCTATCTCTGGCAGCAGGGTATCGAGGCCGCTTTGTCCTCGCCCTTCGTCGGCGTGGGCTACCAGGCCTATTGGGTCCAGGGTTTCTCGGAGCCGGAGCGTCTGTGGGAGGAGTTTTTCATCGCCACGCGGTCAGGCTTCCATTTCCACAACACATTCATTGAGGCGATGGTGGAAACAGGCGCGATCGGGCTGTTTCTGCTCTGCGCCGTGCTATTTGTGACCGTCTTCGGTCATATCAAGCGGCTGCTCACCCACGATCATCATACCGAATCCTCCGTCCTGTTCGGCGTTGCAATGCTGCTCTTCGTGCGGGCCTTCGTCGAGATCGACATCATGAACCCCTATCACGTCGGCTCCTTCCTGCTCTATTTTGCGGCGGGAAAGCTGACGATCCGCAAGGCGGGGCGCGTCGTCAGCGAGCGGCGGCTGGCAGAAGGCAGGGTGTTGGCGAGCCATCACCCGCAGTTGAGGTTCTGATGGCTGGGACCCCGATGCAAACCATTCACGGCATCCAGTATCTGCGCGCGCTTGCCGCGCTTGCGGTGGTGCTGTTTCACGCCGCGGAGCGTACCGGCCACCACTTCGCGATCGGTGCGGCCGGTGTCGACGTCTTCTTCGTCATCAGCGGTTTCATCATGTGGGTGATCAGCGACCGCCGCCCTGTCGCTCCTCTTGCCTTCCTTGGAGAGAGGCTGCGCCGGATCGCGCCGGTCTATTGGCTCGCCACGATGGTGATGATCGGCGGCGGAATTGCCGGCCTCTTTCCCAACCTCGTCCTGTCGCTTGATCACGTCGTCGCATCCCTCCTGTTCGTGCCTGCGCGCTCGCCGAGTAGCGGCGAAATCTGGCCGGTGCTGGTGCAGGGCTGGACGCTCAATTTCGAGATGTTCTTCTACGTCGTCTTTGCCGCCTCGCTGATGCTGCCGCGGCATCGCCGGCTGCCGGTGATGGCGGCGATCTTCGTGTCGCTGGTCCTGCTCGGGCTCGCCATCGATACGGACAATGCCCTGTTTCTGACCTACACGCGCCCGGTCATCCTGGAATTCGTTGCCGGCATGATCGTTGCCGAGTTCTGGCTGCGGGGCAGGGTCGCAGGTCCTCGTTCCGGCATTGCGCTCGTTCTCGGCGCACTGGCCGGCTTTGCGGCGCTCGCCGTGCTGCGCCTGCCGTTCGACGAACGCATCCTCGGCCCACTGGCGGTGACGCTCGTCGTCGGGACCCTCGCGCTCGAGGCGGCCGGCTGGGTCCGCAAATGGGCATTGCCGACCTTGCTCGGCGATGCCTCCTATTCGATCTACCTGTGGCACACCTTCGCGATATCCGTGGTCGTCAAGGTGGCGGGCATGATCGGCTTCGGCTCGGTGCCGACACTGCTCGTCGCGCTGATCGCCGGTACACTTGCCGGCCTTGCGGCATATTTCCTGGTTGAACGGCCGCTTGTGCGACGTACCCGCTCCAGAATGCCTCTGAACCGGGTACGCCAGGCATCCTAGCCGTTGCGGCCAGAGATGCGGTCAGTCGCAGGCCCGATCTCAGGCGCCCTGGTTGCGGCGGGAATGCCAGTTCCAGGCCGTGCGCGTAATCGCCGCCAGGTCATATTGCGGTTCCCAGCCGAGCACTTCGCGCGCCCTGTCGTTGTTGGCGACGAGTGTGGTGGAATCGCCCTCGCGGCGATCGACATAGTCGATGCCGAACGTGCGGCCGGAGACCTCGGTGATGGCGTTGAGCAGTTCCTTTACCGTCGTGCCGGTGCCTGTACCCAGATTGAGCTCGACGCTGTCACCGCCTTCGAGCAGGTACTCGACGGCGCGCACATGGGCGTCGGCAAGATCGAGCACGTGGATATAGTCGCGCACGCAGGTGCCGTCGCGGGTATCGTAGTCGGTGCCGAAGACCTTGAAGCCGTCGCGGCGGCCGAGAGCCGCATCGATCGCCAAGGGGATTGCGTGGGTCTCGGGTTCGTGCCACTCGCCAATCCGCCCCTCAGGGTCGGCGCCGGCGGCGTTGAAGTAGCGCAGGATCACCGAGCGCAGGCCCTTGTACTGCCCGTAATCCTTCAATGCCTGTTCGCAGACCCATTTGGTGCGGCCATAGGGATTGATAGGCGCCTGACGGTGCTGTTCGTCGATCGGGACGCTTTCCGGCAGGCCATAGGTGGCGCAGGTGGACGAAAACACGAAAGCTTCGACACCTGCCGAAAGGGCCGCCGACAAAAGCGTCAGGGTGCCGATGACGTTGTTGTCGTAGAATGAAACCGGATCCTTGACGGACTCGCCGACCTCGATCATCGCCGCGAAATGCAGGATCGCCCGCGGCTTGTGCCGTGCCAGCACCTCGTCAAGCCGCTGCCGATCGCGGATGTCACCCTTTTCCAGAACGCCCCATTTGACGAATTCCTCGTGCCCGTTCGACAGGTTGTCGTAGACCACGGGTTCGAACCCCTTGGTGGCCAGCTGAAGGCAGGTGTGCGAGCCGATATAGCCGGCGCCGCCGACGACAAGAACCTTGTTATTTGTCATGAATATCTCAATCTCGGGCTTGGAAGGAATTGGCAAAGTTTTCAATGGATAGGGGGCATATTGTCAATGCCTCGCGGAGCGTTTCGCCCACGTTAAGAGGCGGTCTTTCGACGCCCCCATCCGCATGTCGCTTGAGACCAGCAAAAGAAGGCGAGGAAACGGCCCGGGGAGAAATATCTCCATCGGCCATGGGGATGGAGATGCTTCTTTCACCTCGACCGAAAGATATAGTATATTAATTTACTAGATTTAGTTGATGATCCGCCGTGTCGTCGTACGATAGCCTTCATAGATTTGAAGGAAGGCTTCTCCGATGACGACGAAACTGAAACGGCTCGCGCTGACACTGGCGACACTGACCGCCTCCGGACTTTTCCTGCCTGGTGCTTTTGCGAGCGATCCGGTCAAGGGCGGCACGCTGATCTATCTCGAGCAACAGGCCCACACCGTTCTTTATCCGCCGGCCGGCGGCTTTTATCCGAATGGCGGGATCCTCAACCAGATCACCGACAAGCTGACCTACCAGAACCCGAAGACGCTCGAGATCGAACCCTGGATTGCCGAATCCTGGACGGTGAACGCCGACGCGACGGAATACACCTTCAAGATCCGCCCGAGCGTCACCTTCTCCGACGGCACGCCGCTCGATGCAGCAGCCGTCGCGAAGAACTACGACGTCTTCGGTCTCGGCAACAAGGAACTGAAGCAGCCGGTCTCCGAGGTCATCAACAACTATGCGCGCAGCGAAGTTGTCGATCCGCTGACGGTCAAATTCTACTTCAAGAAACCGTCGCCGGGCTTCCTGCAAGGAACTTCGGTCATCGGCTCCGGCCTTGTCGCGGCAAGCACGCTGGCGCTTCCTTTCGAGCAACTGGGCGATGCCACCAAGATCATCGGTTCCGGTCCGTTCGTCGTCGACAGCGAGACGATCGGCAAAGAGCTGAACCTGAAGGCGCGTGAAGAATACGCCTGGGGCCCGGCCAAGCTTGAACATCAGGGCAGGGCATATCTCGACGGTATCAAATACATCATCACCGGCGAGGACAGCGTGCGCATCGGGGCGCTGCTTGCAGGCCAGGCCGATTTCATTCGCCAGGTGCAGGCCTATGACGAGAAGCAGGTCGAAGCGCAGGATTACCAGATCTATGCACCCTCGACGCGCGGTGTGAACAACAGCGTCGTCTTCCGGCCCGACAATCCGTTGGTCGCCGACATCAAGGTGCGCAAGGCGCTCTTGCATGCCACCGACACCAAGGAAATCGTGACGACGCTGTTTTCGGCAAACTACCCGCAGGCGACGTCGATCATCGCATCAACAGCGCTTGGCTACCGCGATATCTCGGCCAAGCTCGCCTTCGATCCGGAAAAGGCAAAAACGCTTCTCGACGAAGCCGGCTGGACGGTTGGTGCCAACGGATTGCGCCAGAAGGACGGCAAGGAGCTGGTGCTGACGGCGTATGAATCGCTGCCGCAGCCGCAGAACAAGGAAACGTTGCAGCTCGTTGCCCAGCAATGGGGCAAGCTTGGCGTCAAGCTGACCGTGCTTGCCGGAGATAGCGGCAGCCGGGTCGTCGACGATCTCGATCCCTTGAAGACGCCGGTCTCGCCGGCCATGGTCGGCCGCGCCGATCCTGACGTGATCAAGAGCCAGTATTACCCGAAGAACCGCGACGTGCTGCGCCAGAAGGGCGGGCAGAGCGACAAGATCCAGAGCTTTGCCGACGACAAGCTGAATGGCCTGCTCGAGGCGTTGACCTCGGAGCCTGATCGCGAAAAGCGGCTGGCGATTGCCGGCGAGGTCCAGGACTATGTTGTCGACCAGGCCTATGCGATCCCGATCTTCGAGGAGCCGCAAGCCTTCGCTGGAGCCCCTTACGTCCAGGGCATCGCTTTCGAGGCGGTCGGTCGTCCCAGCTTCTACAGCACCTGGCTCGCCGAACGCTGACACGCGCACCGATCTCCCGGCCACGCCAATCGCCGTGGCCGGCTTTCTCAATGAGACCAAGCAAGGGAACGGCGATGTCCGGATATTTGCTCAATCGCCTGGGGCAGGCGTTGTTCGTCCTATGGGCGGCTTTCACCATCTCCTTCGTGCTGCTCCAGGCGATGCCCGGTGATGCCATCCTCATCAAGTTCCAGAACCCGGAACTCGGCCTCACGCCGCAGCAGATCGCCGAGATCCGCGCGTCCTATGCTGCCGACAGCGCCGTCTGGGTGCAGTATATCCAGACGATCAACCGGTTCCTGACCGGCGACTTCGGCTATTCGGTTCAAGCAGGCGTTCCCGTCGGCACGATACTGGCCGCGCATCTGCCGGCCACGCTGAAACTTGCATCGCTCGGTTTCCTGCTCGCCGCCACATTCGCGGTCGTCATTGCCTTCGTGTCGAGCTTGACGCCATTCGCCTGGCTGCGCGGTGCCATCCAGTCGGTGCCATCGCTCTTCATCTCGATCCCGACCTTCTGGATCGGCATCATGCTGATCCAGATCTTCTCGTTCCGGCTGAAGCTCGTGCCGGTGATCAATCCCGGCCCCTGGCAGGAACTGATCCTGCCGGTCATTACGCTTGCGATCCCGATCTCCGCGCCGCTTGCCCAGGTTCTGGTGCGCAACATCGACGATGTGCTGACACGTCCTTTCGTCGCCGTTGCCCGCGCCAAGGGCGCGACGCGCCACTGGGTGCTGTGGCGGCATGTGGCCAAGAACGCGCTTCTGCCGACACTGACGATTGCCGGTGTGCTTTTCGGCGAACTCATCGCCGGCGCCGTCGTCACCGAGACGGTCTTTGGCCTCAATGGCATCGGCGGGCTCACCGGCAGGGCTGTCGGCAGCCAGGACGCAGCCGTGCTTCAGGCGATCGTGGTGTTCTCGGCCCTCGCCTTCGTCGTCATCAATCTCATCGTGGATCTGCTCTTCCCCGTGCTCGATCCGCGTCTTCGGACAAAAGCTGGAGCCACCGCATGACCACGTTCGATACGATCCACGACGATGCCATCGCGTCCGCGCGCGGCCAGCGGGCCGGCAAGCGCTTCTCGCTTCCTCTGTCGTTTCGCCGACTGCCGGTCGGCCTCATTCTATCCTGGCTGGTGCTCGCCGTCGCCTTCCTCTGGGCGCTCGCGCCGTGGCTTTTCACCAGCTACAATCCGCTCGAAGGGGTGGGCGGTGAACAATTGCGCCGGCCGGACGCAAGCCATCTTCTGGGTACCGACGCGCTGGGGCGCGACCTTTATGCCCGCATCGTTTATGGCGCGGTCCATTCGTTGACGGGCGCGTTTGTCGCCGTGGCGCTCGGTCTTGTTGTCGGTACCAGCATTGGGGTCATCGCCGGTTCGGTCCGACGTCGGGTGGACGACGCGATCATGCGTCTCGTCGATGTCTTGTTGTCGATACCGTCGCTCATGCTCTCGCTCAGCATCATCATCCTGCTCGGTTTCGGCACCGTCAACGCCGCCATTGCGGTTGGCGTGACTTCGGTTGCGCGCTTTGCCCGATTGTCGCGTTCGGAAGTCGTGCGTGTCCGGCGCAGCGACTATGTCGAGGCGGCTTTCGGCAGCGGCGGCACCTTCGCGGCGGTTCTTTGGCGGCACGTGCTGCCAAATTCGCTGACGTCGGTTCTGGCGATCGCGGCCCTGCAATTCGGCTCGGCGGTCCTGCAGATCTCGACGCTGGGGTTCCTTGGCTATGGCGCTCCGCCGCCAACGCCCGAATGGGGCCTCTTGATTGCCGAAGGCCGCAACTACATCTCGACGGCCTGGTGGCTGACGACCGCACCCGGGATCATCGTTGTCCTGGTGGTGCTCTCCGCCAATCGCGTCAGCCAGTCCTTCGGCAAGGTGGCGGCATGAGCACGTCCGGTTTCACACGGCCGCCGGTGCTCGAGGTTGAGAACCTGTCGATCGCCTATCATGACGGCGTCACCCACCGTCGCGTCGTGCACGACGTTTCGTTCCGGATCGATCCCGGCGAGGTGGTCGCGCTGGTCGGCGAGTCCGGCTCCGGCAAGACAACGACGGCGCAATCGATCATCGGCCTCCTCCACGCCAATGGGCGCATCGACGGCGGTAGCATCAGGCTTAACGGCACGGATATTTCGCGCTGGTCGGATCGCCAGCTCGATGCGGTACGCGGGGCAAAGATCAGCCTGGTGCCGCAGGATCCGGCAAGCTCGCTCAATCCGGTCAAGACGATCGGCGCGCAGGTTGGCGAGATTCTCCGAATTCACGGCGTCGCAAGCGGCCGGGATCTGGAGGCTCAGGTGGTCTCGCTTCTGGAGCGCGTCGGGTTGAGCGAGCCTGCACTGCGGGCGCGACAATATCCGCACGAGCTTTCCGGCGGCATGCGCCAGCGTGTGCTGATCGCGATCGCCGTTGCGCTGAAGCCGCAGCTGATCATCGCCGATGAGCCGACGAGCGCGCTTGATGTGACGGTGCAGAAGCGCATCCTCGACCTGATCGATGAATTGCGCACCGAATATGGAACGTCGGTTCTGCTCGTGACCCATGATCTCGGCGTTGCCGCCGACCGGGCTGACCGGCTCGTCGTCCTGCAGGGCGGGCGCGTGCAGGAGCTCGGAGCGACCAAGGTGATGCTCGCCGCGCCGCGGTCCGCCTACACCCGGCAGCTTCTCGCCGATGCACCGTCGTTCTCGGCCGTTGCGCGCACCGCGCCTGCCACCGCGCGCGACAGGCACCCGACATCGGGCGATGACGTCGTCATCGTCGATGGCCTTGTGCAGGACTTCTCTCGGACCGATGGTCGGGGCAAATCGTTTCGCGCCGTTGACGACCTCAGCTTCCGCGTCCGTCGCGGCACGACGCACGCCATCGTCGGCGAATCCGGTTCCGGCAAGACCACGACAATCCGCGCGATCGTCGGGTTTCCGAAGCCGACGGCCGGCCGCGTCGAGATCGATGGCACCGACCTGTCGACGCTTCGCGGAGAGACGCTGCGCCAGTTCCGGCGCAAGATCCAGCTGGTTTACCAGAACCCCTATGGTTCACTCGATCCGCGCCAGACCGTGTTCGACATCGTCGCCGAGCCGCTCCTGAACTTCGGCAGGCTTGTCCGCCCGGCACGGGAGGAGAAGGTAAGGGCGATCCTCAGCCGCGTCGGCCTGCCGGAGGCAGCACTTGACCGCCGTCCGCATGCGCTTTCGGGCGGTCAGCGGCAAAGGGTAGCGATTGCGCGCGCGCTGGTGCTCGACCCTGACGTCGTCGTTCTCGACGAGGCGGTATCCGCCCTCGACGTCACCGTGCAGGCGCGCATTCTCGACCTTCTCGACGAACTCCAGCGCGACCTGGGGCTCACCTACCTCTTCGTGTCGCACGACCTCGCGGTCGTCAGGCAGATTTCGGACACGGTGTCCGTGCTGAAGGACGGCCGGCTGGTCGATGGCGGCACGGTCGAGGACGTCTTTATGCGACCCCGCAGCGACTACACCCGCGAACTCATCAACGCCATTCCCGGACAAAAACGAGCAGCCTTCGTCTGACGGCGCGGGACAGAATGACAGGACAGAACATGACGACGTCGACGCCACGCAAGCGCCTTGGGTTCTTTACACGTCTTCTTGACGACGTGCCCGCCGGTGCCCGCTACCACTATGCCGCCGAGCAGATCGCAACTGCCGAACGCTTCGGCTTCGATACAGCCTGGGTGGCGCAACACCACTTCCACGCCGACGAGGGCGGTTTGCCGGCACCGCTCGTCTTTCTCGCCCACGTCGCCGCGCAGACGTCGCGGATCCGGCTCGGCACCGGCGTCGTCACCCTGCCGCTCGAAAATCCGATCCGGGTGGCAGAAGACGCCGCGGTTCTCGACCTTCTCTCCTGCGGCCGTGTCGAAATCGGCTTTGGTACCGGCGGCACGCCATCGTCCTTCACGGCTTTTGGTCTCGAGAGTGCGGAACGCGGCGAGATTTTCGCCCGACATCTGCGCGTCGTGCTCGACGCATGGGCCGGCCGCAGCCTTGCAGGCGGCGACCGGCTTTATCCGGCGGCGCCGCAATTGCTCGACCGGATCTGGCAGGCGACGTTCTCTGTGGCTGGTGGTGAACGGGCAGGGCGCGCGGGCGACGGGCTGATGCTGTCACGCACGCAACCGCGGAGCGTGGATCGGCCTGACGCATCGCTGGCAGACCTGCAGCACCCGATCATCGATGCCTATCTGGCGGCACTGCCTGCGAACCGCACGCCCAAGATTCTCGGATCTCGCAGCCTTTTCGTCGCCGACAGCCGCGCCGAGGCGTTGCGTCTTGCCGAAATCGGCCTGAGGCGGGGTGCCGAGCGGTTGATTGCATCCGGCCTCAGGCCAGCCGGCACGTCGCTTTCCGACCTGATCACCGCCTTCGACGTTCATGTTGGCACGCCTGAGGACGTGATCGAAAGCCTGCGCGCCGATACGACGCTCGACCGGGTCACCGACCTCGTCTTCCAGGTGCACTCGGTCGATCCGCCGCACCCGCTCATCCTTCGCTCGATCGAACTGATCGCCACGAAAGTCGCGCCGGCGCTCGGCTGGTTGCTCGAGGAAAAATTCAGCCACCGACGGCTCGGCGCCGTCGGTTGACCATTACGGCGCCGCAGGCGTCGTTCATTGAAGGAAGGAGACTTCTTATGACCACATCGACACCCGATATCATCGACCTCCTGGCCGGCATCAAGCCGGGCTCGTCGCTCGACCGCATCCGGACACAGCGGCCGGAAACGCGCGAACAGGCGCAGAAGAGCTACCTCGCACTCTTTGAGCCCGCGACCACAGGCGACGTCTCGCTGGTCGAACGGCAGGTGATCGCCAGCTTCGTCGCCGGGCTTCATCGCCAGCCTGACATCTTCGAATTCTATGCCAGCCCGCTTGAGGAAAGCGAAGCAAACCGGTGGCTCGCTGAAGTGCTGAAGGCCGAGATCGGTGTCGCGCAAGCAGCGGGGCCATATGGTCACTATCCGAGCGGTCCCTTGAGCGTTGAGAACACGGAAGGGCCGATCTACAGGGTTTCGAGCACCAGCCGTGAGGCGCTCGGGGAAAAGCTCTCCGCGGGCCTGGAGCACGCACATCTGCTGGTCTTCCATCTGCGTGATGCCAGCCCGAAGGCGCTGCAGGCGCTTCTTGATGCCGGATGGACGACAAACGGCATCGTGACGCTGTCGCAGCTCGTCTCGTTCGTCGCGTTCCAGATCCGCGTCATCGCCGGTCTCGGGCTGCTTGCAGCCTCCGCCCGGCGCGTCGCGGCCTAAGGCTTCAGAAGGACATCTCATGACCGACCATATCATCACGCCGGTGATCGAAAACCGCCCCGTCGCTTTCACCCAGGCCGAGATCGGCTGGACGCCCTGGCTGGAGCCACTTGCCGAGGAAGACCTGACGGAAGCGCATCTTGCGGGCCTCGTCGAAGCTGCGCGGGCGAAATCGCCCTATTTCCGACTCCTCGTTCGTGATCCCGCCGTGCTCGAGGCGCGCACGAAGACCGACAAGGATATCTTCTACAACACTCGCACCGGCCTGCCGCGTGCCGAGCGCGAGCTGGCGGCCACGGCCGCGTCGCGCTCGAACGGCTGCATCTTCTGCGCTTCGGTGCATTCGCGTTTTGCCGCGCATCATTCCAAGCGGGGCGACGATGTGCAGACGCTGCTGGACGAGGGTGTGGAAGCCGATCTCGGCGAGCGCTGGAATGCGATCGTCGCGGCCTCGGTCGCCCTGACGGCGACGCCCCCGAACTTCAGCGAGGAGCATATCGCGCGCCTGTCGGCGGCCGGCCTTGACGAACTCGAGATATCGGACGTCATCCACGGTGCTGCCTTCTTCAACTGGGCGAACCGCCTGATGCTGTCACTGGGCGAGCCGACGCCGCCGACGCAATGATCTGAGAACAAATCGGCTGACCAACGAAACAAGGCGCAGACATCGTCCGCGCCTTGTTTCGTTTACGCATTTGCGGTCCCCATAAGGGGGAGCTGCGGATGCCGAAGTATCCGTCTCGTGACCGGTCGCTATTGGCTCGGAGCGAGCGGCTGCTCGACCTGCCTTCGCACCAGCTTTCCTTCCTCTGCCTTGTAGAAGAACTGGCTCGCAACCAGCCATCCCTTCAAGGGGCGAAGTGGCGGGATGCATGTCAAGAGCATGAACGGTCCGGTCACCAGCAGATGGACCCAGAGCGGCGCGCTGAACTGCACCTCCAGCCAGACACCCAAAAGCACGCTCGGCACGCAGCCGAAGCAGATGACGAAGAACGCCGGGCCGTCGGCCGGATCGGCGAACGAATAGTCGAGATCGCAGACCTCGCATTTCTTGCGCATCTTCAGGAAACCTTCGAAAAGATGCCCCTGGCCGCAACGCGGACAACGGCCGCGCAAGCCTGTCTGCATGGGAGGAATGGGAGGCCAATCGTGATCCGAAGACATGTGCGTTCCTTTCAGGCGTCTGCGGCGCAACCTTTGCCGGTGCGCCTGCTGATATGCCTGTGTGCGGTCACCGATCGTTCCGTGCCGCCTCAGGCCTTGCAAAAGCTGTGCGCCCAAACCGCCAAATTGTCAATTTATTGTATGCATACATTGCTGCGACAATTTCGCCGACCTCAACGAAGGCCTTAAACGACGAGGCTCGAAGCGGCTGGAGATTGCTGCAGCAAGTCGGCGATCGCCACCAGGCTGCGATGCAGCTCGTCGTGCGTGCGCGCCGCGCCGAGCCCGACGCGCACGGCCTCGGGCGCCGAGCCGATGGCAAACGCATCGCTGGTCACGACGCTGATGCCCGATGCCCTGAGCCGGTTGGCGAAGTCGCCGCGCGTCCAGGGAGGCGGAAGGTGCAGCCACAGATGGAAGGCCTCCGGATCCGTCTGGACCATGTGCCGCGGCAGCAGCCGCGTCACCATCTCCTGCCGGATCGTCACCTCGCGGCGAATGACGGCAAGAACCTCGGCGGCCGTGCCATCCTCGATCCAGCGCGTTGCGACGGCTGCATTGAAGGGTGGGGCCATACCGCTTGTCGCCCGGATCGCGCCTTCGAGACGAATGCTGCTTTGGCGATCCGGCACGACGAGATAGGCGATCCTGAGCGCGGGCGAGAGGCATTTGGCCAGGCCCGCGATGTGATAGACGATTTCGGGCGCAAGCGATGCCAATGGCGGCGGTCCATCCGTCGGTATCGCGCCATAGGCGTCATCCTCGATAACAGCGACGTCATGGGCCCGAGCAATGGCGGCGATCGCCTTGCGTCGCTCAAGCGGAAGCGTTGCCGTCGTCGGGTTATGCAGTGTCGGATTGCAGTAGAGCGCTCTTAATTTTTTGGATTTGCAGATTGCCTCAAGCGCCTCGGGTATCATGCCATTTTCATCGATGGGAACACCGACAAGATCGATACCGAGGTGGGCGGCCAGAGCCCGCAGGCCGGGATAGGCGATGGCCTCCGCCGCGATGGTGTCGCCGGGCTTGGCGAGCGTGCTGACGGCGGCCAGCAGCGCGCTCTGCGCGCCGGCGCAGATCAGTACCCGCTCCGCGGGGATCTCTCCAAGGCGCGGTCGCAGCCAGGTGGCGCCGACAGCACGATTGTGCGGCGCGCCTCCCGCCGCCTGATAGCGCATGAGGAGGTCGAGCCCATGCTCACCCTGCAGGCTGGCGATGTCGTTCCAGAGGCGCATCGTTAGCGCTGCGTCGTCGAACAAAGGTGGCAGGTTCATGCTCATGTCGACCAAGCCGTCGGCTGCCGGCTGCAGGCCCTTCATCCGTCGCGCCTTGACGTAAGTTCCCTGACCGACGCGGCCCTCCACCAGTCCGCGGTGTCGGGCCTCATTGTAGGCACGGCTCACGGTGGTAAAGTCGATACCCAAGGTGCCGGCAAGGGCGCGCTGGGGTGGCAGCCGCGCGCCTTCGGGAAGTCGGCCCTCCGCGATATCGGCAGCGATCGCGTCGGCGATGGCGATGTAGAGCGGTCCGTTCGCTTTGCGGATCGCCGGCAGCCAGGTGGTTTCCGGTGCGTCCAAAGTTATGGCATGTCCTTACTCGGAATATTGTATGGATATTGCATGCAATCTGACAACGTGGCAAGTTCGATTTCCGCATCGGTCGGCCGACATCGATCCCTATCACGAGAGGTCGGCAATCGCTGTAGCCTGATCACCGCGCGCATCGTCTCCAACAGCTGACCTGTCGTGCCGGCGTGCATCGCCGGCCTCATCCACTCCGCTCCCGACGAAGCCTTGATCTTGCGCTGTCTGCGCACTAACGGCGGGATCGTTCCAAGTCGAGCCTTCGGGCCTTTGACTGCATGCTGCTCCAGTCAGTCTTCGCGCCACAGCCGCCCTCGACGCTCGGGCTCGGAGGCTCCTGGGGGCAGCGCGGCTGGATTGGCCTTTCGATGATGGCGGCACTGGCCTGATTGAGCGCCACACCGGCCTTGCCGCGCCTTCAGGCATGACCAGCGAACGGCGACAGAGCGGCACTGTCGCGATAAAGAAGAGCCCGTGCAAGGTTGCGGGCGGGCAAATCACTTTTGCCATATCGCGCGGCTGTCATTTGCGCGAAGAGCAACAATGTCATACGCTTACGCGGCGATGCGCTCTTCTTCCGAATGTGTCGGGCACGAGGCGCGCAAACGAGAAATGCAACAGGACCGGTCCACTTGAAGGGCCGTGGAGCAGCGCCATGCACATCCCCAAACAAAAAACCAATCGTTCGTCTGTCGCAAACGGGGAGGGTGGCATTGGCACTGCTGCCGGCGTCAGGCGCGCCATTCGCGCCGGCGGGAAATCTTCGGCGATCGGCCTGTCCGCTTTGCTCGCCGCGCTCACGTTTTCCGATCTCGCTTCTGCGGCCAATTGCAAGGGACCGTCGGCACCGGGTGCCGACTGGAGCGATTGCAACAAGAAGCAGCTGATGCTGGGCGGCATCGATCTTGCAGGCGGCAACCTGACCAACACCGATTTCACGCTCACGGATCTGAGGGGCGCCAATCTGACCGAGGCCAATCTGGAAAAGGCGACGCTGGTGCGTTCTTCGCTCGCCGGCGCCCGGGCAGACAAGGCGAATTTCGCCAAGGTCGAAGCCTATCGCAGCAGTTTTGCCGGTATCTCTGCAGAAGGCGCTTCCTTCAACAGCTCTGAACTTCAGCGCACCAATTTCAGCGGCGCCAAGCTGACCGGCGCCGACTTCGAAAAGGCCGAGCTCGGCCGCGCCAATTTCGACAAGGCCGTGATCACCGGCACGCGCTTCCCGATGGCCAACCTGTCGCGCGCCACCTTCGCCGGCTCCAGCTTCGAAGGACCGATCGACTTCACCGACGCCTTCATGTTCCTGACGCGGATCGAAGGCGTCGATCTGTCGGCGGCAACCGGGCTTGAGCAGGAACAGGTCAACCTCACCTGCGGCGACAGCGCCACCAAGCTGCCGCAAGGCTTGACCACGCCGACCAACTGGCCGTGCCCGGTCGACTGAAGCAGGCGATCGCCTAGGCGAGATGCTGCCTTGCGGCAATCGCCAGACATTCCTTGAAGGCCTCGAGGTCGGTCAGCCGGTCGGCTTCGGCGACCTCGCGCTTCACGAACGTTCCGCCGCGCGCCAGGATGCCGCCGTCGAGCATCAGGTTGTCGGACATGTCGAAGTCCTCGATGCTCACACCATCCGGGCCGGCCATGCGGCCATCGGCGCGCGCCGCGGCCGAACCGGCGTAGTGGCCGTGCAGGATGCGATCATAGTAGCTGCGCGCCGTATTGGTATAGGCATAGACATGACGGCCGCGGCCGCACATGAAGCCGAGTTCGAACACCGTGCCGACGTCGGCGCTGATGCCGCGAAACGGCGTCAGATTGGCGATGATCATGTCGCTCGCGAGCATCATGCCCTCGTCGACGCCGTAAATGGCACGGCCGCGGGCATGCTTGGTCTCGGCCGGCGGGATTTCCAGGTCGCCGGGCACAAGTGGCGTAAAGCCGGCCGCGCGGGCAAGCGCTGCCTTCTGCGCCTGGATCTCCACGGCATTGCTCAGGAACACTTCGGGCCCCGCCAGATACACTTTCACGATCACGTCTCCTTGCAGATTTGGTCGGCAGCCTAGGGAGCTCGCGGGCGAGTGCCTAGTGGGCGTCCACGCCCCCGTGACGCTTGCCCACCGATATTTCGGTCCACGCGCGCGTCCCTGCCGGCGCCGATGGACAGCCGGCTCGGTCTTCCGCTATCTCTCGATCGATTCGTCGAGACATATCCTTCTGCGAGGTCCAGCATGTCGAGCCAGCCTTTGACCACCTATGTCGGCGTTGCCCATCCGTGGATGTGCGACACGATGGGGCACATGAACGTGCGCCATTATGCGGCAATGTTCGACGATGCCAGCTTCCAATTGCTCGGCCATATTGCTGGCCTGGAAACCGAAAGCGAGAAGGCCAGGGGCTGGGCCGACGTGCGCTCGGAAACGGAATACAAGCACGAAACCAAGGCCGGGGCGCTGATCACCATCCGATCGCGGGTCGTCAAGCTCGGCCGTTCCTCCGTGACCTTCGAGCAGATCATGTCCGGAACGCTCGATGACGTCGTTCATGCGGTCAACCGGACGGTCACCGTCCGCTTCGACCTCGACGCGCGCGCAGCGACGGCCCTTGAACCTGCGGCCCGTTCCCGTGCTGAGGCCCTGCTGCCGGTGGAATGAGCCGTCGGTCGGCGAAGGTTTCAGTCGGCGTAGATGCGCTCTTCCGCCGGTGTTTGGGCGATCAATGTCTGCAATCCGGCAATCAGCGCCTTTTCGGCTCGGTTCAGCGCCTTGTCGGGATTTGTCAGCATGAAGATGTCGATGGCGGGCGGCGCCTCGTAAGGGGGTAGCCGCCAGAGCGCGCCATCGGCAACATCGCGTCGCGCAACGTGCAGCGGCAGGGGGCCGACACCAAGGCCGGCCATGATCATGCGGCGCACCTCTTCGAGACTGGAGGAGACGCCGACGACGTTGGCATTGAGCTTGGCCTCGCTGCGCAGCAGCGCCACCGGGCGAAGCGCGTCGGCGATATGGTCGGTGTGGAACGAGACGGAGGTCTCGCCCTTGAGGTCGGCGAGCTTCAGCCCTTGCTTGCCGAACAGTCGATGGTGCGGACCGCAGAAGAAGCCGAAGAACTCGCGAAACACCAGCAGATAATCGAGCGCCGGATCGCGCACGCTGACGAGGCAGAGGCCGAAGGATGCGCGCTTCTCCCGCACCTGGCGGGTGACGTCGCCGCTTGCAGCCACCGAGATGTTCAGCGTCGCGCGCGGATAGTCGCGATGGAATTGCATCAGGGCCCGGTCGAAGAGCGGCGATACCACGTGGCTGGCAACGGCGATGGTCACGTGGCCGGTCACGTCGTCGCTGACGCCACGCACCAGTTGCGGCAGCTGCGATATGGTTCCGAACACCTCGACGGCCTGTTCGTAGAGCAACTGGCCGACTTCGGTGAGGTCGAAGCGGGTCGCGTCACGTTCGACCAGACGCCGCCCGACCCTGTCCTCCAGCCGCTTCAAGGCATTGCTGACGCTCGGCTGCTTCAGGTTCAGCCGCTCGGCGGCGCGTGTGATGCTTTTTACCTCCGCGATCACCACGAAGGTGCGCAAGAGGTTCCAGTCAAGCTCCCAGACAAGCCGTTCGGACCGCGGTGTCGCCATTCTTCAAATCTATGCCTTCTATTCCCATTATCTATTTGCGCAATGCTGAAGCAAAGGCAATCATGAAATTCGGAAGGCGCCTCGATGCCCGTCCCAAGCGCACGAGAAGGCGCATTTGCCCAGAGGATCAAGGAACATTTCATGAAGACCATTTTCTCCGGCCTGCTGGCCGCTACACTCACCATTGCCGCAACTTTCTCCGCCGCATCAGTGCGTGCAGACGATCTGGAAGCCGTGAAGTCTGCCGGCGAGCTGAAGATCGCGATGAGCGGCCAGTACCCGCCCTTCAATTTCGTCAACGAGCAGAACGAGGTCGTCGGTTTCGACGCATCGATCGGCAAGGCGATTGCCGAGCGCGTCGGCGTCAAGGGCACACTGGTGACGACCGCCTGGGATGGCATCATCGCCGGTCTGCTTGCCAACAAATACGACACGGTCGTCGGCTCCATGACCATCACGCCGGAGCGCGAGAAGGTCGTCGATTTCGTCGGTCCTTACTATCACGCCGGCCGCGCCGTCTTCGTCTCCGAGGACTCGGCCGTCGACAAGCTCGAAGACCTCAAGGGCAAGACGCTGGGTGTGACGCTCGGCGAAACCCATGAAAAGTGGGCGCGCGAACAGGGCGGCTGGGATGTGCGCACCTACAAGGGCCTGCCCGAGCTGATGATGGAACTGAAGAGCGGCCGCGTCGATGCCATCGTCGTCGACAACATCCCCGTCATGGTCGCCGTCAAGGAAACCGGCGAGAAGGTTCGCCGCCTGGAAACGCCTGATATCGAAGGCGGCAGCGTCGCCATCGGCATTGCCATCCGCAAGAACAATCCGGAGCTGAAGGCAGCGATGCAGAAGGCGCTCGAGGACATGCTGGCGGACGGCTCCTACGAGAAGATCGCCATGGAATGGGTCGGCAGCGACATTCGCTGATCGCTTGCTTCTATCGTCTCCGGCCGTCCGCTGACGGTGGCGGCCGGAGACCGTCGCATCCTCCTCCCGGAGTTTCCTCATGGACTTTTCGCTGGTGCAGCGCGTCTTCCCGTTCTTCGTGGAAGCGGCGTGGATCACGATCGAGATATCGGCGCTTTCGCTGGCCCTCGGGCTTGTCGTCGCCTTTCTCGTTGCGGCGGCAAAGATGTCGCGCTCCTTGCCCTTGCGCATCCTCGGTTCTGCCTATGTCAGCCTGTTTCGCGGCACGCCATGCCTGATCCAGCTGTTCGTTCTCTATTTCGGTGGTCCGCAGATCGGCATCAATCTTGAGCCGTTTGCCGCCGGCGTGATCGGGCTTGGCCTCAACATCGGCGCCTATATGGCCGAAGCCATCCGCGGCGCCATCCAGTCGGTCGACCGCGGCCAGACCGAGGCTGCCCGCTCCATCGGCGTCAGCCGGTTCCAGACGATGCGCAAGGTGGTGTTGCCGCAGGCGGCGCGGCTGATGATCCGGCCGCTCGGCGTCAATGCCGTGGCCCTGGTCAAGGGGTCGGCGCTGGTCTCGACAATCTCGGTGGTCGAGCTCACCTACACGGCTCAACGTTACATCGGCTCGACCTACAAGCCGTTCGAGATCTTCGGCGTCGCCGCCGTGCTCTACATGCTCATCGTCTATGTCGTCGCGCGGGTCGTCGATCTCATCGACCGACGCTACGCCATAGCCTGAGAGGAAACCCCGCATGCAAGGCCTCGATTTCAGCGTCGTTCCGCCCTATGCCGATATCCTGTGGATGGGTGTGTGGTGGACGGTCGTCCTCACCGTCTCGGCAGCCGCCATCAGCTTCATCTTCGGCGTGATGTTCGCGCTCGTCGTTCTCTATGCGCCGAAGGCCGTCGCTTTGCCGGTCAGGGCATTCATGTGGCTGTTCATGGGCACGCCGCTGCTGTTGCAGCTGTTCCTGATCTATTACGGGCTGGGGCAGCTCGGCTTCAAGATCCCGGCGCTGATTGCCGGCATCATCGGCCTCGGGCTGCACTTCGCCGTCTATAACGCCGACATTCTGCGCGCCGGCATTGTCGCGGTGGATGTCGGCCAGACCGAAGGCGCGCGTAGTCTCGGCTTCGGTCGCTTCCAGACGCTGCGCTATTTCGTCGTGCCACAGGCCGTGCGCAACACCATCCCGGCCATGGGCAACAACCTGATCGTGCTGTTGAAGGAATCCTCACTGGTGTCGATCATCGGCATTGCCGAACTCGTTCATGCGGCACAGCTCGCGATCAGCGAGACCTTCCGACCGTTCGAGTTCTACATCACGGTCGCCGCCCTCTATTACATCCTAAACCTCGTGCTCGAAGCGGGTCTGCGCCGGGTCGAACAGAACGTGGAGGTATCACGATGAACGCCGAGCGACCCATGGTCGAAGTGAAGGGGGCCCGCAAGGCCTATGGCGAGCTTCAAGTCCTGAAGGGCATCGACCTTTCGGTCGACCGCGGCCAGATCGTTGCCATCATCGGCCCGAGCGGATCGGGCAAGAGCACGCTCCTTCGCTCGATCAATCACCTCGAAACCTTGAATGGTGGCGAGATCTGGCTTGATGGCGTCCAGGTCAACCAGGATCTGCGCGGCCAGGCCTTCGAGCGCCACATCAATGCGGTGCGCCAGCAGATGGGCATGGTGTTCCAGCATTTCAATCTGTTCCCGCATCTGACCGTGCTCGAAAACGTCACCATGGGGCCCATCATCCTGAAGGGCATGGCAAAGGCGGCGGCGCGCGCGCTGGCGGTGGAACTTCTGTCGAAGGTCGGCCTTGCGGAGAAGGTCGATGCCTATCCCTCCAGGCTTTCCGGCGGCCAGAAGCAACGTGTCGCGATCGCGCGAGCGCTGGCCATGCAGCCGAAGGTGATGCTCTTCGACGAGGCAACTTCGGCGCTCGATCCCGAGCTGGTCGACGAGGTCAACGCGGTCATGAAGCAGCTTGCCGCCGAACACATGACGATGCTGATCGTCACCCACGAAATGCGCTTTGCCGGTGAAGTCGCCGATCGGGTGCTGTTCATGGATGGCGGCGTTGTCGTCGAACAGGGGCCTCCGAGCGAAATCTTCCGCGAGCCGAAGCAGGAGCGCACGCGGACATTCCTCAAGAAATACCTGGCGGCGTGATGGATGCGATGAAGACGAGCAGCGACCAGTTTCCCGATTTCGGGCTGACGCCCGATGAGCGCCGCGAAGCGGTGCTCGGCCACTACTACGAATATCCTGGAATGGACGGCGAGCGCGGCGAGATCTGGTGCTATACCGACGCCTATGCCTATCCGCCGGGCGCAACCGTGCGGCTTCAGGTAAGCTCGACGGCCCAACAGTTCGCGCTGGAGATCGTGCGCGACGGCGCGATCGAAACGACTGTCATGACACGGCAGGGGATCGCGGCCCGCTGGCAGGATACGCCGGATCAGTGCTCCGTCGTTGGCTGTGGTTGGGAGACGACGTTCGAGTTCGCGGTCGATGCGAGCTGGCCGTCGGGTGCCTACCGCATTACGTTGACGGCGGCCGGCCGCGATGGCGCGCCCATTCGCTGCCATCACCTCTTCATCGTCCGTCCCGAGGCAGGCCGCAAGCCGGGCCGCGTGCTGCAGGTGGCGGCGACCGGGTCCTGGACCTCCTACAACACCTGGGGCGGTTCGAACCACTACCAGGGCATAACCGGTCCCAACCGCGACCAGTATGCGACGACCGTCAGCATCGAGCGGCCGTTCTGCCGCGGCTTTGTA
The DNA here is from genome assembly GCF_031989085.1 of Ensifer sp. Classification (NCBI taxonomy): domain Bacteria; kingdom Pseudomonadati; phylum Pseudomonadota; class Alphaproteobacteria; order Hyphomicrobiales; family Rhizobiaceae; genus Ensifer; species Ensifer sp. The sequence continues at coordinate 161,402 of NZ_DALZXU010000002.1, forward strand.
CAACTGCCGGCCGATGCGCCGCGGGTTCCGCTTGAGATCTACTCGCCGATGGCAGTCGCCCCACGCTACCCGCACATGGAATGGGCCTATGCCAACGGCTATTCCAAGAAATACGCCTCGTCAGGCTGGGCGAGCTACGACAGCAACTTCTTCCGCTGGGCCGAGCGCGAAGGCTACGCCGTCGATCTCGCCAGCCAGCACGAGCTGCATTTCAACCCGGAAATCCTCGACGGCTATGATTGCGTCGCCTTCGTGGGCCACGACGAATACTGGACCTGGGAGATGCGCGACGCGGTCGACGGTTACGTCGAGCGAGGTGGACACGCGGCCCGTTTTGCCGGCAACTTCATGTGGCAGACGCGCCTGGAAGACGCCGGCAAGCGGCAGGTGTGCTACAAATATCGCGCGCGTGCAGAAGACCCGGCCTTTCGGTCCGACGATCCGACCCGCATGACCGGCTCCTGGGAGGATAGGACAATCGGTCGTCCCGGTTCGTCCACCTTCGGGCTCATTGCCACACGCGGGCTCTATGTCGGCTGGGGTGGTTGCGCTCCGCGCGGCGCCCGCGGCTTTCCAGTCTATCGCCCCGAGCATTGGGCTTTTGCCGGGACCGGCATCTACTATGGCGATATCCTCGGCGCCGAGGGCCATGCCTTCGGCTACGAGGTCGACGGCCTCGACTACATCATCCGTGGCGGCCTGCCGGAACCGACGGAGGACAGCGGCGCACCTGACGGACTGGAAATCTTGGCGCTCGGCATGTCGTCGCTGAAGGAAGAAAGCGCCGACATTGCCACCGATGATCAGTTCCTCTCCGACGCGGACGCCAAGTTCGTGGCGGAAACGCTGATCGGCGATGCCGGCGAAGCCTCGGTCGACAAGGTCAAACGCGGTTGCGGCATGATCGTCAATTTCCCGCGCGGCAAGGGCGAGGTCTTCCACGCCGGCAGCTGCGAATGGGTGGCAGCCCTCAAGCGCGGCGATACGATGGTCGAACGCGTCACCGCCAATGTTCTCAACCGTTACCTCAAACGCTGACAGAGACCGGACATGCTCAAGATGACAGCTTCCAACGAACGGCCCGCCTCACACCTGTTCTACCAGTCGCGCCTGCGCCGGCCGCTGGTCGACCGGGCCGAGGGCATCTATCTCTTCGACCAGGATGGCCGACGGGTGATCGACGGCTCCAGCGGCGCGATGGTGGTCAATATCGGCCATGGCAATCGCAACGTGATCGAAGCCATGAAGCGGCAGATGGACCGCGTGACCTTCGCCTATCGCCTTCACTTTGAAAACGAACCGGCCGAAGAATTGGCGCGCCGCGCCGCCGAAAAGCTGCCCGAGGGCATGGACAAGATCTTCTTCGTCTCCGGTGGGTCAGAGGCGGTCGAGTCCTGCCTGAAGCTCGCGCGGCAATGGGCCGTCGCGACCGGTCAGAAGGATCGCTGGAAGGTGATCTCGCGCTTTCCGTCCTACCACGGCGGCACGCTCGGCGCGCTGGCTGTCACCGGTTATGCGGCGCTCTCCGATCCGTTCTCGCCGATGATGCGCGAAATGCCGAAGGTGCCGGCACCGACCGCCTATCTCGACCGTGACAACCTGACGATGGAACAGCGTGGCATCAAGTATGCCGACATGCTGGAAGACAGGATCCAGTCCGAAGGCCCGGAAAGTGTGCTCGCCTTCATCATGGAGCCGATCGGCGGCGCGTCGACCGGGGCGCTGGTGGCACCCGACAGCTACTACCGGCGCATCCGCGAGATCTGCGACAAGTATGGCATCCTGCTCATCCATGACGAGGTCATGAGCGGGGCTGGCCGGACCGGGAAATTCCTTGGTGGCGATCATTGGGGCTGCAAGCCGGACCTGATCGCGCTGTCGAAGGGCTTTGCTTCCGGCTATTGCCCGCTCGGTGCCATGGCAGCGCCCTCAAGGCTGGTGCAGCCGGTGCTCGACGCCGGCGGCTTCCAGCATGGCTTCACCTATGCTGGCAATCCGCTTGCCTGCGCCGCTGGCCTGGCGGTGCTCGACGAAATCGACCGGCTCGGGCTGATCGACAATGCGGCCGTCATGGGCGACGCGCTCAAGGCCGAACTGGTCACCCTTTCCGAACGCTTCCCGTTCATCGGCGACGTCAGGGGCAAGGGGCTGCTGCTTGCCGCCGAGTTCGTCTCGGATCGCGAGACGATGAAGCCCTTGCCGAAGGAGTTGAACGCGCACCAGCGGGTTGTCGATCTCGCCTATGAGCGTGGGCTGATCATCTATTCCAGGCGGACCCGTGGGGGTGTCGAGGGCGATCATTTCCTGGTCTGCCCGCCGATGATCATCACAAGGGAGCAGATCGGCGAAATCGTCGCAATCCTCGGCGACGTGCTCGAACAGCTCGCGGCCGAACTCAACCTTCCCGTCAACCGCTGAGATCGACACCATGACGAAAACCAAGACGTCGCGCAGGAAGGTCATCATCACCTGCGCGGTGACGGGCTCGGTGCATACGCCGACCATGTCGCCCCATCTGCCGATCACACCGGACCAGATCGCCGCCGAGGCAATTGCCGCTGCCGAGGCCGGCGCCTCGATCCTGCACCTGCATGCGAGAAACCCGGTGGACGGTCGTCCCTCGGCAGACCCTTCGCTGTTCATGCAGTTTCTGCCGCGCATCAAGCAGTCGACCGACGCCGTCATCAACATTTCGACCGGCGGCTCGTCGCTGATGGCGCTCGAAGATCGCCTGGCGGCCTCATTGCGGGCCGAGCCCGAGATGTGCTCGCTCAACATGGGATCGATGAATTTCGCCCTGTTTCCGGCACTGGACAAGCCCGCCGAATGGAAGCACGCCTGGGAGCCGGAGCTGCTGGAGGCAACACGCTCGTCGATCTTCAAGAACACCTTTGCCGACATGGAATTCATCCTGACGCGGCTTGGGCAGGGATGCGGGACACGCTTCGAGTTCGAATGCTACGATGTCGGCCATCTCTATTCTCTGGCGCATTTCCGTGACCGTGGGCTGGTTTCCGGCCATCTGTTCATCCAGTTTGTCTTCGGCATTCTGGGAGGCATCGGCGCCGATCCCGAGAACCTGACGCACATGAAGCGGATCGCCGACAAGCTCTTCGGCGACGACTATTCATTCTCGGTGCTGGCGGCCGGCCGACACCAGATGCCGATGATCACGATGGCGGCGGCAATGGGCGGCAACGTTCGCGTCGGGCTCGAAGACAGCCTCTACAACGGCCGCGGCCAGCTTGCGACCAGCAATGCTGAGCAAGTGCAGCGTATTCGCACCGTGCTCGACGCCTTGTCGCTGGAGGTTGCCACCCCTAAGGAAGCACGTGATCTTCTCGGCCTCAAGGGCGGTGATCAGGTCGCATTCTGATGCCGCAGGCCCCGGGCGAGATCGCCCGCGGCTTCGGTCGTTGCAGTAAAGGGGAAGACATTGACAACGACGCACGGTTCGACCGCGGCCATCCGCATTCGCTCAGGTGAAATCGGCGATGCCGAGACGATCCATGATGCCATCCTGGCCATGGGGCGCGGGCTCGACATGGTAGGCAAGGTAACTTGCACCGCAGACGACTATCGCCGGTTCGGCTTCGGCCCGGACGCGGCCTTCGGCAGTCTGATTGCTGAGGTGGGCGGCGCGTTTGCCGGTCTCTGCCTGTTCTTTCCGATCTTTTCGACCTGGCGTGGGCGGCCCGGTGTCTTCGTGCAGGATCTCTATGTCGACGATCGCTTTCGCGGCCTCGGGATCGGCGAGCGCCTGCTGCGCGACGTGGCGGCCTGGTCGAGGGCGCGCGGTGGGGACTATCTCCGTCTGGAAGTCGACGTGGAAAACACGACCGCCCAGCGCCTCTATGAGCGGCTCGGTATCACCTGGCAGGTGAAGGACCGCGCCCATGCCGCCTACGGCGATGCCTTCGTGGCACTCGCTGGAAAATGAACGTCTGAAGCCGCAGGAATTGGAGTGACCATGAAAGCCTTCTACGCCCAGGAACAGAAGCGACACGATCCGAAGGCTTTCCTTTCGAGTGGCGCGCCGCAGCCGAACCCGGAGCAGCCCGAACGGGTCGAGCGGTTGCTTGCCGGCGCTCGCGAAGCCGGTTGCACTATCCTTCGGCCAAGCGATCACGGTCTTGGCCCGATTGCCGCCGTTCACACTCCAGAATATCTCGATTTCCTCGAACATATCTATGCGCGCTGGCAGCGGATCGCCGAGGCCTCGGATGAAGTGATCCCGAACATCCATCCGCTCGCCCGTGATGGCCGGTACCCGGCGTCTGCCGTGGGGCAGGCCGGATATCACATGGCCGACACGGCGTGCCCGATTTCCGGGGAGACATGGGAAAGTGTGCGCTGGAGCGCCTGGAGTGCTGTCGACGCGGCAGACGCAATCCTTGCTGGCGACCGTGCCGCCTATGCGCTGTGCCGGCCGCCTGGCCATCATGCCTTTGCCGATGTTGCCGGTGGCTTCTGCTTCCTCAACAATTCCGCTGTTGCAGCACAGCGCTTGCTGTCGAACGCCGCCCGTGTCGTGATTCTCGACATCGACCTGCACCACGGCAACGGTACGCAGGGCATCTTCTACCAGCGCTCCGACGTGCTGACGGTGTCGATCCACGCCGATCCGGTGCGGTTCTATCCCTTCTTCTGGGGACATGCCGATGAACGCGGCGAGGGGCTGGGCCTTGGCTACAACCTCAACCTGCCACTTGATCGCAAGTCGGGAGATACAGAATTTCTGGCCGCCCTCGACGTCGCTTTTCGCCGCATCCGTGCCTATGCCCCGGATGCGCTCGTCGTGGCGCTTGGCCTCGACGCCTTCGAGGGCGACCCTTTCGGCGGGCTGTCCGTGTCGACGCCGGGCTTTGCAAGGATCGGTGCGGCGATCGCCGGTCTTGGCCTCCCGACGGCGATCGTCCAGGAAGGCGGCTATCTCTGCGACGCGCTGTCCGACAATCTGACGTCTTTCCTCACAGGTTTCGGCGCGGCTGCCACGATCTAAGGCTCAGGTAACGTCAGTTGACGATCCAAGCTATTCATCGCCGACGGAAACGTTGTTTATGAGGCGCCGGCTTTCCGGGTAGGCGCCAAACGTTCAAGGCCTTATTTCCCGCCGGCAAGTCCGACGATGCTGGGGTGTTTCGTCACGCCCTTGATGGCCCCCGACCATCGCGCTCCCTGGATGGCGCGCCATTTTTCATGGCCGGAACTGGTCGATCACGTCCGAGCCCGCCCGATCCCGTTGTCCGATCAGGAGGGAGCGGCTGTTTGTCGGTCCCGAGGCCGGCCCTTTCATTTTTATCAAATACCGCAGCGTCAAGGGCGGCCATTCGCGGCCCAATCCGCACGTTGCCGGAGGTGAAAGACGTGAAAGTGAAAGGGATGCTCCCAATTTTCACGTCAGGATTGCACGCCCTTCCGTGATCCAAAGCCACTGAAATTACGTGGTTTTCCCCTTCAAGTGCGCGATTGCGTTTCATTGGCAACATAATTGTCGACAAAATAGTTGACATTAGCGCCAACAACTTCAAATCTAGCACCGTCAGCCTCCAGCGATCGAAGGATCGTGGACCGACCGGATCGGCACGGCGACGAATGGGAAAAACAGAGGGAACCACATGAAACTGAGAAAGCATCTCCTTGCGGGGTTGGCATTCGCCTTTCTCGCCTCCACGGCACAGGCCGAAACGCTGCGCTGGGGCAGCCCGCGGGATATCTTCTCGCTCGATCCATATTCCTACGGCAGCACGTCGAACCTCGCCTTCCTCAATCACGTCTATGAAGGCCTGACGCGCTATACGCCCGAGTTTGTCGTCGAGCCGGCACTTGCCACCAAGTGGGAGCTGGTTTCGGAAAAAGTCTGGCGTTTCCACCTGCGCAAGGGCGTAAAGTTCCAGAACGGCGCCGATTTCACCGCCGATGACGTCGTTGCCTCCATGGCCCGCGTCAGCCACCCGACGTCACCGCTACGCGGCAACATCCCGGCCTATGTCTCCACCACGAAGGTGGACGACTACACCGTCGACATCGAGGTGAACTCGCCAAGCCCGCTGTTCCTCAACGACATGACCAACATCTTCATGTTCGACAAGGACTGGCTTATCGACAACAAGTCCGAACTTCCGACCGATGTCGGCGGCAAGGTCGAGGGTTACACCACCTACCACACAAACGGCACCGGTCCGTTCATCGTCGAATCGCGCGTGCCTGACAGCAAGACCGTACTGGTCAAGAACAACGGCTGGTGGGATACGCCGAAGCACAATCTCGATCGCATCGAATTCACCCCGATCACGTCTGCCGCAACCCGTGTTGCCGCGCTGCTTTCGGGCGAGATCGACCTCACCGACGGCGCGCCCGTGCAGGACCTCGACCGGTTGAAGAGCGATCCGAACATCAAGGTCGTCGAGCGTTCCGACCTGCGCACGGTTCACCTGGTCTTCAACCGCAAGGAAAAGCTTGCTGACGGCCGCGACAATTTCTTCAACGACATCAAGGTTCGCCAGGCGATCGATCATGCGATCGACCGTCAGCTGATCTTCAAGCGCGTCATGCGCGGCAAGTCGCATGTGGCCGGCACCATGGTCGCGCCCGAGATCCCGGGCTACAGCGCCGAACTCGACGTGCCGACCGCTTACGACCCGGAACTGTCGAAGAAGCTTCTCGAAGAAGCGGGCGCCGTTGGCACCGAGTTCACGCTCGTCTGCATGAACGACGAGAGCGTCAACGAGGAAGACGTCTGCAGCGCGCTCGTGTCGATGCTGTCGCGTGTCGGCCTGAAGCCGACGCTCGATATCGGCCCGCGCGCCGTTCAGGCGCCGAAGCGCGCCGGCGGAAAGTCCGACGCCTACATGATCGGCTGGGCCAACGAGCCGACGCTCGATGCCTATTCGCTGCTGATCCAGGTGCTTTCGACCCGCGAGGGTGCGGCTGGCGTCGCCAACTATGGCGGCTGGTCCTATCCCGAGCTCGACGCCATGGTGAAGAAGGCCGCCGTCGAGATGGACCGCGACAAGCGTCTGGCGATTGAGACCGAAGCGCTGAAGTTTGCCAAGGATCAGGTCATCATGATCCCGTTGCATCAGCAGCCGATGGCCTGGGCGATGTCGAAGGAGGTGACTGACGTCACCATCCGCGCCGACAACAAGCCGCGCCACTGGCTGACCCGTATCGGCGATTGAGCCCACATTGCCCCGGCAGAGCTTGCTCTGTCGGGGTTTCTCACTGAGCGGGAAATCCAATGATTGTCTTTCTGATCAAGCGGCTGGCCAATGCCGTGCTGGTCATGCTTGCCGTCGCGCTGATGGCGTTCATGATCTTTCGTTTCGCCGGCGACCCGGTCGAACTGATGGCCAACGAACAGATGTCGCAGGCCGATCGCGTCGAACTGCGCGAAAAACTCGGCCTCAACGATCCGTTCGTCACCCAGTACGTCCGCTTCGTCGTCAATGCGGCTCAGGGCGATTTCGGCATCAGCTACCGCAACGGCCAGGATGTGATGACGCTGATCGCCGAGCGCTTCCCGGCAACGATCGAGCTGGCACTGGTGGCCACGGCCCTGTCGCTCCTGATCGGCATTCCCCTCGGTGTTCTCACCGCGATCCACCGCGGCCGTTGGTATTCCGAGGGGCTGCAATTCGTCAGCATCATCGGCGTCTCGCTTCCAAGCTTCGTCGTCGGCATCCTCTTGATTCTCGTCTTTGCCGTCTCGCTCGGCCTGGTTCCGGCCTTCGGCCGCGGCGATGTCGTGCAGATCGGCTGGTGGAGCACCGGCCTTTTGACGGCCTCCGGACGCGCTTCACTGCTCTTGCCGTCCTTCGCGCTCGCGCTCTACCAGATCACCCTCGTCATGCGCCTCGTGCGCGCCGAGATGATGGAAGTGCTGCGTTCGGACTTCGTGAAGTTCGCCCGTGCCCGCGGCGTGCCGCGCTGGCGCATCTATTTCCGCCACGCGCTTCGCAACTGTCTGATGCCGGTCGTGACCATGACGGCCATGAACGTCGGTTCGCTGATTGCCTTCGCGCTCATCACCGAGACCGTGTTCCAGTGGCCGGGCATGGGCATGCTGTTCATCCAGGCGGTGACCTTCCTCGATATCCCTGTGATGGCAGGCTACCTGTGCATCGTCTCCTTCATCTTCGTCACGCTGAACACGCTGGTCGATATCGCCTATGCGGTCATCGATCCCCGTCTTCGCGATGCCACACGCTGAGGCCGCCCCATGACTGACCAGGCTCAGGACACACCTTCGACAGCCAAGATCGGCCGGCTCGCGCGCTGGCGCCAGAGCGATCTCTGGTGGTCGTTTACCCGCAGCCCGTCGGCAATCGCCGGCGCGCTGATCCTCACGATCCTTATTCTTGCCGCACTTGCGGCACCGTTGATCTCGCCGCAGAACCCGTTCGATCCGGCGCAGCTCGACCTCTGGAATTCGGAACTGCCGCCGATCTGGCAGGCCGACGGGCAATGGCCCTTCATCCTCGGCACCGATACCCAGGGCCGCGACATGCTGTCGGCCATCCTCTATGGCTCCCGCATCTCGATCCTGATCGGCGTCTGTTCGGTAATCCTGTCGCTGACCGTCGGCCTCAGCCTCGGCCTGATCGCCGGCTATTTCGGTGGCATCATCGACAACGTCCTGATGCGCATCGGCGATGTGCTTCTGTCGATCCCGACGATCCTGATTGCCATCCTCGTCAGCGCCGTTGCCCGCCAGATGCTGCCTCCGGAGCTACGCGACGTCGGCTCGGCCGCCGTTCTCGTGCTGGCGATCACGCTCAGCGCCTGGGTGCAATATGCCCGCACCGTGCGCGCCCAGACGATCGTCGAGCGCGGCAAGGAATATGTGCAGGCGGCCCGCCTTCTGAAGACGCCGGCGCGGCGCATCATGCTCAACCATATCCTGCCGAACACGCTGACGCCGATCATGGTTGCCGCCACGCTGAACTTCGGCATGGCGATCCTGACGGAAGCCACACTCTCCTTCCTCGGCATCGGCATGCCGCCGAGCCAACCGAGCCTTGGAACGCTGATCCGGCTCGGCAACCAGTTCCTTTTCTCCGGCGTCTGGTGGGTCGTGCTCTTCCCGGTGCTGCAGCTTTGCCTTCTCGTCGTCTCGGTCAACCTTCTGGGTGACTGGCTGCGCGACGCTCTCAATCCGAAACTGAGGTGAATGATGTCCAATCTTCTGATCCGTAACGTCCGTCCGAATGGCGGGGCGCCCACGGATATCCTGATCCGCGGCGGCAAGATCGACACGATCGGCCAGAACCTTCAGGCCGCTGGCGTGGCAACCGAGGATGGCCGTGGTCATATCGCCATTTCCGGTCTGGTCGAGGCGCACACCCATCTCGACAAGTCGGTCTGGGGCATGCCCTGGCACGAAAACGCCAAGGTCGCGACGTTGCGCGAACGCATCGATTTCGAGCGCGAGAAGCGGCTTGAGATCGGCATCGATCCCCATCGCCAGTCGATGCGCCAGGCAATCCAGCTGGCCGCCAACGGCGCCAGCCATATCCGCAGCCATGTCGACATCGACACCACCCACGGCCTGGCGCTGATGGAAGGCATCATCCAGACGCGCGAGGCGCTCGACGGCATCATCGACATCGAGATCGTCGCCTTCCCGCAATCGGGGCTGGTCACACGTCCGGGCACCGTGGAGCTTCTCGACCAGGCTCTGAGCAATGGGGCAGAAGTCCTTGGCGGCATTGATCCTTGCGGCATCGACCGTGATCCAAAGGGCCATCTCGATGCGGTCTTCGGCCTGGCCGAAAAGCATGGCAAGCCGATCGATATCCATCTGCACGAAGCTGGCGAACTCGGCGCCTTCAGCATGGAGATGATGTTCGAGCGTATCCGGGCACTCGGCATGCAGGGCAAGGTGGCGATCAGCCACGCCTTTGCGCTCGGCGCTCCTGATTATCTGAGGGTCTCTGGCCTGATCGAACAGATCGCCGAACTGGACGTGCGCATCGTCACAACCGGTTCGCCGTCCTCGACCGTTCCGTCGATCCTGCGCCTGAAGGAAGCGGGCGTGAAGGTGGCGGCCGGTTGCGACGGCATCCGCGACACCTGGGGCCCGTGGGGCCAACCGGACATGATGGATCGCGCCCGCATCCTCGGCATGAAGAACGGCCTGCGCCGTGACGTCGATCTGGAGCATGCCCTTCATGTCTGCTCGACCGGTGGCGCCGACGTCATGGACATTGCCGGCTACGGTCTCGACATCGGCTGCAACGCCGACTTCACCCTGCTCGTCGGCGAAACGCTCGCCCATGCCGTGGTTGAAGTCGCGCCGCGCCCGCTGGTCGTCAAGCGCGGCCGCGTCATCGCTCGCAATGGCGTCGCGGAGGTCGCCATCCCATGATCGATCTCAAGGATTTGAAACTTGGCGCGCGCGCCGACGGCCGCACGCTTCTGACAGCGCAATGGGTGCTCGGCCATCGTGATGGCAGCCATCGCCTGATCCCGAACGGCGAGGTCGTTATCGAAGGCGGCAGCTTGCTTTATGTCGGCCCGCGGTTCGAAGGCGAAGTTGCCCGCCGGATCGATTTCGGTGCTGCCATGATCAGCCCCGGCCTGATCGATCTCGATGCCCTGTCCGACCTCGACACCACCATCCTTGCGGTCGATCACCAGCCCGGCTGGGCCAAAGGCCGCGTGTGGCCACGCTCCTATGTCGAGCGCGGTCCCTATGAAATGTACTCGCAAGATGAGCTGGCGTTCCAGAAGCGCTTCTCTTTTGCCCAGTTGCTGCTGAACGGCATCACGACGGCCGCACCGATCGCATCGCTGTTTTACCGCGAATGGGGCGAGACGGTGGAAGAGTTCGCGGCCGCATCCGATGCTGCCGGCGATCTCGGCCTTCGCGTCTATCTGAGCCCGGCATACCGCTCGGGCGGCATGGTTCTGGAGGCACCTGGACAGCTCGAAGCCGTCTTCGACGAGGCGAGGGGGCTGCAGGGCCTCAACGATGCCATCGGCTTCATCCGTGATCACGACGGCCGCCATGGCGGCCTGGTGCGCGGGCTTCTGGCGCCCGATAGGGTCGAGACCTGCACGGAGACGCTCTTGAGGCGAACGGCGGACGCCGCGCGCGATCTCGACTGCTCGATCCGGCTTCACGCAGCGCAAGGCACGATGGAGGTCGATACCGTCCGTCGTCTTCACGGCAAGACGGCGCCGGAGTGGATGGCACGCCTCGGCTTCCTGAGCTCGCGGCTGATCGCGCCGCATGCCACGCAGGCAACGGCTGATGACCTCACGCTTTATGCCGACAACGGCGTCAGCATCGTGCATTGCCCGATGGTTTCTGCGCGTGGTGGCAGCACGCTCAATTCGTTCCGCTCCGTCAAGGCCCGCGGCATCAACATCGCCATGGGCACCGACACGACGCCGCCCGATATGCTGATGAACCTGCTCATCGGGCTTATCACCTGCCGCGTCGTTGAGGGCGACACGGCCGCCGTCAGCTGCGCCGATCTCTTCGACGCCGCCACGCTCGGCGGCGCGAAGGCGCTGGGGCGCAGCGATCTCGGGCGGCTCGAAGCGGGTGCCCGCGCCGATATCGCCGTCTTCGACCTGATGGATCACCATATGGCACCGGCGATCGACCCGATCACGACGCTGGTCGTCGGCGGCTCCGGCCGCGTCACCAAGACGGTCTTCGTCGACGGTCGCCTCTCGATGCACCAGGGCCAGGTTGCCGGCTTCGACATGGATGCGGCACGCCGCCAGGCGCAACGGCAATTCGACGGGCTGATTGCAAAGTACCCGGAGCGCAGCTGGGCGCATCCGCCGGTCAGCGAAATCTTCCCACCCAGCTACCCACTGGAGGATCTGCCGCATGAGTGAACCCAAAACTTCACCGGTCCTCGATGTGCGTGGACTTTGCGTCGAGTTCCCCGGACGGCACGGAACCGTGGCAGCCCTTTCCGACGTCTCGCTCAGCATTCGCCCAGGCGAGATCCTCGGCGTGGTCGGCGAATCCGGCGCCGGAAAGTCGATGACCGGTCTGGCCGTCCAGGGCCTGCTCGAACCGCCGGGACGGATTTCTGGCGGCGAGGTCTGGCTCTCGGGCCGCCGCATCGACCAGCTGTCGGACAAGGACATGCAGAGCGTGCGCGGCCGGCAGATCGGCGCGATCTTCCAGGACCCGCTGACATCGCTCAACCCGCTCTTTACCGTCGGTGCACAGTTGGTGGAGACGATCCGTCTACACCTGAAGCTGTCGAAGCAGGGCGCGAAGGATCGCGCGATCCACCTGTTGAAGGAGGTCGGCATTCCGGCATCGGAGGCCCGCTTCGATCACTATCCGCACCAGTTCTCTGGTGGCATGCGCCAGCGCGTGGTCATTGCACTTGCGCTTGCAGCCGAGCCGAAGCTGATCATCGCCGATGAGCCGACGACCGCGCTCGACGTCTCGATCCAGGCGCAGATCACGTCTCTGCTACGGCGCCTGTGCGACGATCATGGCACCTCGGTGATGCTTGTCACCCACGACATGGGCGTGATTGCCGAGACCGCCGATCGTGTCGCCGTCATGTATGCCGGTCGTCTGGTCGAGATCGGTCCGGTGGAGGAGGTGCTGCGCAATGCGCGCCACCCCTATACCCGCGGGCTGATGGGCTCGATCCCGGCACTCGGACGTCGCGTCGAGCGGTTGAACCAGATCGACGGCTCCATGCCGCGGCTCAACGCTATCCCGCGCGGATGCGCCTTCAATCCGCGTTGTCCCGAGGCGGGGCGGCGCTGCCGTGAAGATCGTCCCGAGCCGACCCCGGTCGGCCACGGCGTCAGTGCTTGCTGGCTCAATGCAGGAGGAGTTCTATGAGTGACGCCCTGACCGTCAATGATCTGACGTGCAATTTCGATGTGTCGGCCCCTTGGCTGAACCGGGTGCTGGAGCGCAAGCCGCGCCAGTTCGTGCGTGCGGTGGACGACATCAGCTTCACCGTGCCGATGGGCGGTTGCCTTAGCCTTGTCGGCGAATCCGGCTGTGGCAAGTCGACGGTGGCGCGGCTCGTGACCGGCCTCTACAGGGCCTCCGACGGAGAGATCCGCTTTGCCCCCGGGCGCTCGGGCGAACCGCTTTCGGCGCAGATGATCTTCCAGGACCCCTTCGCCAGTCTCAATCCGCGCTGGCGCGTGAAGAACATCATTGCCGAGCCTCTGCGCGAACTGAAGCTGCGCAAAACCGATGCGGAGGTGATGGAGCGTGTCGGCGAGCTGCTGCGCATCGTCGGCCTTGCGCCTTCGGACGGTTCGAAGTTTCCGCACGAATTTTCCGGCGGCCAGCGCCAGCGCATTTCGATCGCCCGTGCGCTTGCCGGCGAGCCGGAATTTCTCGTCTGCGACGAGCCGACCTCGGCGCTTGACGTGTCGGTACAGGCGCAGATCCTCAACCTGATGCGCAAGCTGCAGGACGAGATGGGGCTGACCTACCTCTTCATCAGCCACGACATGAGTGTTGTCCGTCACATGTCGGACCGGATTGCGGTCATGTATCTCGGTCGCATCGTCGAAGAGGCAGATACCGAGACGCTGTTTGCCAATCCGCGCCATCCCTATACGCGCCTGTTGCTCGAGACGATCCCCGACATCGCCGAGCCGAAGCGCCAGCGCAGCATCACGGCAAGCGAAGTGCCGAGCCCGCTCAACCCGCCGTCAGGCTGCACCTTCCATCCGCGTTGTCCGCTGGCCGACGCCCGCTGCAAGAGCGAGCGCCCGGCGATGCGAAGCTTTGCGGACGGCTCGCGTGCGGCATGCCACCGTGTCGAGGAAGCTGCTGCCGCAACGGCAAAGGCAATCCAGGCCGCGTAACCAAACCGGCATCTGTAAAAACGAGAAAAACTCCGGAGGGTTTCCCTCCGGAGTTTTTTTGTTTTCAGAGGTTTGCTGCCGTTTGTTAAGCGACAGCATCCACAGGGCGGGCGATCGTCGCGGCCTTGACCCTCGGGTAGTCATAGGCGCCCACCTTGGAGGTGGCGTAGCCGGCCCCGACCAGTGCTTCCGCAAGCTTGATCGCCGCAGTGACGCCGTCGATGACCGGCATGCCGGTTCTCGCCTTCAGCCGGTCGCACAGTTCCGACATGCCGGCGCAGCCGAGAATGATCGCCTCGGCACCATCCTCCTGTTTGGCGCGCAGGATTTCGCCCACCAGCATCTCTTCGGTGTGGGCGAGGTCTTCCTCCAGAGCCAGCACCGGCATATCGACCGAGCGCACCTTGCGGCACCGGTGGCCGGCGCCATAGGCATCGACGAGATCCTCGATGATCGGCACCGAGCGTGGCAGAGTGGTGATGATGGAAAAGCGCGTGGCGATGTTCATCGCGACCTGGATGGCGGCCTGGCAGATACCGATGACGGGCCCGCGTGCGATCTCACGCGCGGCGCCAAGGCCGGGATCGTCGAAGCAGGCAATGACATAGGCATCGATCCCGCGCGCCTCGCCGGCGCGGATCTCGGCGAGCATCGCCGGCACCGCCATGGCTTCGTCCGCATGGCCCTCGATGCTGGCCGGACTCGTGGTCGGATTGATGGACTCAACCCGCGTGGCGGCGGACACGACCCGCTCGGCGCTGCGGTGCGCCTGTTCGGTCATCGAGGCGGTGGAGTTCGGATTGACGAGAAGGATACGCATGGATCAGGCCGTTTTCGCTTTGGGAGCAGCAAAGGAAGCGATGTCGGGCGTGCGCATCTCGAACTGCCGGTCTGATGTGATGTAGTTGTTGGCATGAAGCCGCGCGATCGGCTGGTAGCTCGACGGGTCGACATAGTGGCCCTTGTCGTCAAGGCAGTCCTTGCGCACATGCATATGCACGACTTCGCCGAGCACGATCACCCGGCGGTCGTATTCGATCAACCGTTCGACCCGGCATTCCATCGAGCAGGGCGATTCGACGATGCGGCGGGCGCCGACCTTCACGCCGTCGGCCGCTGTCAGCCCGGCCATCGCCACCTCGTCGACATCGGTTTCGAAGGGAAGACCGCAGACCAGCATCTGGTCGGCGATCGCCATGTCGACCATGTTGACGACGAATTCGTTGGTGCGACGGATGTTGCTGACCGTGTCCTTCTCCTCACCATCGGGGCGTGTCTGGATGCCGAGGATCACGATCGGCGGATCGTGCGAGAAGACGTTGAAGAAGCTCATCGGCGCGGCATTGTCGTGGCCACCAGGCGAGAGCGTCGAGACGAGCGCGATCGGGCGCGGGCCGATGAAATTTGTCAGCAGCCGGTAGCGGTCCTGGGCGGGCAGTTGCGTGAAGTCGAAGTCCATCAATGAGCTCTCGGGTCAGGCGCGGTCGGTTGTCACACCGGTCGATGGCCGTTGTTTAAGTGGTTGCCACAGCATATCAAGTTACGGTACACAATATTGTCTACAATTTTGTAGTCAATATCAAACTGCAGCGTGTGGAATTGACTTTGAACGCTGGCCGGCCAGAGTATGCGAACGGCTAAGGGAGATTTCATGTACAATGCGGACGAAGCCGCCGGAGCGCCGACGGCTATCATTTGTGAGAAAATCTGGCTCGCGATCGCCGAGCGGCGGCTGCGACCCGGCACGCGCCTCAAGGAGGAGCAGCTTGCCGAGATTTTCTCCGTCAGTCGAGCCCGTATCCGCCAGGCGCTGACTGCGCTCGAACGCGATGGGCTTGTGACGATCATGCCCAATCGCGGCGCGTTCGTATCCGAGCCGTCGGTGGACGAGGCGCGTGACGTGTTCGTGACGCGGAGGGCGATCGAGCAGCGCGTGGTCGAGCGCCTCTGCGAACGCGCGACAGTCGAGGACATCGAGCGCATGCGCTCGCACATCGATGAGGAGCGGGTGGCGGGTAAAGTGGGCGATCTCTCTGCAATCGTTCGTCTTTCCGGCGGTTTCCATCTGCTTTTGGCGGAGCTTTCCGGTTCTGCATTCCTGTTCGGCATCCTGCGCGACCTGGTTTCGCGCACATCGCTGATCACCGCCGTGTACCGGTCGAACCATCTGCACAATTGCGGACCGGATGAGCATATGGCCGTCGTCGACCGCATCGCCGCGCGGGATGCGGCCGCGGCAATCCGCGAAATGGCCGAACATCTGCACCACGTCGAGGCGGAACTGGACCTTGACGAGGAGAAGGACCAACCGCGCGATCTGCGCGCGGCACTGCTTTGACATCACATCGACAATAAACCCAACCGCGCCGCTCTTGTGAGGAGGCGGCGCCCGCTTGAGAACTGAAGGACTGAAATGACTGGTCGCAATTACTACGCGCCCCATGGCGGCGCGCCGGCACAAACGCAGCTCCTGACCGACCGTGCGGTCTTCACCGAGGCCTATGCGGTGATTCCAAAGGGGACGATGATGGACATCGTCACCAGCTATCTGCCGTTCTGGGACAAGACCCGCCTGTGGATATTGTCGCGTCCGTTGTCGGGATTTGCTGAAACATTTTCGCAGTACATCATGGAAATCGCTCCAGGCGGCGGTAGCGACCGGCCGGAACTCGACGAGGGTGCCGAGGGTGCGCTGTTCGTCGTCGAGGGTGAACTGACGGTCACGCTCGACGGCAAGGAACACCGCATGCTGCCCGGTGGCTTTGCCTTCATTCCGCCGGCGAGCAAGTGGGCGGCGCATAACAGAAGCGAAGCGCCCGTTCGCTTCCACTGGGTCCGCAAGGCCTATGAGTATGTCGATGGGCTTCCCGCGCCCGAAGCCTTCTTCACCAACGAGGCCGATATCACGCCCAATCCCATGCCCGGCACCGAAGGCAAATGGGCGACGACGCGCTTCGTCGATCCGACGGATCTTCGCCACGACATGCATATGACGATCGTGACCTTCGAGCCTGGCGCGATCATCCCCTTTGCCGAAACCCATGTCATGGAGCACGGTCTCTATGTGCTTGAGGGCAAGGCCGTCTATCGCCTCAATCAGGACTGGGTCGAAGTCGAGGCCGGCGACTACATGTGGCTTCGCGCCTTCTGCCCGCAGGCCTGCTACGCCGGCGGCCCCGGCAAGTTCCGCTACCTGCTCTACAAGGACGTCAACCGTCACATGAAGCTGCGCTCGCGCTGAAGTCTCGACCACAATTCCTATTGAAACAGCGCCGCGAAGAAGGCGCTGTTTCTTTTTAATCAAATGGATATGCGGAATACCTGAAGTACCGCTTTCGACGTACCGTCAGTCGACCAATTGCGGATTGGTCGGGCGCAGGCTTTTCGGCCGGATCAGGCGCAGGGAATCGCCGCCGGCGTCCTTTTCCAGCTCCAGCACGCGCGTGAAGAAGCCGTTGGCGCGTTCCTTGCGGCCGATATTGACGATGGCCGCCTTGCCGATTTCCTTGTCGAGGAAGGTCATGACCTTGCGATAGCTGTCGTCCTCGAGGGTATCCAGCGCCTCGTCGATAATCAGCCATCGCGGCTTGTGCAGCCCCAGACGGGCGATGGCGAGCAGGCGCATTTCCACTTCGCTCAGATTGAGTTTCTTGCGCATGTCCTGGTCGAGGCGGTCGGAAAGGCGGCCGAGGCCGATCTTGGATAGCACGCCGCTCAGTTCGCCGTTCTTGAAGCTGTCGGGCGTCTTCGGATAGGCAAGCACCTCTTCCAGCGTGCCGGGTGCAAAATACGGTGAGCGCGGCACGAAGACCAGTCCGTCGTCGATCGGCAGCGAGATGCGGCCGTGCCCGAAGGGCCAGAGGCCGGCGATAGCACGGAAGAACGGTGCTTTCTCCACCTCCGGCGCGCCGGTGACCAGCACCCGCTCGCCGGGATTGATCGTGACATTCGGTTCCGAAAGCTTGATGCAGCCGGCCGCCGACACGATCTCGATGTGGTCGAACATCATCTGCGGACCG
This sequence comes from Ensifer sp., assembly GCF_031989085.1. NCBI lineage: Bacteria > Pseudomonadati > Pseudomonadota > Alphaproteobacteria > Hyphomicrobiales > Rhizobiaceae > Ensifer > Ensifer sp. Next base: position 179,245 of record NZ_DALZXU010000002.1, read on the forward strand.
TCCGACGTGACGAACTCGATGCGCTTGTCGCCTTCGTGCCGGTCGTCGATGACGAGCAGGGCAGAGCGGAAGGCGGCGACGCGCAGCAAGGTGGCGCGCCAGTCGGCAATGGCGCCGATATTGTCGACGAACCAGCGCAGCGACGCATGCACCTGGTTGAAGGCGCCGACCGCCATCATCAGGCCGCCAAAGCTGAGGTTGCCAGCAAAATAGACCGGGGAGGCGATGACGATCGGGGCGATGACGGTGATCCAGCCGTAACCGGCCGTAACCCAGGTCAGCCGCGTGACGGCGAGCAGCAGGCTCTTGCTGATTTCGAGAACGGACTGCAGGTCGGCCTGCAGCCGACGCTTTTCATTGGCCTCGCCCGACGACAGCGACACGGCCTCGATGTGTTCGTTGATGCGCATCAGCGAGAAGCGCAGCGATGCCTCGCGGGCGTAATGCTCGCCGTTGAGCTTGACCAGCGGCCGCCCCACCAGCCAGCTCAGCCATGACGCCGTGCCCGCGTAGAGAATGGCGGCCCAGACCATGTAGCCCGGGATGTTGAAGGCCATGCCGGAAACATGGAAGACGAAGCCGTCCGACAACGACCAGAGCACGCCGATGAAGCTGACGAGCAGAATGCCGGACTGGATCAGGCCGATGGTCAGCCCGGCCGAAAGGTCCGAGAGGTGGTTGGCATCCTCATGGATGCGCTGGTCGGGATTGATGCCGATGGCGCCGGCATTGGCGAGCCGAAACGCGCGGGCGGGCCGCATCCATTCGTTGATCAGGTCGAGTGTCAGCCCCTCGCGCAGCCTCAGCCGGATCAACTGGCCAAGCCAGGTCTGCAGCACGTTGAGCACGAGCAGAGCACCGGCGATCTGGGCAAAGATGGTCAGTTGGTGCAGGAAAGCCTGCAGGTCGCGCCGTTCCAGCGTGTCGTAGAAGGGCTTGTACCAGCGATTGAGGATGATCTGCCCGAAAGCGGTGGTGACGATGACCGCCAGGATGCCAAGGGCGAGCCAGATGACCCGGTTTCTGAGCGGCGACGCCATGAAGGCTGCATGCATCATCCGCAACTGGGCGCCGAGGGGTTGTTCGTCGTTGGCCTCTACCCGACCATTGTTCTTGTCATTCTTAGGCTTCGGCATCGATGCGAATCTCTCCGTCACGATCTCCACCAGGGAAATATAGCCTGCCGAGCCCGGTCTCCCTAGCGCCGATTGTCGTTATGCAATTCAGCAAACGGTTATTTGAGCGACTGCTGTTGCGGAAGTGACAGCATCGGAACGGCCGAAAGCGGGACGCCTGGGAGCTTTCTGGGGGGGGCGGGCTACCCCAAAAGCCATGAAATTGATTGTATCCTTATACAGAGGGTTCATAGTTTCGACCGGCGAGACAGGAGAGCGTATCCGCGGGAGGAACGTGCATGTCCAACACGCTCGATCAGATCCGTGAACAACAGAAAGAGACCTGGGACCGGTTTTCGGCCGGCTGGAAAAAATGGGACGAGCTGGTGCTGGGTTGGCTCAAGCCGTTCGGCGATGCCATGATCAACAGCGCCAGGCTCCGTGACGGCGACCATGTCCTGGACGTCGCGGCTGGAACCGGCGAGCCGGGGCTGACGGCGGCTTCTTTGGTGCCGAAGGGGCGCGTCACCGTCACCGATCTGTCCGAGCGCATGCTCGAGGCGGCGGCCGAAAACGCCCAGAAGCGCGGTCTCGACAATTTCACGACGCAGATGTGCGACGCCGGCGCGCTGCCGTTCGCAGATCGATCCTTCGACGTCGTCCTTTGTCGCTTTGGCTTCATGTTCTTCCCTGACGTCGGCACGGCGGCACGACAATTCGCCCGCGTGGCGAAACCCGGCGCGCGCGTTTGTGCGGCGGTCTGGAGCGCTCCAGAGAAAAACCCATGGGCGACGACGGTGATGGCGACGATTGCGCGGCATGTGACGTTGCCGACGCCAGCACCCGGCGCGCCGGGCCTCTTTCGCTGCGCAGCACCAGGCATGCTGTCGGCCGCATTCGCCGAGGCCGGCTTGGTCGATATCAGCGAAGACGAGATTTCGACGCCGATGGTGCACGAAACGCCTGACCGCTACTGGACCTTCATGACCGAGATCGCGGCACCGGTGGTTGCCGGGTTGGCGCAGGCAGACGCCGCGACGCGCGAGGCAATTCGCAGCGAGGTCGTCGATTTGGCCCGACAGTCGATGCGGGCCGACAAGGTGGAGCTGCGATCGACCGCCCGGATCGTCACCGCAACGCGAAAGTAGACAGTCGCCAGAGGCGCTCGCGATCCCGGAGGCTCGCATGGACACACAACGGAGAGACGATCAGGCGCTTGAGGAGGAGACGCTCGACCCGCAGGACTGGGCGGCGTTGCGGGCTTTGTCGCATCGCATCGTCGACGATGCCATCGATTACGTGAGCGGCGTTCGCGACCGGCCTGTCTGGCGGGACATGCCCGACGACGTGCGCCGGTCCTTTGCCACCCGTCTTCCTGAGGGGCCGTCACCGGCGGACGACGTCTACCGCGAGGTGGCGGCCAATGTCCTTAATTATCCCATGGGCAACATCCACCCGCGCTTCTGGTCGTGGTACATGGGGTCGAGCAATTTCACCGGCGCACTCGGCGATTTCCTGGCTGCCATTCAGGGCTCCAATCTGGGGGGCGGCAATCATGCCGCCGCGCTGATGGATCAGCAGGTGGTCGATTGGTGCAAGCAGATGATGGGGTTCCCGGACAGCGCCAGCGGGACGCTGGTCAGTGGCGGGTCGGTCGCCAACATCATCGGCCTTGCCGTCGCCCGCAACGTCAAGGCCGGCCTCGATGTCCGCGAGCGCGGGGTGGCTGAAATCGAGCGTCCGCTGCGCTTCTATGGCTCCGACCAGATCCACAGCTGCCACCGCAAGGCCATGGAAACGCTCGGCCTCGGACACCAGGCGCTGCGGCGCATCCCGACCGACGCCGCGCTCAGGATCGACGTCGCAACGCTTCGAAACGCGATCGATGAAGATCGGGCGGCAGGGTTCAAACCTGCCTGCGTGATCGCAACGGCCGGCACCGTCAACACCGGCGCTATCGACGACTTGGAGGCGCTGGCGAGGCTCGCCGACGAGGAGGGCCTGTGGCTGCATGTGGATGGCTGCATCGGCGCCCTGATCGCGATTGCGCCGGAGAACCGGTTTCGCGTCGCCGGGATCGAGAAAGCCAATTCGGTCGCTCTCGATCCACACAAGTGGCTGCACGCGCCCTTCGAGGCCGGCTGCGTCCTTATTCAGGACGCTTCGGCACACAGGGGCACCTTCGCGGTGACGCCGGAATATCTGGTGGCCACGACACGCGGCCTGGCCGCGGCCCCCTGGCTCTACGACTACGGCCTGCAGACCACGCGCGGCTTCAGGGCACTGAAGATCTGGATGTCGTTGAAGGAGCACGGTATCGCCAAGTTTGGCCGGCTCGTCGATCAGAACATCGCCCAGGGACGCTATCTGACTGACCTGATCGAGGCCGAGCCCTCTCTCGAACTAGTGGCGCCGACCGCCATCAACATCGTCTGCTTCCGTTATCGCAGCGAGGGCAAAAGCGCCGACGAACTCAAGACCGTCAACACGGAGATCATGCTGCGCCTGCAGGACGAAGGGACGGCCGTTCTGTCCGACACAACGGTACATGGCGAGCACTGCCTGAGGGTCGCGATCAACAACCACCGCACCAGGCGCGGCGATCTCGATCTTCTCGTCGAAGAGGTCGTGCGGCTCGGCCGGGACATCACCGCGCGAACGTGATGCCTTGGATAAGGGCCCAGAAATTCGGCAGGCAATCACCGTTGTCGTTAACGGGTGAGCGGTCGCTGCGGGGGCGCGACGATGCGATCCGAGGTGCCTTCCGCCAGCAGGCGAAGCATTTGCGAGGTCGCCGCTTCCCGTTGCGGATCGCGGCCTGCCGCATAGGCAAGCGGAAGAGGAGCGCGAGTGTCAGGCGCGATGCCCTTTCCTTCCAGTCGGACATCGTCGTCGATAACGGCATCGGAGACGGCAATCTCCAACAGGCTGTCGTCAGGCAGAACATAGGCGCGGCCTGCCAGCAGTGCGCCGGCGGTCTTTTCGCCGACAAGTGGAATGCCGTTGATCCTGAGCGCATAGGCGAAAAGCTCCAGGCCGCTGCGCGTGCCCTCGTCGATCAGCGCCACCACCGGACCGCGCCAGCGAACATTGGCGAGCGTCGCTTGCCCATGTCGCGGAATCAGCCTGAACGAAGGCGTATCGCCGAGGAAGATCTCGGCGGCGTCGGCTGCCCCACCGCCCCAGCGGCCGCGTAGATCGACGACAATGCCATCGACGTCGGAAAGACGCCCGGCCGCGATCTCCCGCGCCACGATATCAAGCCCGTCTCGCGTGGACAGCGTCCAGAACCTGACATAGCCGATCCTGCGGCCATCCTTTTCGCTGACGTGGATGCTGCTTTCGATCGCCTTCTCGAAGGTCGGCAGCGGGCGCAGCCGTTCGACCGCAACCTTGACGACGATCGGCGTCGCGTCGGGGGTGCGCCGCAAGCGTATGTCGACCGTCTGTCCGACCTTGCCCTGAAACGAAGCGATCTCCCGATAAGGCAATCCGTCGACGGCGATGATCTCATCGCCCATCAGCAGCCCCGCCGTCGCCGCCGGTGAACCGTCATAGACATCGCTGACGAAGCGCCTTTCGCCGATCATTTCCGTGACCATGCCGATGCCGGGATAGGTCACGTCCCCTTCGGGCGGAAACAGACGTCGCAGATCGTTGCGGATGGCGAAGCGAAAGATGTCGCTGAGTTCGAAGTAGGCGATGGTGTCCTGCTTGAACCGGCCGTTGTGAGACGCATGAAGGCTTGCCAGTGCTGCCTCGATCGCGGCATCGACACGCAGGGTCGAGCCCGGCGAGGACAGTGGCGGCGTCGCCGCATCGATTGTCTTTTTCGCCGTTGCGTTGAAGCGCTGGAGCGCGGTTTCGTCATGAAATTCGGCATTGACCAACGCGATCGCGCGATCAAACACCGCGTCGCCCGATCGCGGCAGATCTGCCGCGAGCGCGCCCGCCGACATCAGCGCCAAGAGGAGCGCCGACTGGAATGCAGGGGAGATCGCTTTGCGCACCGGCGGCCTTTCGGTTCGTTTCCGCGCATTATGGTTTCAAGCGCGGCGAAGACGAGGCCTTGCGACACAAGATTGCGTGATCGCCTGATGCGAGGTGTTCGGCAGGCGTCGGAAAGTCCGTGAGCCTGGCACCGACCCGGGCGCCGTCGGCTACCGGCGGCGGCCGTGCGAAATCTCGACGATCTTGACGCCGATAGCTGTCTTGGATTCGTTGAAAACGATCTCGCCACGCCCAATGACCGTGCCATTGACCTTGAGGTCGACCGGATCGCCGAAATTGGCGTCGAGATCGATGTGGTCGTCCTTATGCAGCTTGGACAATTGGGCCACCGTCAACCGGCTACGGCCCAGAACGGCTTCGATGACGAGCGGAATACCCTGTACCGCGTATTCCCCGATCGGAGCCGTCTCCTGCGGAACGGGGCCGGTTTCGATTTCCGGCACGCCATTGTACAAATTTTCGTTCATCATCATCATTCACCGCCCAAACACTGGTTTACAAGTCCTTAACGAAAGGGTTGCGCCAGTTCGCCATCTCAAGCAATGGCGCCTGGCGGGGTCGTGTCCCGGCGGCTCGCGTGAAGGTTAATGCTTGATTAACATCCACAAACACGGCCGTCGAAACGCGCCCTAGAGTGTCATTGCGGACCAACTTCCTTCGCGCTTCTCGAACCCGATCGCCCGACTGCCGTCCGGCAATCTGTCACCGAGTCGCACGACATAGACATAGCCGCCATAGACCATCAGTCCGCGATCCCCGTCGCTGTAGACAATTTCGAACGTCGGAGGGCTTGTGGCAATCATGCCTTTTGAAGGGTCGGCCTGCGGCGCGAACTCAACGACAGGTTCGCTCCACGGCAAACCTGGCATCGGCGCGACGTAATAGATGGCGGCAAGCGCCGACAGGCTGCAAATGGATATCGCGGCAATCTGCGATGAGATGCCGCTCGGTCGTCCGGCACTCGGGTGAAGGGTTGCGGCGCTCATTTATGGGTCTCCAATGCAAATGCGTGGGGCTGGATCGCGCTGAGTGCGTCATGTCGCAGGGGCCGCCGCCCGTCATATGGCGCGGGCAGCACGGTTCCCTCGCACGGCACCACCGCGCGACTCATTGATTTCAGCTCTCATCGGAAGCTTTCCATCCACCCTTCGCAAGAACAACACGAAGCGCTGCCGTTTCCACACTTTTTGCGACGAGCGGCAGGGGGCATAACAACGTCTGCTGGCGCAGGCTGCAGGCGGCAGTCCCGCAAAGCATCATCCGGATGGCTTCGGCGGTGAATGCATCGCCTCAAGCATCTTGGCCCATTCGCGATAGAGAAGCGCTGCCTCGGATGAGATCTGGTGCGCCTCTAAGACCTTGTCCGTGACGGCCTCGACCCATTCGCCGGGTCCATGAGGCTCCAGTACCACAGCATCGTCGCCGAGATCGATTTGTTCCATTTTCATTCCTCACCGTTCGATGCGCCGCCGGTCCCCTTGTCATCGTCCTCTTCGGGAAACTCGAGCGACCTAATGATGGCGTAGATGGCTGCGTGGGCCAGGCCACGGACAATCAGGATCTGCTCCGTCAGCTTCTTGTCCATCGGCTCCAATAGCCTGGCCACCCGGGTGCCGTCCGCCGTCGATGCGAAACAGGCGACGCCGATGCAGGCCCAGGGCGGCGGCCGATCGGTCCGCGCATAGGCTGGGTGACAGATGGGGATCGCCAGGATGTTGTGCATTTCAAAGACATGTTCGCCGGGTGCCGGCGCGTAGGGGATCGGTTCGATAAGGTGCGATCGCCTCTGTTTGACCCAGGGAACAATGCGGCCCTGGCGGAACGCTACCCCCGCGATCCCGCGTCCGAGTGGAACGAGAAAGTCGCCGGCAAGCGGCTCCGTGGTCCAGGAGCGCCGAGCAAGGAACGGGCGTAGCCCTGTCTCCTGGCTGTCGTAGACGAAGAATTCGATACTGCGGTTCTCACCGTCTGCACGCCGGCTGAGCAGCCGCTCCGTTTCTTCGGCAAAAAGCTCGAAATATCGCGCGATCCGTGCCGGCCACCGCGATGCACAGGACGTTCGCCCAGACAGCGCATTCAGGATGGCGTGGCGCTGGTCAATGACTTCGGTGCGGATGGTCAGGCTTTCCGGCGTCGAGGGGGGCTCCCATAAAACTCTGTACTGATAACCGACGAGCGGCTTTTCGATGCGAAACGTGCACGTCCCGGTATCCAGCTGATAGCTCAGTGTGCTCGCCTCGTGCAGCGTCATGCCTGTATCGACGTGGAGTTTGACGTCTGACTGGAATTTCGCGTCGCCATTCGCGTCCAGTTCGTAGGCGGGATAATTGTCCGGCGCGAGGCATTGCAGGTAGGGTCGAACATCGCGCAACGAGTCCGGGAGCTGGAGGTGAATGTCCAACACGTCGATGGGATGGGGCACGCGGAAACCGACGTATTCCTTGTCCCAAACGTCATTTTCCGGCCTCTTGCGCTCGATACATTCCCACCGCGTCATGTTGAAATTGTTGGCGCAGGCATAGCGCACCCGGTAGTTCATGCCGCCGTTGCGCAAACTGTCGTCTGGCAAATCGACGATGAAATTTCGGCTGTGTTCGCCCCGTGATGTCGGCGCGCTCGCCGGGGACATCGTCATCTTTACCCCGGGGCTGCTGAAGGTTCGGTCAGGTTTGAACAACGCATCGACAAACCAGCCATCCCTTGCCACTTTGACGCTGTGCGTGCGGTGATGAAACTGGGTTGGATCGTTTGTCGTCAGCCCCTCCAATGTCGACTCGATGACCAGGTCACCGGTCTCGGTAATGCGATAATGCTGGGTTCTCGTCCGGCAATGCAGCGAGTGGCGCTCACGTGCCCGAATCGACGCCCGGCGCTTGGTGGTCGTCAGAGGCTCGCGGTAGATCGTGTATCGTTTCTGCCGGTTCGGCGTCGCTCCTCCACCGTAGCGGAAGCTCTCGACTTCGATCTGCCCGTTCGCGGCAACCGTGATGAGATTGAAACAGTTTCCTTCCGCATCGTTCTCTGTTTCGAGCGCTCCGCATCCTGCCGAAACGACCGCCATCGTATGGCCGGTCTCGTCCGATGGAGACAGGTCGAGGCGCGCGAACTGCGCGACATGGTGGTGCCCGTGCAAGACGATGTCGAAGCGGTGTTCGCTCAAGATGCTCAGGACCGTTCCTGCATTGTGCAGTACCATAAGCGGCTCCGATCCGAGTATCCGGCCCGCCTTGGCAAATGCGATCGGCAGCACATGGTGGTGAATGACCGCTATGCGAAGAAAATAGGGATCCGTGATGGCTCTCAGTTCGGCTTGAAGCGCCTCGAGTTCGCGATCGTCGACCCGGCCGGTGGCAAAGCTGATCCGTTTTCCAACCGAGTTGGAATCCAGCGTTGCGACAAGAACCTTGTTCATACCCGTTTGATTGACGAGCGGCTTTTTGGGGGCGTCCGGCAGGTGCGCCGCGAACGATGATCCGCCAACGAGATCGCGTTTCAAGCCGTCCAGAAGGCCGATAGTGGGTTTGGGATCGTTTCTATAGAACTCGGTGAACCCGAGCGGCTCTCCGAAATCCCGCATCGCAATTGCTTCTGCTTCGCTCGTATCGTCGTTGTAGAAAATCCGCTCGAACCAGTCCTTTCGCCGGCCCCACCAGCCGCCCGATTTAACGTCGTGGTTTCCCGGCACGACAATCAACCTGGCATTCATCCCCTCAGCAAAACTCCGCAACTCACACTTTGCGGCCAGCAACTGGATGGGCGAGGGATGATCGACCATATCACCGGAGACGATCAGCAGCTCCGGCTTGGATCGCTTGATCTCATCCTTGACCGCGCGCCAAAGCGCGATGTTGAATTTTTCGCCGAAATGCAGGTCGGATAGATGCGCGATGCGGATCGTCACGACGGCCGTCCCCTGTTCCCTTCGCGAATCTAAACCACGTCGCAATCAACCCCTAGTCACCAATTCGGGTGACGAACCCCGGCTGGTTGAGTGGCGGCAAGCGTTCCGGTCGCGGCATCCTGAACGCATTTTTCCCGTCGGCGGGATTGCTGCGGCGCAGCCAAGGCTCGCCTGGTCGTCCCTCTGTCTAAAATGAGGGGCGAACCGTGCTTTCGGCGCGACAGCGCCAATCATCGAAGGCGCACGTGCCCTGCAGCTGGAGGCGAACGGATTTTTCCCGCCGGGACGAAATGAGAACCAAACATTCCTTTAGTCTACTAAATTAATAGACAAATATCCAAGGGCAGGCAGGGATTGAAGGCTTGGCTTGAACCCGTGAGATGAAGGGATGGGCAGAATGGGTATTCTTCGCAATAGAAAAGTCCTGGCGGCGGGCGCGTTGGCTGCCATGGTGTTTGCCGCCGGCGCATCGTTGGCTACCGACGCCTTCGACCTCAGTCCGGAGCAGCCCAACCGGTTGCGCGTCGAAAAGAACGACAAGCGGATCGCCGAGGTGCCCGCGGACTTCAAGTTCGTCAACGACGGTGCGCTGACGATCGGCATCAGCACCAGCGGCCATCTTCCTCTGCACGATTACGCATCCGACAGCAAAACGGTCATAGGCTATGATGTCGATCTGGCGCAGGCGATCGCCGACAGTCTCGGGCGCGATCTGGAGCTGGTTTCCGTTGCGTGGGCGGACTGGCCGCTCGGATTGGTATCCGGCAAGTTCGATGCCGTTATTTCCAACGTGACCGTGACGGAGGAACGCAAGGAGAAGTTCGATTTCTCCACCTACCGCAAGGATGAACTCGGCTTTTACGTCAAGGCCGACAGCAAGATACGGGCGATCAAGGCGCCAAAGGATATAGCCGGGCTGAAGGTGATCACCGACGCCGGAACCAATCAGGAAAAGATCCTGCTCGAATGGGATCGGCAAAACCTTGCCGCCGGCCTGTCGGCCATCGAAGTGCAATACTACGATGATGATGCCGTCAAGGATCTGGCGGTGCAGTCGGGCCGGGCAGATGTGGTGTTCAGCGTCAATGCGACGCAAGCCTACTCCGCTGCGATCAACGGCAAGACCAAGCTTGTCGGCACCGTCAGCGGCGGTTGGCCGATCTCCGCCGAGATCGCCGTCACCACCCGCAAAGGCAGCGGTCTTGCCGAGCCGCTGACCGGTGTCGTCAACGACCTGATCGCCAGCGGCGACTATCGCAAGATCCTTGAAACCTGGAAGCTCGGTCCCGAAGCGATCGAAAGGGCCCAGACCAACCCGCCGGGCCTGCCCAGGAGCGGTTCGTGAACACGTAACCAATGGTGTGCGGGACCGGCGCCGTGGGCGCCGGTTTTCGTATGCGTACCATCGAGAAGAGCCGGGATCGCCCCGGCATTGAAGTGCAGGATTTCATGAGCGACAACGACGACATCCCGGCAAAACTGGGAACCAATACAAGGCTGCTGCGCGCGGGATACAATCCGTTCGACTATCATGGGTTCATCAACCCGCCCACGGTGCGTGCCTCCACCGTGCTCTTTCCCAACGCCAAGGCGATGGAAGGGCATGATCAAAAATATACCTATGGCACGCGCGGCACGCCGACGACGGATGCGCTTTGCGAGGCGATCAACGAGTTGGAGGGAGCGGCGGGAACGCTTCTAGTGCCGTCGGGGCTGGCAGCGGTGACGCTCGCCTTTCTGGCGCTGCTGTCGCCAGGCGACCACGCGCTGATCGTTGATTCCGTCTACGGCAATGTGCGCCATTTCTGCGATACGATGCTGGCCCGCTTCGGCATCGAGGTGGAGTATTACGATCCCGCTATCGGTGCGGCGATTGAGACCCTGTTCAAACCCAACACAAGGCTCGTTCACCTTGAGGCGCCGGGCTCCAACACCTATGAGATGCAGGACGTGCCTGCAATCACCGCGGCCGCACACCGTGTCGCAGCAGTTGTGACGATGGACAACGCCTGGGCGACGCCGCTGTTCTTCAGGCCACTCGACTTCGGCGTCGACGTTTCGATCCAGGCGGCGACCAAATTTCCGACAGGCAATTCCGACATTCTGCTCGGAACGGTATCGGCCAATGCGAAGTATTGGCCACGGCTCAGGCATATGAACGGGGCGCTTGGCATCTGCGGTGCGCCAGACGATGCCTACCAGACGCTTCGCGGGTTGCGCACGATGGGCGTGCGCCTCGAACGCCACCAGAAAAGTGCGCTTGATATCGCCGAATGGCTGGAAACGCGCGACGATGTCGCCCGTGTTCTCTACCCCGCGCTTCCAAGCTTTCCCGGCCACGCGATCTGGAAGCGGGATTTCAAAGGCGCAAGCGGTGTCTTTTCCTTTGTGCTGAACGTTGCGCGTCAGGATGAGTTCAAGGCGAGGGCGCAGGCTTTCCTCGATGGACTGTCACTCTTCGGGCTCGGTTACTCCTGGGGCGGGTTTGCGAGCCTTGCGCTCCATGTGGATCTCGCGGACCGGAAGGTTCTGGCAGCACCGAGCGAAGGGCCCTTGCTACGGCTTCATATCGGGCTTGAAGATGTCGATGACCTCAAGGCCGATCTTGAGCGCGCTTTCGCGGCGGCCGCCTCCTTCTGAGTGGCCATCGCTTGTCTTACCAAAGGCGTCTCCCTGTCATGGACCCCAGTCAGGGCAGGGGGATGGTCCCGGTGAAATGCGGCACTTCGTATCCGCGCTTGACGGCCGCCCGAAGCGCGATCCTCAGGTACCAGGACTTTACATTCGGATAATCGGAAAGGTTGATCTTGTGACGCGCGAAGCGTGACACCCACGGCCAAGTCGCGATGTCGGCGATCGAATAGTCGTCGACAAGATAAGCGCGGCCTTCAAGCCGGGCATCGAGCGTTTCATAGAGCCGTTGCGTGTCCCGCCGAAAGATGTCTTCGGCAAAGGGCGCCATGCCCGGGTTGTAGGTGAGGAAATTGTGGGCATGGCCGAGCGTCGGCGCGAAGCTGGCAGCCTGCCAGATCGACCACTCGATCGCCTGATGCCGTGCAATGCCGCTCGCTGGCAAAAGCCGACCGGTCCTGTCTGCGAGATAGAGCAGGATGGCGCCGGACTCAGAAAGGGTGATGCCGGTCGCGTGGTCGATGATCGCCGGGATCTTGCCGCCGGGATTGATGGCGAGATAATCGTCAGAGAATTGCGCGCCACTTGTGATGTCGATCGCGTGCGCACGGTAATCGAGGTCGAACTCCTCAAGGGCGATGGCAATCTTCAACCCGTTCGGCGTGATCCAGGTGTAAAAGTCGATCATCGGCCGATCAATCGAACATCACTTCGTCGACCGGCAGCCGTGTGATGCCGAAGCGGCCCGTGACATCGTCGAGTCCGGCAAACATTTCGCGCAAGGTACGAACCACCGTTTCGACACGCGGGTCGGTGACCCTGTAGACGATTGCCTTGCCGTCGCGCTGCCCCTCGATCATGCCAGCCTCGCGCAATTCTGCCAGCTGTTGCGACAGGGTCGGCTGGCGAATGCCCAGCTCGATTTCCAGCGCCGAGACCGATGCTGGCGCCTCCATCAGATAGCAGACGATCGCGAGGCGATTGGCGTTTGCGATCAGTTTCAACAGTTCGCTGGCTTCGCCAACGCTGCGGCAGACCTTTGTCGGTGCCGGTTTCGTCATCATTGCCTCTTTCGTTTCATAAAAAAGTAAAGTGACTGTCCCCGGATTTCAATGCGCCTGCAGCCGGTAAACGCTTATGCGACAAAACATTTTATTATCTGTAGAATTTATAGATTAAATATCCCGCGTCATCGTGGGTGAAGGCACGGTCTTTCTCGCATTCATTTCATAAAAAAGTAGATTGTCTGCATTGGCACTGCAAGACTGCGATTGGAATGGTCATGAGGATTGGCGTTCACCCCAACAACCTGCATTTGCGATTGGCACAGCTTTGGCCCGGCGCATTTGCCGAACTCGATCCGATTTTCGTTCCCTATGGCGAGGGCAGGGATACCGGCGCGCTGATCCATCGGGGCGATATCGACTTCGGCGGCACCGGCTCCACGCCGCCGCTTGAGGCGGATGCCCGTGGCCTTGGTGTCGAATACATAGCCGCTTCGGCTCCGCGGCCTGCGAACGGCGCGATCTTCGTGCGCGCCGAGAGCGACATATCGGCGGTCGCCGATCTTGTCGGGCGAAGGATCTCGTTGATCGACGGGTCGTTTCATACCTATCTGCTGGCGCGCAGCCTCGAGGGGCAGGGTCTCTCCCTCTGCGACGTCGAGCGTGTCGAAAGCGGCACCCGGGATTCGCTGACGGAGTTGCTGGAGGGCCGTGTAGATGCCTGGGTGGCGATGTCGCCGCGCCTCGAAAAGGCGATCGAGCGCAGCGATCTGCGCCTGCTTCTGAGCTGCGGGGCGGCAATCCCGAACCGTTCGCTGTTCTGGACCCTGCAGCGAACGGGGCTGTCGGCCGGCGAATTGGCAGCCATCGCGGGCGAACTCAACAGGATCGGCCAGGAGGTCGGCGCCGATCCGAAGGCAGCCGCGCGCCTGCTTGCTGCAGACGACCGCACCGGGACGGATGTCGATATTTGGGAGCGGGTCGTGCGCTCGCGCGATTTTACCGTCGGCCCGATCGATGCGGCCGTTCTCGCCGAACAGCAGGAGGAAGCAGACACGCTCCACCGCCACGGCCATTTCCTTCATTCCATTGCGGTCGGCAAGCCGCAGAAGACAGCATACTGAGGACCTCAACGTGAACGTATTCTGGTATATGTGTGCGCCTGATGGCGCTTACCCCTGGCAACCGGAGGGCTCCCGCAAGGTCGATTACGGCTATTACAAGCAACTGGCGCAGGCCTACGATCACCTCGGCTATACCGGTGCTCTGTTTGCGACAGGAGCTCACGACGTCTGGGTGCTGGCAAGCGCGCTGCTTTCGCACACCGAGCGGCTTCGCTTCCTGGTCGCGATCCATCCGGGGCTTGTCGCTCCGACACTGCTTGCCAAGATGGCCGCCACCTTCCAGGAATTTTCCCGCGATCGCCTGTTGATCAACGTCGTGTCTGGCGACGCCAAGATGCTCGGCGCCTACGGCATGATGTTGCCGCATGACGAGCGCTACGACATGGCGGACGAATATCTCCAGCTCTGGCATCGGCTGTTTGCCGGTGAAAGCGTCACGCACAAGGGCAAGTATTTCTCGACCGAAGGCGCCAAGCTGGCCCTTCCCGTCAGCGAAACCATTGCGCCGCCGCCGCTCTGGTTCGGTGGTTCCTCGGACAAGGCGATCGATGTCGCGGCGAAACATGTCGACACCTATCTGTCCTGGGGTGAAACGCCGGAACAGATCGGCGGCAAGATCGAGGCGGTGAAGGTCCGTGCTGCCCACTACGAGCGGGAGCTGAAATACGGCATCCGCCTCTATGTCATCGTGCGTGACACCGACGAACAAGCCTGGGCGGCGGCGGCCGACCTCTATTCGCGCATGGACGATGCCGCGATCGCCGCCAATCAACGCTTTGTCGCCAGGAGCGATTCCGTCGGTCAACAGCGCATGACGGCGATGCACGGCGGCCTCAAGCCTTCCAATCTGCGTGATCTTGAAGTCGCTCCCAATCTCTGGGCCGGCATCGGGCTGGTGCGGCCGGGGCCTGGCACGGCGGTCGTCGGCTCGCCCGATACTGTCCTTCGCACCCTCGAAGCCTATCAGCGGGAAGGTGTCGAGACGTTCATTCTCTCGGGCATGCCGCTGCTCGAGGAAGCCTATCGCTTCGGCGAGAAAGTCCTGCCGCGCCTCGACGTTCAGCGCGACATCGCTCCGGCTCGCAACTTCACATGGTCCACCCTGTTCGACCGTGACCTCTCCACCGTAAAGAGCGCGTGAGCCTCTCGTCATAAGGGAACGTTTGCGTGGCCATCACCGAAATCCAAACGACCGAACCGGCCTCCATCGTGCGCCTCGGTGCGCAACGGCTCCTTAAAGCGCTGGAGGCGAGCCTCGGCGTCGCGTCCGCCACCGTGCTTGCGGTCCTGCTGGCCGTCGTGCTGACGAGCGTCTGCATGCGCTATTTCTTCAACACCGGCTTCGTCGGCGCAGAGGATCTCGGCATCTGGCTGCATGTCGCACTGATCGCACTCGGCGCGCCCTTGAGCCTCAACAGCGCGCTCGCCATGCGGCTCGACGTCTTTGCCAGAATGCTGCCGTCGCGGCTCTATCCGGCAACGCAGGTCGGAGCCGATGCCTTCACGGTCGTCACCGCGCTGGTGCTGGCTTTCGGCGGCCATGAGATCATGGCCATGCTCGGCGGCGTCTCGCCGACGCTCGGCGTGCCGGAATGGTATCGCTTCGGCTTCCTGGGCGTCGGCGGCTTGCTGGTCCTGCTGGTGTTGATGCTTCAGCGCGTTAGCGAAGGCAGAACGCTGCACGGCCTGCTTTCCCTGGCGATCGGTGCTGCGCTCTATGCGGCGGTTCCCCATGTCATGGTCGAGCTTGACTGGCCGCCAAGCATCGTTCTCGGTCTTGTCGCAGCCCTCGGCCTGGTGCTTGCCGCGCCGCTTCCGCATGCGTTCCTTGCAGCGGCCTACGTCGCGATCGCCTTCGGCAGCAGCCTCCCGGAACCGGCGATCGTCTCGTCCACGGTAACGGGGATCTCGAAGTTTCTGCTTCTGGCGATACCTTTCTTCCTGCTTGCCGGCGGCTTGCTGACCGCATCTGGCGTCGCCAACCAGCTCGTGCGGTTTGCAGCCTCCATCGTCGGCCATCGCCGGGCAGGCCTTGCCCAGACCACGCTTCTGACGAGCGTGCTTTTCTCCGGCGCTTCGGGTTCGTCCGTGGCCAACGCCGCTTTCGGCGCCTCGACCTTTCAGCCAGAACTCGTCAAGCACGGCTATCCGCCGGCGCAGGCAGCGGCCATCATCGCCTCGACCTCTGTGCTTGACAATGTCATCCCACCGTCGATCGCGTTCCTTATTCTGGCGACTGCGACCAATCTCTCGGTCGGCTCGCTGCTCGTCGGCGGTTTCTTCGCCGGCGGCCTGATGGCGATCTGCCTGGCTGTTGCGATCCACGTGACAGTGCGCGAACAGGTGCCGCAAGCGCGTGCTAGCGGTGCCCAGCGCTGGCAATCGGCGAGACAAGCCATACCGGCCTTCGGCTTGGGGATCATCGTCGTCCTCGGCATTCGCTTCGGCATCGTCACCACGACGGAAGCTGCAGCACTCGCAGCCCTTTACACGCTCTTTCTCGGGTTTGCCGCGCGCCTCGGTGTCCGGTCGTTCTATGCGACGTTCCGGCAAGCCGCGACCGAGGCCGCGGCGATCGGGCTCCTGATCGGAACCGCCGGCCCCTTCGCATTCCTGCTTGCGGTCGATGACGTCGCGGGCCTGGTATCGGACCTGACGATGCTGCTCGGGGGCAGCGCGCTCGCGGTCCTCCTGCTGTCCAACGTCATTCTTCTGGTCGTCGGCCTGGTGCTCGATATCGGCGCGGCGATCCTGCTCTTCGGGCCCATTCTCCTGCCGGCGGCTGTCGCGGCCGGAATCGATCCGATCCACTTCGGCGTCATCATCGTCGTCAATCTGATGATCCACGGGCTAACGCCGCCGCTCGGCATGCTGATCTTCGTGGTCAGCGGCGTCACCAAGTTACCAGCCCCGGCGCTGTTCCGGGCGGTTGTTCCCTATCTGCTCGCCCTTCTCGTTTCCCTCGCGATCCTTTGCGCCTGGGCCATTCCATTCTAACCAACAGGATCTTCGTCATGAACGCTTTCAACCGACGTGCCTTCCTAAAGACGACCGCTCTTGCCGGAGCAACGCTCTCCTTGCCCGCGATCCTGCGTCCGGCACACGCCCGGACCACGCCGATCACGATCGCCTCGCTTTTCGGCGACGACAAGCCGGAGACGAAGATCTGGTTGAAAATCAGCGAGCTTGTCGAAGCCCGGCTGCCCGGGCAATTCCGCTTCAACATCGTCAAGAGCGGCGCGCTCGGCGGCGAGAAGGAAGTGGCCGAAGGCGTGCGTCTCGGCTCTGTCCAGGCCAGCCTTTCGACCGTGTCTTCACTGTCGGGGTGGGCGCCGGAACTGCAATTGCTGGACCTGCCGTTTCTGTTCCGCGATGCCGACCATGTACGCAAGACCGTCGAGGGCGAGATCGGCGCCGATCTCAAGCAGAAGCTGCTGTCGCAGAACTTCGTCGTCGCCGATTTCATCAACTACGGCGCTCGCCACCTGTTGACCAAGGAACCGGTCACCAAGCCAGAACAACTTCAAGGAAAGCGCATCCGGGTGATCCAGAGCCCGCTTCACACCAAGCTTTGGAGTGCATTTGGCACGACGCCGATCGGCATTCCGATCACCGAGACCTACAACGCCCTTGCAACCGGTGTCGCCGATGCGATGGATCTGACCAAGTCGGCCTATGCGGGTTTCAAGCTCTATGAAGTGGTGCCTTACCTGACTGAAACCGGCCATATCTGGGCATCCGGCGTCGTCTATTACTCGTCCGATTTCTGGAAGCGTCTGAACGAGGAGCAGAAGGCGGTGTTTGCGCAGGCATCGGCGGAAGGCGCTGCCTATTTCAATCAACTGATCGTTGAGGACGAAGCCAAGTCGGTTGAACTGGCCGTTCAGAACGGTGGGAAGGTGCTGAAGCCGGAAGCGTTGGACGCGTGGCAAAAAGGCGCCCATGGCGTCTGGGACGAATTCGCACCTGTCGTCGGCGGCATTGACCGGATTAAGTCCGTGCAGGCTATCTCCTAGAGCGTCAGCTGGATCCCGCAATTAACAAGAGAAACGCCCGGCGCATCGCGCCGGGCGGTTTCGTTCAATGGTGATGCTCGGGCATCGCCTTCAACTGTTCCTTGGTCCATGCCGTCACTGCGTGGACCTCGCCATCTTCGTCGCGCATGAAGTCGAGCTCGCCGAGCGGCACCGCCACGGGTTTGGCGCCAATGCCAAGGAAGCCGCCGACGTCGATGATCACGGTGCTGCCTGAGCCTGCACCATGAACATGGTCGACTTTTCCGACCTTGTGGTCGTCCGCGCCATAGACTGTAGCCCCCTCAAGGATTGAAGGCGTGAGATCTGCGGTCGCCAGGCGAACGTGGTTTGTGTGGTCCATCGTCATTGCTCCTCTCATTTGAACTGATGACTAAACCGATCTCGGAGCGAACTGTTCCACCGGTACGGGTTTTCGGCCGCCTCCAAACGGCGATTTCGGGCATCGATGCACTGTGCGCCTCACCGCTGCGAACGACACTTGCCCCCTGATGTCATCCGTCCACTCGCATTCTTTAACTGCGCTGATCCTTGTCCTGATGGACAGAAAGGTCGTGTCGATCCGTCGACAACCGCGCTACATATAGCAACACATAGTTATTGACATGTTATACCAGTTGGGGAATATATCCCGACACCGGTTAGCCGGTGTGGAAAGTCGGCTCGCCTCGAGCGGGCTGCGTTACGGCATTTAGGGAGATCTTCGATGACATCGATCGCGTTGTTTGGTGCCGGTGGGAAAATGGGCTATCGGCTTGCCAAGAACCTTCTGGGGTCGCGGTTCGATGTCCGTCACGTAGAGGTCAGCGATGGCGGTAAAGCCCGGCTCGCCAATGATCTCGGCATCACCTGCGTTTCGGCCGAGGCAGGGCTTCGCGGAGCTGACGTCGTGATCCTGGCTGTTCCGGATACGGCGATCGGCAAGGTCGCCAGCGGTATCGTCGATATGCTGGAGCCGGGCACGATGGTCGTCGCGCTTGATGCCGCAGCGCCTTTTGCCGGCCATTTGCCGCAACGCGCTGACCTCACCTATTTTGTCACCCACCCCTGCCATCCACCTATTTTCAATGATGAAACGGATCCATCCGCCAAGCGCGATTTTTTTGGCGGCATCGCTGCAAAGCAGCACATCGTCTCCGCCCTGATGCAGGGCCCCGAGAGCGCCTATGGCCTCGGCGAGGAGATCGCCAAGGTAATCTGGGCGCCCGTCATGCGGTCGCACCGGGTGACCGTCGAGCAGATGGCGCTGCTCGAGCCAGGGCTTTCGGAAACGGTCTGCGCCTCGCTGCTCGTCGTCATGCGCGAGGCCATGGACGAGTGCGTGCGCCGCGGGGTTCCGAAGGAGGCGGCACGCGACTTCCTGCTCGGCCACATGAACGTGCTTGGTGCCGTGATTTTTGAGGAAACGCCGGGGGTCTTCTCCGATGCCTGCAACAAGGCGATCGAGTTCGGCAAGCCGGTGCTGATGCGGGAGGATTGGCGGCGCGTCTTTGAGCCCGCGGAAATCGCGGCAAGCATTCAACGCATCACCTGACATGCGGCGGACGTCGTCCGCCACCTTGGGGCGTCACGCGGCGCCCGAATGAAGCGATCGCACCGGAGGCCACTTTCAATGGAGGGGTGGCCGAGGAAGTCCTGTGCCTAACTGGGAGGAGAATATGAGAGTTACCCGTAGACTGATTACCGTCGGCTTCGCCGCCGTCCTTGCGGCAACGGCCGCAATGCCGGCTTTTGCTGCCGATCTCATCGCCATCATCACGCCAAGCCATGACAATCCGTTCTTCAAGGCGGAAGCGGTCGGCGCGGAAGCCAAGGCCAAGGAACTCGGATACGAGACGCTGGTGCTGGTCCATGACGACGATGCCAACAAGCAGTCGCAGCTGATCGATACCGCCATCGGCCGTGGCGCCAAGGCGATCATTCTCGATAATGCCGGCTCGGAAGCTTCGATTGCCGCCGTCAAGAAGGCCAAGGACGCGGGCGTTCCCTCGTTCCTGATCGACCGCGAAATCAACGCGACCGGCATTGCCGTCTCGCAGATCGTCTCGAACAATTATCAGGGTGCGCAGCTTGGCGCTGAAGAGTTCGTGAAGCTGATGGGCGAGAAGGGCAATTACGTCGAGCTGCTCGGTCGTGAAGCCGACCTCAACGCCGGCATTCGCTCCAAGGGCTATCACGACGTCATCGACGAATACCCCGAGATGAAGATGGTTGCCCAGCAGTCTGCCAACTGGAGCCAGACCGAAGGTTACTCCAAGATGGAGACCATCCTTCAGGCCAATCCGGACATCCAGGGCGTGATCGCCGGCAACGACACGATGGCCATGGGCGCCATCGCAGCGCTTCAGGCCGCCGGCCGCAAGGATGTCATCGTCGTCGGCTTCGACGGCTCCAACGACGTGCGCGACTCGATCAATGCAGGTGGCATCAAGGCGACCGTCATGCAGCCGGCTTACGCCCAGGCCCAGCTCGCCGTCACCCAGGCGCATGAGTACATCACGACCGGCAAGGCGCCGGCCGAAGAAAAGCAGCTGATGGACTGCGTGCTGATCACGGCAGCCAATGCAGACAAGCTCGAGACGTTCGCGCTCTCCGAATAAACTTCCCGCGATAGCGCAAGGCGGGCGATCCCCGCCTTGCGAGCTATAGTCATCACGGAGAACGGGAATGCTTAAGGTTCAGGCTGCATGTACGCTCATGCTTGCCGGCGCTCTTGCGCTTGGCGGCTGCAAGCTCGTCAAAACAGAGGATGAGCAGAAGCAGGCGGCTGCCGGTGCTTTCAATCCCGACAAACTGGTCGCAGACATCTGGGATGCCAAGGTAGTGCCCTATCTTGATGGTCGGGCCGGGGCGCTCCAGGAGGTCACGGCGTTGACCGCGAGCAACCTTGATGCGGCGGCGGAAAAATACGGCCACAAGGAAAAGCAGGGCAATGCGCCCTGGACGTTTGCCGCCAAGATCGACGGCGTGATCGTGGCTGAGGAAACGAAGTCGCGCGCCGGCTATGTCGACGTCGATGTCGACGGCGACGGCAAGGCGGATGCGCGTGTCTCCATCGGTCCGGCCATACGCGGCACGGCGCTGCGCGACAGCCTCGACTTCGTCAATTTCAACGAATTCAAGAACCAGATCGAATGGGCCCAGTACGGAAAGTCGTTCAACACCCATGTGAACGGCACCCTGCTTGAGAAGTTGCCGCGCGACGGCCTGACGGGCAAGAAGGTCAAGGCAACCGGCGCCTATCCATTGCCTGCCAAGGGCCAGTTGCCGCAGTTTGTGCCGGCCACCATCACCGTTGGAGGCTGACCATGAGCGGCATCGACGACGGCGACGTCATCCTTGAACTGAAGGACATCACCAAGGCCTATTCCGGCATCGTGGCGCTCAAGAACGCGGATCTGAAACTCCGGCGCGGCGCGGTGAACGTGCTGGTCGGCGAAAATGGCGCCGGCAAGTCGACGATGATGCGCATCATCGCCGGCGTGGAAAGGCCGACGCTCGGCGAAATCTGGCTCGACGGTGAGCGCATTCAACTCGGCAGTCCTGCCGACGCCGTCAGCCACGGTATCGGCATTGTCTTCCAGGAGCTGAACCTCTTCGGCAATCTCTCCGTCGCCGAGAACATTTTTGCCACGCGAGAGATGACGCGCGGTCTTCGCGGCATCGATCATCGGGCACAGGTCGAGAAGGCCAATGAGTTCCTTAACCGCCTGGAAGCGGGGATCTCGGCGGAGACGCTCGCCGAGGACCTGCCGATCGGGCAGCAGCAGCTGGTCGAGATCGCGCGCGCGGTGTCGCTCGACACACGCATCCTGATCATGGACGAGCCCACGTCGGCGCTGAGTGCCGCCGAGGTCGATATTCTCTTTCGCGTCATCTCCGATCTCAAGGCACGCGGTGTCGCCATCGTCTACATCTCGCACCGGCTGGAAGAGCTGATGCGCATCGGCGACTACATCACCGTCCTGAAGGATGGCCAGATCACCGGGCATGCCATGGTCAAGGACATCGACACACGCTGGATCGTGCGCTCGATGATCGGCTCCGATGCCAAGGATTTCGCCAAGCAGGTCGATCATGAGCCGGGGGAGGAGATCTTCCGCGCCGAGGACATCTGTCTGCCCCGCGCGCAGGGCGGCTTTGCCGTCGACCATGTTTCGATCGGCGTGCGCAAGGGCGAAATACTCGGCATCTACGGCCTGATGGGTGCCGGGCGTTCGGAGCTCTTCGAGTGCATCATGGGCTGCCACGAACATGCAACGGGCAGCATCTATATCGACGGGCATGAACTGAAGGACCGCGATACGACGCGGCGTATTCGCAACGGACTGGCGCTCATTCCCGAAGACCGCCAGCGCGAGGGGCTGGTGCAAACCATGTCGATCGCGGACAACCTGACGATGGCGAGCCTCGGGCAGTTCCTGAGGGCCGGCTTCCACATCGACGTCGCCCGCGAAGCCAAGGCGATCAAGGAGGCCATCCGCAATCTTTCGATCAAGGCCAGGAACCCCGAATTCGACGTGACGTCCATGTCGGGCGGCAACCAGCAGAAGGTGGTGATCGGCAAGGCGCTGATGACCGGGCCGAAGATCCTGCTGATGGATGAGCCTAGCCGCGGCATCGACGTCGGCGCAAAGGCCGATGTCTTCCTGACCATGCGGCGCCTGGCGGGCGAGGGGCTCGCCATTCTGTTTTCCACCTCCGACCTCGAGGAGGTCATGGCCCTTTCCGACCGTATCGCGGTCATGAGCAACGGTCGGCTGGTCACCGTGGTCGATCGCAGGCACGCGACCGATGAGATGATCGTTTCGGCCTCTGCCGAGGGGCATAAAACCAAAAGGATGCATGCGTGATGACGACAGCAACGCAAACTGCCGCCGCCGACAGCTTTTCCAGCGGCTCGGCGCTTCTCACGCTCATGAAGCTGAGGACGTTCATCGCGCTTTTCGCGGTGATCATCTTCTTCTCGATCGCCGCACCGAACTTTCTTTCGACCGGCAACATGATCCTCATGACCAAGCACGCGACGCAGAATGCGTTCCTGGCGATCGGCATGACCTTCGTCATCATTACCGGTGGGATCGATCTCTCCGTCGGCTCGATCGTCGGCCTTTGCGGCATGATCGCTGGCGGGCTGATCATGTACGGCGTGGTTATGCCGCTCGGCTACACCATGTACTTCAACGTCATCGAAGTGGCGATCATCGTTGCCATCGTCGGCATCCTGATCGGCGCCATCAACGGCCTGCTGATCACCCGGTTGAACGTCGCACCGTTCATTGCGACACTGGGCACGCTCTATGTGGCGCGCGGCATGGCGCTCCTTTATTCGGACGGCCAGACATTGCCCAATCTCACGGGGCGCGAGGATCTCGGCAACCAGGGCTTCAGCTATCTCGGCTCCGGCACGATCTTCGGCTTGCCGGTCTCCGTCTGGATCCTGGTCGTTGTCGCGCTTGGCGCCGGATATTTTGCCCGCTTCGTGCCGCTCGGCCGGCACATCTTTGCGGTTGGCGGCAATGAGCGCGCCGCGCGCATGTCGGGTATCCGCGTCAACCGGGTCAAGATGTTTGTCTACATGTTCTCCGGCTTCTGCGCGGCGATCGTCGGGCTGGTCATATCGTCTGAACTCATGGCCTCACATCCGGCAACCGGCACCAATCTCGAACTCAACGCCATTGCGGCCGCCGTTCTTGGTGGTACATCGATGTCTGGCGGGCGCGGGACAATCGGCGGCACGATCATCGGCGCCTTCGTGATCGGGATTCTCTCGGACGGATTGGTGATGATGGGTGTCAGTTCATTCTGGCAGATGGTGATCAAGGGACTGGTGATCATCGTCGCCGTGGTTGTCGATCAGGCGCAGCGTCGCCTGCAGCAGCGCGTCACCCTCATGCAGATGGCAAAGGCGGGCTGAGCATATGGGCAGCATAAAGGGCGCGCTCATCGGCTGCGGCTTCTTCGCGGTCAATCAGATGCACGGCTGGCACGACCTGACCAACGTCGAGATCGTGGCGGTCTGCGATCGTGATCCGGAACGGCTGCGGGTTGTCGGCGATCAGTTCGATATCTCGCGACGCTACACGTCGGCGGAAGCGATGTTTGCCGATGGCGGTTTCGATTTCGTCGACATCGCGACCACCGTAGGCAGTCACCGGGCATTGGTTGAACTTGCCGCTTTCCACAAGATCCCCGCGATCTGCCAGAAGCCGTTCGCGCCGACGCTCGAGGATGCCAAGGCCATGGTCAAGGCGGCCGACGAGGCCGGCATCGCCCTGATGATCCACGAGAATTTTCGCTGGCAGACGCCCATCCTCGCGGTGAAGGCAGTGCTTGAAAGCGGGGCGATCGGCGTACCGTTCTGGGGCCGCATCTCGTTTCGCTCCGGCTTCGACGTCTTTTCCGGCCAGCCTTATCTTGCCAAAGGAAAGCGTTTCATCATCGAGGATCTCGGCATCCATTCGCTTGATATCGCTCGGTTCCTTTTCGGCGATGTGAGCCGGATGACCGCCCGCACGGCGCGCATCAACAAGGCGATTGTCGGCGAGGATGTTGCGACGATGCTGCTCGATCACGACAGCGGCATAACCTCCATCGTCGACGTCAGCTACGCGACGAAACTGCCC
This sequence comes from Ensifer sp., assembly GCF_031989085.1. Classification (NCBI taxonomy): domain Bacteria; kingdom Pseudomonadati; phylum Pseudomonadota; class Alphaproteobacteria; order Hyphomicrobiales; family Rhizobiaceae; genus Ensifer; species Ensifer sp. The sequence continues at coordinate 203,691 of NZ_DALZXU010000002.1, forward strand.
GAAGAGCCGTTTCCGGAAACCTTCGTGGAAATCGACGGCAGCGAGGGGACCTTGCGCCTTGGCAAGGATTACAGGCTGAGTGTCCATTCCGCTGATGGAACAAGGGAGAGTGTCGTTGCACCGAACCTGCTGCCCTGGGCTTCGCGACCCTGGCACAATATCCAGGAAAGCGTCGCGCTGATCCAGAAGCATTGGGTCGAGCGCCTCGCCTCCGGGCAGCAACCGGATACGTCGGGCCGGGACAATCTGAAGACCTTCGCTCTGGTCGAGGCCGCCTATCTGAGTGCCAAGCGCGGCGAAACGCTTGACGTCGGCGAGCTGTTGGCATGAGCCGGGAGATGCTGCGTCTTTGTGGCACCGCCGAGCGCGAGCCGGAAACCCGCACGCTGGTCGCCGGTGATCTCCGCGTGGAGCTGCAGAACGGCAATCTCGCCGGCTTGCGCTTCCGGGGGCACGAAGTGCTGCGCGGCATTTCCTTCCTCGTTCGCGACAGGGATTGGGGCACGTGCACAGCCTTGATCACGGATCTCGCGATCGCCGAACAGGACGGCTGCTTCACGCTGCGTTATCACGCTCGCTTTACGGCACCATCGGGCGCAAATCTCGACTGCAAGGCCGCGATTTCCGGCACATCTGACAGCGTGACCTTTTCTGCCGACTGTATCAGCGACGCGGATTTCGAGACCGCGCGCGCCGGCTTCGTGGTCCTGCATCCCATCGTCGGGGTGGCAGGAGAACCTGTCGACGTCAGGCATGGCGACGGTCGCGTCGAGCACGCGCGGTGGCCGAAAGAGATCGAGCCCTGGCAGCCTTTCAAGGACATCGCCGCAATCACCCATCACGTGGCGCGCGGCATCGTGGCGACGACGGAATTTCAGGGCGATGTCTTCGAAATGGAAGATCAGCGCAACTGGACGGACGCATCCTACAAGACCTATGTCCGGCCGTTGGCTCTGCCCTGGCCCTATCTTGTGACCAAGGGCACCGCCTTCACCCAGCAGATCTCCGTGCAGATCCGCGCGGAGAAGGATGCCGCGCCCGCGGTCGCCGATTTGGATGCGATCGCCGTGAGATTGGTGCCCACGGCGCATCGGCTGCCCGCAATCGGCATCGGTTTGCGGCCGGAATGCCTTGGGGAAGAACTGGCCTCGCTGCCGCTACTGCAGACAGTCGGCGCCGAGCATCTGCTCGCCCACTTCGATCCGGGCGCCGGACATGGCATCGATGCGCTCGAGGGATATGCTGCGATCGCGGCACGGTCCGGGCTCAAGGTGACGCTGGAACTGGCCGTGCCGTGCGTGCGCCCCCTCGCCGAGGAAATGGGCGCGTATGCGGCGCTCGTCCAGCAAGCAGGGTTGCGGCTCGACACGCTGTTCGTCTGTCCGTCCGTCGACCGGCAGTCAACGCCGCCCGGAAGTGCGTGGCCGCCATGCCCTGAGCTCGCCGATGTCTACGCGGCGGCGCGCGAGGCCTTTCCCGGCATTCGCCTTGGCGGCGGCATGATGAGCTACTTTACCGAACTCAATCGCAAGCGGGTGCCGGCGGATCTGATCGACTATGTCAGCCACGCGACCTGCCCGATCGTCCATGCGGCCGACGATCGCTCGGTCATGCAGACCTTCGAGGCGCTGCGCCATGTGGTCGACACGGTCAGGGCTATCTACGGCGACAAGCCCTATCGCATCGGTCCCTCGACGATTGCCATGCGCCAGAACCCTTACGGCAGCGCGACGAAGCAAAACCCTGGAGGCTCTCGGATCCCGATGGCCGATCGCGACCCACGGCACAATGGCCAGTTTGGCGCCGCCTTTGCTTTGGCCTATGCGGCGACTGTCGCTCCGGCAGGACTTGAGGTGCTGACGCTTTCGACGCTTTCCGGCCCGTTCGGGCTTTCGGCCGGGGCAGGAGAGCCGATGGCGAGTGGCGAGCTTCGACCCCTGGCCAAAGTTCTTGCACGGCTCGGAGCGCTCTCGCGGCGCCCCCTCCATGTGGTCGAGACGTCGCGCCCGGATGCGGTTGTCGGCCTGGCATCGGGCGAGCACCTGCTGCTAGCCAACATCAAATCGTCCTCGCAACACGTTGTTTTGCCGATGAAACCTTCGCGCGTATTCGATATCGTGACTGAAGAGGAAATTCCCGCAAAGCAGAGACTTGCGCTGCCGCCCTACGGCTGTGTCGAGATCGTGCTCTGAGCGCTACTTCTGGCTCTTGAGGGCGTAGAGCGCGCGGGAGCGTTCGAGGTGCTTGACCATGGCCTGCTCGGCGAAATCGGCGTCACGGCTCTCGATGGCGCGGATGATTTCCTCGTGTTCCGAGAGGGTGAAATTCTCTCGCCCCGTCCAGATGAGCATTTCGGTATGATAGGATTTCAGCCATCCCAGCATCGCGCCGCTGACGGCCACGAAGATCGGGTTACCGGAAATTCCGGCGATGCAGTGGTGAAACTCCATGTCCGCGTCGATGAATGCGTCGGCATCGCCGAGGCTCTGCTTCTGCTTGTCGAGGAGGGCGCGAAGCTCGGCGATATGTGCGGCGCTCGCCTTGGCGGCCGCTTCGCGAACCATGCCGCGCTCGAAGAAGATGCGCGCGCTCTTCAGGTGCTCAAGAGAATCCGACGAACCCGACAGCATCAGCTTTGCCGGAAGGTCGACTTGACGAATGATGGATTCGGCGGTGATGCGCAGCACCTTGGCGCGCTCGCCTTGCGAGATCTCGACGAGGCCCTTGCCCGCGAGCGCCTGCATTGCTTCGCGGATGGCAGGGCGGCCGACGCCGTAGCGCTCCATGAGTTCACGTTCGGAGGGCATTTCATCGCCCGCCTTCAGTTCGCCGGTTTCGATCATCTGCTTCAACCGAGCGAAGACTTCATCGGAGAGTTTTTTGCGGACGATCGGTTCGGAAATGGCGTTCATTGAGTCACCTGATTTGGACAGGTTTGAATATGCATCAAGTTCCATCCTCGCAACAGTCTTGCCGAGATGGCTTGCAATAACATAAATACTCATTATACCAGTTGATGTGCCGAAACAAGCCTGTTGCGACGTTGAAGGGATAATGACGTGATCCGCCTGACCTACCGGATAGAGACGCCCGGCTCCGTGGAGGCGATGGCGACGAAGATTGCCAGCGACCAGTCGACGGGCACCTTCGTTGCGCTGCCCGGCGAGACCGAGGAACTCAAGGCGCGGGTTGCCGCGCGCGTCGTCGCGATCCGTCTCTTGCCGTCGACCGATCGTGCCTCTTTTCCCGATGAGGCCGGTGGCAACACGAAGTTCAATCGCGCCGATGTCGATATCGATTTTCCGATGGATGCGGTCGGCACCGACCTTGCAGCCTTGATGACGATCGCGATCGGCGGCGTCTATTCGATCAAGGGCATGACCGGCATTCGCATCGTCGGGATGAAGCTGCCCGGGGAATTCCAGGCGGCGCATCCGGGCCCGCAATTCGGCGTCGGTGGCAGCTTTGCGCTGACTAGTGTGAAGCATCGGCCCATTATCGGCACGATCGTCAAGCCGGCGCTGGGGTTGAGGCCGCATGAAACCGCTGAGATGGTCGGTGATCTGATCGAGGCGGGCGTCGACTTCATCAAGGATGACGAGAAGCTGATGAGCCCGGCCTATTCGCCGCTGAAAGACCGGGTGGCCGCGATCATGCCGCTGATCCTCGATCACGAGCAGAAGACCGGCAAGAAGGTGATGTATGCTTTCGGCATCAGCCACGCCGATCCTGACGAGATGATGCGCAATCACGACCTCGTGCTGCGGGCCGGCGGCAATTGCGCCGTCGTTAACATCAATTCGATCGGCTTCGGTGGGCTCGCCTTCCTGCGCAAGCGCTCCGGCCTGGTGCTGCACGCACACCGCAACGGCTGGGATATCCTGACCCGCCATGCCGGCCTTGGGCTGGAATTCTCCGTCTGGCAGCAGTTCTGGCGCCTGCTCGGCGTCGACCAGTTTCAGATCAACGGCATCAGAGTGAAATACTGGGAGCCGGATGAAAGCTTCGTGCGCTCCTACAATGCCGTGAGCACGCCGATGTTTTCAGAGAAAGACGTGGCACTGCCGGTGATCGGCTCCGGCCAATGGGGAGGGCAGGCGCCCGATACGATCAAAGCCACAGGCGGTTCCACCGATCTGCTTTATCTGTGCGGAGGCGGCATCGTCAGCCATCCGGGCGGTCCGGGCGCCGGTGTGAGGGCGGTGAAGCAGGCCTGGGAGGCAGCGGTTGCCGGTGTGCCGCTCGATACCTACGCCAAAGACCATCCGGAACTGGCGCAATCGATTGCGAAATTTGCCGATGGCAAGGCGGCCTAGATGACGTCGCGCCCCCTGATCAGCTACTATGGCGACGACTTCACCGGCTCGACCGATGTCATGGAGGCGCTGGCCTCGAACGGGGTCGAGACGGTCCTGTTTCTGAAAACGCCCAGCGAAGACCTGCTTTCGCGCTTTCGTGGCGCGCGCGCCTTTGGCCTTGCCGGCACAAGCCGCAGCGAGACGCCGGAATGGATGGACAGGCATCTGAAAGACGCCTTCACGTGGCTGAAGACGCTCGATGCCGAGCTCTGCCATTACAAGGTCTGCTCGACCTTCGATTCCGCTCCACATGTCGGAAGCATCGGCCGGGCGATCGAGATCGGCCGTGACGTCTTCGGCAAGGAGACGGTGCCGCTCATCGTCGGAGCGCCGCAGATCCGCCGTTACACGGCCTTCGGCGAACTCTTCGCCGCCTATCAAGGGTGCAACTACCGCATCGATCGCCACCCGGTGATGTCGCGCCATCCGGTCACGCCAATGGATGAGGCCAACCTGCTGCTGCATCTCGCGCGGCAGACGAAACTTTCCTCCGCCTTGGTCGACATCGTCTCGATCGTCGAGGGGGGTGAGACGGAGGAAGCCGATGTGCTGCTCCTCGACGTCGTGAACGAGGCGACGCAGGCTGCTGCGGGCAGGCTGCTTTGGAGAAGCCTCCGGCGCCGGAGCCCTTTCGTGTGCGGTTCCTCCGGCGTCGAATACGCCCTGATTCCGGCCTGGCGTCACGAGGGGCTCGTCGCAAGCAAACCCGCCTTCGCGGACGTCGGGCCGGTCGATCGCATCGCTGTCGTCTCGGGCAGCGTCTCACCCACGACCGAGCGACAAATTCGCCATGCGCTGGCTGATGGCTTTGGCGGCGTCACGCTCGACCCGCTCGCGCTATCGGGCGATGGCCGCACGGCGGCGATCGAAACGGCGGTGGAGGCCGGTCTGGCTATGCTTGAAGGCGGCAAGAGCGTTGTTCTCTACACGGCAATGGGCCCGTCGGCCGATCGCGGCGGCGAACTCGATTCGTCCGACGGCGCACGCCATCGGCTCGGCCGGGCGCTTGGCCAGATCCAGTCGGAACTCGTTTCGCGCGCCGGGCTTGGCCGCGCGGTTGTGGCGGGCGGCGATACCTCCAGCCACGCGCTCGGCGAGATGGGCATTTCCGCCCTCACGCTCAAAATGCCGCTGCCGCAAACGCCCGGCTCTCCACTGTGCATCGCCCATGGCGGGCCGGCAGATGGTCTTGAGATCGCGCTCAAGGGCGGTCAGGTCGGGGGCGACGACTACTTCTCCATGATCCGGGCGGGGAAGGCCTAGAGGGTCTCGAAGGAAACGCGCTCCGCAACAAGCGACATGGACCAACCAGTCAGGACCCTGCGTTTGAGTGGCCGCAATTACCGTTCTCTTCTCCCGTGTCTCGATGCGAACACGCCTGGTCGCCCTGCCACATGGCGGCGGGGCCGCCGACCGATGACCTGGCTACGCCGTCAGCGGGCCTGAAATCTCCGTTCCTGAAATGCGCCAGCTGCGGCTTCCGGCCAGATGACGCCGGCAAGCCGTCCGCGGCTGACATGTCGTGCAGCAAGCGGAAAATTCCGGCACTCGGCCATGCGGTTTTTGGGATCGTCGGACAACGCCTGCGCCAATCCTTGTCAGTCATCCAAATAAAGCTGTAATACAAGTTTGACAGGTATGCGATAATCTGTCTAAATATGTGTAATACAGGATGGCTCGGTAAGCCGACCGATTTCGCATACCGGAGGAACAATGATCATCACCGACGTCGAGGTGCGGGTGTTCCGCACGACCACGCGCCGCCATTCAGACAGTGCTGGTCACGCCCATCCAGGTCCGCCGCATCAGGTGGAGCAGGCGATGCTGACCATTCGCACGGAAGATGGCCGTGAAGGCCATTCCTTCACCGCTCCGGAGATCGTTCGCCCGCACCTGATCGAGAAATTCGTCAAGAAGGTGCTCATCGGCGCTGATTACCGCGACCGCGAACGGCTTTGGCAGGATCTCGCCCACTGGCAGCGCGGCTCCGCGGCACAATTGACTGACCGCACGCTTGCCGTGGTCGACTGCGCTTTGTGGGATCTGGCGGGCAGGACGCTCGATCAACCTGTATACAAATTGATCGGCGGTTATCGCGACAAGGTGCTGGCCTACGGCTCTATCATGTGCGGCGACGAACTGGACGGTGGATTGGCAACGCCCGATGACTACGGGCGTTTTGCCGAGACCCTGGTCAAGCGCGGCTACAAGGGTATCAAGCTGCACACCTGGATGCCGCCGGTCAGCTGGGCGCCCGACGTGAAGATGGACATCAAGGCTTGTGCGGCCGTTCGCGAGGCGGTCGGCGCGGATATCCGGCTGATGATCGACGCCTTCCACTGGTATTCCCGCACGGATGCGCTCGAACTTGGCCGAGGGCTCGAAAAGCTCGCCTTCGACTGGATCGAGGAGCCGATGGATGAACAGTCGCTGTCTTCCTACAAGTGGCTTGCGGACAATCTCGACATTCCCGTCGTTGGTCCGGAAAGTGCGGCGGGCAAACACTGGCACCGTGCCGAATGGATCAAGGCTGGCGCCTGCGACATCCTTCGCACCGGCGTCAACGATGTCGGCGGCATAACGCCGGCGCTGAAGACCATGCATCTGGCCGAGGCCTTCGGCATGGAATGCGAAGTCCATGGCAACACCGCGATGAACCTGCATGTGGTGGCTGCGACCAAGAATTGCCGCTGGTACGAACGCGGCCTGTTGCACCCGTTCCTCGAATATGACGATGGCCACGACTATCTGAAGTCTCTTTCCGATCCGATGGATCGGGACGGCTTCGTGCATGTGCCGGATCGGCCGGGGCTCGGCGAAGATATAGATTTCGACTTCATTGAAAACAACCGCGTGCGGTGAATGGCGAGGTGATCGAGCAATGAAGACCGTTCTCGCCTTCGGCGACAGTCTGACCTGGGGCGCGGATCCGACGACGGGCCTGCGTCATCCCCCGGAGGGGCGCTGGCCCGAGGTGCTCGCTCGCGAGCTCGGCGGCTCGGCAACGGTCATCTCGGAAGGGCTCGGCGGGCGCACGACCTGCTACGAGGACCATGCAGGGCCCGCTTGCCGCAATGGCGCCAAGGCGCTGGAGATCGCGCTTGCAAGCCACATGCCGCTCGATCTCGTGATCGTCATGCTTGGGACCAACGACTTGAAGCCCGTGCATGGCGGACGCGCGGAGGGAGCGGTTTCGGGAATGCGCCGGCTGGCGCAGATCGTCGACACGTTTCCCTACAAGCCACGCAGTGCCAAGCCGAAGCTCCTGATCGTCGCGCCGCCCCCTTGCTCGCCAGGCGCGGCGGGGCACCCGGCGGCAGGACGAAGTATCGAAGAATCCGAGCGGCTTTCGCCGCTCTACAGCAAGCTTGCCGGCGAACTCGGCCATGCGTTTTTCGACGCCGGCACGGTGGCGCGGGGCTCGCGGATCGACGGCGTGCATCTGGAGGCCACCGCGACGGCCGCCATCGGCCGGGCACTCGCAGCGCCGGTCAGCGCAATTCTGCACTGATCCGTTTCAACGCCTGCGGAGGAGCAGGCGGGCGGATCTTGAAACTGGTAGGCCAAAATCCGCAAGGGATGGCCGCAAAGGAGGAAGCATGAGACACTTTTTTCTAAGAGCCGCGCTTGGTGCGCTGCTCGCCACGGCGGCACCGATCGGTGCGTTCGCGGAAACGCCGGCGGACCAACTGGTCGTCGCCACCACCATGAGCAACATTCTGACGCTCGATCCCGCTGCCATTACCGGCCGCGAGACCGTGCAGGTGCTCAACAACATCTATGACACGCTCGTCGTCCTTTCACCGCAGGACCGGAGCGTCCAGCCGAGGCTTGCCGAGCGCTGGGAAATTGCCGACGACCGCAAGTCGATCCGCTTCCATCTGCATGCAGATGCGAAATTTGCGTCCGGCAATCCCGTGACCGCCGCTGACGTCGCCTGGAGCTTGAAGCGGTTGCTTGTCCGCAATCTCGCTCAGTCGTCCTTGCTCAAGACCCGCGGCTTCACTGCGGAGGGTGCCGACACGGCGTTCGTTGCGGAGGACGACAACACCTTCGTGATCAACCTGCCGAAGCCCGACGACCCGAACCTGCTGCTGATGGTCCTGGCACAGAACGGACCGGGCTCCATTCTGGACAGCAAGACGGTGCTCGAGAACGAGAAGGATGGCGACCTCGGTGCGGCATGGCTGACGCTGAATTCGGCCGGCTCCGGCCCGTTCACGCTGGCGCAATGGAAGTCGAACGAATACATCATTCTCGCCCGCAACGACGACTACTGGGGCCAGAAGGCCGCGATGAAACGCGTCCTGATGCGCCATTTGCCGGAATCCCAGTCGCAGCGGCTGCTGCTGGAGAAAGGCGATATCGACGTAGCCTATTCGCTCCAGGCGCCGGACCTGAAGTCGCTCGAGGCTGACAAGGCGATTGCCATTGCATCGACGCCCGGTTCCGGCTTCTACTATCTCAGCGTATCGATGAAGGACGAACGCTTCGCCAACAAGAAAGTCCGCGAAGCGCTACGATACCTGATCGACTATGAGGGTCTCGACAAGGCGGTGATGCCCTACTACGGCAAGCTGCACCAGCGGCCGCTGTCGAGTGGCGTTCTGGGTGTGCTCCCGGACGAGGGCTACAAGCTGGACGTTGCCAAGGCCAAGGCACTGCTGGCCGAGGCCGGCTATCCCAATGGATTCAAGACCACGCTCAGGGTTCTCTCGGAAGATCCGTTCATGAAGGCGGCGACCGCGATCCAGAACACGCTTGCCCAGGCCGGTATAGAGGCCGAACTCATCAGCGGTTCCGGTGACCAGATCTACGGGGCGATGCGCGAGCGAAACTTCGAACTGCTGCTCGGTCGCGGCGGCGGCGGCCAACAGCCGCATCCCGACAACAACCTGCGCGCCATTGCCTACAATCCCGACAATTCGGATGAGGCGAAGCTGACCAACTACCAGAGCTGGCGCACGAGCTTCTACGACGAAAAACTGAACAAGTTGATCGAGGAGGCCCTGGTCGAGCGCGATCCCGCCAAACAGGCCAAGCTTTACGAAGGTGTGCAGACCTACATGGACGAGATCGTCATGTCGATCCAACCGTTCGCGGAAGTGGTCGATACCGCCGCGTACCGGAGTGATGTGAAGGGCATGATCGTCAGCCCCTGGCTTTCCCGCTTCGAGGGCGTCGCCAAGGAGCGTTGATCCCTTCCTGTTTCTGGGCAAAAGACGAAATGGCGCGTGGAAACACGCGCCATTTCACGTTCGGGCGTAGGGAGCCGTGCGCGCCGAACAGGCGGGCGCGCTATCGCGCACCTCTGGACGAGGCCACCGCTGTCGCGCGCTTGGAACCTGCTTCACATTCTGGCTGAGGCGAGAAAGCGGCGCTCCAAATCCTGTGCCGATCATTCAGTGCCATTGGGACATGCCAGCCTGCGCAGGCAGCGCGCGAACGATGGCCGCCCGCGGCCGCAGGTCACGGGGGCGAGAGCCACAGATGCGGCGAGGGCGCGGCGCGTCGCTGGCTGGCGGGTGCGATGGCCTTCCCGCTTTAGATGTGGTGGGACGCATTCGCTGGTCCCTCGGCTTGAGCCGCCCGGTGGGCAAGCCGCCTCATCCAAAACTTGGTATAGATGGCATTGTCGATGGCGGTCGAACAACCGCGCGGCGCCGCTCCGGTTATGCAGCCACCGTCGTGGCAAAAAAACGCCCCTGTCTCCAGGGGCGCTCTGTCGTTGCCAGCGTGTCCTAACTCTGTCAGCCCGATCAGTGTGCGTTTTCGTATTCCAGGGAAGCGCCGATGAGTTCGCGAGCGTAGGGATGGGTTGCGCCGTTTGCGGGGATCGCATCGCGCGGCAGCACTTCGGTGATCTCGCCGTGCAACATCACGGCGAACCGGTCGCACATGTGATCGACGACGGCCAGATCGTGGGTCACCATGATGTAGGTGAAGCCGCGTTCCTCCCGCAGGCGCTGGAGCAGGTTCAGGATTTCGGCCTGTACGGAAACATCAAGCGCCGACGTCGGCTCATCGAGAAGCAGGAGCGAGGGCTCCAGGATGAGGGCCCGGGCGATGGCCACCCGCTGCCGCTGGCCGCCGGAAAGCTGGTGCGGAAAGCGATCGAGGAACGACAGGGGCAGGCCGACATCGGTGATCGCCTTGCGCATGCGCTCCTCGCGATTGCCGAGCTTGTGGATGGCCAGGGGCTCGTTGAGCACGGTGCGCACGGACTGGCGCGGATGCAGCGAACCGTAGGGATCCTGGAAGACCATCTGCACCATGCGGCAGCGCTCGATCAGCGGCATCGCGCGCACGGACTTGCCGTCGATCAGGATGTCGCCCGTCCAGATGTCGGTGAGCATGGAGATGCATCGCAGCACCGTGGACTTGCCCGAGCCGCTTTCGCCGACGAGACCGAAACATTCGCCGGGGCTGACCGAGAAGCTGACGCCGGGCAGAACCCTGACGGCAGTGGGACCGGCGCCGAAGGTGATCGACACATCACGGGTTTCGACGGAAACGGACATCAGGCTTTCTCCTCCAGCCATTCGGGTTGGCGATCGAGCACGGCAAGCGGTGCCCGCCCGCCACCGATCTTCGGCTGTGCTGCCAGAAGGCCGCGCGTGTAGGGGTGCTCTGCCCTGTCGAGATCGCGGGCAGCGAGTGTTTCGACCACGCGGCCGGCATACATGATCAGCACCCGGTCGCAGAAATTGCGCACAAGGTTCAGGTCGTGACTGATCATGATCAGGCCGATGCCCCGGTCGCGGACGAGACCGTCGAGAATGTTCAGCACCTGCAGGCGGACGGTGACGTCGAGCGCGGACGTCGGTTCGTCGGCGATGACGAGGTCGGGATCAGCGAGCAGCATCATGGCGATCATCACCCGCTGGCCCATGCCGCCGGAAATCTCGTGCGGATATTGCTCGTAGACCCGCTTCGGATCGCGGATCTTGACCGCTTCCAGCATGGCGAGCGCCTTGTCGCGCGCTTCCGTCTTCGTACACCTGAAATGGCGCAGATAGGTCTCTGCCACCTGGTCGCCGACGCGTCGGATCGGGTTGAGTGAGAACTTGGGATCCTGAAGGATCATCGACATGTGCCGGCCGCGGACCTTCAACATCTCTCTTTCCGAAAGCGTCAGAAGCTCTCGGTCTCCAAAGCGCAGCGTGTCTGCCGTGATGGTGGCGCCCGGCAGAAGCCGCAGCAGAGCGCGCCCGACCGTGGACTTGCCGGAGCCGGATTCGCCGACGATCCCGAGCCGCTCGCGGCCGAGCGTGAAAGTGACGCCGCGCACGGCCTCGGTCGAAGCGCCGCCGTAGCGGATCCTCAGATTGTCGACCTCTAGAATGGGCTTTTCCATCGGGCTTACCTCCGGTTCATCTGCTTGGGGTCGAGTGCATCGCGCAAACCGTCGCCGAGCAGATTGAATGCGAGACTGACGGTCAGGATCGAGATTCCCGGGAAGGTGACGAGCCACCAGCTGTCCAGCATGTAGCGGCGTCCGGTCGCGATCATCGCACCCCATTCGGGAAGCGGCGGTTGGGCGCCAAGGCCGAGGAAGCCGAGGCCGGCGGCGGTGAGGATGACGGTCGCCATGTTCAGCGTCAGGCGGATGAGGACCGAAGGAAGGCACATGGGCATGATCGACTTGACGATGATGCGTGCCGGCGAGGCGCCCTGCAGCCGGGCGGCGGAGATGTAGTCCGCCTTGCGGAAGGTCATGGCCTCGGCCCGCGCCAGCCGCGCGATCGGCGGCCAGGAGGTGAGCGCAATGGCGACAATGGCGTTGTTGAGGCTCGGTCCGAGTGCGGCGACGAAAGCGAGCGAGAGAATGAGGCTCGGAAACGACAGAAAGATATCGGTGATGCGCATCATCACCGTATCGACCTTGCCGCCGAGATAGCCGGCGGTCGTGCCGATGATCAGGCCGATGGGGCCAACGACGACCGACACGAGGAAGATGATCGTCAGCGTGATACGGGCGCCCCAGACCAGCCGGCTGAAGATGTCGCGGCCGAGCTCGTCGGTGCCGAAGAGATGCCCGTTGCCGGGTGCCTGCAGCGTCAGCGCAAGATCCTGCGCGTAGGGGTCGTGGGTGGCGATCAACGGCGCAAAGGCGGCGACCAGGACGAGCAGCGTCAGAACGGCAAGACCGAATGCCGATGTCGGGCTTTTCAGGAGAAACAGCACGATGTTCTTCAACGCAAGCAGCGGTGCGGGCAGGCGGAAACTGGTTTCGGTGCTGGTAGACATCAGCGTGTCCTCGGATCGAAGATGCGGTAAAGAACGTCGGACAGAAGATTGAGCCCGATGAAGATGACGCCGACGATCAGGACGCAGGTCATGACCGCGTTCATATCGCCGGTGATGAGATTGTTGGTGAGGTATTGGCCGAAACCCGGCCAGGCAAAGACGGTCTCGATCAGGACCGCGCCTTCGAGCAAGGAGCCGTAGGCGAGCGCTATGATGGTGACGAGCTGGACGCGGATGTTGATGAAGGCGTGCCGCCAGATCGTCTGGTTGCGCGATAGCCCCTTCACCCGCGCGGTCGTCACATATTCTTGGCCCAACTGGTCGAGCATGAAGCTGCGCGTCATGCGGGTGATGTAGGCGGAAGAGGAATAACCGAGCAGGGCGGCCGGCAGGATGATGTGGTTTACCGCGGACCAGAACACATCCATTTCGCCGGCGATGAGGCTGTCGATCAGAAGGAATCCGGTGCGTTCATCAACGAGGCCGATATAGAACTGATCCATGCGGCCGCTGCCGCCGACCAGGCCGAAATGGGCATAAAAGACGATGAGGGCGATCATACCTGTCCAGAAAATCGGCATGGAATGGCCAAAGAGACTGAAGACGCGCACGACATGGTCCGGCCACCGATCCTTGTTGACGGCGGCAAAGACGCCAAGCGGCACGCCAAGGCCCGCTCCGATCAGAATGGCGAAGGTGGCCAGCTCGATCGTCGCCGGCATGACATGCAGGATGTCCTGGATGACGGGCTGGCCGGTGCGGATGGACGTCCCGAAATTGCCGGTAAAGACGTCGTGCAGGTAATAGAAGAACTGTTCCCAGAGCGGGCGATCAAGGCCGAGCGAGCGGTATACCTGTTCGTAGGTCTCACGGGTCGCATCTTCGCCGACCATGGCGCGCACGGGATCGGCGGGCATCAGCCGGCCGATGAAGAAGGTCAGAAGCAGCAGGCCGAGCAGCGTGACCGCAATGGTCCCGACCTGCCCGGCTGCGCCATAGAAGCGTATGCGACGGTGTGACATGATTCCTCCGTTTGTCATTCGCCGGACGGGAGGCGATACAGGCTCCCATCCTGTATGACAACTTAATAAAATCTGTCACAGGTTGTCGATGCTGTCAAGCCAATCCGCTCACAGGAAATCGTCTCTGCGAGGCGTAAAGCAGTCGATCAGCTCGCCAGCCTCGATGCACTGGCAGCCGTGTTCGGTATTTCCGGGAATGACGAGGCTGTCACCGGCCTTAAGCTCATAGGCTACGCCGTCGCGGAAGAAGCGAAAGCGGCCGCGTGCGACATAGGTCGATTGCACGTGCGGATGGCTGTGCAGCCGGCCTTCGGAGCCGCTTTCGAAGCGGAAGGACACGACCATGACCTCCGGGGAATGAGACAGCACCTGCCGAGTGATGCCGGCATCGGTCGGGGTGGCGGGAAAGACGGGAAGAGTCATGGAGACCTCGCTAGTGATGGATGACGCCACTAGTATACATGTCTCTATATCTGTAATACAAGCTACGACAAGCTGATATCTTCAGGCGCCAGTGTACGCGAACGCAGCAAGATCTTGTAGCGATCGAGGCTGCCGCGAAGATGGGCGCGCATCCGTTCGCGCGCCGCCTCGGCATTTCCTTCGATGATGGCGTCGAGGATCAGGCCGTGTTCTTCCTGAAGATGAAGGTTGTAGTCTTTCGGGCGCGAACCGGGGGGCGAGCCCTGAAGCTCGCCGCGCGGGATGATGCCCGATCGGATCAGTTGCAGGAATTCCGGGAAGCGCCGGTTCTGCGTGGCCTCCGCGATGGCGAGGTGCAATTTGAAGTCCGCGTCGCGGGTCGGGCTCCCGGTCGCCAGGCATTCTCCAACGTGATGGTGAGCCTCGAGAATGGCTTCGATCTGAGCGGCGGAACGGCGCGACGCGGCGAGCCCTGCCGATTCCACTTCGAAAACGGTCCTGAGCTCGAGGAGTTCGATGACCGAGGAAATCCGCTCGGTGGTCAGGTCCTTGAACGGCTGCTTCTTTCCCTCCGACGCGGCAAGGGCAAAGATCCCGGCCCCCTTGCGTGCCTCCACCAGGCCGTCGGCCCGAAGGATAGCAATTGCCTCGCGCACGACGGTGCGGCTGACGGAATATTCGCGGGTCAGCGCACTTTCGCTGGGAAGCCGATCGCCGGGCTTGAAGACGCCATCGGTCAGGTCGCGACGCAGGTTGGTGCTGATCTTCGCTGCGAGCGACGTGCCTCTGGCGTGGTTGTTGTCGGCTTCCATTTCTGCTTCACCTGCATTGAACCTGTCTGGTATGTTATCGGTTATCTGTCCGAATGCAAGGGAGAGCTGTCCAGGGCGTGTGTCAGCGTGAAGTGCGCAGTATCGCGCGATAGCGTGCCTGGCTATTCCGCAAGTGCGTACGCATGGCGGCGCGGGCGGCCGTCTCGTCGCCGTTTTGAATGGCAACAAGGATGGCTTCATGCTCTTGTGCGAGCCGCTCGATATCGGCGGCGGGCAGGGCGGTCTCCTCGCCGCTATCCGTTACGGCTCGGCGGGGGATGAGCGTCGGGCCCAGCATCTGCAGGAACTCGCCGAAGCGGGGGTTGTTGGTCGCCTGGGCAATTGCGAGGTGAAAGGCGAAATCGGCTTCCGCACTCGGGCGGCCTTCTGCCGAGCTCGTGCGAAAGGCATCGAGCGCCTCGATGATCTTTTCCTCCTGGGCCGGCGAGCGCCGCAGCGCGGCAAGACCCGCGGCATCGCCCTCGACAGCGGTTCGAAGCTCCAGCATTTCGATCAGCGACGACACACGGGCAAGGTCGATGTTCTGGAACGGGCGGCGTTCGGCGAGCGCGGGATCCAGCACGAAGACGCCGGCACCCTGGCGCGGCTCCACCAGCCCGTCGGATCGAAGCGCAGCGATCGCTTCGCGCACGACCGTCCTGCTGACGCCGAATTCCTGCGTCAGCTGCGCTTCGGAGGGAAGCCGGTCGCCCGGCCTGTGATTTCCCTTGGAGATGCGCGCGCGAAGCGCATCGGCAACCTTGACCACTAGCGTTGTGGCCTGCGTGGGCGTCGTATCCTGTGCGGTTGCTTTCGTCATACAATCGAACCATTCGCTGAGTGGGGCGATCATCCGCCCTTGATTGTGGATACGCCATTGCCGGGCAATGGCGCAATCCGTTGCTCGTTCTATCCGAGGTCCTCGCACAGCAATGCCTCGGGAATGTTCTGATAGGCGACCGGCCTGAGGAACCGGCGGATCGAAAGGGTCCCGACGGAGGTGGCCCCGAAATTGGTGGAGGCGGGATAGGGGCCGCCATGGACCATGGCGTCGCAAACTTCGACGCCGGTCGGATAGCCGTTGGCCAGCACGCGGCCCGCCTTGCGCTCGAGGATCGGCAGCAGCCTGCGCGCCAGTTGCGTGTCGGCCTCATCCAGATGCAGCGTGGCGGTCAGCTGACCGGCAAAGCTCTTTGCGACGGCAACCATCTCGTCGGGCGTTGAGGCCGTGACGATCAGTCCGAGCGGGCCGAAGACCTCCTCGGCAAGTTCGTGGTTGGAGAGCCAGTCCGCCCCGCAAACGCGGAAAAGGTTGGGGGTGGCGTTGCGCAAGTCGCAACTGGAGGTCAATACCGCGCGCACGCCGGCGCCTGCCGCAATTCGCACGCCGCCTTCTCGATAGGCCCTCGCCATCCCGTCCGTCAGCATCACCTGCGGGCCGACTTCGCTCAGCGCGATGCGGGCTGTCTCTGCAAATGCATCGGCTTCAGAGGTGAGAACAACGGCGATGCCGGGATTGGTGCAGAATTGCCCGGCCCCCATCGTCAACGAGCTTGCCCATCCCCGCGCGATCTGCGCGCCCCGTGTCTTCGCCGCCTCAGGCAGTATGAACATCGGGTTCACCGAGCCCAGTTCTCCGAAGAACGGTATGGGCTCGTTGCGGGAGGCGCAAAGGTCGAAAAGCGCACGGCCACCGGCAAGCGAACCGGTAAATCCGACCGCCTTGATGAGCGGATGCGTGACGAGCGCCGTGCCGACGTCTCGGCGGCCGCCCTGGATCAGCGAGAAGACGCCCGGATGGATTCCGTTCTTCCTGATTGCGGCCTGTGCCGCCTCTGCAACGATCTCGCTGGTGCCGGGATGGGCGGAGTGTCCCTTTACGACAACGGGGCAACCGGCCGCGAGCGCTGCGGCGGTGTCTCCACCCATCGTCGAAAAGGCGAGCGGAAAATTGGACGCGCCAAAGACCGCGACGGGGCCGAGCGGTCGCTGTATCAGCCTGATATCGGGGCGGGGCATGGGCATGCGATCGGGCAGCGCATGGTCATGGCGGCGGTCGAGATAGTCGCCCTTGCGGATGTGGGACGCAAACAGGCGCAGTTGCCCGGTCGTGCGGCCGCGTTCACCTTCCAGGCGCGCCGCAGGCAGACCTGTTTCAGAGGTGCCGATCGCGGTGATTTGGGGGCCGCGAGCCTCGATCTCGTCGGCTATGGCCTCAAGGAGACCGGCGCGGGTTTCGCGGGAGGAATAGCCGTACGACCAAAAGGCTTCCTCGGCGGCCTCGGCGGCGCTGTTTACCAAGTCGACGTTGCCGACAGAAAACGCGAAGGCATCTCCGTGGGCGGGCTCGCTGCGAAACGTGGGTTGCGTGGAAATCCATTCGCCGGCGACCAGATGCCTGCCGTGGGTGATATAGGTCATTCTCTACTCCTTGAAGATCGGATTATCGACGAAACTGCCGCCCTCCAAGCCGACCATGGGGTCGTGTGGGTCGGGTTTCGGGGTGAGGGGTGTTATGTGCTTCGGCATTGTCGCCCGGCGTCCAGACAAGCCGGCCGAGATGCGAATATCCCACCAGCCGGCGTCGTTGCCCGCGCCGCCCCAGATGACCGGGCAACCGAGCGTCTGTGCGTGGAAGATGGCCTCGATCATCGAGGTGAAATCACCGTGGGGAACTGGTTCGACAGCACCGTCGCAGCCGGAAACCATTGCACGCACGGCGGCCGCGTCGGAACGGCCGCAGCAGGCCATGCGCTTCTCACCTTCACCCGGGTTGTCGACAGGGACACGATCGTCGAGGTGAATGATCTCGGTGAGCGGGGCAGGGCGCGTTCGCACCACTTGGCCGAGTTGACCGGCAGCGCCGGTGATCAGAAGGCGGCACACTTCCTTTTTCCTTCGATCCCGGCCCGACGCGGGTTCGGCGGCGTACGCATGGCGCCCAGATGTCCGGCGCAGCACTCCACGCCGAAGAACGACATTCGCGTATCGAGCTTGCTGGTATCTTGACCTTGACTGACATATCATACAATAACGATAACATATATTACATGTCGTCTACAATGTGATGGAGGAAATTTATGCTGACCGTGGAAACAAGGCAGGCCGTCAATCCGGAATACGCCAAGGCGCTCGATACGTCCGGGCTGCGCAAGCATTTTCTGGCGCAGGACATGTTCAGGACCGGAGAGATCCGGCTGATCTACACCCACTACGATCGCTTCGTGATCGGTGGAGCGGTGCCCGGAGAAGAGCCGCTGACGCTCGCAAAGGTCGCGGAGACCAGAACGCCGCTCTTCCTCGATCGCCGCGAAATGGGCATCGTCAACATCGGCGAGGCCGGCACGGTGACGGCGGGCGGCGAGACGTACACTTTGGCGCGCGGCGATGTCCTCTACCTCGGTGCCGGAACGGGCGAGGTAACCTTCGCCGGCAAGGGGCGGTTCTACATCACCTCCTGCCCGGCCCATCGCAGCCTGCCGGCGCGGCTCATCACCGGGGCGGATAGCAAGGAAGTTAAGCTCGGGGCGTCGGAGACCTCCAACAAGCGCACCATCAACCAGTTCATCCACCCGCTGGTGATGGAAAGCTGCCAGCTGGTTCTCGGCTACACGACCCTTGAGGATGGATCGGTCTGGAACACGATCCCATCTCACATCCATGACCGCCGCATGGAGGCCTACCTCTATTTCGGCATGGACGAGAAATCCCGGGTTCTGCATCTGATGGGTGAGCCTCAGGAGACCCGGCACCTGTTCATTGCCAACGAAGAGGGCGCGCTTTCGCCGCCCTGGTCCATCCATTCGGGCGCGGGGATCGGCTCCTATACCTTCATCTGGGCGATGGCCGGCGACAACGTCGACTACACCGACATGGACTTCATTCAGCCGGAGGACCTGAAATGATGAATTCCTTTTCACTTGAGGGGCGCAAGGCACTTGTGACCGGATCAAATACCGGGCTTGGCCAGGCGATTGCCATCGGCCTGGCTACAGCCGGCGCGGAGGTGATTTGCGCAGCCCGCCGGCCGCCGGAAGAAACCCTTGGCCTGATCGCGCAGGCGGGCGGCAAGGCAAGTGCACTGTCTCTCGATTTTGCCGATCCGATGGCTGCGCGAGATGTATTCGAAGGGCAGGGCATCGACATCCTGGTCAACAATGCCGGCATCATCCGGCGCGCCGATGCGGTGGATTTCACCGAGGAGGACTGGGATGCGGTGATGGATGTGAACCTGAAGGCGCTCTTCTTCACGACCCAGGCCTTCGCAAAGGAATTGTTCGCCAGAGGTCGCACGGGAAGAGTGGTCAATATTGCGTCGCTGCTTTCCTTTCAGGGGGGTATCCGTGTGCCGTCCTATACGGCCGCGAAACATGGCGTCGCCGGGCTCACCAAGTTGCTTGCAAACGAATGGGCGGGCAAAGGCATCAATGTCAACGCGGTCGCGCCGGGCTACATCGAAACCAACAACACCGAAGCTCTTCGTGCTGACGCAAACCGCAACAAGGCGATCCTCGAGCGCATTCCTGCCAATCGCTGGGGTCGATCCGAAGATATCGCCGGCGCTGTGGTCTTCCTGTCTTCGGCTGCAGCGGACTACGTACATGGCGCAATCCTCAACGTCGATGGCGGTTGGCTGGCGCGGTGAGATGCCGGGCATTAAGTTGTACGATCACTTGTATGATAACTTGTTGACATCTGTACTATGTGTGACTAAATGGGCGCAGGAAGCATGCATAGAGGAAAAATGAAATGAACCCTGAAAACATCAAGGCCGCTCTCGGCTCCGGTCTTCTCTCCTTCCCGGTCACGCATTTCGACGCTGAAGGGCGCTTTGCGCCGGAGAGCTACAAGGCCCATGTCGAATGGCTTGCCGGCTATGACGCTCCGGTGCTTTTCGCAGCCGGGGGCACCGGGGAATTTTTCTCGCTGAAGCCGGACGAGATCCCTGGTGTCGTCGCTGCCGCCAAGGAAGCCGCAGGAGAAACGGCGATCGTTTCAGGCTGTGGCTACGGCACCGATATCGCTGTTGATATCGCCCGTTCGGTGGAAAAGGTCGGAGCGGACGGCATCCTGCTTCTGCCGCACTACCTGATCGATGCGCCCCAGGAAGGCCTTTACGCCCACATCAAGAAGGTTTGCCAGTCGGTGGGTATCGGCGTCATGGTTTATAACCGCGACAATTCGGTGCTGCAGGCCGACACACTCGCCCGCCTTTGCGACGAATGCCCGAACCTGATCGGGTTCAAGGACGGCACGGGTGACATCGCCCTTCTGCGCCAGGTCACCGCCAAGATGGGTGATCGCCTGATGTATCTCGGTGGCATGCCCACGGCGGAACTCTTTGCCGAAGCCTATCTCGGAGCCGGCGTCACGACCTATTCGTCCGCCGTGTTCAACTTCGTGCCCGGTCTGGCCAACGAGTTTTACTTCGCACTTCGCGCCGGCGATCGCGCCACCTGCGAGCGTATCCTTATCGATTTCTTCTACCCGTTCATGGCGATCCGCAATCGCGCGAAAGGCTATGCCGTATCCGCAGTCAAGGCGGGTGTTCGCTTGCAGGGCTTCGACGCCGGCCCGGTGCGCGCGCCACTCGTCGATCTGACGGATGGCGAGCTGGCGATGCTCGAGACACTCATCGGCACGCACAAGCGCAAGGCCTGACAGCGCGAACGGCGGCGAAGCGCGATGAAGGTCATCGCCGTCGCGACACATCTTCCGGGCGTCCGGCCGAGGCACACGCCTCGGCCGGACCTGCCTCTTGCTCTATAATGCGAACGCGCGGCTTAAGCGGGGCCAGCGTTTTCCGACCGTTCCGCCGATGTTTCAATGGAGGAAAGGGTCGCTAGGCCTCGCGCCCACCTATTCTTGAATGACGAGTTGAAACCAGGTGTCGAGAAATCGGCTGCGCTTGACGGCATCGAGATAGACGAGCAGTTCCGGACCGAGCTCGATAAGTTGCACGTTCTTGATGGCCGTAAGATCCTGCGGGGTGGTGAGGCCGATCTGTTCGAGCGCGTCATCGGCCCGATCGGACAGCAGGAAATCGACCACGTCGCCGGCGGTCGAGCGGTTGCGGGCATTTTCCGGAATCAAAGCCGTCCAGGGCAGGGCAAGCACATAATCCTGGGGCATGACCACTTCGATCGACGGATGCCTTCCCATCCATTCGCGCGCAGCGGACAATGGCACGTTGTAGCCGAGATCGATCCGGCCTTCGGCCAGCGCCTGGAGAAGCTCTTCATTGCTGTCGAATATGCGGGCCTGTGCCGCGCCCATGGCCCGGGAAATACGCCAGAACAACGGAGATCGCATCGCCTCCTGCGACGCAAAGGCATAGCTGACATTGTCGATGCCGATATTGACCAGTCCGACCCGCCGCTTGAGACGCGCCTGGTTCTGCTCCAGCGTGCGTGCGAGTTCGGTGCGGGTGGGCGGAACGTCGATTGGGGCCATCGCTCCCTTGCGGACCACAAAGACTGCCGGATCATACCCGATACTGAAGACTTCGCTGCGCCAGTGGGCATGCTGCATCGGGCGGTGCTTGACCGCCGAGGCGCCATGTCGCGAGGCGCTTCCTTCGTTGGCCAGATAGACGGCCAGATCCGGCGTCGGCAAGATGAGCACATCGACCGGTTCGCCACCGTCGACACCTGCCAGCAGTCTGGAAATGATCTGGCTCGGGCGGGCCTGCCTGTATTGCGCCTTCGCGTGCGGCATGTCGGTCTGAAGGGCATCGAGCAGCGGTTGCACGGTCGGCTGTGCGTCGACGCCGCCGATGATGAGCCGTTCGGGAGCTGCCTGCGCTGCGGCAAGCGACAGCGTGATTGCCATGAACAGGGCAAATGCGAAGCGGGCGATCATGGATTGGCCATTCCTCTTGGCAGGCAGATCGCGACCGACAGACCGCCGCCTTGCCGATCGTCGAGGCTGATACTTCCTCCCATGGCTTCCGCCACCGTCCTTGCGATCGCAAGGCCAAGACCGGAGCCGGGTTTGCTGTCATCGACGCGTGAAAAGCGCGCGAACACCCGTTCGCGCATCGCTAAGGGAATGCCCGGCCCGCGGTCTGCGACGACAATCCGGACGATGCCGTCTTCGCCGCTCACGGCAACGTCGATCTCTCCGGGTGCATGGACAAGTGCGTTTTCGATGATGTTGCGCATCATCTCGCGCAGGCTCACCGCTTCCGCCTCGATCTCCACGGGGCCGTCGGGCAAATCGAGGTGGAGACTGTCGTCGAGGGTTGGATAGGAACCTTCCGCCTGCAACCGCCGGATCGTGTCGCGCACGACTTGGCGCATGTCGAAGGTCTCGCGCATGCGCGATTCCAGTCCATGCAGCGTGCTCGCATCGGACAGGAGCTGGTTGGCAAGTACGCTGGCATTGACCGAGTTGGCGTGAATGCGCCTGAGGATATCGCGCAGCCTGCCTTCCGGCACTTCGTCGATCGACAGCTCGGAAAGGGCGCGCAACGCGGTCAGTGGGGTGCGCAACTGGTGGGCCGCATCGGCAGTGACGCTCTTCAGGCCGACCAGCACCGAATCAAGCCTCGCCATGAAGTCGTTGAGCGCCGAAATCAGGGCGTTCACCTCCCTTGGCACGGGACCCGGAACCGGCCTGAGATCGGAGGATGCGCGATAACGCAGATCGGCCTCGACCGTCCTCAGCGGCGCGAAAGCCTGGCGGACCGCAAGCCAGATCAGCAGAAAGGCCAGCACCGAAACGGCAATCGCCGGAAGGGCGGCATTGAACGTCAGGTGCAGCCCAAGTTGATCACGGGCCTCGCGCGTCTCGCCGACGAGCACATCGACCCAGCCGCCGCCGGATGCGTCGGTATTGTATCGGGCGACGGCGGCGATACGGATGCGTTCGCCGCGATAGCTGCTATCGGCCAGCCGCAATTGCGGCCCGGTACCATGGGGTATCTCAAGCCCAAGGATCGGCGATCCCGTGATGATCGTGCCGTCGGGCGCTGCCACCCGGTAGAAGATGCGATTGAGTCTCGACGTTCCGAGTATGGCGAAGGCCGAGTGCGGCAAGTCCACGCTCAAGGCTCCATCCTCGATCGATACCGTGTCGGCAATCGACAATGCGGCTGCGCCGAGCACGCGGTCGAAGGCTTCCTCGGCCGCATTGTGCGCATTCCAGCGCACCATCCAGAACAGGAACAGCCCGATGATGATGAGCAGTGCGGCGCCGCTGAACAGGATGCGCCGCTCTATGGAGTAATCAGAGCGCACCGGTTACGCCGCCGATAGCGCGCTGCCGCAGCATGTAGCCGGCACCGCGATGCGTCACGATTTCGATGTCGCA
The DNA here is from genome assembly GCF_031989085.1 of Ensifer sp. Taxonomy (NCBI): domain Bacteria; kingdom Pseudomonadati; phylum Pseudomonadota; class Alphaproteobacteria; order Hyphomicrobiales; family Rhizobiaceae; genus Ensifer; species Ensifer sp. The sequence goes on from NZ_DALZXU010000002.1 coordinate 226,869, forward strand.
GTCCTCGAGCTTCCTGCGCACCCGGGAGACGAGAAGCTCGACTGCGTTCGGCGTGCCCGTGTCCTCATAGCCAAACAGCTTCACGACGATCTGCTCCTTGTTGACCGTCGTGCCGAAGCGAGTTGCCAGCACCTCCAGCACGTCGAATTCGCGACGCCCGAGATCGAGCGGCCGATCCCCGAGCATGACGGCGCGCGCCGACAGGTCGATCGAGATCGAGCCGAACCGCAGGACCGATTGCGCCGCGCCGAGGTGCCGGCGTGAGACGGCCCTGATCCGCGCCACGAGCTCGTGCAGATCGAAGGGTTTGACCAAATAGTCGTCAGCGCCTAATTCCAGGAGGTCCACCTTGTCGGCCACCTGGTTGCGGGCGGTGATGACAATGACCGGGCGCGTCAATCCGCTTTGGCGCATCGAGCTCAGGATCGCAAAGCCATCGCGCTTAGGCAGGTTGATGTCGAGGATCACGAGATCATGCGAGGCGTTGAGGGCGAGCCGTTCTCCTTCCGCGCCATCGAACGCGGTCGTCACGTCATAGCCTTCCTTCTCCAGGCGCATGGAAATGGCAAAGGCTATGTCCGGTGTGTCTTCGATCAAGAGAATGCGCATCGGGGGTCCAGGTGACAGGATTGTGACAGTGATACTCCCATACACACATGAAAAGCAGATGAGAACTAGCAAGCACTTGCCGGGAGAGCGGGGCTTTGGGGGAGGGGTAGAGATGAACGCGTACAGGCTGTTGCTGGCCGGCATTGCATTCGCGTGCCTGCTGCTGTCTGCCGTGCCGTTGGCGGCCAATGCCGCCTGCGCGACGCGGGCGGATCTCGATGAGCGCTACTGCGATGCGGACAAGGATTACGTCGCCGACGCGCCTGTCGACCCTGCAAAGTGGCGGGATCCGCAGACGTTGGTCTGGGCCTATGCGCCGATTGAAGAGCCAGCCGTCTATGCCGGTCTGTTCAAGGATTTCACCACCCATCTCGGCACCTGTCTCGGCCGCCAGATAGTCTACTACCCGGTACAGTCGAGCAACGCCGAGATCGAAGCGATGCGCTCCGGGCGCCTGCATTTTGCCGGTTTCTCGACCGGGCCGACCGTCGAGGCGGTCAATCGCGCCGGCGCCGTTCCCTTTGCCGCAAAGGGCATCGGCAGCGACGTGCGCGGCTACAATCTGATTGCGATCGTGCGGGCAGATTCTGCCTTCAAGTCCCTTGCCGATCTGAAGGGTCGGCGCGTGGCGCACGCTTCGGCCTTCTCGAATTCCGGCCATCTGGCGCCGCGCGCGCTCTTTCCGGGAGAAGGCCTTGCACCGGGCGTGGATTATGCGCCGATCATGTCGGGCGGCCATGACAAATCCATCCTTGGCGTGATCTCCGGCGACTACGACATGGCGGCCGTCGCGTCGGACGTGCTTGAGCGACTGATCGAGCGGCGCATAGTCAAGCGCGAAGACCTGCGTGTCATTTTCACCAGCGGCATCTTTCCCACGTCTTCCTTTGCCTATGCGCACGACCTTGCACCACAGCTGGTCGACAAGATGAAGCAGTGTTTCTTCGAGTTCGAGTTCACCGCCGAAATGAAGAGTGAGTTTCACGGCGACGAGCGCTTCCTGCCGATCCGCTACGATCGGGATTGGGCAAGCGTGCGCGAGGTCATCGACAAGGCCGGCGCTTCCTCCTTCTGACCCCTTCCAACTGCACGACCTGATGTCGATGCGCCGCGTGCGCAGGACCCGTCGCGCGCCTACCGATCACAACGTCTGCGCAGGTCGGGCCGTCCGCCCGACGCTGTTGCGCGTCTTCACCCACGGGATTGCAATGCGAAACTTTGGCAAAGCCCTCTACAATTACCGGGTCCACAATCAGGACCCGACCACGATGGTGGGCGTCGGCCTCGTCGTGCTCTTCGCCTATCTGATTGCCGCTCCGATCGTGCTTTTGCTTTCGGATGCGTTCTTCGTCCAGTTCGCCGATCAGGCCCGCTCCGGCCAGTCGATGGGCGAGGCGACACTCTATTATTTCAATCGCGTCTTCCTGTCGGTGATTGCGACGGACGTGTTCTGGCTGCCTCTCCTCCACACGGCGACCATCGCATTCGGCGCGATCGTCGTTGCGTTGGTGATCGGGATACCGATGGCGTGGCTGATCAGCCGTACCGACCTGCCCGGCAAGCAGTGGTTCGCCACTGTGCTGATCATTCCCTACATGCTGCCATCCTGGACCTTTGCGCTGGCGTGGCTGACGCTCTTCAAGAACAGGACCACCGGCGGACAGCCGAGCTGGATGGAAGCGCTCGGTTTTGCACCGCCGGACTGGCTCGCCTATGGTGCCGTTCCGATCACCATCATCCTGGCGCTGCACTACACGCCGTTCGTCATCCTTCTGTTCGGCAATGCGCTGCGCCAGTTCGATTCGACGCTCGAGGATTCGGCTCGCATCATCGGCGCTGGAAACGGCGTGATCGCCCGCAAGATCATCCTGCCTCTGATGCTGCCGTCGCTGGTGTCTGCCTGCACGCTGATCTTTGCAAAGTGCCTCGGGGATTTCGGCGTCGCCTATATCCTCGGCGTTCCCGTCGGCTTCGATGTGCTCGCGACCTCGCTGTTTCGTGCCATCTCGACGAGCCAGACCGGCATGGGAGCGATCATTGCGCTCACCATCGTCGTGCTCGGCACAATCTCGATCATGCTCGACATGTATCTCCTGAAGGAAGCGCGGCGCTTTGCCGTCATCGGCTCCAAGGGCTCGATGAACCGCACGACGTCGCTTCGCGGCTACCGGATGCCGGCAGCGGGCCTCGCCATGCTGGTCTTCCTCGTCAGCGCCGTCATTCCGCTTTTGGCGCTGGCGCTGACCACCGTGATGAAGTCACCGGGCGTCTTCACGCTCGACAACTTCACGCTCGCCTATTGGATCGGATCCGATGTCGGCACCACGGCGCTGAAGCAGGGCATTCTTTTGACGCCCGAATTCTGGCAGGCGACCTGGAACACGCTCTGGATCGTCGGTTCGGCCGCCCTCGGGGCAGGCTTCCTCGGCCTGCTCGTCGGCTACGCCGTCACGCGCACGTCCTCGACCATGATTTCCACGTTCCTCAGGCAGGTTACGTTTCTTCCCTATCTCGTGCCGGGCATTGCGTTTGCCGCAGCCTATCTCTCGATGTTCGCAGTTCAGCGCGGTCCGGTGCCTGCGCTTTACGGAACGCCGATCATCCTGGTGCTGGCGATCCTTGCCGACCAGATGCCCTTCGCATCGCGATCCGGCATTTCCGCGATGATGCAGCTCGGGCGTGACCCGGAAGAAGCAGCGCGCATCGCCGGTGCCGGATGGTTGCGTCGTCTGGGCTCGGTCGTCGTGCCGATCCAGAAGGGGGCGCTCGTCACCGGAATTCTGCTGCCCTTCATTTCGGGCATCAAGGGCCTGAGCCTCGTGGTGGTGCTCGCGGTACCCGGCACGGACGTATTGACGACCTACGCGCTCAGGCTCGTCGACTACGGCTACAGCCAGGCGGCCAACGCCGTGGTGTTGATGATCTGCATCATAGCTTTCGGCGGCACGCTGATCGTCCAGAAACTCACAAAAAGCAAATTGTCCGACGGTTTGGGAGGCAAATAATGTCAAGCATCAGCATCCGCGATGTCAGGAAGAGCTACGGCAACACGGCGCAGGCCGCCGTCGAACGGCTCAGCATCGAAATTCCTCAGTCCGATTTTCTCTGCCTTCTCGGCCCCTCCGGCTGCGGCAAGACCACGACGCTGCGCATGATCGCGGGCCTTGAGCATCCGACCGCTGGCCAGATCCATCTCGGCGATCGCACCATCGTGTCGGTTGAGGACGGCGTCTATGTGCCGGCCGAAAAGCGCGGTTTGGGGCTCGTTTTCCAGAACTATGCGCTCTGGCCGCACATGACGGTCGAACAGAATGTCGAGTTCGGCCTGAAACTGCGCAAGGTTCCAAAGGCCGAACGCGAGGGGATCATCGGCGAAGTCCTGGAAAAGCTTGCCATTGCCCGCTACCGGAAGCGCCTGCCGTCGCAGCTTTCCGGCGGCCAGCAGCAGCGCGTGGCGCTTGCCCGCATGCTGGCGCTGAAACCCGATGTCATCCTGCTGGACGAGCCCTTATCGAACCTCGACGCCAAACTGCGTCTCGACATGCGGGCAGAATTGAAGCGGATCCATCAGGAACTCGGCTCCACCATCGTCTTCGTCACGCATGACCAATGGGAAGCGATGACGCTCGCAACGACCATCGCGGTCATGAGCGAGGGCGAACTGCAGCAGCTCGGCACCCCTGACGATATCTACGAGCGCCCCGCCAACCGCTTCGTCGCCGAGTTCGTCGGCAACCTGCCGATCAACATCATCGAGGTCGGCAAGGAGCGATCCGGCGCGCTGGTCGACTGGATGCGCGACACCCTGGCTCGAATGTCGTTGCCGCAGCCGGCGACGTCCGTGGGCATCCGCCCGGAATCCGTGCGCCTGTCGCGCACAAGCGTGGAAGGCAGCCGCAAGGCGCGGATCGTCGAGGTGGTGCCGACGGGCGGAAGCTGGATCGTCGAGCTTTCGGTGGAGGGCGAGCGCTTCTTCGCCATCGCCGGCGAGCTGCCGGACGCAGCCCAGGGTGAAAGCGTGTTCTTTCACGTCGAACCGCGGCACCTGCACATCTTCGACGTCGAAGGCAGGCGAATTGCCGCCTGACGTCATCCAACCCGTTACCGACAAAGCAATTGACCATAAGGAGGAAAAAATGCTGTCAATACATGAAGGTAGTTTGTCCAAGAGCGCTCGCCGCGCCATTCTGGCGGGCGTATCGCTGGTGGCGCTGGCCGCGCCCGCTACGGCGCAGGACGCAGCCGAAATCGGCATCGCCGATGCCGACTATTCGCTGGAGGCCTTGATCGAGGCGGCCAAGAAGGAAGGGCCGATCACCGTCGTCGACGCGACCGGCAAGATCGTCTCGATGGCCGAGAATTTCACCGCGAAATACGGCATTCAGGCGACCGGCGTGAAGCTGAGTGGCCAGGACCAGCAGCAGGTGATCCTGCGCGAAGCCACCGCCGGCAGCGTTCGCTCCGACGTCTTCAACATGAGCAACCTTCCCGCCGTCACCTCCCAGATCATCGAGCAGGGTGCTGGCGTCAGCTGGATGCCGCCGGATCTGAAGACCGTGGTGCCGGCGCAGTACCAGACGCCAGCCATCACCAGCCTCAATCCCTGGGTCTGGGCCTACAACACCGATGTGCACGGCGACAAATGCCCGATCGACAATGTCTGGGCGCTGACGACGGAAGAGTGGAAGGGTCGTGTCGCTATTCCGGATCCGTTGCTGCGCAACGAGACGATGTTCTGGTTCAACCAGATCGAGACCCACGACGACGAAGCGATGCGCAAGGCCTACGAGGCTTATTTCGGCAAGCCGCTGGAGACCAAGGAGGCAAGCGCCACTGCCGAATGGGTCAAGGGTCTCGCCAAGAACCGGCCAAGCGTCACGCGTAGCGACACGGATGTCGGCCCGATCGTCGGCGCTGCCGGCCAGGCAAAGCCGTTCATGGGCTTCCTGAGCTCGGCCATCTTCCGCGATGCCAAGAAGAACAACTACGGCATGGGCATCTGCGCAGATCTGAAGCCTTGGGTCGGTCAGCTGACGCCGCGTGTCGCGGTGATTGCGTCCGGCACGAAGCACCCGAATGCGGCCAAGCTCTTCGTTCACTTCATGATGACGGAAGAGGGCATGGCTCCGCAGCTCGCCGACGGCAAGATCTCTTCCAACCAGGAGGCAAAAATGCCGAAGGAAGAAGCTTCCGGTGTGATCGACGTCCTGCACCAGTTGCATGTCCCGCACTCCGAGACATCCCAGAGCGATTTTGCCAAGCTGCAGGATTGGCAGGATTTCTGGATCGTCAATTCGCGATAAGGTCAGACAAGGTGAAGGCCCGGCTCGCAGGCGTGCCGGGCCTTCATGTCGAGATGACAGCAGGGATGGCGCGCTGCTTCTGCACGCGTTTGATCCCGCCATGGCTCCGGCCGGGCCGAGGTTGATCACCGATCTCGGCCCACGTGCTGCCTCCTGCGCCGACACCGGCTGCAAAACGCCGGATGTCCCGCGACAGAGCCCTGACAGCATTCCCCTTATGCTGACGTGTAAGCCGTCTTGACGGTTGTGTAGAATTCGGCGGCATAGCGGCCCTGCTCGCGCGAGCCGTGCGAGGAGCCCTTGCGGCCGCCGAAGGGCACGTGGAAATCGACGCCGGCGGTCGGCAGGTTGACCATCACCATGCCGGCCTCGGCGTTGCGCTTGAAATGCGTCGCATGTTTCAGGCTGGTGGTGGCGATGCCCGACGACAGTCCGAACGGCGTGTCGTTGGCCACGCTGAGCGCCTCGTCATAGTCCTTCACCCGGATCACCGCGGCGACCGGTCCGAAGATCTCTTCTTGGCTGATGCGCATGGCGTTGCTCGCCTCGGTAAACAGCGCCGGCTGCAGGTAGAAGCCGGGCGTGTCGCGCTGCACGCGTTCGCCGCCAAAGGCGAGTTTTGCGCCTTCCTGTCTGCCAATGGCGATGTAGTCGGTGTCCTGGTTGAGCTGGCTCTGGTCGACCACCGGGCCAATGTGAGTACCGGCCTTCAGCGCGTCGTCGATAACAAGACCCTTCATGCGCTCGCCCATCGCGGCAACGAAGCGGTCGTGAATGCCTTCGGTCACGATGATGCGCGACGACGCGGTGCAGCGCTGGCCGGTGGAGAAGAAGGCGGAGTTGACGGCCGCTTCGACGGCGACGGTCAGATCGGCATCGTCGAGCACCACGAACGGGTTCTTGCCGCCCATTTCCAGCTGGTACTTGCGATTGTGCTCGACCGAGGCGAGCGCCACGCGCTTGCCGGTTCCGGTCGAACCGGTGAAGGTGATCGCCTGAATATCGGGGCTGTCGAGCATCGCCTGGCCGACGACCGAACCCTTGCCCATCACCAGGTTCAACACGCCCTTCGGCAACCCGGCGCGATGGAGAATGTCGACGATCGCCCAGGATGAGCCCGGCACCAGTTCGGCCGGCTTGAAGACGACGGTGTTGCCGTAGCACAGCGCCGGCGCGATCTTCCAGGCGGGGATGGCGATCGGGAAATTCCACGGCGTGATGATGCCGACGACACCGACCGGCTCGCGGGTGATCTCGACGCCAATACCAGGGCGCACCGAGGGGATGACCTCGCCGGCCAGCCTGAGCGCCTCGCCGGCGAAGAAATCGAAGATCTGGCCGGCGCGCACGGTCTCGCCGATGCCTTCGGCCAATGTCTTGCCTTCCTCGCGCGACAGAAGCCGCCCGAGCTCGTCCTTGCGCGCCAGGATCTCGTCGGCGGTCTTCCTGAGGATCGCATGGCGCTCGAGAATGCCCGAGCGCGACCAGGCAGGAAAGGCGGCCTTGGCGGCAGCAATCGCAGCCTTGGCATCCTCGGCAGAGGCGCGGGCATACTCCCCGATTACGTCGTTGGTGTCGGAGGGGTTGATGTTGCGGACGGTGTCCTGGCCGTTAATCCATTCCCCATCGATCAGGTTGCTGTGCATCATATCTGTCCTCCACGACGATCGCGCTTGAAATGTCCGTTCGCTTATCCGACGGGGGAGGGCCTCTACAAAGAACAATCTTTCGAGCCCGCCGTTGCCGAAAAGGCAAAGCCGCTAGAACTCTGTGTGTTGCCGTATCGGCAATGCTTACCGCTAAAAATTGTGCTTTATGAGATGCCAAATTCCATCATCATCGCTCCCATAACAAGCCAGGGGAACGATATGTCTCATTTCATGATGAACCGCCGGGGTTTCCTTTCCAATGCCGCCGCAGTCGGCGCGATTGCCGCAACCCACAGCCTGATCAACGTTTCGCCCGGCCGGGCGGCAGACCCGGCCACGATCCGCATGCAACTCGGCTGGCTGCCCTCGAACGGCCTTCTGGGAGAGCTGGTCGCGCGCAAGAAGGGCTATTACGCCGAAAGCGGCGTTGAGCTTGAGATCGTGCCCGGTGGCCCGAATGTCGATGGTGTGGCCGGCGTCGCGGTCGGCCAGTCGACGATCGGCCAGATTTCGTCGAGCCCCTCGGTGATGCTCGCCCGTTCGGCCGGTGCGCCGATCAAGGCATTCGCGGCCGGCTACCAGAAGCATCCCTTCGCCTACTTCTCCCGCAAGGCAAACCCGATCGCCAAGCCGCAGGATATGATCGGCAAGACGATCGCTGCGATCCCGACCTCGGTCATCCTGTTGCGCGCACTTCTTGCCAAGAACGGCATCTCGGAAGATCAGGTCAAGATCGTCAACATGGGCTCCGACATGAACCAGTTGGTGACCGGCCAGGCCGATGCCGTCTGTGGGTGGCTGACCAACGTCAACGCGCTGAAGGTCCTGGGCGACGACCGCGTCGACCTGACACTCTGGGACGGTGGCATCCGTCTATACGCCAACGTCTACTATACGACCGACGACCAGCTGGAAAACCACGCCGATCATCTCTCGGCCTTCGTGTCGGGCGCGGCACGCGGATGGAAATATGCGCGCGACAATCAGGCGGAGGCGGTCGACATCCTGCTCGAGTCCTATCCGAACCTGGACAAGGCGAGCGAACTCGAAGCCATCGGGCCGCTGATGAAGTTCGTATTCAACGAGACCACAGCGAATGTCGGCTGGGGCGGCATGGAGCGCGCAAACTGGGAAGAACAGATCAAGACCTATGCTGACCTCGGCCAGTTCACCGGTCCGGTTCCGAAGGCCGAGGACGTCTACACGATGGCTATCCTCGATGCCACCGCCGACGTGCGCAAGAGCGTAGGATAAGGCGATGCTGGAAACGCTTAACAGACCCAAGGCCGTCACGGCCGGCGCAGCCTCCGGCTCGGCGGTATCGGTGCAGAACCTGCATATCCGCTTCGGTGCGGATGATTCCAGCTTCACCGCGCTGTCGGATGTTTCGGTCGAAATACCGGCCGGTTCTCTGGTGACCATGCTCGGTCCGTCCGGTTGCGGCAAGTCGACGTTGCTGCGCACGGTCGCAGACCTCGTGCATATCAGCGACGGTTCGGTGTCCGTGCACGGCCAGACGCCACGCAAGGCACGCGAAGGGCGCGATTTTGCCTTCGTCTTCCAGGAGGCGACCTTGTTGCCCTGGCGCAACGTGATCGACAACGTGCGCCTGCCGCTGCTGGTGGGAAAGCGCGAGGCGGGTGCGACCTATGCCGACCCGGAGGAACTCATCGCTCTCGTCGGGCTCAAGGGACGCGAAAAGGCGATGCCGCACGAATTGTCGGGCGGTCAACGCCAGCGCGTTGCGATCGCCCGCGCACTGGTCACCCGTCCGCGCATCCTGTTGATGGACGAACCGTTCGGCGCGCTCGACGAGATCACCCGCGACAAGCTGAACGAGGAGTTGCTGCGGCTCTGGCAGGAAACTGGGACAACGATCCTGTTCGTCACCCACTCGATCCCCGAGGCGGTCTTTCTCGGTCAACACGTCCTGATGCTCGCGGCCCATCCCGGCCGGGTCAAGGAGTTCATGAAGGTCGACTTGCCCTATCCGCGAACGCTCGCGATGCGTGACACGGTCGAGTTCATCCGCGTGACCGCCCACCTGCGTACACTTTTGGGAGAATGTTGATGGCTAATGCCCTTCCTTCGCCGGCGGAAGGCCGCGTTTTGGTCGATGGCCAAAGGTTCAGGATGCTGGACACCATTGCAGCGGCTGGCCTGCGTCACCTGCCGGCAACGCTCGCGATCCTCGGCTGCATCCTCTTGTGGCAGCTCGTCGTCTGGGGCTTCTCTGTGCCAACCTTCATGGCGCCAGGGCCGGTCGACGTGATCAAGGCATTCGGCGAGAATGCCGGTATCCTCTGGTCGAACTTCCTGCCGACGCTGATGGAAACCGTGCTCGGTTTCATATTCGGCAATGTCGTTGCCGTCCTGCTGGCGGTCTGGTTCGTCTACAGCCCGCTCGCGGAGCGCGCATTCTATCCGATCGCTGTTATCATCAAGTCGATCCCGATCATCGCACTCGCGCCGATCCTGGTGCTTCTCGTCGGCAACGGCATTGCGCCCAAGATCATCATCGCCGGGCTGATCTGCTTCTTCCCGACGCTCGTCAACATGGTGCAGGGCCTGAAATCGGCGAGCCCGGCAATGCTCGATCTCATGCGCATCCTGTCGGCCAGCAACGCCGAAATCTTCTGGAAGGTTCGGCTTCCAAGCTCGCTGCCTTTCCTTTTCGCAGCGCTGAAGATCGCTGCGACGAGCAGCGTGATGGGAGCCATCGTCGCGGAGTGGATCGGATCGAGCTACGGCCTTGGCGCCCTCATCATCGAGGCGACCTATAATTTCCGTTCGCCGCTGCTCTATGCGACCGTCGTGATCGCCGCCTCGCTTGCCGTGGTTCTCTTCTTCGCGGTCTCATTCGCGGAATCGAAGATCGTCCGCTGGAAGCCGACGACGGACCACTGACCCCAAACCCCTTCCTTGCCGGACCGCTGACCCGGTCCGGCCAACCGATGATGCCACTGGCTGTGAGCCTTCTCACATTTCGCCGGACACGCCCCCTATGGAGGAAAGACAATGGAAACAATCAGGGAACCCTTGCGCAACGCCAGGATCGTCGACCGCTCGGATGTGGTCGTGGTCGGCGGTGGCCCGGCCGGTATTTCCGCCGCCGTCTCGGCGGCGCGCACCGGAGCCAGCGTCACCCTCATCGAGCGCTATCCCTATGTGGGTGGCCTTGCCGCAGGCGGTATGGTTCTGGTGCTCGACGACATGGTCAACAGCGTTGAAATCACCGTGCGCGGCATATGCATGGAGATGATCGAGCGGATGAAGACGCTCGGCCTCTGCGTCACCCCGACGGACGGCGACCGTCAACTCGATCTTCGCGATACGCCGGAAGCATGGCGCCGCTGGGCGCGCTGGGGACTGTTCGATTTCCACACGCCGTCTGCGCCGCATCCGATCTGCTACGCCGCGGCGTTTGATCCGGACGCCTTCAAGCGCGTCTCCTATGACGTCCTTCGCGAATCCGGCGTCAAGCTCAGGACACACAGCTGGTTCTCGTCGGCGATTGTCGAGGATGGCACGATCAAGGGCGTGGTCTGCCAGACCAAGGCCGGGCGCGAAGCCATCATGGGCGACGTGGTGATCGACGCATCCGGCGATCTCGACGTCGCAGCCGACGCCGGCGCCCAGCATACGGATGGCAACTTCATCCTGACGACCGTATCCCGCTGGGGCGGCATCGACACGGAGGCTGCCGAACGTTTCGAGTTCGAGGAGCCGGAACGGTTCAAGGCACTCGACCACGAGGCCAAGCGGCTGATTGGCGGTTGCTGGTCGTTCTGGTGGCTGAAGACGCCGCTGCCCGGCGTCATCTGGCTGAATTGCCCACACATGCCAAAACTCTCCGGCCTCAGCGTCGAGGATCTGACCTATGCGGAACTCGAGGGGCGCAGCCGGATCGCCCGCCTGCTCGATTTCGCCCGCGCAAATCTTCCCGGTTTCGAAAATGCCCATGTCATCGACTTCGCGCCGCAGACGGGCGTGCGCCAGTCGCGGCTGCTTCAGGGCGAATATGTCGTCACCAAGGACGACGTGATGAACCGCCGTCACTTCAGTGACACCGTCTGCCGCGGCCGGGACTATTACACCCCGTACCGGGCCATGCTGCCGAAGGAAATCGATCAGCTGATCGTGGCCGGCAGGCACTACTCCGCGACGATCCAGGCGCAGAAATCGAGCCGGGAAATCCCGCCGTGCATGGCCATGGGCGAGGCCGCCGGTGTGGCGGCCACCGTTGCGCTCAACGCCGGCGTGAAGGTGCGGGACGCCGATGTGCGAGCGATCCAGAAACAACTGCGCGCCCAGGGTGCCGACCCCGGGGACGTCCCATCCGAAAACGCAACCTATCTGGAGGCCGCAGAATGACGTCTCTTCCCCTCGACGGTATCCGCGTCGTCGATTTCACGCAGGTCATGCTTGGCCCCTGCTGCACGCAAATGCTGGCCGATTATGGCGCTGAGGTCATCAAGGTCGAGAAGGCCAAGATCGGGGATCTTTCGCGCTGGTCGCTGGGGTCTGATCCCGATGGCCTCAACAATCCGGTCTTCTCGTCGCTCAACCGCAACAAGAAGAGCCTGGCGCTCGACCTCAAGCAGGACGAGGCGCGTGCCGCGGTGCGCGCCCTGATCGACACGGCCGACGTGGTGGTCAACAACTTCCGCCCCGATGTGATGGAGCGCATGGGCTTCGGCTACGAAGAACTGAAGAAAACCAACCCGCGGCTGATCTACGCCGTCGGCACCGGTTTCGGCCTGGAAGGTCCCTATCGGCACAAGGGCGGACAGGACATTCTCGCGCAGGCGCTTTCGGGCGTCATGCGGCGGAAGTCTGATGAAAGCCACCCCTTGTCGATCTATGCGACGCCGCTTGCCGATTATTCGGCCGGCATGCATCTCGTCCAGGGTATCCTGCTGGCGTTGCTTCACCGGGGAAAAACCGGCCAGGGTCAACAGGTTGCGGTCAGTCTTTACAGTTCCATGCTCGCCATGCAGATGCAGGAGGGCACCACGCACATGATGCGGCAGAAGGATCTGAACTGGGGGGCCTTCCCGCTGACAGGCGTATTCGAAACCACCGACGGCGCCATCGTCATGGTCGGTGCCTTCAAGCCAAACCCGCTGAGGGACATCTGCGTCGCCCTGGAGATCAAGGACCTGTCCTTGCAGCCGCAGTTTGCCGATTTCGACGCCCAGATGCAGCGCCGCCCCGAGCTGCAGCGGATCTTTCGCGAGACCTTCGCGACGAACAGCAGCGCGCATTGGCTTGCCCGGCTCGAAGAGGTCGACATTCTCTGCGCGCCGGTGCGCTCGCTTCCCGAAGCGCTCGCCGACGAGCAGACGGCTATCAACGGCATGATCCTGGAGGCGGGCGAAACCAAGGCCGGTCCCGTGCGCCTGGTTGGCTCGCCGATTGCCATGTCCGCCGCGACCGTGGCCGTGCGCATCGCCCCGCCCAGGCTCGGCGAACACAACGACGACATCCTCTCGGCGCTTGCCGTCCGTCCGGGAGATGCGGCATGAGCGTCGCGTTTGTCGTGGAGGATCGCGTCGCGCGCGTCACGCTCTGCCGTCCCGACCGGATGAATGCGGTGGACGCGGCGACCGAGCGCGAACTCGAGGCGATCTGGCAGGAGATCGAAGCGCGCGACGACATCAGTTGCGTCGTGCTGACGGGTGCCGGCGAGCGGGCCTTCTGCGCCGGAGCCGATCTGAAAGGGGCCGAGACGAGCGGCCTCGACTACTGGAGCGAAAGCCGTCCGAACGGTTTCGGCGGCCTTGCCTTTCGACGCTCGCTGGATGTTCCCGTCATCGCCAGGGTCAACGGTTATGCGCTCGGTGGCGGCTTCGAGATGGTGCTCGGCTGCGATATCGTCGTCGCTTCGACGACGGCGGCGTTCGGCCTGCCGGAAGCGCGCGTCGGCCGCCTTCCGCTCGATGGCGGCATGGTGCTGCTGCAGCGGCGGATCCCGCACAATCTCGCGATGGGCGTGCTGCTGACGGGCCGGCGGTTCTCAGCCGCCGAGATGCGAGATTTCGGCATCGTCAACGAGGTGGCCGAGCCAGGCGAGCTCGACGCCGCCGTCGAGCGCTGGGTGAAAGAGATCGTCGCCTGCGCGCCGCTTTCGCTGCGAGCGATCAAGCAGACGGTCAATCGCACCGGGCATCTTTCACCCGCCGAAGCCCAGGGCCTGCGCACGCCCGCGCTCGTGAAGGCGCTCAAAAGCGAGGACGCGCTGGAAGGCGTCAGCGCGTTCCAGGAGAAGCGCGCGCCCGTTTGGAGGGGACGGTGAGCGTGCTATAGCTCGGGGCCTTAAGGGGAGGGAGGTTCCAACCGAATGCATGCCAGCATCCTGAAGTACTTCGTCGCGGTCGCGCGGTCCGGGTCCATTCGCAAGGCGTCCGAGGAGCTTCACGTGGCGTCCTCGGCGGTCAGCCGCCAGATCAAGAAGCTGGAAGACGAACTGGGAATATCCCTGTTCGAGCGGCTTTCGAACGGCCTCAAGCTGACCGTGGCCGGCGAAAACGTGCTGCGCCACGCCCGGGTCACGCTCGAGAATTTCGAGCTTCTGCGCAGTGACCTCGGCGCATTGCAGGGCAAGAAGACCGGCCGCGTGCAGATGTCCTGCCTCGACAGTCTGGCGATCCAGTTTCTTCCTGACATGGTCAACGCCTTCCACAGTATTCATCCCGGTGTGAGCTTCCATATCCATACCGCCGGTCACGGCAACATCAGCAGCCTGGTCGCGGAGGGCGATGTCGACATGGGCCTGACCTTCGATCTGGCAAGGCCCGACGACACGGAGATGCTTTTCCGCGTGCCGATGCCGCTGATGGCGTGCGTCGGGCGTGGGCACCCACTGGCAAGACAGCGGCAGGTGTCGCTTGCCGAGTGCGCGCAGTATGATCTTCTGCTGCAGCTCGACACCCAGCCGATACGGTCGCTTATCGAAATCGAGCTGTCCGTGTTCGAGCGGACCGGGCGACCGTTCGTATCCTCGAACAGCCAGATGATGCTCAAGCCCTTCATCATTTCGGGCCAGGGCGTCGCCTTCTTCACGCCGATCGGTTTCCTGGCGGAAATCAGGGCAGGCGATCTCGTCGCCATACCGCTCTCCGGCTCGCGTCTGCAAAACCTGCACGTCGGAATTCTTGTCCAGCGGCGTCGCCAGCGCACGCACGCGGCCGAGGCCGTGATCGAGTTCGTCGGCGCGGAACTGCTGAGGTTCAGCGATCAGATCATGGAGGCCATCGGCACATGAGCCCAGGTGCAGCGCCCGGACGCCTTCTCTTGCGTCCCGGTCATGAGATCGCGCGGCGCGAGACGGACCTCTTGCGCCACCTGCCGGATGGCGTCCCACAGGCGGCGATCCCGGACAATGCCCTCGTCATGCCGCCGCCGGTCAATGCCCATGACCATGGCTATGGTATCCGCACGCTCGATTTCGGCAACCTCGACGATGCCCTGGAAGTCTGGATCCCGGGCCTGCGGCTGAGGCCGCGGACCGATCCCTATCTCGAAGCGCTCGTCGCTTTCTCGCGGCTGGCCCAAACGGGCGTCGGCGCGACCATGCATTGCCACAACTCGTTGAACATCGACCGGCTGGTCGAAGAGGCCGGCGCGGTCATCCGCGCCGCGAACGACGTCGGCATAAGGCTCGCGCTTTCTTGTCCTCTGCTCGATTACGACCCTTGGGCCTATGACGGTGGGCCGCAGCGACTGCGGCCGTTCCTCGTTCCGGCAGACTGGGACGAGCTCAGCGCATCGATCCCGAACTATGCGCCACCGTCGGTCCAGATTGCCGCTGCTGACGCGGTCGCTGCCGCAAGCACCAGCGCGCTGGTCGATGTCCAGTACGGGCCGATCGGACCGCAATGGTGTTCCAACGCCCTGCTCGAAGCGATCGCCGAGGCTTCGGCTGCAAGCGGACGGCGCATTCACATGCACCTGCTCGAAAGCCCGAGACAGAGGCAGTGGCTGGACCGGCGCTTTCCGCAAGGGGTCGTGCGATACCTCGACGAAATCGGCTTCCTGTCGCCGCGACTCGCGGTTGCCCATGGCGTCCAGCTGCGCGCTGATGAACTGGAGCTGCTGGCTGGGCGCGGCGTGCAGCTCGTCTCCAATCCCTCGGCAAACTTGCGCCTGCGCTCGGGCGTGGCGCCGCTCGCCACCTTGCCGGAAAGCGGGCCGGCTTTCGCCTTCGGTCTCGACGGGACGGGGCTCGACGACGATCAGGATCTCTGGCGGGAACTGCGCCTTGCCCATCTCTTGCACGGGGGCAGGGGCCTGACACGGGCCTTTACCGCTGCCCGTGTGTTCGACGCGGCGATCGATGTCGGTGCTACGGTCGTGAACGCGCGAGGGAATGACGACCGCGTGCTCGTGGATTACGGCGCGCTGATCGCCGACAGTCTCATCGACGATCTGGACGAGGCGGAGGTCCTGCTTGCGCGGATGACAGGCGCTCACGCGAAAGGTCTCTATGTCGGTGGACAGGAAATCATGCGCGACGGCAAACTGATCCGTGTCGACGATGAGGGCGCCCGGGCCGAACTGTTGCAGCAGGCGCGCGCCGATCTTCCACGGCTGAGCGGCGAGCGTGGCCGCGTGGCCAAGCTCGCCGCAGCGACGCGGGCCTATTATTCCGGCTGGTGAAGCCGAGCCGCCAGAAGATCAAGCGACGACCGATGCTCTTCGGCGAGCAGCGGCTGTGGCGGCGCGGCATTGAGCCAGACCGGGTTTCCTGAGCGCTTCGCCACGAGATACTTGACCGACGGGATCAGCGGGTTGGCCGATATCGCCTGCCGCAGTTGAAGCACGCGATCCTGCAAGGGCGCATCGGCCTGGTCTTGCCAGAGCCTGGCCGACAGCACCGGCGCGATATTGACCGTTGCGGAAATCGTGCCGGCGTAGTTGTGAGCCCCCGCATCGGCGAGCGTCGCCTCGTTGCTGGGGAACACAGAAAAGTTGGGGATCGCCGCCAGCTGGCGAGCATAGTCGAGATCGCCGGAGCTATCCTTCGCACCCCTGATGCGGTCGGGAAACGCTTCGGCAAGTCGGGCGACGAAAGCCGGGCTGAAGGTGATGCCGGTCATCTGCGGAAAGTTGTAGAGATAGATGGCGATCGGGCTCTTGGCAGTGCTTCGGATGAGACGCTCGAACCAGGCGAAAAGTCCATCGTCGGAGGCCGGTTTGTAATAGTAGGGCGGAAGAACCAGTGCGGCGGCATAACCCAGGTGATGGGCGAGCGCCGTCAGCGCGATCGTCGTCTCAAGGTCCGGCGTCCCGGTGCCAACCATCAGGCGGCTGGTATCGAGCGCCTCGGCCGCGGCAGCCATGACTGCGCTACGCTGCTCGAAGGAGAGCGAGTTGGCCTCGCCGGTCGTGCCGAGGACATTGAGCGCGTCACAGCCATTGCTGAGGCACCAGCTGGCATGCTCGATAAAGGCTGCGGTGTCGATCCGGCCCTGATCGTCGAACGGCGTCGGCACGGCGGCAACGACGCCACCGAAATCTGTCATGGACATGTCTCGTTCCTGTTGCTGTGGTGGTGTTACGCTGCCGTGGCAGCTTTCTCGAAAGCGGCGACGAAGGGGTGATCCTGTACCGTGGAGCAATCCTTGCTCCATCCTCCCGGCGATCCCAATGCCGTGACGTCGGGGCCGAAGAACTCCCGGTTGACCGAAATGAAATGGCGCTGGTTTTCGGGGATTTCCTGATCCCAGACGATGGCATCAACGGGACAGATCGACAGACAGAGCCCGCAGTTGATGCATTCATCCGGATGGATGTAGAAAGTGCGGCCGCCCTCGTAGATGCAGTCCACCGGACAGGCCGCGGTACAGTCGCCGTCCTTTACATCGATGCAGGGCTCTGTAATGACGTAGGCCATCTTGCTTGCCTCCGGGGCGTTGCTTGATGGCAATCTCTCAGAGTTTTCCGTTGCGAAGAAGCAGAGATATTCGCCGCGACGATTGCCGAAAAGGCAACGTCAAGCGAAGGCCGGCACGACTGCGATCGCCGTCTGGCGCTGCCTTGACGATCGCGATCTCACGCTCGAACCGTTGCGCTCGGGTGCCGGCGAGGGCAGGGCGCAACGGTTCTTCAGGCAGCGCCATTCGGCTGTCGTGTTTCGGCTCGTCGCGCTCTTAATGCGCAAGGCCCATGGGCTTGAATATCATCCAGATCGCCATGGCGACCATCATCAGGTTCTCGGTGAGCGATACGAACCCGAGCGGCACATTGCTGTCGCCACCGACGCAGGCGCACTTCAGCTCGCGCCTGTCGATATAGACGGCCTTGAAGACGGAGATCGCACCGACGCCGCCGATGAAAAGCGCGACGGGGATCGACAGCCACATCAGTGCGCCAGCCATCATCAGGATGCCGGCGAGCGCCTCGGCGAAGGGGTAGATAGTGCCGTAGCGAACCCATCGCTGTGCCAGCAGGTCGTAGTTCAGGAACATGGTTGCGAAGCCCTCGACGTCCTTGAGCTTCTGCAGCGCCAGCAGACACATCGCGATGGCGACGAACCATTCCGCGGCCTGGACGGTCGCGACGTTGCCGAATGCGGCCCAGCTGGCAGCGATTGCCATCAAGGCAGCCATCGTAAAGAGCGCGATCACGGGTTTGTAGGTGACTGCGTCCTTGTCTTTGACTTTGCCGCCGAGGAACGCGACGAGATCGTCGTAGCCGCCGATACGCTTGCCGTAGATGAACGTCTGGGGCGTCGTCTTCACATTATGCCTGGCCTTGAAGGCATCGATGTCCGCGCGGGTCGTCAGCTTGCGATCGTCGACCTCGTATCCCTCGCGCTTGAGCAGGTCGAGTGCCTTCAGGCCATAGGGGCAGGTGTGTTCGGCCGTCACCATGCGATGAAGCTCGGCCCGTTTTATTGCATGTGTCGCCATGTCTGATCCTTTTGCCTTTAGGGTTTTGCCTTCTCGGAGGCCTTGAACGGTTCGTCGAACGTCCTGTGCTGACGGTCAGGGTTGCCGGATGATCGCAAAGTTCGCCTGTTGCGCGTCGTCTCCTTGTCGCCTGGCGCGCCTGCCCGGGCCGCCGGGCCATTGCCTTGCGCTTCAACCTGCAGGTACCAGATGTCGATCGGCACGCGCCGACCGGCAAGCGGTACGTCATTCTGCATCGTCCACAGCGCCAGGGGTGCAGGCTGACGCAACTGGTTGACCAGCGCCGAGGAGACGACAAGCGGCGTGCCCAAATCCTTCGTCAATGCCTCCAGTCGCTGGGCGACATTGACGGCATCGCCGATGACGGTGAATTCGCTGTGGCATCCGCTGTCGAGAATGCCGCCGACGACGGAGCCATAGTGCAGGCCGATGCCTGCGCTCATGGCGGGCAGCCCATGGATTGCACTTTGATGCTTCCACCTGCGCAGGGCATGGACGAGCTCCAGCGCGCACGCCAGGGCACGGTCCGCATCGTCCCTCAGCGGCTTGGGTTGCCCGAATACCGCCATGACGCCGTCGCCGATGAATTTGTCGACGGTTCCGCCGTGGTCGAAGATGATCCCCGAAACCAGATGGCGATATTGCGCAAGCACCGTTTCAAGCTCGCGTGCGGGTGCCGCTTCAGCAAAACGCGTGAAGTCGCGCAGATCGACAAACATGATCACGGCGTTGCGCCGTTCGAGTTCGAGGACCGCGCTTCCCTCCTGAAGATCGGCGACGACGAGCGGAGAGAAGAAGCGGGAAAGATTGAGGCGCCGCCGATTGGCGAGCAGCGCCTCCTTGCGCGTCCTGTCGTGATCCCTCGCGAGAAGGTAGGTGGCAAAGGCGGCAAGGCCGAAGCTCAGCGAGAGGCCAATCGAAGGACCGATCGGGGCGTTGGCCAACCATGCCGGGTCAGCCGGGTGACGGCCCGCCGCGGCACCCGCGAGCAATCCGAACCAGGCGACAAGAACGATGCCCGCAAAGGCGAGGACCAGCCGACGGTCGAGCGTCAGGCCAACATGACTGAGAAGGATCAACGCGACAGCGAGACTGGTGGTCGTAACACCGCCGGCACCAGGGCCGGCGAGAATGTCGCCGTGCAGGATCACGGCGACCAGCAGCGCATCGAGAAACACGAAAAGCCTCTCCAGCCAGGATGGGCCTGCGAGAAACCGCGCGCGCGCCGTCGATGCGATACTGACGGCGAGGTAGGTGACAAGGATGCCGTAACGTGACACCTCGACACTTGCGTCACCGTTGCGATGTAGGTCGGTGGCAAGGATGATGAAGCCCGCCAGCCGGAACAACATCGCGCGGATCTCCCGCTGAAAATCCCATTCGTTGTTGCGTTGACGTGTCATGTCCTTTTCCAGCTGCGCGCAGCGCTTCCGGCCTTTCGTGCTGGCCCGAGCTCGCTCGTTCCCGGTGTCATTCCATGACGATCACGCGCGCTCGGATCTGTCTTTCAGGGGCGGGCGGCTTCGCGTCGAAACGGTTGTAGGGATCGGTGTAGGGCTTCCAACGATGGTAAGGTCAAGGCCTCCATGCAAAGGTCGAAACAAAAACGGCGCGAGCAGCGGTGGTCGTGGGACGGCAATCTGCCCGCGGATTTACCAGTTCAATGACGAGGATAATGCGCGACTGCTATGGGTTGCGCGACCACGAAGGCTAAGCCACTTCAATCGTTGCTATCGACAATTGCGGGCGTTGCGTAGATGCTGGATTTCGTGCCGAGGATGCAAACCTGAAATGCCAAGATTGATTTCGAGCAAAGGGGTTAGAGCATGAGAAAGCTTATCATTGCGGTTGGATTGATTGGTACCCTGGCTTCCTGCACGCAGACGGAGCGGGGGACGGCGATTGGCGCAGGAACCGGCGCGATCATCGGTGGTGTCGTGAGCGATAGCTGGGGCGGCGCGGCGATCGGCGCCGTCGCGGGCGGCATCATGGGCAACCTTATCGGCCGCTCCCGTGAGCGCGAAGGCTATTGCATCTATCGTGATCGGTATGGCCGCCGCTTCGAAGCCCGCTGCCGATAGCGGCAACACAAGGAACCGAAGGCGCCGGTGGGCATCTGAAACGTTTCGTGAAGCGTAAGCGGCAGGATATTTCGGCCGTCATGTTTGGCGGTGGCCTTGCCACCCATCATGACGGACGGAATGCGCCCGTTCGCCCGCCAGAGACCGGCGGTGCCCGGCGCGTCTTTGTGAGTGGGCTCATAGCCAACCGCCGGTGAACCCGGCTTTTCTCAGGCCGGTGACGAGCGGCGGGCATCGGCGCATGATGTTCCACAACAGGCCCGTCCGGTAGTTCTCGATCATCAGGACCACGGGGCCCTGGTCGATCCCGAAGTGATAGGGGCTGACCCACCACCCGGTGTCGTTTCCTTCCACGACATAGGTTTGATTGAAGGACGGCCTGAAGCCGTAAAGCCGCGTCATGCCGAGGTCCATGCGAGCGAAATTCCAGATGGTCGGGATGACGATCTCCGGCGCGAAGGGCAGTGACGCCACGACGGCCCAGGGAGATACGGTTCCGTCGTCGGGACCGAAGGGCGCCCCGCGGGCGGAATAGTCGAAAAAGTGGCGCTCGAGGCCACCGATGGTGCGACTGTCCCATCCGGGGCCGTCGCAGGCCGTAAATCCCCAGCAGTGCTCGCCGTACCCGACGAAGTTCTGCGGATTGTGGATGGCGTATTGCTGCTGGACGAAGGTGGCATGCCGGCTGTTTTGAAAATAGTCGCTGTTGTGCTCGCGCATGAAAGCGTCCGTAATGCCGCGAAAATCGATCCACATGTGCGACAGCTGGTGCGTGAACAGCGGCCCCGAATAGAGCAGTTCGCGGCCATAGAGGTTTCGCCACTCGTAGCTTTCCGTATAGGCGGCATAGGATTCGGAAGGCAAAGGGTAGGTCGGCGAGCCGAGGCCGAGGATGTAAAGGAGCAGACCTTCGTCATAGCCGCGCCAGCGATAGGGAATGAAGCCATTCTCCGGGCGCCAGCCATGGGTCAGGGTCAGCCCATGATCCCGTGCCCAGTTCCAGTCGGCTCGCTCGTAGAGCGCGTTGGCCAGGCGACGAATATCGGCCTCCTCGTCTGTGCCGGCATCGAAATAGGTCGCAACCGTCAGTGCACCGGCGAACAGGAAGGCGGAGTCGATCGTCGACAGCTCGCATTCCCAAGTGCGCCGGCCGGTTTCGATGTCGAGGAAATGATAGAAGAAACCCTTGTAGCCGGAAGCGTCGGGCTCTGGTCCTTGCGGGCACTCCAGAAGAAATTGCAGCCGGCGACGCGCAATCTTTGCGGCAAACTTCCGAATGACGATGCCGCGCTCGACGAGCACCGGGATCGTGGCGAGCGCCATGCCGATCGCAGCGATGCTCGTCGGCGCATCTGCCTGGGTCTTGTCGCGCACGAGGCCGTTGTCCGGATTGGTGCAATGGAGATAGTAGAGCAGCGTCGTGAACTGCAGCCGAGCGAGATCCTGTTCGCTCGGCATCCGGTTCAGTTCTGGGTCCGTCGACAGCAGATCCGACATCCTATCCAACCCTGAGACGGTCACCTCGATCTTGCCCGTTGTCCCGAAGCACCATCATGGGGCCGGTGGCGCCGCGCCCACGCCCGCCGACTAACCAGACGATCCGTCGATCCGGACTATACGTTGTCACCTTCGGTCGACGTCGTTGCTTTTGCCCGTCCCGACGCCTTCACGCCCCATTTCCAGCCGGTGATCGACGGCATGTCGTCGCCATGCTTTTCGATGTACTCGCGGTGCTCGAACAGCTTGGCCTGAATGGCCTGCTTGAAATAGGCGGCCCGAGCACCGAGCTGCGGCAGGCGGTCAATGACGTCGCTGACAAGATGGAAGCGGTCGAGTTCATTGAGCACGACCATGTCGAACGGTGTCGTTGTCGTGCCTTCCTCCTTGTAGCCGCGCACATGCAGGTTGCCGTGGTTGGTCCGGCGATAGGTCAGCCTGTGGATCAGCCACGGATAACCGTGGAACGCAAATATGATCGGTTTGTCGCGGGTGAAGATGCCGTCGAAATCCCGATCGGAAAGCCCATGGGGGTGCTCTTCCGCCGGCTGCAGCTTCATCAAGTTGACGACATTGACGACGCGCACCTTCACGTCCGGCAGGTGCTCGCGCAGCAATTGCACCGCCGCCAATGTTTCGAGCGTCGGCACGTCGCCGCAGCAGGCCATCACGACATCCGGCTCGCTGCCCCTGTCGTTGCTCGCCCAATCCCAAATGCTGACGCCCATGGCGCAATGGCGCACGGCTTCCTCCATCGTCAGCCATTGCGGCCCAGGCTGTTTTCCGGCCACGACGACGTTGATGTAATTGCGGCTGCGCAGGCAATGATCCGTCACCGAAAGCAGCGTGTTGGCATCCGGCGGCAGATAGACGCGCACGACTTCCGCCTTCTTGTTGACCACGTGATCGATGAACCCCGGATCCTGGTGGCTGAACCCGTTGTGGTCCTGCCGCCAGACGTGCGAGCTCAGGAAGTAGTTCAACGACGCGATGGGCCGGCGCCACGGGATCTCGTTGCAGACCTTCAGCCACTTGGCATGCTGGTTGAACATGGAATCGATGATGTGGATGAAGGCCTCGTAGCAGGAGAAGAAACCATGTCGTCCGGTCAGCAGGTATCCTTCGAGCCAGCCCTGGCACTGGTGCTCGCTGAGCACCTCCATGATGCGTCCATCCGGAGAGAGGTGATCGTCCTCGGGGTAGATCTCGGCCATGTAGCAGCGGTTGGTGACTTCGAGTACGTCCTGCCAGCGGTTGGAATTGTTTTCGTCGGGGCTGAACAGGCGGAAGTTGCGGCTGTCCATGTTGGCCTTCATCACGTCGCGCAGGAATGTGCCCATGACGCGCGCGGCCTCCACCGTGGTTGCGCCCGGGTGCGGAACGTCGACGCCATAGTCGCGGAAGGCAGGCATCTTCAGATCGCGCAATAGCAGGCCGCCATTGGCATGGGGGTTGTCGCTCATCCGGCGGTGACCGGAGGGGGCAAGGGCGGCCAGCTCCGGTTTCAGTCGCCCCTCCTCGGTGAAGAGCTCCTGCGGCCGGTAGCTCTTCATCCACTGCTCCAGGATGCGGATGTGCTCCGGCTTGTCCATCTCGCCCATCGGCACCTGATGCGATCGCCAGTAGCCCTCGCATTTCTTGCCGTCGATTTCTTCCGGGCAGGTCCACCCCTTCGGCGTGCGGAAGACGATCATCGGCCAGGCGGGTCGTTTCAAATTCCCCCGCTTGCGTGCATCATCCCAGATCTGCCGGATCTCGGCCATGGCGGTGTCGAGCACGCCTGCCAGCTGCTGGTGCACGCTTGCCGGGTCGTCGCCTTCGACAAAATGCGGCTTGTAGCCCATGCCCTCGAAGAATTTCTGCAGTTCATCATGCGGGATCCGGGCGAGGAAGCACGGGTTGGCGATCTTGTAGCCGTTCAGATGCAGGATCGGCAGCACGCAGCCATCGCGCGCCGGGTTAAGGAACTTGTTGCTTTGCCAACCCGTCGCCAGCGGACCGGTCTCGGCTTCGCCGTCGCCGACGACACAGGCAACCACGAGGTCTGGATTGTCGAAGGCCGCGCCATAGGCATGGCTCAGCGCATAGCCGAGCTCGCCGCCTTCATGCAGGCTGCCCGGCGTTTCCGGCGCCACATGGCTCGGAATGCCGCCGGGAAAGCTGAACTGCTTGAACAGCCGCTGCAACCCGTCCGAATCCTCGCTGACATTGGGATAGAACTCGCTGTAGGTTCCTTCGAGATAGGCATGGGCGACGAGGGACGGTCCACCATGCCCCGGTCCGATCACATAGATCATGTTGAGGTCGTCGCGCTTGATCAGCCGGTTGAGATGCACATAGAGCATGTTGAGACCGGGCGAAGTGCCCCAGTGACCGAGCAGTCGGGGCTTTATGTGCTCGCGCTTCAGCGGCTTTCGCAGAAGTGGGTTGTCGAGCAGATAGATCTGACCGACCGAGAGATAGTTCGATGCCCGCCAATAGGCATCCATCAGGCGAAGTTCCTCTGAAGACAACGGGGCTGCCGATTGCGACTTTCCGGATGCGGTCTTCCCTTTCGAAGCTGTATCAGCAGAAATCATCGAAGCCTCCCGATCAATGAGATGTGTTGAAATCCATTGGGCTTGCCGCCAGGCAAGCCGGTGAAACGCCATGACGAGCCGCCGTCATCGTCCTTTGCATTCCATGCTCCTCGCGTTTGCATGAGTTTGAAGACGCTGTTTGCGGTCTGTGGGATCGGCTATCGCGGATGCGGATCGGGGAAATGTTCCACCACGGCCCGGACGCCGTGGACGTTCTCGGCAAGGATGCGCGCGGCTCTGCGGCAGTCGGCCGTCTCGACGTTTCCCCAGAGGTGTACGATGCCATCGGCGACGTCGACACTCACATCCAGAGCTTCAAGGCCGGTGTTCTCTCCCAGACGAATAAGAATGCTGCGTCGGATCGCTTCGTCCCCGGTGGCGGTTTCATCCGGTTTTGCCGACAGGATCGCCTGCAACAGGTCGGCGCGGCTGACGATACCGACCAGCGTGCCGTCTCGAAGAACGGGAATGCGCTTGATGCCACGCTCCTGCATGAGCGCCGCGGCGCGCGCGACAGACAAATTCTCGTCAATGGTCAAGGGATTGGCCGTCATGGCATCACCGACGCGCCAGGAGGATCGCTTCAGATAGGCGTTAGCCCTGTCTTCGGCGGCAACTGCCGCGTCGACCATCGGCGCGGCGCCGCCAAGTTCGGTGCGACGGATCAGATCGCCTTCGCTGATGAGGCCGACCAGGTGGCCCTGGTCATTGACGACGGGCAGACCGCTGACGTGGTTGTCGAGCATGACCCTGGCCGCCTGCCTGACGCTGTTGTCAGGGGAAATATTGACGATTTCAGTCGTCATCACATCTTTGACAAGCATCGCTCTAGCTCCGGTGAGAGGCATACCGTCATGAGCGTGGCGGATGTTAAACCTGTTGCCGCGGTTCGACAACCGCTCTGCAACATACGGCTGTTGCATCCGGGTGCGCTCAGCCCCAAGGCGTGCCGAGGCAGCCGGGACCGTGCCGGGTGTGCGTGTGCCGAGCATTTGGATGTCACGGTCGGCCTGTTGCGCGGTCGCTTCGGCATCGTGCGCCGGTGCGTTCCGCAGGCGGTCTCTCGGGGGCCAGGCGATCCAGCCGCGCCCTCATCCCGTGCGCCGGGCGGGCGGTCAATCCAGACGTGGCCGCGCGCCACCTTTCAGATCGGCGCGGCCAGGTCCTGTCTCAATGATATTTCTCTCGCTCGCGAACAAGGATCGTCGACGCGTTCAACCCGGCAATCGGTTGGTCGACATCCCGCGGAATGTCGCCCGCCAGTTGCAGATCGAGATACCGGGCGCAGCAGACCCTCAGGAAAGATGTGAAGTTCCCAAGGTCATGTCCGGCATCGATCGACTCGTGATGCAGCCTGGTGATCAGCTGCGTGACGTTCATGCGGTCCCGGCGCGCGATTTCCTCGAGCTTGGACCAGAAGAAGTTTTCCAGCCGGACACTCGTCACCATGCCATCGATGCGCAGAGAGCGCGTGGTGCTCTCCCAGAGCCTTGCGTCGGCCTTTATGAACAGTTCGCACATCCGGACCTCCCTTGCCCAATTCCTCAGGCGGCGTCCGTTTGTAGCAGCGCGGATGCGTCAAGCACAGCCATGAACTGGCGCAGCCACGCGGGATGTGCCGGCCAGGCCGGCGCTGTAACGAGGTTACCGTCCGCAACCGCATCGTCGATGGCGATATCCGCGTAGATGCCGCCGGCAAGTTCGACCTCCGGCCGGCAGGCGGGATAGGCAGAGCATGCGCGGCCCTTCAGGACGCCCGCGGCAGTCAGAAGCTGCGCGCCGTGGCAGATGGCCGCCACCGGTTTGCCGGTCTCGAAGAAATGCCGCACGGCCTTGAGGACATCGGGGTTGAGGCGCAGGTATTCGGGTGCGCGACCGCCCGGAATGACCAATGCGTCATAGTCCTCGGCGCGGATGCTGGCGAAGGTGGCATTGAGCGCGAAGTTGTGGCCGCGCTTTTCAGAATAGGTCTGGTCGCCTTCGAAGTCGTGAATGGCGGTTGCGATGGTTTCTCCGGCTTTCTTGCCGGGGCAGACGGCATGCACGGTGTAGCCGCAGGCGAGCAGCGTCTGAAACGGCACCATCGTCTCGTAGTCTTCGGTGAAGTCACCGGTGATCATCAGAATTTTCGAAGCTGGCATGTGTTTCCTCCCAGAACCAATGGAAGGAGCTTAGCAATGTCGGCCGGGCAGCGGGTACTAACGGAATACTACAGGGCAAATTCATTGCAACGCGCAGCGGTTGCCGCTCACGTGGCGCCGGTCATCTGCTTCTGCCTGCTCAGGCCGGCTTCGCGCACGATGTCGGCGATCCGCGCGAATTGCGCCGAAAGCGGATTGGTCTTGCGCCAAACCATGCCGATCGTCCGGGTGGGGCGGCGGCCGGCAAGCCGGGACACGCCGACGGAAGATGACCGCGTCTCTGTCTCGATGGCCATCTCGGGGATCAGCGTCACGCCGATGCCCGCGCCCACCATCTGCACCAGGGTTGAAAGCGAACTGCCCTCCATCACGTCGCGGGTCGCCGCGGCCGTGATGTTGCAGACGGACAGGGCCTGGTCGCGAAAGCAATGCCCTTCTTCCAGAAGGAGCAGGCGCATCTCGTGAAGCCGTTCGGACGCCGGCACCGGCTTTTCCGCATCCTCCAGCGGGCGCACCAGAACGAACTCTTCCTCAAAGAGCGGGACTTCTTCCAACGCGGGTTCGGAAACCGGCAGAGCGACGATCGCGATATCCAGTTTCGCCTCTGCAAGGTCCTCGATCAATCGTCCCGTGATCGCTTCGCGCGGTCGCGGATCGAGCCCGGGATAGACCTGCGCCAGCGACTTGATGATGGTTGGCAGCAGATAGGGGGCAACCGTCGGGATGATGCCAAGGCGAAGCCGGCCGGCCAGCGGCCCCTGGGCGGCCCGCCCGAGGTCCTCCAATTCGTCAACGGCGCGCAGGATCGCGCGGGCTCGGCCAACGAACTCCTCGCCGAGCGTGGTCAGCCGTATGCTGCGCCCGCCTCTTTCCACCAGTGGCGCGCCGAGCAGCTCCTCCAGCTCTCTGATCTGCACGGACAGGGCGGGTTGCGAGATGGCGCAGCTTTCCGCGGCACGGCCGAAATGGCCGATCCGGGCAAGGGCGTCGAAGTAGCGGAGGTGTTTCATTGTCAGGCCATTCATAACCTGAGCATATCGCAGCCTTTAGAATATACAATTGGAGTTTATGGAATCGGCTTGTTACTCATGGGTCACTTGGAAGACGCCTTGCGGCGGCGCTGACCCTATGAGGCGTGCCCGCGCGGTGCTTCCGGTGTCCGTAGATTGAAGAAAATCCGTTGGAGGACCAAAAATGGATACGAAAACAACCCCGGCCGGCAAATGTCCGGTCATGCACGGTGGTGCCACGTCTCTCGGCAACTCCGTCGTGGAATGGTGGCCCAACGCGCTCAACCTCGACATCCTGCACCAGCACGACAGCAAGACCAATCCGCTGGGACAGGGCTTCAACTACCGCGAAGAACTCAAGAAGCTCGACGTCGAGGCGCTGAAGGCGGACCTTCGCGCTCTGATGAACGACAGCCAGGAATGGTGGCCGGCGGACTGGGGCAGCTATGTCGGCATGATGGCACGCGTCACCTGGCATGCGGCCGGCTCCTATCGTGCCGCCGACGGTCGCGGCGGTGCCAACACCGGCAACCAGCGCTTCGCGCCGCTCAATTCCTGGCCTGACAACGTCAACACCGACAAGGGCCGTCGCCTGCTTTGGCCGATCAAGAAGAAGTACGGCAACAAGATCTCCTGGGCCGACCTGATCGCTCTCGCCGGCACCATGGCCTACGACGTCGCGGGCCTGAAGACCTTCGGCTTTGCCTTCGGCCGCGAGGATATCTGGGCGCCGGAAAAGGACGTGTACTGGGGTGACGAGAAGCAGTGGCTCGCACCGAGCGATGGCCGCTATGGTGACGTCTCCAAGCCGGAAACACTGGAAAATCCGCTCGCCGCCGTGCAGATGGGCCTCATCTACGTCAACCCCGAAGGCGTGAACGGCAAGTCCGATCCTCTGGCGACCGCCGCGCAGATGCGCGAGACCTTCGCACGCATGGGCATGGACGACGAGGAAACCGTGGCACTCACCGCCGGTGGCCATACCATCGGCAAGTCGCACGGCAACGGCAACCCCAGCGACCTCAGCCCCGATCCGGAAGCCGCAGGGCCGGAATTCCAGGGTCTCGGCTGGGTGAACACCAAGGGACGCGGCATCGGCCGCAACACGGTCGTCTCGGGTATCGAAGGCGCCTGGACCGCCGAGCCGACGAAGTGGGACAACGGCTTCTTCGAAATGCTGTTCAAGCATGAATGGACGCTGACACACAGCCCGGCCGGTGCCTCGCAATGGGCGCCGATCACCATCGCCGAGGAAGACAAGCCCGTCGACGTCGAGGATCCCACGATCCGCACCATCCCGATGATGACCGATGCCGACATGGCGCTGAAGGTGGACCCGATCTACCGCGAAATTTCGCTGCGGTTCCGCAACGATTTCGAGGCGTTCTCCGATGCCTTCGCCCGCGCTTGGTTCAAGCTGACGCACCGCGACATGGGTCCGAAGTCCCGTTATCTCGGCCCCGATGTCCCGGCCGAAGATCTCGTCTGGCAGGATCCGATCCCGGCCGGCCGCAAGGACTATGATATCGGTGGCGTGAAGGCCAAGATCGCGGCATCGGGTCTTTCTGTCTCCGATCTGGTTGCCACGGCCTGGGACAGCGCCCGCACCTTCCGCGGTTCGGATTTCCGCGGCGGCGCGAACGGCGCCCGCATCCGCCTTGCGCCGCAGAAGGACTGGGAAGGCAATGAGCCGGCGCGCCTGGCCCGTGTCCTTTCCGTTCTGGAGCCGATCGCCCAGGCATCGGGCGCAAGCCTTGCCGACGTCATCGTGCTGGCCGGCAACTACGGCGTCGAGCAGGCGGCGAAGGCTGCAGGCTTCGATATCGCCGTGCCCTTTGCTGCTGGTCGTGGTGATGCGACCGCCGAGCAGACCGATGCGGACGGCTTCGCTCCGCTCGAGCCGCTCGCGGACGGTTTCCGCAACTGGAAGAAGAAGGACTATGTCGTGAGCGCCGAGGAGCTTCTGCTCGATCGCGCCCAGCTCATGGGCCTGACCGCGCCGGAAATGACGGCACTTGTCGGTGGTCTGCGCGTTATCGGCACGAACCATGGGGGGACGGCGCATGGCGTGTTCACCAGCCATGTCGGCGCACTGACGACGGACTTCTTCGCCACGCTGACCGACATGCGCTACTCGTGGGTTCCGACCGGCAGCAACCTCTACGAAATCCGCGATCGCAAGACCGGCGAGTCCAAGTACACGGCGACGCGCGTCGACCTCGTCTTCGGCTCGAATTCGGTTCTGCGCGCCTATGCGGAGGTCTATGCCCAGGATGACAACAAGGAGAAGTTCGTCAGGGACTTCGTTGCTGCCTGGACCAAGGTCATGAACGCCGATCGCTTCGATCTGGTGGCCTGATCTCAACGGCTTCGCCAACTTCGCCTTCCCCCGTCAATCGGGGGGAGGCTTTCTGACCCTAAGCCCCTGACGACAGTTCATCCAGACGCATGTGGGATATCAGGGGCGACTTGTCGACTTCTTCGCCGGCGCCTTTTCCTTGGCGCTGCTTCCCGCTGGCATCTTTCCGGCCGATTCCCGCGCGTGGGCCTCCGGCCCCGCGACGATCGTTCCGGGTTTGGTGCTGTCCCGCTGCTTGCCCTGCTTCGATTTGTTCGCTTCAGCCTCGTTGGCCATGGCTGTGGTGCCTCCGTTGAACGACGCAAGACTTAACGGCATCGCCGGCCGATGGTTCCGTAGCGCCGGAAAAAGCGCCAATGTCTCCTCACTCGACAATCATACGCGAGCGCCTGCTGCCTCTGTCCGTTTTGTGTTGATCGCCACATTGGGGCTTGACGTCGATGCGACGAGGGAAGGACACCTGAGACGCGTCGGACGATGGGCGAGGGGACCGGACCGTGAGCAAGCCGAACTATAGTGATATCGCCCGCCTTGCCGGTGTGGGCACGGCGACCGTCGAGCGCGTCCTCAACGGGCGCGGCGGCGTCCGGGCTGAACTGGTCGAAAAGGTTGTGATCGCCGCCCGTTCGTTGAACTATCCCCGGTTGCCGGCCGAAACCCATCGTGGCTTGCTACGGATCGAGGTGTTGATGGTGCGCCCGGAAACGACGTTCTACAGGCGGCTTTCCAGGGCATTCGAGAGGATTTCCGAGACGCTCGATCCGCTGGTCGTCGTCCACCGCACCTTCGTCGACGAGATGAAACCTGCGGAGATCGCAAAGCGGATCCTGTCCACCGACGGAGCACGTGTCGGCCTGATCCTGGCGGTGCCGAGCAATCCAGCGATCAGCGCGGCGGTGGAGACGATTGTCGGGCGGGGCCTTCCCGTCGTCCACGTGGTCACCCGCGCCTCGGAAACCAAGGGCGAGTTCGTCGGCATCGACAACTACGCGGCCGGACGGACGGCGGCGCACTTCATCGATCGCATGAGCCGGACTGGCGGCCCGGTCGTTGCGCTCTGCCATCCGGTCTACCAGGTCCATCGCGAGCGCATCCGCGGCTTCTCCGATTATCTCGGCGACCGGCCAGGCCCTCTCGCCTTCGAGTGGCTGGGGTTCACCCGGGACGACGAACTCTACAGTGCCGAGACGCTCGCCAACGCGCTCGAGATGTATCCCGATCTTGTCGGGCTCTATAATGCCGGCGGCGGGAACGCCGCGCTCATCGACGTGTTGCGCCGCCATCGGCGCGGCCGGGATCTGGTGTTCGTTGGGCATGAGTTGACCGACTATACCCGCGCTGCCCTCAAGGAGGGGATCATGGACGTGGTGCTGGACCAGGCGCCCGAGGCGCAGGCGCAGCGCGCGCTCGACATCGTCCTGCGTCGTATCGGCCTGACGACGATCGAAACCGATCGTGCCCCCATCCGCTTCATCACCATCACGCCGGAAGGGCTTTGATCTAATCTGATCAAAGCAGCTTTCGCCGTTCAGCGTACCTCCTGCTAGATTCTTATCAAGACGGAGGCCGGCTTTCCGAGAGGAGGGGGGCCGGATCGCGGCGCCCCGGGCGCGCGCCTCCGATCGCCAGCTTGCGCGGGCACGTGCCGCCCGCCGGAGGAGAGCGTGATGGACGACCTGAAGTATGGAACGCGCAACAAGCGCGGGGACTGGGCCCCGAATGAGCCGATCGAAACCGCGCCGCTATTTTCCTTTCCGCCGAGACTGCTGGCGCTTGTGAAGTGGTTGCCGCACTACTTCTTTCCCTGGAACGCGATCTTCGCCGCTTCGGCTGTGGCCTACTGGGCCTGGGTAATCCCGCCGATGGCGACGATGCAAAGCTTGGCCATCGGATGGATCGCCTGGCTTTATGCCGTCAATGCCATCTGCGTCCTCTTGTTTTACGGCGCCTTCGAACTGCAGCTCTACGTCCTGAAGCGCCAGGAAAACCGCTTCAAGTACAATGGCAAATTCCCCGCCGATCAGAAGAGCAAGGCCTTCTGGTTCGAAAGCCAGAACGTCGACAACATCCTGCGCACGTTCCTGTCAGGCGTGACGATCTGGACGGCGATCGAGGTGATGATGCTGTGGGCATACGCCAATGGCTATGCGCCCTGGCTGACTTTTGCGGACAATCCTTGGACGCTGGCGCTCGTCGCACTCGCCGTTCCGGTGATCCATGAATTTCACTTCTTCTGCGTGCACAGGCTGATCCACACACCGTTTCTCTACAAGTGGGTCCATTCCGTCCACCACAACTCGGTCAATCCGTCTCCGTGGTCGTCGCTTTCGATGCACCCCATCGAGCACCTGCTCTATTTCGCAACAGCCTTCTACCATCTTGTCCTGCCATCCAACCCGATCATCATGCTCTATCAGCTGCACTATGCCGGTTTCGGAGCGATCCCGGGGCATGTGGGCTTCGACAAGGTCGAGGTCGGCGAAGACAGGCTGGTCGATAGCCATGCCTATGCGCACTACCTGCACCACAAGTATTTCGAGGTGAATTATGGCGACGCGCTGATCCCGCTCGATCGCTGGTTCGGTACCTGGCACGACGGTTCGCCCGAAGGCGAAGCGCGGATGCAGGAGCGCTATCGCAAGCGCAAGGAAAAGCTCGCAGCCCGCAAGACAAGCAACACGATCGGGGAGGCCGCCGAATGAGCGATCTTATGACCTGGGTTTCCGCCTGCAAACTCGACGACATCGAACAGGAAGGCGCGCTGCGCTTCGACCATTCCGGCCGTACTTACGCGATCTACCGAGGCCCGGATGATAGCGTCTACTGCACGGCTGGCCTGTGCACCCATGAGGCGATCCATCTCGCCGACGGCCTCGTCATCGACTTCGAAGTGGAATGTCCCAAGCATTCCGGCGCCTTCGATTATCGCACCGGCGAAGCGCTTCGGCTGCCCGCCTGCGAGAACCTCAGGACCTATCCGACTGAAGTGATCGACGGAGAGGTGCGCGTCGCCCTCGACTAGAGGCGCCGCGACTGAACAGGCCCGTTGGGCCTCCGGAATGCGATCGGGTGATCCGGCACCCATTGGGAGGATGAGATGAAACATGTGTGCCTGGCGGCCGTACTGGCCGCCTTGATGGGAAGTGCTGCGTCGGCGGAGACGATCGGCGTCTCCATGCAGAGCTTCGACAACAACTTCCAGACCCTGCTTCGCCAGGGGCTCGACGCCAGAGCCGCCGAGGTCAGCGGCGTCAGCCTGCAGATCGAGGACGCACAGACCGACATTTCCAAGCAACGCAGCCAGGTGGACAATTTCATCGCGTCGGGCGTCGACGCGATCATCATGACGCTGGCCGACACGTCGGCCGCGCCCGGCATCAGCCAGGCGGCCGAAAAGGCCGGCATTCCGCTCGTCTATCTCAATCTCCAGCCTGACAACGTCGACAAGCTGCCGGCAAAACAGGCCTATGTCGGCTCGAAGGAAACGGATTCCGGCAGGCTGGGGGCCGAGGCTGCCTGCGAACTGCTGAAAGCCAAGGGAAAAGCGAGCGACGCCCAGGTCTATATCCTGATGGGCGACCTTGCGCATCAGGCGTCTCGGGATCGCACATCGTCGGTGAAAGAGACGCTGGCGGCGGGCGATTGCAAGGGTGTGACGATTGCCGACGAACAGTCGGCGGCCTGGACGCGCACGACCGCGATGGACCTGACCACGAACTGGATCACCGCCGGTCGACCCATCGATGTCATCTTCGCCAACAATGACGAGATGGCGATCGGCGCCATCCAGGCGCTGAAGGCGGCCGGCATTTCGATGGACGACGTGATCATCGTCGGTATCGATGCGACCCAGGACGCGCTGGCGGCGATGGCTGCGGGCGATCTCGACGTGACGGTGTTCCAGAATGCCAAGGGCCAATCGGCAAGTGCCGTGGATGCGGCCGCCGCGCTGGCGCAGGGCAAGAGCATCGAGAAGGCCGTCTGGGTTCCCTTCGAACTCGTCACCCCGAAGAACATGGCCGAATACGCCCACCAGAACTGACCAACGCACGACCGGCGCAGCCTTCGCGCCGGTCCATTTTCTGAGGGAGATCGACATGGGCGGTATCGTCATTATCGGCGCCGGCGAATGCGGCACGCGGGCTGCCTTTGCGCTGCGCGAAGCCGGGTTTTCGGGGACTGTCACGCTTGTCGGTTCGGAGCCGCATGTTCCCTATGAACGTCCGCCGTTATCGAAGCCCGTCGACGGTGCGGTTCAGTTGAAAGCGATCTGCAGCGCGCAAGCGCTTGAGGCGTCCCGCGTCGATTATCTGCAGGGTGTGTCGGCGTCGCGGCTCGATGCGCAAGAGCGCACCGTGACCCTCGGCGACGGGCGCACCTTACCTTACGAAAAGCTGCTGCTGGCGACCGGCGCGCGCACGCGACCTCTCACCTGTCCGGGCGCACAATACGCGCTTTCCTTCCGCACCTATGCGGATGCGGCTGCAATCTTTTCCCGTGCCGGCGATGGCCGGCGCGTCGCGATCATCGGCGGCGGTCTGATCGGCATGGAACTGGCCGCAGTCCTGCGCAGCAAGGGTGTTGCCGTCAGCATCATCGAAGCGGCCCCGGCGCCGCTCGGGCGCGCCGTTCCCGCACGTTTCGCCGCAAGGCTTCACGCGAGACACAGAGGTGAGGGCGTGCAGTTTCACCTTGGGCAGGGCGTCGCTGAAATCACCGACTGCGCCGTGCATCTGGCCGACGGCACGGTCGTGCCGGCCGAGCTTGTCGTTGCGGCAATCGGGGTGCAGCCGGACGTCGCGCTGGCCGAACAGGCGGGTCTTTCGATCGGCAATGGGGTTCTGGTCGACGATCTTCTTCGCACCAGCGCTGCCGACATTTTCGCCGCCGGCGATTGCGCGGCGGTTCGCCAGCCGGGCGGCGGGCATCTGCGGTTCGAGAGTTGGCGCAATGCGCGCAGCCAGGCTGAAACGGCCGCCCGCAACATGGCGGGCGGCACCGAGGCGTTCCTGGCCGTGCCCTGGTTCTGGTCCGACCAGTACGAGTTGGGTTTGCAGGTTGCAGGCTTGCCCGCCCCCACTCATCAGACCGTCTTGCGCGGCCGCGACGACGGCGAGGTGGAATTCTACCTCGAGGACGGGCAGCTTGTTGCCGCAGCGGGGCTGGGCATCGGCAACGCGGTCGCCAAGGATATCAAGCTGGCCGAGATGTTGATCGCGGCCGGTGTCCGTGTCGATGCGGCAGCGTTGGCAGACCCGGATTTCAATCTGAAAACACTTCTGAAAAGCGCCCGGGCGGCGTGAACAATCCGGCCAGCGTGTCAGTCTATCGGGGAAGCCATGCAATCTCTTCTGGTGTTTCAGTCCCTTTGGGCGATGGAGCTGCGCAGCAAGCATAGCCCGGAATTCACCCTCGCACAGAATGTCGAGCGCATCGCCGAAGCGGGCTTCGACGGCGTCAGCGCCCACTGGCACGATCGATCCTATGTGAAACACCTGCACGCGCTTTTGAGCGAGCGCGGCCTTCAAGCGGAAGGTCAGTGTTTTCCAAGGACGATCGACGACCTGAAACCCGTCCTCGACAATGCGTGCGAATTCGGCGTCCATCATATCTGCCTGCAGCCGGATGTGCGTCTGCGCCGAATTGAAGACTGCCTGCCGTTGCTCGAAGGCTGGCACCGGCTCGGCGAGGAAGCCAATATACCGGTCTTCATCGAGACCCATCGCGATCGGATGACCACCGACCTGTTCTTTACTCTGGATCTGCTCGACCGGATGCCGGAGCTGAGGTTGCTTGGAGATCTGTCGCACTATCTGGTCGGGCGTGAATTTTCGTGGCCGATCTCAGATGAAGATCACCGGCTGATGGAGGCGATCCTCGACAGTTCCTGGGCATTCCACGGGCGCGTGGCGTCCCGCGAGCAGGTTCAGATCGAGATCTCCTTCCCGCATCATCGCCCCTGGGTCGATCTTTTCCTGAGGTGGTGGGAGTTCGGTTTTCGCAATTGGCAGAAGCGGGCAGGGGCGAACGATAGCCTCGCCTTCGTTTGCGAGTTGGGCCCGAAGCCCTATGCGATCACCGACCGCTACGGCGAAGACACCACCGACCGCTGGGCGGAAGCGCTGACGCTGAAACAACATGCGCGCGACCTGTGGTCGAAGCTTTCTACAGAACACCATCCCACCTAACCACCGGAGACTTATTCATGGATGTACGCGCCGCCGTTGCCGTTCAGGCAGGCAAGCCGCTGGAAGTGATGACCGTTCAGCTCGAAGGCCCGCGGGCCGGCGAGGTGCTGATCGAGGTCAAGGCGACCGGCATCTGCCACACCGACGATTTCACGCTGTCGGGTGCCGATCCCGAAGGCCTGTTCCCGGCGATCCTCGGCCATGAGGGTGCCGGTATCGTCGTCGATGTCGGCCCAGGCGTCACGTCGGTGAAGAAGGGCGATCATGTCATTCCGCTCTACACGCCGGAATGCCGCTCCTGCCCGTCGTGCCTGTCGCGCAAGACGAACCTGTGCACCGCGATCCGCTCGACGCAAGGGCAAGGCCTGATGCCGGATGGCACCTCGCGCTTCTCGATCGGCAAGGACAAGATCCATCACTACATGGGCTGCTCCACCTTCGCCAATTACACGGTTCTGCCGGAGATCGCGGTTGCTAAGGTCAATCCGGACGCGCCGTTCGACAAGATCTGCTACATCGGCTGTGGCGTCACCACCGGCATCGGCGCCGTCATCAACACGGCCAAGGTCGAGATGGGTGCAACGGCGATCGTCTTCGGTCTCGGCGGCATCGGCCTCAACGTCATCCAGGGCCTGCGGCTTGCCGGCGCCGACATGATCATCGGCGTCGATCTCAACAACGACAAGAAGGCCTGGGGCGAACGCTTCGGCATGACCCATTTCGTCAACCCGAAGGAAGTCGGCGACGATATCGTGGCTTACCTCGTCAACATGACGAAGCGTGGCGCCGACCAGATCGGCGGGGCCGACTACACCTTCGACTGCACGGGCAACACCAAGGTGATGCGCCAGGCGCTCGAAGCCTCGCATCGCGGCTGGGGCAAGTCTGTCGTCATCGGCGTTGCCGGCGCCGGCCAGGAGATCTCGACCCGTCCGTTCCAGCTTGTCACCGGCCGCAGCTGGATGGGCACGGCCTTCGGCGGCGCGCGTGGCCGCACCGACGTGCCGAAGATCGTCGACTGGTACATGGAGGGCAAGATCGAGATCGATCCGATGATCACCCACACCATGCCGCTCGAAGACATCAACAAGGGTTTCGAGTTGATGCATTCGGGTGAAAGCATCCGCTCGGTCGTTCTCTATTGATGCGGTGAAGGCAATCAAATCCCGAGGCTTGCGGGCGGCGAGGGAATGCGAAGGTGGCGCCGACGTGGCCGACGCCATGTCGGTGGGCGCTGTCCTGCAGTGTCACGCCTGCAGAGGTCGAAAGGACTGGCTTTGGGCCGAAAAGCGTCGACGGCGATGTTGCCGCCGACGCTTGCTTGCGGGTTAGAAGTTTCTCTGGAAGCGCACGACGCCGCCGAAGGCGTCTTCGTGTCCGCGGAAACCGCGGAAGGCCGTGTAGTCGAGTTCCGGGGTGATCTTGAAACCGGGTACGACCTCATAGGCGACGTTCAGCGCGGTATTCCATGTGCCGTCTTCCTCGACCGAGATCTGGCTGTTTATCGTGGCCTTCTCGCTGACCTTTGCTGAAAAACCGCCCCACATCGCCCAATCGCCATACCAGCTGCCGTAATAGTTCGGGCGGGTCGGGTCGGACTGGTAGGCGCCCATGACGAACAGCGAGAGCGCGTCTGTAACGTCGAAATTGGCACGGGCCTTGAGAGCCCAGGCATCGTAGCGGGTGTCGTAGGCGACCATGCCGAAGAGCGTGCTCCGGTCCTGCTCGTATTTGACGCCGCCAAGGACGTGCGGTACGCGGTCGGCCCTGAGGTCGAACCACTCGCGCCGCGCGACGCCCGAGGCATCGACAGCCTCCAGCTCCCACGAACCGTTGCCTTCCTCGGCCCCAACCATGGCGGAGAAGCCGTTTCCAAAGTCGTGGGTGTAACTTGCCTGCATCGTGCGGTCACCGGAGTAGTAGATGACGTCGTCATAGATGACGTTGCCGGCACCCCAGGTCCAGTTGGCAAAGAGGGAATCGGCAATGCCGACGGAGAAGCCGGCAAGCTCGATGACGGCTTCCGAAATATAGACGCGCTCTCCGGACGCCTTGTGCTCGAAACGGGTCTCCAGATAGGAGCGCAGCGTTCCCAATTCGGTTTCGTTGCGGGCGTCGAAACGCAGCGTGGCCCGCGCCTTGCCGGGCAGGCCGTCGAGCGAGCCACCCCAGTAGACATCATCGCCGGCAGCCACCTCGTGGCGCAGGTAGCCACTGATCTTCAGGCAGGTTTCGGTCCCCGGGACAAAGAAGAAGCCGGTACCATAGGCATCGCAGACGCGCACATATTCGACGGGGTCGGCATCCGCTGCCGCCGCCGGCGAAATGCCGGCAATCACGCAGAGTGCCGTTACGGCACTTTTGATAAGGATCGGCGACGCTGCGCTGGTTTGTTTGTTCATATCGCGTTGGTTCTCTCGTTGTTTGAAAATTGGAAATGCTTCGCCGGCCCTGTCCGCGGCGCGCGGGACAGGCAGATCCTGATCGGGACTGATGGGGTGGCGAAGGAAGGGCCGGCGTCGCTTGCGATACCGGCCCGGTCGGGTCTTACCCGCGCGGCGGCCAGACGTCGGCGGCAAGGCCGGTCTTCGGTTCGCCGAGCAGAGGTGTCTTCAGGGCGCGGATGCCGTCGATGCTGATCAGCCAGATGATGTTGCGGTCATACTCCGTGAAGACCGCGAAGCTGGCGTTGTCATAGGTGTATTCCGGCATTTCCTCCGGCTTGGGGAAGCGCGGGACGTAGTAGCCGGCGATCTTCGGGTCCTTCGGGTCCTTGACGTCGAAGATCTGCAGGCCGGCATTGTAGAAGGCATAGGGCAGGATACCGTCGCGGCCGTGGCCCGGCTGGTGGGTCGTGCCGGAGCGCTTCGGACCGAAGCTGCCGCGACGCTGGCAATAGTCGGTGAACTCAGCCTCTGCCGGCGGGGTCGGACGCGGGAAGGTGGCAACGACCTTCGGGTCCTTCGGATCCTTGGCGTCGATGACCAGTACGTCCTTGTAGGGCTCATAGCAGTTGGAGTTCATCGGATAGCCGTTGGCAAAGACATAGCCGGTGCGCTCGTACTGGCTGGTGTCGGCGTTGTCGAATTCCGTGCCGGCAAAGCTCGGCGGAATGCTCAGATGGCCCATCATCTCCGGCGTACCGGGCTTCGAGAGGTCGAAGGTGTAGAAGCCGAGGCCGCCCATGGCGCCGAAGCCGATCATCCCGCCCTTCTCCACCGGTTTCGGCAGGAACAGCGGCATGCGTGAGCCCATCCAGGACGTGCGGTTGCCCGCGCGCGGGTTCATCAGGTAGGCGTCTTCGCTCGTCTTGTCGCCGACGACCTGGCCCGGTACGGTGACCTGGCTGACGAAAAGCGGATTGGCCGGGTCCGTCATGTCCCAGGCCTGGTAGCCTGGCGAATGCAGGTAGTCCGGATATTCGGTCAGTGCGTAGCTGTCGTCAGGCGCCGCCGAAAGATACATGTACTTGCCGCCGAACCAGGCGGGCGCGTCGAGCGAGCCCGAGCCCTTTTGCTTGCCAACCGGCGCATCGGGGTTGTCGATATCGGTCGTGCGGGTGGCGATCAGCTTCCAGTCGCTCGGCAGCGGACCGTTCATCTCGTAGACCTTGAAGCCCTTGAGCGAATTGTACTTACGCAGCGTTTCGACGATGTCCGGCTGCGTGCGCTTGTTGTCGAGAATGCCGAAACGGCCGATCTCGTAGGAGGCAACCACGACGTTCTTCTGCAGCTTTTCGCTCCAGGCTATGGTCATGCCGCCGAAATAATCCTGGACGGTCTTGGCGTCCCAGTCCTCGCTTGAACCTTCAGGTCCCCAGACCCCGCCCTTCGAATAGACGACCTTTGCCTTGGCCGGGTCGGTGATGTCGAGCACGCGCATGTAGTCGCGGTCATGCAGATACATGTAGCGCTTGCCGTCAAAATCCGCGACATCGGGCCAGGCATGCCAGGGCGACGTGATGTGCGGGTAGAAGGCGATTTCCTCGACATTGCTCTTGTAGGTCTTGCCGTCCCAATGGCCGAGCTGGCCCGGAAAATTGGGCGATGCGCCGAGGGCGGTCGCCCGTGGCGCAATGAATTTGCCCGTCGCCGCGTCCATGCCGTAGTCCTTGCCTGGCGTCAGTTCCGGGGGCTGCTTGTCATAGGTCAGCTCCGACCAGCGCTTGAGGTGCGGATCCTGGATATTAATCTCTGTCGGCACCTCTTTTTCCCAGCCGGCCCCAAGGGCAGTGCCTGCCGCCAGACACAAAATCGAGCATGTCATCATCAGCCTTTTCGGCATGTCCGTCTCCTCCTGCAATATTGGTGACTGCCCGCGTCCGGGGTTGGCAGCGGCGCAAGGCAAACGGCAGCACTGCGGCGGACGCCTCGCGGCGTTGCTTTCCCTGTGCCTTCATTGTGAATGTGAAATGCGCAGGCGCCCTCACGCCTGCGGAAGTCACGCCGCTCCCGTTTGCTGGACGGTATGAAACAGAACCGCTTTCCCCATAACAATCGCCTTAATCGGCATTAATTCATGCGGTATCTTTATGAATACGTCCGCGCGCACCCTTCTTGCGGGCTGCAATTGCCGCCGCTTCCCCTTCCTCGATGGCGTAGACTTCCAGCGGGTAGCCGAAATGCTCGGCCATCAGCAGACGCGCTCGCTCGGCGTTGCGATCGAGCACCGCCTCCATCAATTCGGTATGCGGGCCGATCGATTGCGCCTTGTGCAGCGCGGCCATGGCCTCCTCGTATCCGGCAGTCTCGCCGGCGGCCGCCCGCAGCGCCGGCGCGAAAGCCAGGAAGCGGTAGTGGCGCTGGAGCTGGTCGGAGATGGTGGCGCGGAAACGCATCAGCCAGCTCGATTGCGCCGCACTCAGCAAGGCTGCGTGAAAGGCCTCGTGTCGCTCCATCCAGGCGTCGACGGCCAGATCGGACGAATCTTCGAGGATCGTCTTGCAGCGCGACAGACGGTAATGGGCCGTGACGATCGCCGATTCCCATTCGGCGCCGCCGCGCTGCATGGCTTCCAGCAGCAGTGGGATTTCGACGACTGTGCGCGCCTTCGTCAGATCTTCCAGTCCGGCCCTCGATACCGGCGCGACGGTGAAGCCGCGATTGGAGATCGCCACGACCAGCCGTTCGGCCTCCAGCCGTGACAGAGCCTCGCGCAACGGTGTCCGCCCGACGTCGTAGGTCTTGCTCAGGAGGTCGACGCGCAATGGTGCGCCAGGTTGCAGCCGGGTCATGAGGATGCCCGTCCGCAAAATCCGGTAGGCGATCTCAGTCTTCGTGCCGTTCTCTTGTTCTTCCGTCACTTTCACTCCCCTGAAGGCCACCGTTATCCACGGTGCCACTTATTCGAAAAGAATATATGATAATCTCAAAACGAGATAATTGTATACTATTTCGTTGACTTTGCCGCGCGGCTGCGCTTCCTCATCCCTCGTCGTGCTGTCAATGCGACACTGGAGGAGGAACACATGGTGACCACGAAATCTAAACTTATCACAAGCCTGATGGCCGTCGGTCTGATGCTGGCCGCGACCGGTTCGGCCGCTGCCGATCCGATCCGCATCGGCATTGCCAATTTCGGCGAACACCCGCCGCTCAATGCCGCCATCGCCGGCTTCAAGCAGGCGCTTGCCGAAAACGGTTTCGTCGAGGGCAAGGACGTGGTCTACACCGAAAGCCACACCAATTTCGACGCTTCGCTGGTGCCGCAGATGATCGCGAAGCTGCAGGCCGAACAGCCGAAGCTCGTCTACACCGTGACGACGCCGGTTTCGCAGATCGCCAAGAAGGCGCTGGCCGGTTCCGGCATTCCGGTGATTTTCACGGCCGTCACCGATCCGGTTGCCGCCAACCTCGTGCCATCCTCTGAAAGCGGCGACGACGGCATCACCGGTGCGACCGACAGCCAGGACATGGCGGCGGTGCTTGCCTTCACCAAGAAGCTTCTGCCGAACGCCAAGCGCCTCGGTCTTCCCTACAATCCGGGCGAGGCCAATGACGTGGCGTTGCTCGAAACCGTACGCAAGATCGCGCCGGAACAGGGCTTCGAAGTCGTCGAAGTCGGCGTCGACAATCTCAACGACATCCAACAGCGCATCACCTCGCTCGCCGGCAAGGTGGACGTCATCTACGGACCGACCTCCAACATGATCCAGCCGGCCATCGCGGCCGTCGCATCGGCCGCCCGCCAGTCGGGCATCCCGGTCGTCAATGCGGTCGATACCGCGGTGCTGGAAGGCTTCGTGCCGGCGAGCTTCGCCGTCAACTACCAGCAGGTCGGCAAGAATGCCGGCAAGATCGCTGCCGAAGTATTGAAGGGCAAGGACCCGAAGTCCATCGCCCCGGTCCGCCCTGCCGTTGCAGATCACCAGGCGCTGATCTCGAAGAAGGCCATGGCAGCCTTCGGCATTGAGATCCCGGCTTCGCTCGCAGACTGCAACTGCATCGTCGAGTGACCTGACGCCGTCGGCGGACGGTACGCTGAGCACCGTCCGCCTGAGCGCCCAGAGCGCTCTACCCTTTTGTTTTTTTCGCAATTCCGGATGCAAAGCCGCCCACATGCTTGCGCTGGAATTGCTCTAAGGAGGAACGGATGCTCGAAATCCGATCTGCACGTAAGGTCTTCTACAGGGGGCAGCCCGACGAGAAGATCGCCCTCAACGATCTCAGTCTCACGCTTCCGACCGGCAACTTTGCCATCGTCATCGGATCGAACGGGGCGGGCAAAAGCAGTATGCTGAACGCGATTTCCGGCGCACTGATGCTCGATTCCGGAAAGATCCTGATCAACGGAGACGATGTCACGTCGATGCCGGTGCACAAGCGCGCAAGCCGCGTCGCCCGGGTGTTCCAGGATCCGATGAAGGGCACCGCTGCCTCGATGACGGTGGCGGAAAACATGCTGCTTGCCGAATTGCGCGGCAAGAAACTCGGCCTCAGCCGGGGCCTGAACGCCAAACGGCTCGCCAGCTATCGCGAGCGCCTTGCCGCGCTCAATCTCGGGCTGGAAAACCGGCTGGAAACGCGTGTCGAGTTGCTTTCGGGCGGCCAGCGGCAATCGCTATCGCTGATCATGGCGACGTGCGATCAACCGGACTTGCTGCTGCTCGACGAGCATACGGCGGCCCTTGACCCGCGCACCGCCGACATCGTCATGCAAGCGACGGTCCGCGCTGTCGAGGCCTTCAATCTCACCACGCTGATGGTGACACACAACATGCAGCACGCTGT
Organism: Ensifer sp.; assembly: GCF_031989085.1. NCBI lineage: Bacteria > Pseudomonadati > Pseudomonadota > Alphaproteobacteria > Hyphomicrobiales > Rhizobiaceae > Ensifer > Ensifer sp. The sequence goes on from NZ_DALZXU010000002.1 coordinate 270,430, forward strand.
CGATTTCGGCCATAGCGTCGTGATGCTCGACGCCGGCAGGACGCGGCTCGAGATCACCGGTGCGGAAAAGGCCGAAGTTACAATCCCGAAACTCATCGGTCACTTCGGATTGAAGACCGATCGAATGCTGCTGGCGAGCTGAGACGGACATGGACACGGTTTACACTGTTATTTCGAACTTCATCGCCCTCGTGCCGGTCACGCTGGCGCAAAGCCTCATCCTATCCTTCATCGTGCTCGGCATCATGTTGCCGTTCCGCATGCTGAACTTTCCCGACCTGACCAGCGAGGGCGCATTCCCGCTCGGTGGCTGTGTCTGCGCGCTGTCGCTTGCTGGCGGTGCCCCGGGCTGGCTCGCCATTCTCGCGGCGATGGCCGCCGGGTTTCTTGCTGGAAGCTGCACGGCCTTCGTGCATCTGCGGTTCCGGATCCATACATTGCTCGCCGGCATTTTGATGATGACCATGCTCTACAGCATCAATCTGCGGCTCATGGGAAAATCCAACCTCTCGGTCTACGGCACGCCAACCATCTTCGATGGCGTCCCCTTCGCTGAGCCAGGATTCCCCGTCAGCAAGATTGTCGTCGCCGGGCTGCTCGGCTTGGCCGTCTATTGCCTGCTGAACCTCTACTTCCGCACCGAGCGCGGCACCGCCATGCGCGCAGTCGGCTCCAATCCTGATATGGCCGAAGCGCAGGGGATCAGCATCTGGGCTGCCACGATCGGTGGCGTCGGCCTTGCCGGTGCTTTCTCGGCGACCAGTGGCGCCCTCATGGTGCAATCGCAGGGTTTCGCCGACGTCAACATGGGCATCGGCACCCTGATCAACGGCCTTGCCGCCCTGATGATCGGCGAGGCGATTGTCGGCAAGCAGACACTCCGCCGCCAGCTTGCAGCCCCCTTCGTCGGCGCCATCGTCTACTACCAGCTCGTCTCGCTCTGCCTTGCTGCCGGCATGCCGCCGACAGACCTGAAACTTGCGACCGGCCTCTTCGTGCTCGCCATGCTGGCGTTGCCGACCCTCAAGCGCGCGCGCGGCCCCATGCCTGCCCGTGAAACCATACGTGAATAGAAGGACTGCCCCTATGAACATCGATATCCATGCCGTCGAGGCGCTGGACCGCGATGACCCGCTCGCGGGCTTCAAGAGCCGCTTCGATTTGCCCGAGGGCGTTACCTATCTCGATGGCAATTCGCTCGGCGCAGCGCTTCACGCCTCCTATGCCGAGATCGAAAAGGCGGCGAAGCTCGAGTGGGGCCGGGACCTCATCCGCAGCTGGAACAAGGCCGGCTGGTTCGCCCTGCCTTTGACCCTCGGAGACCGCGTCGGCCGGCTCATCGGCGCTGCACCCGGCCAGACGGCCGTCACCGATCACACCTCGGCAAACGTCTACAAGGCTTTGCATGCGGCCCTGGGCCTCAATGCGCAGCGAACGGTCATCGTGGCGGAAAGCGGCAGCTTCCCAACCGACCTCTACATGGCCGAGGGCGTGATGGCGACGCGTCCCGGCACGACCATGCGACTGGAGGGCGTTGACGCACCCCGGATCGAGGATCTGATCGACGATAGCGTCGCCGTGGTGCTCGTCAATCACGTCAACTATAAAACCGGTGCGCTGCGCGACATGGAGGCGCTGACCAGGCGCGCCCATGCGGCCGGCGCACTCGTCGTCTGGGATCTCTGCCATTCGGCCGGCGCGTTGCCGGTGGAACTCGACCGCTGCAACGTCGATTTCGCCGTCGGCTGCACCTACAAGTACCTCAACGGCGGGCCCGGTGCGCCGGCCTTTATCTATGTGGCCGAGCGGCATCAGGAAAAGGTCAGCCAACCGCTCAGCGGCTGGTGGGGCCATGCGCGACCGTTCGGTTTCGAGCGCGACTACGACGGTGGCCCGGGTATCCTGCGCTTCCTATCCGGCACGCAGCCGATCCTGTCATTGCGGGCGCTGTCGGCAGCCCTCGACCTCTGGGACGAGGTGGACATGGCAGCGGTCCGCAAGAAGAGCATTGCGCTCACCGATCTCTTCATCAAGCTCGTCGAGACGCGCTGCGGCAGGCATGGCCTGACGCTGGGCGGGCCGCGGGATGGCACGGCACGCGGCAGCCAGGTCTCCTTCGAACATGAGGGGGCCTATCAGATCATGCAGGCCCTGATCGAGCGCGGCGTCATCGGCGACTTCCGCGCTCCGGCGACCATCCGCTTCGGCTTCACACCGCTCTATACGAGCTACAGGGATGTGTGGGACGCCGTAGACGTGCTGCAGGACGTGATGGAAACCGGTGCGTGGAACGATGCCCGCCATGCGGTGCGCAGCGCCGTAACCTGATCGTCAGCGAGATTGAATGCAGAACAGGCGCTCTCCCGGCCGGGAGAGCGCCTGTTCGCGTTTGCGCGTGGCGTGAACACTTATCACATTTCGACATCAATTCATTCAACCTATGTGGATTGTTATATTAGACCGCTGATTGCATCCATTGCTGCAAAGGAAGGCCAGCCTTCCAAGGAATGGTGAAAAGGCAATCTCATGGCTCAGGAAACGCATGCTCAGCTCTATATCGGCGGCAAATGGAGGGCGACCTCCGAGACACTCGCCGTCATCAACCCCGCCAATGAGGATGTCATCGGCAAGGTCGCGGTCGCGCGCGCGACGGATCTCGCCGACGCGACCGATGCGGCCTGGCAGGGATTTCAGATCTGGAGCCGGACATCGCCCGCAGCGCGCGCGGCAATCATCCTGAAGGCGGCGCAGTTGCTGCGCGAGCGCTCCGAAGAGATTGCCCGCTCGATCACCCTGGAAAACGGCAAGCCGATTTCCGAAGCGCGCTCGGAGGTCATTCGCGGTTGTGAGTTCTTCGAATGGGACGCCGGCGAATGCGTGCGCCTCTATGGCCGGATCATCCCCAGCGCGCCGGGCATCCGCTACATCGTACTGCATGAACCGATCGGCCCGGTCGCGGCCTTCTCGCCCTGGAACTTCCCGATGAGCCAGCCGGCGCGCAAGATCGGTGGGGCGCTCGCGGCCGGCTGCTCCATCATCATGAAGGCCTCCGAGGAGACGCCGACCGGTGTGGTGCACATCGCCCGCGCGTTCCATGATGCCGGCCTGCCGGCCGGCGTGCTCAACCTCGTCTTCGGTCATCCTGCCGAAATTTCCGAATATCTCATCCCGCAGGACCGCATCCGCATGGTTGCCTTCACCGGTTCTACCGCCGTTGGAAAGCATCTGACGACGCTCGCCTCTCAGGTGATGAAACCGGCACTGATGGAGCTCGGTGGTCATGCACCGGTCATCGTCTGCGAGGACGCCGATCCGGTGGCGGCCGGTATTGCCTGCGCGACCCGCAAGTACCGCAATTCCGGTCAGGTCTGCACCTCGCCGACGCGGTTCTTCGTGCACGAGACACTCTATGATCGCTTCATCGCGGCCTTTGTTGAGAAGGCGCGGTCCATCAAGGTCGGCGACGGCCTCGATGCCTCGACCCAAATGGGGCCGGTCGCCAATGATCGTCGCATTGCTGCCCTCCAGGAGCTCGTCGACGACGCGCGCGCCAAGGGCGCACGCATCCTGTGTGGTGGTGGACGCCTCGACGGCAAGGGCTATTTCTTCGCGCCGACAGCGATCGCCGATCTGCCTGACGATGCCCGCGCGCTTTCGGAAGAGCCCTTCGGCCCGCTCGCCCTGATCAATCCGGTTTCTTCGGTGGAGGAGGCAATCGGCAAGGCCAACGCGCTGCCCTTCGGCCTCGCCGCCTATGGCTTCACCAATTCGACTGCCAATGTCGATCGACTCATGCAGGGCATCGAAGCCGGCAACCTCTCGATCAATACGCTGGAGGCCTCGGTGGCTGAAACGCCGTTCGGTGGCGTCAAGGAAAGCGGTCTCGGCCGCGAGGGCGGGGCCGAAGGCCTGCACCACTATACCGTCATCAAGAACGTTTCACTGCAGATCGCCTGACGACTGCTCCGATCGCCGCCTGAAATCGAGGCCGAAACCGTTGTTCAGACGGCTTCGGCCTCGTGCTTTTCGTCAACCGACAACCGGAACCATGTCACGCAATACCTTGCGCAGAACGGTGCGTACCGCGACCGTTGCCGGGGAGGGGGTGCGCTCCCGCGCGGTGATGATCGCCACGTCCCGGGCGATGGATGGCTCGACCAGTGGTCGCGCGACGACCTTTCGGCCGTGCAGACCGGCAAAGGCATAGGTCGGCAGGATGGCAAGTCCCGCTTCCCGTTCGACGAGGGAAAGCGCGGTGTTGATCTGGTGCACTTCAAGCGAGGGGCGCAGCGGCACGCCCGCGCTTTCGAACCCGACCTCGGTCAAGAGCCGGATGTTGCTTTCACGCGTCAGTGTGATGATCGGCTGGTCGGCCAGCGCTGACCAGGCGACTTCCGCCTTGGAGCAGATGGCGTGACCCTCCGGGGCAAAAACCATCAGCTGGTCGCGCAGGACGCGTTGCATCTCAAGCCCGTCCTCGTCGCTGGCGAAGGTTCCGACACCGAGGTCGCAAAGGCCGCTGCGCACGCGGGGGGCGATGAGGTCGGTTACCACGTCCTCGATCCTCAGCTTGAGGCTGGGGTGGGTCGCGGCGACCTCCTGCAACAGACGTGGTAGTACCGTCGCGCCGAGGAAGGGCGGGGCGGCGATGCGCACCAGGCCAGTCCGCAGTTGCCCGAGATCGTGAACCGCATCGACGGCTCGCTCGATTTCCGCAAGCCCCGGCAAAGCCCCGGCGGCGAAGACGCGACCGGCTTCCGTCAGTTCGACGCGCCGGGTCGTGCGGTCGAAAAGCCGTGCGCCGAGCAGGGCTTCAAGGTCCCGGATCGCATGCGAGATGCCGGCCTGGCTGGTGCGCAAGCGCTCGGCGGCGCGGGAGAAGTTGCCGAGTTCGACCACGGCCTGGAAACATTTGATCTGACGGAGATTGAGCATCGGGCGATCCATACTGATTTCAGCATGAATATATACGAACTATGCGCCTTTATGAATAAAATTTTCCAGCGCTATATGGCGACAACAGAGACCGGGACGGCCTGCTTCACGCGCCGCCGGGAGCACATGCGACAGGGAGCGTCATGAAATACCAGCGTAAAGATGCAAAGGCCCATTCCCGCGCGACGATGCGCGGCATCTGGGCGGCGGCGAACACGCCGTTCAAGGCCGATGGCACGATCGACGAGGAGGGATACCGTCGGAATGTCGAGCATTGGATCTCCGACCTTGGCATCGACGGTCTCTTTATCGCCGGAAAGCAGGGCGAGTTCTTCTCCATGTCGCTCGACGAGCGCAAACGCATGTTCGATCTGTCCGTGGACGCGGCCGGTGGCCGGGCGCAGACCATTATGTCCTGCTCGGACCAGAACATGGACGTGGTGATCGATCTTGCCCGCCACGCCCAGGCCAGTGGCGCCGACTACATCGTCGTGCATGCGCCGGTCCTCAACTTCTTCAAGCAGCAGGACGAGACGCTGCTGCGCTACTACGAAACCATCGCTTCGAAGGTGGATATCGGCATGGCGCTGTGGTCGCATCCCGACAGCGGCTACCTGATGAGCCCTGAGCTGTGCAACCGGCTCGCCGATATCGAGACGGTGGTGGCGATCAAGTATTCCGTGCCCCGCGACATGTACAAGACGCTGACCGCTCTTGCCGGCGACCGCATCCTTGTCTCCACCGCTTCGGAAGAAGAATGGCTTGATAACGTGCTGGAGCTCGGCTGGCAGCTTTATCTCTGCTCCTCGCCGCCCTACACGCTGCAGACCAAGTCAGACCGGCGGATGGCCGAATACACAGCACTTGCCTTTGCCGGGAAGGCAGAGGATGCGCGCGCCGTCAGCGCCAGCCTGCAGAACGTTCGCGACGCTTTCCGCAAGACGAAGCCGGCGGAAAAGCCCCATGCGCACCAGAAGTATTGGCAGGAATTGCTCGGCCAGGTGGGCGGCGCAGTTCGACGCCCGCTGCTGGAGCTGACGGACGAGGAAAAGAGACTGACCCGAGCCGCCTTTGAGGAGTGCGGCTTGAAATTGCGTTAAACGGGAGAGGGAGGAAAACCATGACCAAACTGAAAGCCTTCAACCTGCAGAAGTGGATCGACGAGCACAAGCACCTGCTGAAGCCGCCGGTCGGCAACCAGCAGATCTGGAAGGATGCCGATTTGATGGTGACGATCGTCGGTGGTCCCAACAAGCGCACCGACTATCATGACGATCCCGTCGAGGAGTTCTTCTACCAGCTCAAGGGCGACATGGTGCTGAAGCTCTATGACGGCAAGGACTTCTACGACGTGCCGATCCGCGAGGGCGACATCTTCCTGCTACCGCCGCATGTGCGCCATTCGCCGCAGCGGCCGATGGAAGGTTCGATCGGTCTCGTCATCGAGCCGACGCGGCCGGAAGGCCTGCTCGACGCGGTCGAGTGGTACTGCTTCGAATGCACGGATCTGGTGCACCGCGCGGAGGTGGATCTCGAATCCATCGTCGACGACCTGCCGCCGATCTACCAGGCCTTCTACGCCGACGAAAAGCTGCGCACCTGCCCGAAATGCGGCACCGTGCACCCGGGCAAGACCCCGCCAGAGGGCTGGGTGACGCTCTGAACCGATAGCGAGACAGCGGAGGATCGCATGTCCACAGTCGAAACCATTTGCCTCGTCGGCTGGGGCGCCATTGGTCAGCGGGTTGCGGCGCTTCTGAAGGCGCGCGGCGCCGGCGCCCGGATCGCCGGGATCGCGGTGCGCGATCCGAAGGAAGTCGAAGGGACCATGCCGGACGGTGCGGTTCACCTCGCCAGCCCCGAAGCGTTGGCAGCGACGGGGGCGACACTGGTCGTCGAGGCAGCGAGCCGGGAAAGCGTGTTGCCATATGCCCGTGCCGCACTGGCTGCGGGCATGGATTTCGCTGTCACCTCCACCTCGGCGCTTGTGGATGTCTCCGTCCTTGACGAGTTGGTCGAGCTGGCGCGGCGCAACGGTCGCAAACTCATCATTCCGCCGGGCGCGCTCGGCGGCATCGATGCGCTCTCGGCGGCCTCGCGGCTGGGACTGGACAGCGTCGAGCACGTCATCACCAAGCCCGCCAGGGCTTGGATTGGGACGCAGGCAGAGCAGCTCTGTCGCCTGACGGAACTGCAGGAGGCGGAAACCTTCTTCGAGGGGACGGCGGCGGAAGCGGCCACGGCTTTCCCGCAAAACGCCAATGTGGCGGCGACCACCTCGCTTGCCGGCATTGGCATGCAACGGACGCGCGTGCGCCTCGTCGCCGATCCGAGGGCCGTGGAAAACATGCACTGTATTCAGGCCAAAGGTCCCTTCGGCACGTTCGAAATCCGGCTTCAGAACCGTCCGCTCGCCACCAACCCGAAATCCTCGGAAATGACGGCGCTCAACCTTGTACGCCTGATCGAAAACAGGAGCAGCGCGCTCGTCGTCTAGCATCGGCGTTGCGTCCCGGGCTGCGAAGAGCGGACGATTGCCAGGGGACTGTCGGTCTAAGTCTCCGATGGTTCGTTCACGGTGATTGTCGGACCCAATCCACGTTCCTGCGCGCCTAGTCGCGCCTTCTGGCACCATCTTCAAGTCAGGCGGTGCGCCTGGCGATGCCGTGAAACCTCCGCCGACATTCGGTCAACGATCCGGTGCGTCGTGAAGGCTGCTTGCGGCCGTCGCACGCCTCGCCGTGTGTCGTCGCAATTGCGGCAGACACCTCCGCCGCGGCAACGTCCGGCGGGGTTTTCGCACGCGGAGATATTTATCCAAGCCTTTGACTGGAAAAAGCATTGGTCGGCCCTATCTGCGGCGATGCTACAGGGCTAGTTGTGAGCTGAACGTGGCATCGGCTCGGGGATATTGAGTGATATGACGACTGCATCGGCGGAAAAATCCGCTCCATGGATTTATGCTCTCCTCGCGATCCTGATCGTGTTGCCATTCATCGCCGATCTCATGTTGCCTCTCGGCACTGCCGTCTGGGTCGTTTATATCCTGGCAGCCGCCGTGTCGTTCTTTGCCTGGCGACAGGAGACCCCCATCATCGTGGCGGTCTTGTCGACCATCCTCATCGTGATCGGGTATTTTCTCGCACCAAGTGGTGTTTCCGAGAGCCTCGCCCAGATCAACCGCTCGCTTTGCGTCGCCACCATATGGGTCCTCGCGGCGACAGGCTTTGCGTTCATCCGCAACAAGACCGAGGTTCGTCGCCAGGAATGGCTGCAGGAAGGCCAGGTCGGCCTCGCGCATCGCATCGCCGGAGAGCAGACGATTGAGCAGCTTTCCGACAATGTTCTGGGCTATCTGACATCTTTCCTTGGGGCTGAAAGCGCTGCGATCTTTATCCGCAACGGCGCCAACTTCTGCCGCAAGGCCTCTTTCGGCGTGCCGGACGACGCGCCGGTCCCGCAGACGGTTTCGATCGGTGACGGTCTCATCGGTCAGGTGGCGAAGGATGGTAAACCCATCACGCTCTCGGCCGTCCCGGAGAAGTATCTCTATGTTGGCTCGGCGCTCGGCCGCACGGTTCCGCGCAGTCTCCTGATGTTTGCAGCCGAGGACAACGGCGTCGTCAACGCCGTACTGGAATTCGGTTTCCTCAACCAAAAGGAGCCAGCCGGCGCAGAGCTGGTCGAACGTCTGTCGCCGATGATCGGCATCGCGATCCGTTCGGTCGAATATCGCGACAGCTTGCGCGATCTTCTCGAGGAGACGCGGGAACAGGCGGCCGAACTTCAGGCACAGAGCGACGAGATGCGCGCCGCCAACGATGAGCTTGAGGCCCAGAGCCGCTCCCTGCAGGAATCGCAATCGCGCCTGGAACTTCAGCAGACGGAGCTCGAGCAGAACAACGCCCAGCTCGAACGGCAGGCGCGCGAGCTCGAAGGACAGCGCGATGACCTTGCAGGTGCCAAGCTCGTGCTGCAGCAGCAGGCTCGCGATCTGGAAAAGGGAAGCCGGTACAAGTCCGAGTTCCTCTCCAACATGTCGCACGAATTGCGCACGCCGCTGAACTCGTTGCTCATCCTTGCGCAACTGCTGGCTGACAACAAAGCCGGCAATCTGAGCGCAGAACAGGTCAAGTTTGCCAATACGATCAAGTCGTCGGGCAACGATCTTCTGCTGCTGATCAACGATATCCTCGACATTTCCAAGATCGAGGCCGGTCAGGTCGAGATACAGCCCCAATCGGTTGCCGTGGCCGATATCGTCGGCAAGCTGAAGGGAATGTTCGAAACGACGGCCACACAGAAGGGGCTGACGCTACGCTCGGAGATTCTATCCGAAACGCCGGCGACCGTCGTGACCGACCCGCTGCGCCTGGAGCAGATCCTCAAGAATTTCCTCAGCAACGCAATCAAGTTCACCCACAGCGGTGAAGTCGCGCTGGTGATCGGAAAGAGCGGCGGACGCCATATCTCGTTCAGCGTTCGAGACACCGGCATCGGCATATCGGAAGAACACCAGCAGGCGATCTTCGAACCGTTCAGGCAGGCCGACGGCACGATCAGCCGCAGATATGGCGGGACCGGGCTCGGACTTTCGATTTCGCGCGAGCTTGGGACCATGCTCGCCGGCCGGATCGAGGTCGAGAGCCAAGAAGGCAAGGGCAGTACCTTCAGGCTCGTGCTGCCACTCGAGCTGGAAGCGGCTGTACCTGCGCTGACGCGGGCGACCGCTGGCGGCCCGCCGGCCGCCATCAAGGCGGCCGCGTTGGAGGCGCGCGCCACCGAAGACGGATCTGCCGGCGAAGGCTCGGTCAGACTAATTCCGGACGATCGCGGACGACTGACCGCCGGAGGCCGCATCATGCTGGCAGTTGAGGACGATGCGACCTTCGCCGAGATCCTCTACGATCTCGCCCACGAGCTCGGTTTCCAGTGCATCGTTGCCGGCACGGCCGAAGACGGCATCATTCTTGCCCGCCAGTACCTGCCACATGCCATCATACTCGATATCGGCCTTCCCGATCATACCGGCCTGTTTGTTCTCGACAGGCTGAAGCATGACCTCAGGACCCGGCACATCCCGGTGCACGTCGTTTCCGCGTCCGACTACGTTCGCCGCGCACGCGCACTGGGCGCGGCCGGATATACGCTGAAGCCGGTCAAGCGCGAGGAGTTGGTCCAGGCGCTCGAGGGCCTCGAACACAAGTTGCTCGAACCCGTCCGCCGCGTGCTTGTCGTCGAGGACGATGCAACACAGCTCGAAAGCGTGCAGCTGCTGCTGAACTCCCGCAACGTCAACACGGTCGGCGCCAAGACGGCAGCCGAGTGCCTGGAAAAGCTGAGAGGCGAGGCATTCGACTGCATGGTGCTGGATCTGACCTTGCCGGATGCGTCGGGCCTGGATGTGCTCGACGAGCTCAGCCAGGATGCCTCGATCGCGTTCCCGCCTGTTATCGTCTACACCGGTCGCGACATAACCGCAGACGACGAGCTCCGCCTCAGGCGATATGCGAAATCGATTATCATCAAGGGCGCAAAATCGCCCGAGCGTCTGCTCGACGAAGTCACGCTTTTCCTGCATCAGGTCGTTTCCACGCTTCCAAACCAGCAGCAGGAAATGCTGGCGAAATCGCTCAATCGCGATGAAGCGGTGCAAGGCAGGCGGATCCTCATCGTCGAGGATGACGTGCGCAACGTCTACGCCTTGACCAGCATTTTCGAAACGCACGGCGCCAGCGTCACGATCGCCAGAAACGGGCTGGAGGCCTTGAAAGCGATCGACGAAGGCCAGCGGCAGGGGGCCGGTTCGCCTTTCGACCTCGTGCTCATGGACGTGATGATGCCCGAAATGGATGGATTGACCGCCGTGCGCGAAATTCGCAGCCGTCCGGGCCTGAAGGGCCTGCCGATCATCATGTTGACCGCCAAGGCCATGCCACAGGACCAGCAGCAATCGATCGACGCCGGTGCCAACGATTACCTGGCCAAGCCGCTCGACGTCGACAAGCTTTTATCCCTGGCACGGGTGTGGATTTCAAGATGACCGACATTGCCCTGTCCGCAAGCAGGATCGACGAGATCGAGCTCTCCTTGCTGCTCGAGGCGATCTACCAGAAGAGCCACTACGACTTCCGTGGCTACTCCCAGGCATCGCTGGCGCGACGGATGGAGCAGGCGAAGGTGCATTTCGGGTGCAGCAGCCTCTCCATGCTTCAGCACCTCGTGCTTCATCAGCCATCGGTCTTTCGTGAGCTGCTCAACTTCCTCACCGTGCAGGTGAGCGAGCTGTTCCGCGATCCGGAATACTACCGGATGCTGCGGGAGAAGGTGATACCGCATCTGAAGACCTACCCGTCGCTCAAGATCTGGGTTGCCGGCTGCAGCGACGGGGAAGAGCTCTATTCGCTATCCATCCTCTTCCGTGAAGAGGGCCTTGAGAACCGCACGATGTTCTATGCGACGGACATCAATCCCGCGGCACTGAAGAAGGCCGAGGCTGGAATCTACGCCCTCGACCGGATGGCGCGCTTCACCGAGAACCACCGGCTGTCCGGTGGCCGGTCGTCACTGTCCGACTATTACACCGCGGCCTATGGCTCTGCCGTCTTCGACAAGTCGCTGCGGGCGCGCACCGTCTTTTCCGAGCATAGCCTGGTCAGCGACGAGGTGTTCTCCGAGGTCCACCTGGTCTCCTGCAGGAACGTCCTCATCTATTTCGACAAGGCGTTGCAGGATCGTGCGATTGCCGTGTTCGATCAGTCGCTCGTGCATGGTGGGTTCCTGGGTCTCGGCATGCAGGAGACCTTGAGTTTTTCCGCCTATGCCGACCGGTTCGATGTCTTCGGCCGAACCGAGAAAATCTACCGCAAGCACATGCGGCACCATACCAATGAAGGAATGCGTCATGGCCGACCGTGACATCGTCAAGTTTCTGATCGTCGACGATCTCGAAGAAAACCTCGTTGCACTTGAAGCATTGCTTCGCCGTGACGGGCTGGAACTCATCAGGGCCAGGTCCGGCGCGGAGGCCCTGGAATTGCTCCTCATTCACGATATCTGTCTGGCGCTTCTCGATGTGCAGATGCCCGGTATGGACGGTTTCGAGCTGGCCGAAGTCATGCGCGGGCCGGAGCGCACGCGCAGCATTCCGATTATCTTCCTGACAGCCTTGCCCGCCGATGAAACACGGCGTTTCCGCGGATACGAGGCGGGCGCCGTCGATTACCTGCAAAAGCCGATCGACCCGATCGTTCTACACAACAAGACCGGCGTCTTCTTCGAACTGGCACGCCAGCGCAATTCGCTTCGCGCCCAAACCGTCAAGCTTAACCAGGCACTCAACCTGATCAAGGCGCATACGGACAACTCGCCGATGGCGTTCATACAGCTGGACTGCCAGTTTCGCGTGACGTCGTGGTCGAAAGGGGCTGAACGCATGCTCGGCTGGCCGGCCAAGGACGCAATCGGCCGCACATTTGCCGAACTCGAAGTGTTCCGCCAAAGGGACGAAGAGCAGTTTGCCTCGCTCGCCGCGACGCTTGTCGAAGATGACGCGAGCGGAAGGGGTGTTTGCGAGCTGGTGGCGCGCGACCGCAAGGGTACGCTGTTTACAGGTGAGTGGTATTTGTCCGCACTTTACGATGCGCAGGGCCGTTTGTCTTCGATGAGTGTCCAGGTGCTCGATGTCACCGGCCGCAAACGCGCCGAGGAAACACAGCGCCTCCTGATCGGCGAACTCAACCATCGCGTCAAGAACACGCTGGCAACCGTTCAGGCAATGGCGGCTCACACGCTCCGGTTCAGCACCGATCCTGCCTCTTTCGCGGAGACCTTCGGTGGTCGCATCCAGTCGATGTCCAGAGCGCATTCGATGCTAAGTGCCGCGACCTGGCGCGGGGCAAAGCTGCATGAGATCGTTGCAGATCAGCTCAGGCTCGGTCTGATCGACGAGGACCGCTTCACCTATGAGGGCCCCGCCGTCTATCTCAAACCCCAGGAAGCGCTGCATATCGCGATGATCGTGCACGAGCTCACGACCAATGCTGTCAAATATGGTGCCTTTGCGGTTCCCGACGGGCGCGTGCGGCTCGATTGGCGGCTCGAGGGCAGGATGCTCAATCTGCTATGGGTGGAGGACGGGAAGGACGGCATTGAACCGAATGCTGCAAAGGGTTTCGGTACGACATTGATCGAGCAAAGCGCGCGCTCCGGGGGCGGATCCGCCCAGATGACATTCACCGCCAAAGGGATCGTGTGGCATATCGAACTCCTGATCGAAGACATGCCTGAAAGCGCAGACCCTCAATCGGCACTCGCCGCGGCGAACGAAGCGGCGCGGATCGAAGCCATGCGAAATGCGCTGCCGTCAGAGAGATTGCGCCGGGCACTGATCATCGAGGACGAACCGCTTGTGGCACTCGATATCGCGACGCTGCTGGAAGCCGATGGTTTCGAGGTCGCCGGCATTGCCGCAAGCATCGACGAGGCACTGACCATCATCAGCCATGCCGAGGTCGACGTCGCGCTGCTCGATGGGAATCTGCGCGGGCAGGCTGTCGATGCCGTAGCTTCGGCGCTGCAGGAAAAGAACATTCCCTTCGTATTTGTGAGCGGGTACGGGCGGGAGAACCTTCCGGCGAGATTTTCCGGCGTTCCCGTAGTGGCCAAGCCATTCAGCGACCAGCAGCTTATCGAGGCGACAAAAAGCGCGATGGCTTCCGCCTTGATTGCCTAGGATACGATGGCGGCTGGCACCCGTGGCGGTGCGATGACCGCCGCGTGCGGCGATCCTTCTCTCCACGCGCACGCTTTGCTTGCTTCTTGCCGCGTTCTGTCGAGCTTGCCGGAAGCGTTCGCTTCGTTGGCCGCCGGCAGGTCTGCCCGGCCTAGGATGGCGGGCAGGCAGCGCCCGTATCCACCCATGCCTGGATAAGCGCGCCGAACTCTTGCTGCGTGCCGGGAACGGGCTCGCGGCCGTCACCCGGCTGCCATCCCCATCCAACCAGCTCGTCGTGCGCCATGTGCTCGACCATTTCCGCCATGGTCTTGTCGCCGTTGCGCTTCGGATCCTTCAATTGTTCGCAGATCTGTCCGAGCGTCTTGCCCTCCCAGGCCATCTCGATTGGTGCGAGGTGCCAGGCCGGATTGCCGGGAATGCTCTTCAGCGTGTCCGCCTGGCCGACCACCGGCGTGTTCTTTTCGCTGTGGCAGGTGTTGCACTGCATGCCGATCAGGCCCATGCCAGCGTCGCCGCGGAAGACCGGCGGTTGGTGGGGGTGCATTGTCATGCCCTGCAGCGGGCGCTCTGTTGCCGGGTGACAGTTGACGCAACGCGGATGCTGGATGACCTTGCCCGCCTCCTCGAACAGAGCCAGCGAACGCGCGCGCGTGTCGGATATCGACTGGAAGGATTCTGCCGGGCGCAGCGATTGCACGTTCTGGGCTACGGACGCCGGCGCGAGCAGGATGCCCGCGCCGACGATCAGACAGTTCGCGGCAATGCCGGAAAACAGCAGTGTGATCTTCATCTGGTGGACTCCCTCAGGACGACATGATGCTGACGATCGGCAACTGGCGCACCGGGGCGTTCGTCAGCTTTCGCCACGCGTTGGCAACGGCAGGGCCGATCGGCGGCACGCCCGGTTCTCCCACACCCGTCGGTTTTTCTGTCGACCTGATGATTTCCACCGCGACATCGGGCATCTCGTTGATGCGGATCGAGCGATAGTCGTGGAAATTCGACTGCATGATCCGGCCGCCCTTGCCGAGGGTGACGGCATCGAACAGCACGGCGCCAAGCCCATAGCCGATGCCGCCCTCCATCTGCGCCTTGATGATGTTGGGATTGACGGCGACGCCGCAATCGACCGCACACCAGACCTTGTGCACGCGCGGTGCACCATCGGGACCGACGGACACTTCGGCGACCTGCGCGACGAACGAGCCGAAACTCTCGACCACAGCCACGCCGCGCGCACGTCCTTCCGTGGGCGTCGCGCCCCAGTCCGACATCTCGGCGGCCTTGCGCAGGACACCGGCATGGCGCGATGCCGGGTCGAGCAGGGCAAGCCTGCCGTCCACCGGATCGCGCCCGACGCGGGTCAGAAGTTCATCGACGAAGGTCTCGACGGCGAACCCGGTATGGGTGTGGCCGACCGACCGCCACCACAGAGGCGGGATCGGCAGCGTGACGTTGTGCGAGGTCACCTTGAGATTGGGGATGCGGTAGGGCAGGTTCGAGGCCCCTTCGACCGACGTCGAATCCAGATCCGCCTTGGCCATGATCGATTGCCCGACGATGATCTGCTCCCATGCGGTGATCCGGCCATCGGCGTCGATTGCACCGCGCATCATGTGCGCGTACATCGGTCGGTAGAATCCGCCCTGGATGTCGTCCTCGCGGGTCCACATATGCTTGAGCGGTCGGTCGCCGCCGATGGCAGCATAGACGGAAGCCGCTTCCTGCATGTAGGGCGAGCCGAATTGCGCCTTGCGGCCGAAGCTGCCGCCGGCAAGCTGCGTGTTGACGCGCACCTTCGTCTCGTCGAGCGACAGGATCTTTGCCGCGACCTGCTGATCGAAGCCCGGAAACTGCGCGCCGTTGTAGATATCGACGGAGCCATCGGCGGCCTTGATGAATACCGCGTCGAGCGGCTCCATGGGAGCGTGTGCGAGGAAGGGGAAGACGATCTGGGCTTCCACGGTCTGCAGCCCCTGCTGCCGGAAGGCTGCAGCGACATCTCCTGTGTTCGTCGCCTCGAGGCCCGGCTCGTCGAAGTGCCGGACATATTCGGCCGCCAGTTCCGCTGAAGAGCGGGTCTCCGCCTTGGAAAGATCCCATTCGATCCGGAGCGCATCGCGGCCTTTCAAGGCGGCGAAGGTATTTTCGCCATAGACTGCAATGCCTTGCGCGATTTTCTTCACGTCGACCACGCCCATCACTTTGCGGGCATCCGTGTCGTCGAAGGATTTGACGACTGCACCGAAATGTTTCGGGTGGGCGACGACCGCCGTGAGCAGGCGGTCGGGCATGATGTCGAGCGTGAAGATCGCCGTGCCATTGGTCTTTTCGCGGGTATCGAGCTTCGGCAGGTCTGTACCGATCAGCACGAAATCCTTCGGATCCTTCAACTTCGGATCCGTTGGCGGCGTCTGGCTCGCAGCCTTGTCTGCAAAGGCGCCGAAGCCGCTTTCCTTGCCGGAGGCTGCATGTTTGATGCGGCCTTTCTCCACGGTGATTTCCGCAGCCGGGACTTTCCATTCCGCAGCGGCGGCGGCAACGAGCATGGCGCGCGCGGTGGCACCCGCCTTGCGCATCTGCTCGTAGGCATTGGCGATCGAGCTGGACCCGCCGGTCCCCTGCAGGCCAAACGCGAGGTTGGCGTAGATCTTGTTGTCCGTCGGCGAGTGGACGGCGCGCATCTGGCTCCAGTCGGCATCGAGTTCCTCGGCGACAAGGGTCGCAAGGCCCGTGAACGGACCTTGGCCGAACTCGATATGCTTGGACAGTACCGTGACGGTATCGTCTGTGCCGATCTTGACGAAGGCATTCATCGGCTTGAGGTCGCCAGCACCCCCGGCCGGTACGCCTGTCGGCGCGGCCGAAAGGAACCGCGGCGCGATGGCTACGCCAATGACGAGCCCGGCGCCGGCAAGGAAAGTGCGGCGGGTGGCCGTGATGTCGTGAAGGGTCATCGTTCAACCCTCCATCGAATTGGCGGCGTTATGGATCGCCGCCCGGATACGATGGTAGGTGGCGCACCGACAGAGATTGCCGGTCATGGCGCCGTCGATCTCGTCATCAGTGGGTTTGGGCACCATCTGCAGGAGCGCGACTGCCGACATGATCTGCCCGGATTGGCAGTAACCGCATTGCGGGACATCGAGCCCCGTCCATGCAGTCTGCACGGCGTCTGCCTCCTTGCCGGAGATACCTTCGATCGTCACCACATCCGAGCCGTCGATCGTGGCGATCGGCGTGATGCAGGATCGCCGTGGCATTCCATCGAGATGCACCGTGCAGGCGCCGCATTGCGCCACGCCGCACCCGTATTTCGTACCGGTGAGTTTTTCGAAATCGCGGATGACCCAAAGGAGCGGCGTATCCGGGTCGCCGTCAAACGTGCGTTCTTTTCCATTCAGCGTGAAAGTCACCATGTCCATGCGTCCTTCCAAGGAACCGAACGAGGGCCGGCTCATGTGCAGAAAATGGTGCCGGAACTGTAGAAACGAGAGGCCGGCCAAGAGGGTGATGTGGTCAGAGAACTGCCATGCTACTGCCGGATCAATTCAAATGCGCGTGATTTGGACCGGGGACAGCGCGCGGGCCCGGTCAAAGCTTCTAATGCTCGCTTGGCCAGTTTGTTCCAAGAGATCCGATACGTTCGCCAAAGCATTCGAGGTCGGGGGCGCCAGAGGCTGCGTCCTTGTTGCGAAAAGAGCTGAGGTAGCGACCGCTCAAAGAGTGCGCCGGCAAGGGCGACCGCCGTTCCCCGTCGATCGTGCAGGCTAGGGAAAGGTCAGGCTTGCGGCCAGACCGCCGCCGGCCGCTTCTGCGAGTTCAACCGAACCGTTGTGCGCCGTCATGATCTGGGCGACAAGCGCCAATCCCATGCCTGTCCCTTCGCATGTGGTGTTGTTGCCGCGCACGAACGGTTTCAGCACGTTCTCACGCTCAGCAAGTGGAATGCCGGGGCCATGGTCCGAGACACGCAATACTCGTGTATGAAAAACCTCGACGACCAGCGTTTCCGTGCCTTGCGCGTGTCGCATCGCATTGACAATCAGATTGTCCAAAGCAACGCGAATGGCCGGCTCGGAGCCTGATATCACGATACGGTCCTCTGGCGCCCTGAACTCGATCTCCATTCCCTGATTCATTGCCGCTGGCACGTGCTCGGAAATTATCGCGCGGGCAGCAGCGACAAGGTCGACGGCCGTAAAGGTGAGCGACTGGCCGGACAGCCGTGCCAGTTGCAACGACGTCGTGACGATCGATGCAAGACGCGTGGTGTCGCGTACCAGCACCTCCCGGACACCCGGGTCCTGAACGAGATCAAGCTTGATGCGCAGCTTCGTCAAAGGCGTCCTCAACTCGTGAGACGTACTGGCAAGAAAGTTTCGCTGCGCGGCAAACGCATCATCGATGCGGCTGAGTGCCGTGTTGAAGGCTGCGACCATCGGTTTCAGCTCTATGGGCGTGTCCCGGTCAGATATTCGCCGCCCATTGGGAAGGCCATCGATCTGTTCTGCGGAGTTCACGACCTTGCCCACGGGAATTGCGATCGTGCGCTTGACCGCCACAACGGCAATCGTGGCCGTTGCGGCAAGAACGGCAGCCAGAAGATGATACAGACCCTGCGGCCAGATGTCCCGCAGGGCAACGAGTATCGTTTGACCGTTGGAAAACGATACCCCGCCAATGACAACGAGCCGGCCGGGGTTGTTTTCATCCAGCTTGCGAAGTCCCAGATAGCGTTGGCCTTCACGGATGTAATAGAATTCCGAGGAGATTATCTGCGCGGGAACGGAGTTGAGAACAGGTTGGACGGATGCTGGAACGCGTCCGTATTCAATTGTTTGGCTTCCGTCGCTCAGGAGATACCAGAAGCTTGGCTGATCTTCGGACAAGCGGATGATATTCTTGGCGATCAACCCATCCACCTCGATCCTGAGCTTTCCATCGCTGCCATAGTCCGCCTCGTCCTGCAGAAGTTTTGAAACGCTCTCCAGCGCGATCTTTTGCTTGATCTGAGGATCGGTCAGCAAAAATACTGCGATCGTGAGGACGGTGCTTACGACCATCATGAGTGCCATGCCGAGGATGAGCATGCTCGCGACCGGAAAGGCGATTGAACGCAGGCGCATCATTGTTCGAGTACCAGCATGTAGCCGATGCCGCGAATGGTCCGGATTGTCGCGTCGCAGTTTGCCTCGCGCAGGCGCTTTCGCAGCCGCGAGACGTGTGAGTCGAGCACGTTGGACTCGACCTCGTCGTCGATGTTGTAGACGGAAGCTTCCAGGTTGTCGCGCTGCACCACGCGTCCCGCCCGCCGAATTAGGGCCTCCAAAACGGCGAGTTCGCGCCGCGGAACGCCCAGCGCATTCTCGCCGATCATGGCGGAACGATTGGTCAGATCGAAAGACAGGTTGCCGAATTGGGTGCGGCCTGTCTCATCCAGACTATAGCGACGCAGAACGGCGCGTGCGCGTGCGACAAGCTCGATCGGCTCAAACGGTTTGCCGACATATTCGTCTGCGCCCTTGTCGAGCGCAGACACGATGTCGATCGGATCGTCCAATGCCGTTAGAACGAGTGTCGCCGGTCGTGGGCGGAGTTGCCGCAACGTGGAAAGGAGCGACAGGCCGTCACCGTCCGGAAGATTGCGATCGATGATGACAAGATCAAACTTGAAGGCAAGCAAGGCCGCCTCTGCGTCCGCAATCGTCTCGAATGTATCTGCGACCCCGATGGATGCTTCCATCATGAGCTTCAGTGAAGATGCCAACTCCCGATCATCTTCTACGATCAAAATACGCATGGAAAACCCGTGCTTTCAATATTGATTGGTCATGAATAAAGGCGACTTGAGCCGGATATAGTCCGGTTAAATCTTCGTTGCCGCGAGATCCTCGCAGACAACATGACGATTATGTATGGTGTCGATGCAGGAAATAATTCCTCCCTGTGGTTTCATTCGTAATCATAACCGGGTGAATCATAACGCGGCACTCTGCGATACTCTCGCGACATATCGAGCCTTTGCATGCAGTTGGCGTAGGCATCGGTCCCGCGGACAAATCCGTATTGCGAGCAACGCTCCTGATATTCAATGGTTTCGCATCCAGCCAGCGCGAATAGCAGGCCTACTGCAATTAAAAGTCGCATGAAATTACCTCAGGTGGTTATGTGTTTCTCATCGGTAAATCGTTTTGCAACCTTGCGAGAATGTTACGGACCGGGCGCTCGATCTCGCCAAATTTGTTGGCGAGCCCGCGCTGTTTCGCGGGTTGAAAGCGTGCTGTCGCATGTCGTGTCGATGACGCCCGCCTGGCGGCCAAGGCTGTCATAGATCACCGAGCGGAGATTCCCGCCAAGCGATGGACGAAAGGCGGGAGCAGATCGAAATTGCCAGGTTCCTTGCCAGCAATGAAAAAGAGTCGGCGGAGGCGGACGTCAGGTCGCAAGCAGCGTCAATACGCGGGCGTACCCGACCTCTTTATGTGGAAAGCGGGAGATGAGTGGATCTCCACCCTTTGAAGACGCTGCGCACTCTGACGCGACCGATACGACCAGTTACTGATCGTCATGTTAGTGCAATGTCGAACCTATAGCTTTTAGATATTGAAAAGCTCCGAGGTTATCCATGTATATATTCGCCGTTCCGAGTGCAATTATCGTTTTTATCATGCTATTTTTGTGGGGATACAGCATCTTTTATCAGTTTCGCGGCGATCAAAATATGTTTGGTCTCTAGCGTTGATTATGGAAAGTGTATTCTCCGTTCGCGTTCGAAGACTGCGACGGCCGTCCGGGACCGCAACTCGCCCGGCAATGCGCAGCCCTCCGCCGCGGGATCCGTTGAAGGAGGGCATTGCGCGTGGCCTACCACCGACACCCTTGATGGCAACCGGAACTACTGTTTTACAGCGGCACGCAAAGTGTCGTTGATGCGGTCCTGCCAGCCGGGTCCGTCAGCCTGGAAATAAGCCAATACGTCGCTGTCGATCTTCAAGGAGACGAGTTCCTTGGTGTTCGGGATCGCCGGTCTTTCCACCGCAGGCGCCGCGACCTTCTTCGCAGGTCTGAATAGAGCCTCCGCGGCATCCTTTGGATTTGCCGGTCGTCGTGGTGTCGTAGCCATGGTTGTTCCTTTCGATGTCGGTCAGATCGTGCCGCGGTGCGTGCGTGGGTATCGACCATGCCGGCCACACTTGCTCGTCCACACGTGGCAATACGCCTTCTAAGTAACAGGCAGCCGATCGGCATGCCATCGAAACAGATGCCTCAGGGCGCGATCCACCGCTTTCTGGGCAACCCGGCGACTTGAACCAGTGGCAAGGCTGAACGGCGCGGCAGGGTTTGCGCGATTGTCGAGGTCCATCTCGATGTCAGCTATTCCAGTTCACCTCTTCGCCGCCTGATGAGACGCCGCACGATCTCCGTCAGGTCGCCTTCGACGGCGCCGATGGAACAGGAGGATCCTTGGGGGCGATGCGTGCCGTAGATATCGCGGCCATTGATCGGCGCGCCCTTGCAGACACCAGGGTCGCCGCTTTCGCCCGCCGGGCTTGCCGGGCGGATCGGCGCGTAGAACCAGCCGAGCAGCGGTGGCCGGACGGGTATGGTGCTGCCACAGGTCGACCATGGGAACTGAAGATTGTGGCCGAGGTCGCGGAAGCTGCGGTCAGCGGCAGCGCCGGCGCAGACGCCGCTCTTGCCGCCCTGCAGAACCGTGTTGGCGAACTCGATGGCAGCTGGCCCGCATGGCGTGCCGTGGCGGACGGGCAGGTCGCCGTTGTCGGCGACCGTTGCGTTGAGGAAGCGGATGCTGCCACCCACATAGGCCGCCCCTGTATCGGCGGTGTTGTCTGCAATGATGGAGTTCGCGATGCGACTTGCCGCCGGCGAACACAGTGTCTGGACGGCGCCACCGCTGGCCGCACGGTTCCTCCGCAGCAGGCTGCCGTCGAGGAAAAGCGGCGACTGCCGGGCATAAATGGCACCGCCGGCTGTGCCGGCTATGTTGTCGATGAGGGTGCTGCCGCGGATCTCGGCATGGGCGGCTTCACCCACGGCGATTGCCCCGCCCGCGAGTGCTGCCCGGTTGCCCTTGAAGCGGCCGTTGCGGATCGTGAAGCTGACAGGACGGGATAGCTCCCCGGCGGCGGCCACCGCGCCGCCGCTGCCGTCGGCGACGTTGCCGGTGAAGGTGACAGCGCGCATGTTCGCCTCGACGCCGGGACCCGCGAAGATCGCGCCGCCCTGTCCGGAGGAACGGTTGCGCTCAAACGTTGTTTCCTCGACCGAAAGCTTGCAGCGCGACAGGAACGCGCCGCCGTGGTCGGCGCTGGAATTGTCGACGAACCACGACCGCGTGATCGCCACCTGGCAGTTGCCGGTGGCATCAGTGCCGCCGAAGCTCGAAGCGCCGCTGCGCCGAAACTGGGAATTGTCGATGCGCACGCTGCTGAAACGCGAGGTGGCCAGCAATTGTCCGGTGTTGTCGCTAAACCGGCTGTCGGAGATGTCCAGGACCCCTTCGGACACGATGAGTGCCGGACCGGAACTCCCACGGATCCAGGCGTCGCGCAGCACCAGGTCGCCGGCCATGAGCCAGATCGGCTGCTGCGATTTGGCGATGGTGGTGCCCTCCAGCAACGAGACAAATCCCTCGCCGACGATAACGCCGCCGGGCAGGGTGGACGCACCGATACCGCCACTCTCGATCCGGATCCTGGTAAACGAGACACGCGCCCCCGAGGAGCCGAGGCCGAACATGCGACGGCCTTTGCCATCAAGCGTGATCTTGCCGCCGCCGTCGATATCCATATCCCGCTGCAAGCCGTGCTGGCGCGTCAGTTCGATGATGCCCGAACAGGCGAATGTGACGCGCCCGCCAGCCATAAGCGCTTCTGCAAGGTCGGTGCGGGCATCGCCGGGCCAGACATCCTTGCCACAGACCGTGACAACCGCGTCGGCATGAGCAGAGGTGACGGCCAGCACCAGCCAGAATGCCAGGGTGAGCACCTTCGCCAACACGCTCATGGCAGGGTCACCGTATCGAAGCGCGGGTCGAACCAACGCTCGAGGTCGAGCACGACCTTTCGCTTGCGCACCGTACTCGTGATTTCGACGCGGCCAGTTCCGCTCGAAGTGATGGGGGCGATACCGATGGCACCGGGAGGTGCTGCGGCATGCGGCCAGTCGTCCGGGTCGGGCTGCTCGATCGCGTCGACCTTGGTGACGCGCTCGCAATCGAACGCGATGCGCTGTCCCGACGAACCACGCGCCGACACGTAGCTGCCCCCACAGTCGCTAGATACGGTCATTGGCTCTCCCGGTCCGGGGTTGCGCGCCGATACTCTCGACTTGAAATCGTCGAAGGTCATCTCGGCCGCGTCGACGACCTCCACGAACCCGGCGCTGTAGACCTCGTCGAAATTGCCAAGGTCGGAGCCGAAGAGTTGCTTGCGGTAGAGCGACATCCAGAAAGGCGGGCCGCCATTGTAGGCCGCGCAATCGGCATCATCCGAGCGGACCAGGAACCAGCCTGCGCGATGCCCCGGCTTCATGCATGGTGCCGCGAGATCACCGGGGATGACGACGTTGACGCCGCAGGCAAAGCCGTCCCAGACACAGAGGTTCAGGTCGTAGCTCGGTGCAGAATCGACTGCCTCGGGCAGCTTGCCCTGGAAACGCAGGAAGCGCTCGAGCGACGAGCGTCGCGCGGCAGGCGGCCGTGCGACCTCCGGCTGGGTCAAGGTGGGCGGCTGGTGGGGCGGCCCCGCCAGCATGACGGTGGTCGGAACAGCCACGCCCAAGTCATCGGCGACGAACAGCTGGTCGATCGGGTCGATGGTGGTGTTCTTGGGCATGCCGGTGGTAAGTCCGCCCGCGGTTATGGTGAAGGCCGCGCCGCTTGAGACGATCTCCCAGCCATAGTGATGCAATCGCTGATGGACTGGCGGCGAACGGTCGCGGTCGATAACCAGCGAATAGATCGTTTCGTCGGGCCGGTAGCCGGAGGTCGCGTAATAGATCGCGTGTGAAGCATAGGATGTGGAGGCGGCGTATTGATTGCCGTCGAACCCCGGCAGATTGAGCGAAACGCCGAAATAGAGCAGTCCGAGCGCGTGTTGATGGTCGGCGCCGCGATTGAGGTCGAACAGGCCGTTCTTCGGCGGGTCGGTCGTGGTAAGCGCCGTGCCGTCGCGTGGCACACCGTCGACATGTTGCAGATACTCGCGCTTGCGCCGGTAGGGCGCAATGCGGCGTCCCTCGCTGCTGGTGACTGCGTATTTGGCGACGGCATATTCCATGACGGCGCGCGCGCCGGTGCGAATGTCCACGTCCTCGGCGAAGTCAGCCAGGTTGGTGATCGAGACCATGCTGTAGCGCTGGTACGGACGACTGTTGTATTCGAGGAAATCTGCCTTCAGCAGCCTCTGCATTTCCTTCAGGATCCACTCGCGCAGGTCAGTCTGGTCGCTGGCGTAGCCTGTGCCACCATTGGCCATGATGTACTGGTTGTTCAGATACTTCGTGGAATTGATCATCCACAGGTGGTTCTCGGTTTCCGGTATCGTCAGCGTGGCCAGCGCCGCCGCGGCAACCGCCACGACAATGAGTACGATCGCGACGGTGATCGCCGCGACTGCCCCGGCCACAACCGCGACGGCGGCGATGATGGCTGCGATGAGGATGAGCAGGATGGCGAGGAACGACAGGATGTCCCAACCGGAATCCCAGAGATCCTCCATCATGCTATCGAAACCGGAACGGTCGTCGGAGCGGTCCTGCGGGCTGCCGACGCTCTTCTCCTCGTTGCCACACTCCCAGAAATGATAGTTTTCCGCAGCCGGCCCGCCATCGATGTCGATGAGTTGTTCGTTGAGATACTTGCGCGCTTCGTCGCTCAGCGCCGGCTGCCGGCGGTCGAGTTCGGCAATGCGGATCAGGTTTTTCAGCGTCGCATCCCAGTCGCCGTCGGTGCCGCCAAACAGATTGCAGGGGGCGCCGTCTGTGCCAACCTGCATGTCGCCGCGCGACATCAAAAGCAGCGACTGGTCAACCTGCGCGGCGAGGCAGGACGGCGAGATTCGGAATGTCAGGCGGACGTTGGCCGGCCGGTCCGGCGCGAGATTGCTTGCGGTGATCGAATAGTTCTGGACGACGCCGGCGTCGGTACTGGCGTCCCCGCAGGCCGGCGGCAGCAACGACAGGATGCGGTTACGGATCGGAGCGGTATCGGGTGCATAGCTGCCGGGATTTGGCCAGTTGGTGATCGCGAGCCAGGCGGGATGGGTGAGAAACGCGTCGATGGCCGGCTGCCTGACAGACGCTTCGTCATGCAGGCATTTGTCGTCGAACACCCGGCAGACCTGCCAATGTGCCGCGGCGATGGTGAACTCGCACGGTCGCGGAAGAAAAACCGCGGCGTGTGTTCCGCGCCCGAGCATGTTCCAGGCCATCTTGCCGAGCAGTTCTGCGGTGATGTCTTCGCTGTTGGACCGTTTCCAGTGGTGCGGGACAAAATTGAACTCTGAGCCACAGGCCATGGTGGCGATGACGGCATCGCGGCGCTTGGGCAACGTCTGTATGGGGTCGGCAACGAATGCCGGCGCAGGGCCGATCGGGACCTGGTAGCCAAAGGTATCGATGCCGGCGCGTGCGACCGTTGAAAACAACAAAAGCCAGCACAGGCAGACGCGCGCTGCCAGCCGGCTGGTTCTTGCGGATATCATCGGCGTTGGACCTGCCACGCGACCAGCAACGCGCGCGAGTATATGTCGAGCTGGGCGATCCTGAAAGGGCCGGTCACAGCGTGCCTTAACGGATCGTCAACGTCCGGAAACGGGTCCTGCAGCGCCGATGGAACGGTAGCCTCGATCAGACGTTATACTTGCCAGGCAGCGTGGGCCTATGGGCAGTGGCTGCCGGATATCTCGTCAGATGCGGTGAAATCCCGACCGGAGATTGGAGAACCATCATGAAATTTTCCGCGAAGATGTCATGGGGCGCACTGGTTGTCGCCTTTGCCGGAACAACCGCTCTCGCCGACAACTACTATTACGAACCGGCACCCGGTGTCGTCTACGTCGATCCCATGCCGACGGGCAGTGTGTACGTCGAACCGGGACCGATATACGGCCCCTATGGCTACTATCGTCCGCCGGCTCGGACCTTGGGCGACGAACGTGAACGCTACACCAACGAGTACATGGGCGGCGGCGAGGGTGACTATTACCAGGGCATTACGCCGCCAGCACCGGTTCCTTGACGCATCGCGACCGTCGCGCGTTTTCTTGCGGGCTGTCGGAAAAAAGCCGGCGCGCGATGCTTCGTTTGGCGGCATGACGATGCGCTTATCAATCCTGCGCGCGTGCAGCACTCTCGCTTGCCGATGCGGGTTATCCGCCTTCGGCGGTACGGGCATTCGCCACGCTGCGGGTGCGGCCGGCGTGACGGCTTACACCTTTTCGAGCCTCGAGATTCATTGCAATCGTCTCGTCGAGGGTGCCTGAGGCGTCGGTGATCATCGTCGGCGTGAAGTAGGAGCGGAAGCTTTCCCCAACCCGGAATGCCGGTGTGTAGAGCGGGCCAAGCGGCTGCGTCGTCGTCACGTAGGTGAGATTGTCCTCGTTGCGCGAACGCATCGGAAGGCGATGATGATGCATTACCGATGGCAGCGCGAGGCGCAGGCTGTTGGCAAGCAGGTGCGCCATCTGGCGACCCGAGAGCGAGTGGCGATAGGTGCGGTAGAAGCCGACGCAATGCCGCAGGATACGGAAGCGCTGGCCGTCAAGCCGCGACAGCCGTCGCGCGAAAGCCGATACCTCGTCGAGCGCGTCGAGGGGCCGCGTCATCAGGGTGAAGCCGTCCATGTCACGCAGCTTGGCGGAGGGCAGGAAACGGTTTTCCGCGACGCATTCGTCGAACAGCGGTGTGCCGAGCAGCGGGATCGTCAGGCTGAGGAAGGCCGGAAGCGGCATGGTGCTCTCGCCGGTGATGAAAGCCAGCTCCTCGTGCATCGCCTGCAAGGTTTGCGACGACGGGTCGAACATCAGGCCGTACTGGAAGGCGACGCCGGCCTTCAGGCTCGTCTGAATCGCCTCCAGTTGCGGCACCACCAGATTCTGCTTTTTCTGGTAGCGCTTCAACTGCGCCTCGTTCAGCGTTTCGACGCCGCTGAAAAGACCGAGACAGCCGGCGGCCCGCACCGCCTCGAGATTGCTGAAATCACGAAAGAAATCGCCTGTCACCAGTGCGAACCACCCCTCGAATAGACCCTCCCGCCAGAGCGAACGGATCAGGTCGAGCTTGGCGAGAAAAGCATCCTTGCTGTTCCCATAGAAATTGTTGTCGATGAAGAGGACGTATTTCTTTCGAGGCGCATTGCGCACTTGCGCTTCGATGTAGGCAGGATCGTAACCCTGGTAGCGTCGGCCTTCGGCGGTCAATGCGCAGAAGCTGCATTTGAAATTGCAGTAGCGGCTCGTCTCCACATACATCACCGGGCCGGCCCAGTTTGCCAGATCGAACCGCGGCAGGATGGTCTCGGCTGCGGCCCACTCTCCAAAGACATCCCTGATGATCGCCTGCATGTCCTCGATATCACCCTGGCAGGCGTAGTCGAAGGTCGCAGCACTCGAGACCGGTAGATTGCGCACGGCTGGCCCACCTGCCACCACCACGCAACGCGGTGACTTCGTGCGCGCGTAAGCCGTCAGATGGCGCATGCGGTCAAAGGCGGCGGTAACACCGGTGAGCACCAGCATGTCCAGTTCCGCAAAGGCTGTTTCGTCGACTAGCGGCCCGTCATGGAACTCGCTATAGGCCCAGATATCGACGCAGTCCCTGGCGAAGGCGCCTGCGAGAAAAAGGTGCCCCGTTCCCTGCGGGATGAAATCGGGACGGCCCCGCGGGTTGCGGGTTTCGTCGAAATGGGCGAGCACGATCAACACGCGGGGGCGCTGGGTGCGTATCATGCGCTGCCTCCCTCTGGGCCAACCATGGCGGCCGTCGGCGAACGAAGGGGTTGATGGAGGCGAAGGACTTCGCTCCAGATGGCTTTCCGGGGGGCAACCATCGTCTCGAACGCGCGCAGCGCGGCTTCATCCTTCGGGCCTGCCGGGTGATTCAGCGACGCAAGCGCCACGGCGGGCATCTCCAGCCGTATCGCTTCATCGAAGGCGTGCCGCGCGGCGCGCTCGGCGCGCCGCCTCTGGCCGCGAACGCCGTAGACGCTCGCCTGGCCGAGAGCTGCCGAAGGTCGGCCGATCGGATAGACGCGCGCAAAGCGCTTAAGCTTCCCGAGAACGAACCGGGCCGCGAACAGGTTGCCAGCTTCCGGGTCGCTTGCCACGTCCATCAGGCGGGCGAGCGCCGGCAGCGTGCGTGTCTTCATGGCGGGATTGAGTGCTCGACACCAGGAAAGCGCGCGTTCGAACCAGATCGTCGCCTCCTCCGAGTTACCCCTCCGTCGGGCAACCTCGGTCAGCAACGATGCGCCCT
The DNA here is from genome assembly GCF_031989085.1 of Ensifer sp. NCBI lineage: Bacteria > Pseudomonadati > Pseudomonadota > Alphaproteobacteria > Hyphomicrobiales > Rhizobiaceae > Ensifer > Ensifer sp. Next base: position 298,601 of record NZ_DALZXU010000002.1, read on the forward strand.
CGATGCAATGAACCAGCTCCAGCCCATCCGCCTGTTCGGCAATGATATGCTTGAGTTCATCGAGGTCCGCGTCGGTGGCATCCCACCGGCCAAGCGCTGCGTTGCCCCTCAGGCGACCGAGTAGGCCACAGCCGAGCACCTGGATGTCTCCGCGCCTTCGGCCTTCTTCGCAGATGCGCTGAACGAGGGTTTCCCAAGGCGTAATACCTTCGAAGGCCGGCGTCAGCAGCCACGGGCCGGATATCGTCTCGAGGCCAACCGCGACTTCGCACCAGCGTCTCATGTCGCCGACCGCCGTGGCATTGCTCAGCCCGGCTTCGAAGGCTCGTTTTCCGGCCGGCCAGTGGCCGATGCTGATCTGGTAGAGGCCCGACAGCAGGTCGACGCGGACCCGCGTTCCCAATTGGTCGACACGCTCCGAAAGGGCGGCGGCGAGGCGGCTATAGTGCTCCGCCTGCCTGTGCAGCGGAATGACGCCGCATATAGCCCCAAGGCTCGCATAATTCGTGGCTGTCGTCGGCGAGACATAGGTGTTGCGTTCGGCGAGGTTCGTTGCCCGCAACGTCGCGTGGATCAGTCGCAACTTCTCGCTCGTGAAGTAATAGATCCGTGTCAGATCCTCATGTGCTTTTGCTGCAAGGAGGAAGGGATCGGAAGGGGATCGCGAAATCTCGCGCTTCAGGATCCAGTCCTTGTCCCGATGGGTTGCACGGCGCCACATCTGCTCTGCGAGATCGAGAACGAGATGCAAGGCCAGACCGGCAGAGGTCCGTGGGAGTGGAATGTCGGAGAGCCTCAACCCTTCTTCATAGGCGTGCCTGGCCGCCTCGGCACGTCCCAGATTAAGGTTCGCTTCCCCGAGCAGGAAGCACGCGGCCGCATGCCTTGGCGCAGGGATCGCAATCGCCTGGTCCTTTGCGATCTTGAAGAAGCGTTCGACCAGATCGACGACAGCGGCATTGTCGAACTGGCGCAGCCGCAGTTCGGCGACCCGATCAAGGTAGTTGAAGGCCATCGCGGCATCGCCGGCGCGCTCCCAGTGACTGAGGATGCGGGGCAGGTTTTCAGCGTTATCGAGTTGCCCGCTCTCCTCCATGGCCTGGGCGATTGCGCGGTGCGCCTCCCGACGCTGCTCGGAGAGCATGCTGTCGTAGATTGCCTGACGGATAACCGCATGGCTGAACATGAACCGCCCCGGACGGTCGTCCACGGGCTTGATGAGATGTGCCGTCTGCAATCGCTCGATGCTTGCCAGGATATCGAGCTCGGTTTTCCTGATAGGCGACAGGGCCGCCAGGTCGGCTGCCGAGAACGTCGACCCCATGGCGCTCGCAATTTTCAGGATCACCTGGAGTTCGGCCGCCAGCTGATCGGTCCTGGCGATTACGGTCACCTTGGCCGTGTTGAGCAGCGTTGCATCGTTGGAGCGGTTTTCAGTGGGGGTCGTGGCGCTGGGGCTGCCGACGGCCTTCGGTAGCCGGCGTTCGTCAATCATCCGACAGATCTCGCAGATCAGCAGTGGATTTCCCGCCGACTGGGCATAGACCGCCTCGCCGAACCCGTCGGCCGGAAAATTGCTGCCGATCGACGCGCGCACAAGGGCGATCGTACCTTCTACGTCGAGCGGCAGGAGTTCCAATGTCTGGGCGCCGTTATGCCGCTGGCCGGTCCAGCGCGTCAGGTCCTCCTGCGTTCTCGCCGCGCGGGTCGAGACTACGACCGGCACCGGTTCCGCGCCGGAAGCCAATCGACCGAGCAAGTGTCCAGAGGCTTCGTCGAGCCAATGCACATCTTCGAGCACGACGAGCCCCTTTCCCGACGCAAGGCTCGTTGTCATGAGTTCACCAAGCAATTCGCGCAGGCGATGAGACCGCCCGTCGCCCGACATTGCCCAGGTCTCGACCGTGTCGGCCAGGGTGAGATTGATGGCGTCGTTGAGCAAGGGCGCGAGATGCGCGAGGTCCGGCTTGTGGGAAAAGAACCGCGTCACCTGTTCTGCGGCCTCGTTGCCACGCAGGTCAGTAATGCCAAGCAGTTCGCGGATCACGCCGCGCCAGGCAAAATAGGGGACGTCGTTTTCGATATCATCGGCATTTCCGACCAGAACACGACGCCCTTGGTCGCGACACTGTTCGACGAAGGCGCGCAGCAGAGCGGATTTTCCGACGCCGGAATCACCCCTGACGATCATGATTCCGGGTCGGCCGTTGCTGGCGCGCTCAAGATAGGCGTCAAGCGCGGTCAGCTCGGCCCGCCGGTTGAGCAATAGGGGAGCACTGGTGTCGCGCCTGGGAACTGTCTCGGCGACCGGTGCGAAGGCGGGTACGCCACCGCGCACACCGGGAACGGTGAGTGTCCAAGGTCCGGAGAACGCAATCTGGCCGGACGCCTCCCTTGCGGTTGCCTGATCGACGAGAATGCGCCCGGCAGCAACGCTCGCCAACCGCGATGCCATGTTCACGGCCGCCCCGACGACCGTGTAATCGGCGCGATGGTTCGCCCCGAGTGCGCCGCAGAAGCTCTCTCCAGTCGAAATGCCAGCCGACAGGCCAAGGTCCGCCTCGACCAGTTCACTCGACAGCCTCAGCGCCGCGAGTGTCGCGCGCCGGGCATTGTCTGCATGTTTCGCACCAGGCAGGCCGAAGACGGCGAACACCTCAAGCCCGTTTGAATGCAGGGCCGTATGCAGGATTTCGCCGCCGGTCCGCCCGACAACTGCGATCGCCATCCCGACGATCGTGTTCAGTCGCGCGAGATCCGTGTCGAGATTGCGGCCCGCGACATGCACGAACAGCGCTGTCACCGTTCGCAGGTCTGCTAGCCAATGCGAAAGCGGCGACAGAAGGCGGCTGCGCAGCGACAGGGGTAGATAAGCCTCGAGACGCTCGGTCGCCGATTGCAAGCGGATGGGCGGACCGGTGCTGGCCGCAACATAGGGTGTAATCTCGTCGAGACGCGCCGTTCCGTCGCCGGAGGGGCCGCCTTTTGCCCGTTTTCCGACCATTTGCCACACGGCATCGGACACCAGGATTTCGCCTGCCTCGGTCAATTGGCCACAGTGATCGGCCTGTGCCAGGCAGTCGCCGCCGACGATCAGCCACCGCTGGTCGGCGCGCGGCAGCAAATGCAGCAGCGTGATGGTGCCGGCGCCGACTGCGACGCGCAATTGCAGCGCGTCGTCTGGACCGCCTGGGCCGCCGATCTGTTCGCGGATCCGCCCGGCGCAATAGCAGCTGCGCCAAGCTGTCTGCTCCAGCTCGTGCGCATCCGACGCGCGCCAGCCGGCAATGAGGCTATCGCCGGCGAAACTCAGCACCGTGCCGCCATGCTCTTCCACATGGCCGACGAGCTCGCTCATGAACCCGTTCAAGAGCAGGCTGACACGCTCAGCACCCGCAGCACGGTCGCTTTCGGACCATTTCGCGGTCAGGCGGGTGAAGCCGGAAATATCGGCGAAAAGCAGCGATCCCAGGAAGTCTTCCCGCGTCGGGTCAGCAGAACCCGTCGCTGCGGGAGACGACCATTGAACCAGGGCCCCCGACAGGTAACGTTGGAATTCATACTTGCTGGTGCCACCAACCACGCAAAATTCTCCCCAAGATTTTAGAGTAACATGCCTCCTTTGCGACTGAAAGACGGCTTCCATTGATCTAGGAAACGGCAGTAACGGTAAGTAGATTTCTGTTCCAACAGGGCAGGAGCCGGAGTAATGTCGCCAGTGATTGTTCGAGGGGGTCTCGCAACAGGAGGGGACAATGGAAGATGATTGGGCCGGTCCGATTTCGGCCGCGACCCGCCGCGACGTGTTGCGGCTGGTCTCGGCGGGCGTCATCGCAAATGTACTTTCCGGGTGTCGTCCAATTCTGCCGCCGGCTGGTGCATGCAATCTCAGTCATCCTGTTGTCGACGTCCACTGTCACTTTTTCAACGCGGCCGATGTGCCGGTCGAGGGGCTGGTGCGCTACGTGGCGCTGCGCGAGCCCAAACCCGACTTCAGACGCGCAGCCGACGCCGCCGAAGCGCGCGGGATCAGCAATGCACTCATCGTCTTTCTGGTCACGGCACTCGGTGATGTCGCCCCCAAGGCAAAGGACGAACTTGCAATCCTGAAACGACGCACTCGTCGGCCGTCGAAGGCCGAGTTGGAGCGACGCAAGGACGAGCAACTGCGCACGGCCGTCCGACAGCTCGTGGGGCTCGCCGCCGGGCAACGCGTGTCGGGCATGGCGCGCAGCTCCGCCGAAACACCCGATTACGCCGGTCTTCTCAGCGAGTTGGGCGGCGAGGCGACGCTGCCGCGCACGTTTCAGCGACGCTCGGGACCTGTCGCAGAGGATGACGTTGATACCCTGGTCAAGGCCGCAAAGGCGCATGACAAGATCGGCACCTACCTGACCTTCGTGCGGCTGATGCAGGATTACCGCGAAGACCTGGCCGAGAGCTATATCAGGATCTTCGCGAGCAAATGCCGGCTGTCGCTGATCACGCCCAGTATTCTCGACTTCGAGAAGTCCATCGGCGGTCACGCTTCGCCACAGCGTGACCAGATCGACGTCATGGACGAAGTCCAGCAACTGGTGACGAAGCGCACCGGCATACGCATGCACAGCTTCGTCGGCTTTGATCCGCACCGCGAAGCCCTGAGGCCAGGGTCGGCGATGACCAATATCCAGTATGCGATCATGGAAAAGGGGTTTGTCGGCGTCAAGATCTATCCGCCCATGGGGTTCAAGGCCTGGGGCAACGCCGACCCTGCAATCGATGCAGCGCTAAAGCGGCTCTATGTCTGGTGCCGCGACAATGAGGTGCCGATCATGGCGCATGCGGAAAACAGCATCGGCGCCGGCTGCGGCTTTGGCGAACTGGCGAGCCCTGCCTACTGGAAGAAACTGCTCGATACCAACCAGTACGACAAGCTGAGGATCAATCTGGCCCATTTCGGCGCTTTCGACGAGGTTATCCGTCCCGGAGCGCCCACGGGCGTGATGGTGTCCTGTGCCAAGGACAAGTTCTCGGGTCCGCCGACCTGGGAAGACATCATCGGCAGAACGATCGATCATGGGCGTCGCCCAAACCTGTTTGCGGACCTGAGCTATCTCAGCGAGCTCGTCAGCAGCGACGACGCAACGCTGCACCGAAAGATCCGCGCGTTGCTGAACAAATGGCTGGACGCTTACGATCCGGACGCCCGCCACCTCATGTTCGGCACCGATTGGTCGATGATGGCGCTCGAGAGGAACTACAACGCCTATGTTCCAAGAATAAAGGACGAACTGACCCTGGCGGGCGTCAGCGAGGATCATCAGCAGAACATTTTCTGGCGGAACGCGTCCCGTTTCCTCGGCCTCGATCGGCCAGGCAAGGCGCGCGACCGACTGATATCCTACTGCCGCAAGCGCGGCCTGGACCAGGGCTGGCTCTCGGAACTGGCGGTCGCTTGAAGAGAACCGGTCGCTGTGCGCATGGCAACCATCAGGCATGGCTGGTGCGCTCCGTCACGCGCAAAGACCGCGCGTGACGGTCAATTCCATGGGCGCCCAGAGCTGCGGATTCGACGCTATGTGCGATGCACATGCGAAGCGCAGATCCGGGCTACTCCCTTTGTGACTGTTTCTACCCCAATCTTGCAGATCGACCTCATCCCACGATGCCCCCTAGATTTCCCATGGGGACGCAATCGCGACGGAGGGGAACCAAATGGCGCTGCCTGCTATTACCTGGACACAGGAGAATCGCACCGCGATCGCTCGATCCGGCCGGCTCATGAAGGCCGTCCTGTCGGACGAGACAAGCCGACTGACGTCCTTGCTTCTGGGCAAGCCACAGTCCCGAGAGGCGATCGAGGGGGAACTCGGCACAGCGGTCATAGACGATCTTGTGAGGTTCGGCGTCTTCGAACAGTCGGGCGCGGTCTTGCGTGCGCGGTTTCAGGCGCAGTCGCTTGGGGCGCACCTCGTCTTTTCGGATTTGCAACAGCCCATGCGCGTCGTGCGCAAGTCCGGTGATCGCGACAATTATGTCGATCCGATGTGGGAAGGGCCAATACTGTCAAACCTGCTGGTGCGGGAACCCGTGGAGAGCGGATTGGACATGGGCTGTGGCTGTGGCGTCATCGCCCTGGCTATGTCGGGTTATTGCAGAAGGGTCGTCGCACTCGACGTCAACCCGCGCGCACTCATGTTGACCAGCTTCAACATGGCGCTGAATGATGTCGGCAATGTCGAGGTGTTGCCGTCCGATCTCTTCTCCGCCGTCGAAGGTGCGACCTTTGACCGGATCGTTTTCAACGCACCGATCGGAATGGAGCTCAAGCCTCGCAACGCGTTGGAATCGGGCGAGCAAATCTTGATCCGTTTCCTCGGTGGGCTGGACAGGCATCTGAAGCCGGGCGGCCTGCTTCAGATGAACGTGTGCGTGAAAGAGTGGAGCAAGGCAAATCTGGCCACCAACCTGCGCACCTGGCTCGGAGGCAGCCACCAGGATTTTCAGAGCCTCTTTATCGAATTGTGGCGTGTGCAAAGTGGCCTCAAATTCTACATTCGCAGGTGGGTTGCGCCTTTTGTGTTGCCGCGACGATACGGCCGCCTTCTTCGCATCCGCCGTGGTTTGCTCGTTGTCGAACGCAACGGGGTTGCGGTCCACGCAGAGACGGCTTCGACCTATGACACGTGGGCGGTACCCCTCGGTCCCCGGTTCGGAGCAACCCTGGTCCAATCGCTGATGGCCTCGGTCCCGGGCAAGCAGCAAGCCGGTGCTTCCGCAACTGTCCTCAACAGCCTTGACGCGGACCAACACACATTCGCTGGCTCTGTGTTGGCCACGATCTTCCGAAAACTGCAAAAGGTTCAAGCGGCGGCGCTGCTTTGGCAGTGCGCGTTCATTGTGTGACGAACGCTTTGTGGCGTGCCGCCGTTGCGCGGCGCGGTGGGCGAGGCTGATGAGCGGCAATCGGACAGCCGGATGCCGTTGTCCGCCGAAGCGTGCGCTGCGGCATTTGCTAAGCGCCTGTCAGGTTCTCATCCAGAGGCACGGCCATTTCCAGCACCGAACCTGCCACTCGGTATTTGAAAGACAGGGTGCCACCCAAGCTTTCGACGCGCTGCCGCAAGCCGTCTATTCCCATTCCGCCCTTTGTAGCCTCTGATTTGGGCGTTGCGATCGTGCCCCCCTCGTCGTGAACGCGCACCTCGAGCGAGCCGTCCGTGAAACGGCATTCGACGTTCGGCGCACGGGCACCCGCATGTTTGTAGGAGTTGTTGAGACCCTCCTGCAGAAAGCGGAAGACGCAGGTCTTGATGGGTGTGGGGAGGCTGAGGTCCATCCGGGGCATGTCCAGCGCAACTTTAGCGCCCGTTCTTGCCTCATGAAGACGGATGACGCGGCCGACAATCTGTCCCAGGTCCAGGCGCTCGATATCAGGAAGCAGAAGCGCCTTTGCGATCATGCGAATTTCGTTCAACGAGTCGTCCAGGGTTTCGGCGATGACCTGAAGAGCCGCCTCGCGCCCCGCCTTTGTCTTCGATCGCTTCGCGGTTTCGAGTTGCAATACGGCAAAACCGATCAGTTGCGCCGGACCGTCGTGAAGGTCAGCCCCGATCTGACGCGCCAGTTTTTCGTTCGCGTCCGTCAGCCTCATCGTGGCTAGGCGCGCACGGTCGCTGAGGACGCGCACCTGATCGGTAACGCGCTCGGCTTCGGCGGCTCGCTGAAGCAGCTTGTTGCGTTGCGTTTCAATGGTGGCGCTGCCGCGCCGCACGATGCCGAAGAGGCAAAACAGGATCAGCGCCGACGCACCCGCAACGATCAGCCAACTGCTCAGACGGACCTCGAACATCTCCTGCGCAAGGAGGGCGCTTTCTTCCTGGATTTCCGCCACGGCCACGATTGCGCCGTCGTCGGCCACTCGAACCGGGCTGTAGATCTCAAGATACGGTGTCGTGAACGCCCGCGTCTTATGTTCGTCGGCGTTCAAATCTGTAAAGTCCGACACGACATTGCCTTGCCGCGCCTCGACCAGCCCTGGCGGTGGATCGAAACGGTTGCCGATCAGCTCGGGTGACGTCGAATAGACGATGGTGCCGTCGGCCCGCCATAGCTCGAGATGTGGGAAACGCATTCGGAATTCATCGTCGAAGAACACCTGGTCGAGGGCGTCTTTTGACGATTGGGAGAGAGTTCGCCCCGTTGCCAGTTCGTCGGCAAATGGCGACAGAATGCTCTGCATGAAAAGCGCGGATGCCGCCGCCCGATCCTTCAACGTGTCCTTGGACACCTGCTCGGCAATCAGATGACCGGCGATTGCCGCGGCGATCACGATAAGGATGCCGCTTGCAACGACGAACTGGAAAGCCAGGGTGCGCTCGGCAAACCAGTCCTGCCACCAGCCCGGTCTTCGCCCGCGCTGCTGGCTTTCTCGTGGTGACGAACTCAACCCCACTTTCGACATTTCATGCATGGTGCGCCCTCGGCTCCGCCGCCAGCATTGAACCATGGTTGATACGCGTTGAGAAAGGAAATTCCGTTATGTCCGGACACGACGAAAGCATCATATCTGGGCACGAACCGACCATCGGCGCGGCCGGGGTAACTCGCTCAATGGCTATGGTATTTGTCGGTAACGGACGCATGGCTATGCCGGTATCCGCCTGCTACCGATACCGCCCCAACGAGGTGGGGGTGCGACGCTTCGAGGTTGGTATGCACGTGGCTATCGTCCCGTTCAACCGACGGCCACAAGGCCGCGGCCGCGATCGCGCCAAGTGCCGTGATCACCGCCAGCACGCCATAGGTCGCCCAAAGGCCGATTGTGGCACCGAGCCAACCGGCGAGCGGATAGGTGATCAGCCAGCAGCCGTGCGATAGGGCAAACTGCGCCGCAAAAAGGGCGGGACGATCTTCGGATGCCGCCGAGCGGCGAAGGATGCGACCGGAGGGTGTCAACACCAGTGAGTAGCCCACCCCGATCACGGCCCATAGCGCAACCATTGACCAGTAGGAATCGACCAACAGGCCGGTGACGAGCGCGATCACCAGGACACCCGTGCCTGCAAGCATGACGGGGCGATCCGGTGTAATCTTGAGCAGGCGCGGCAGGAAAATTGCGGCGATCATGGACCCGAGGCCAAAGGCCGCAAGCGCGATGGCGGTGAACCGCTCTCCCAGCGCGTAGGTCCCTTGGACCAGCACGACGGTATTGACGAGAACCATGGAACCGCCGGCAGCGACAGCGAGGTTGAGTGCGAGAAGGCCCCTGAGGCGCGGGACCGCGAGGTACAGCCTGAGACCGCGTGTGGTTCTTTCATAGATGCTGCGCGGCGCCGACGGTTTCGGATCCGGCAACAGGACCGAAACGACCAGGGATGCGGATGCAAGGAAACCGACGACTGTCCCGAGGTAGAGATTGTGGTAGCTCATCACCGCCAGAAGGATCGCGGCGAGCAAGGGGCTGCAGACCTTTTCAAGATCATAGGCCAGCCGCGATAGCGACAGTGCGTTGGTGTAGTCGTCTTCTTCCACGAGAACGTCGGGGATTGTCGCCTGAAACATCGGGGTGAAGGCGGCGGAGGCAGCCTGCAGGACGAAGATCAGCACATATGCCTGCCATACCCCCGTCACGAACGGTAGACAGAGCGCGACCGCGGCTCGAACAAGATCGAGCGACACCAGCATCGCCCTGCGTGGCAGCTGTTCGGTAAAGGCGGTGGCGATGGGGGCGACCACGACGTAGGCGATCATCTTGATGGCAAGCGCGGTCCCGAGAACGGCCCCGGCGTTGCCATCGGCAAGCTGGTATGCCTGCAGCCCCAAAGCGACGGTTGCAAGACCGGTTCCAAGCAGCGCAATGACCTGGGCGAAAAAAAGGTGCCGGTAGGTCCGGTTCTTGAGAACTGCAAGCATTTCGCTGCTCCTGGCCCTGGGTCGACGACCCCAAAGTGGCGTTTGAAATTCACAGGCAAGTTCCACACGCAGTTTGCAGGTACGGGCCTGCAAGCTGAGTCTGGCTATCGCTAAAGATACTTCGTGATCGTCTTGAACGCGTCGATCGTCTGCCTTTGCTCTCGATCGACTGGGCCGATCGTTTCTTCGAGACAATGGTCGAGGTGGTCCTGGATCAGCGTGCGCTTGGCGTTGGTGATCGCCTTTTCGACAGCGTGCAGCTGTTGTGCGATGTCAAGGCATGGTCGACCGGCATCGATCATGGCGATGACGCTTTTCAAATGTCCTTCAGCACGCTTCAGGCGCTTGACGATTTCCGGGTGCGTATCGTGTCGATGTGTGTGTTCTGTCATGAGCAACTACCTATCCCCCTGGAGGGGATAATTCAATCCGGAAATTTACGAAAATGCTCGCTTCGGGGGAAAGGCCGCTTGATTTTATCAGCGCATTCTCGATCTCCAGAGAAAACCACCGCTGACTATTTCCCGATCGAAAGGGGATTGCCGGGCAAAAGACGAGCCGATAGCCGCTGATGGCGACGTCATCGATGGGCACGATCGCAGGGAAGGGGGCATGCGTTCGGGACGCGACGCGTTACTACAGTGTCGGCGTTGCGGCATCGTATGCCGGCCAAACCACCCCGCCTGTCGTTGCCATTGTGGCGCATGTGAGTTTCGCGCTCACCTTTCACATTACAGTGGCATGCAGGCGCCTTTGGCGAACCATCTCTGCGTTGCATGGATGCATTTCCTCTCCCGTTCGGCCCTTTGAAACTGTAGTCTCGCTCCCAAGCCGGCGAGAGCTTCGCAGGAACCGGATTCGCCGAATCCTGTTGATGCGTGTGGAGAACAATCATGAGCGGAACCAGACTTTTCTCGCCCTTCGAAATGGGCTCCCTTGCACTGCGAAACCGGGTGGTCATCGCACCGATGTGTCAATATTCGGCGACGGACGGCGAGATGACCGACTGGCATCTCATCCACCTCGGCAATCTGGCGATGTCGGGCGCAGCCGTGCTGACCATCGAGGCGACGGCAGTCCTGCCTGAAGGCCGCATTTCCTATGGCGATGTAGGGCTCTATTCGGATGCCTGTGAGCGCGCGATGGGCCGGGTTCTGGACGGGGTCCGGCGTTGGTCGGACATGCCGCTCGCCATCCAGCTCGGCCACGCCGGGCGGAAGGCCTCGAGCGAAGTCCCCTGGAAAGGTGGAGGGCAGATCGCTCCCGACAGCGAAGGCGGCTGGAAGACCGTTGCACCGAGTGCCGTGCCGTTCCGCGACAATTATGACCATCCAACGGCCCTCGATCGCGCCGACCTCGCGCGGGTAAGGTCGGCATTCGTTGATGCGACACGGCGTTCCGCAGCACTCGGGCTGGACGCCGTGCAGATACATGGCGCCCACGGCTATCTCCTGCACCAGTTCCTTTCGCCGTTGTCCAACCATCGCACCGACGAGTATGGCGGTTCGCTGGAAAACCGCATGCGCTTTCCACTCGAGATCTTCGACGCCGTTCGGGCGGCATTTCCGCCGGAGCGACCGGTCACGATGCGTCTATCGGCGACCGATTGGGCTGACAAAGGCTGGGACATCGAGCAGACGATCGCCTTCTGCCAGGCGCTGGAGAGGCGGGGGTGCTCGGCCATTCATGTCTCGTCGGGCGGCCTTGCATATCACCAGCAGATCGCAATCGGCCCGAGCTATCAGGTCCCCTTTGCGCGCGCCGTCAAGAACAATGTGACGATCCCGGTCATTGCCGTTGGACTCATCACCGAGTTCGAACAGGCGGAAGCCATCCTCACGATGGGCGATGCCGATCTCGTCGCGATCGCCCGCGCAATCCTCTACGATCCCCGCTGGCCCTGGCATGCCGCCGCGCATTTCGGCGAGAAAGTTTGGGCGCCAGACCAGTATTTGAGGTCGCAACCAAGCCAGCTCCGCCATCTATTCGACCGAAAATAGACGCCGAGGTTACTGCGCTGAAAGCTCGGCTAGCATGTAAAGAAAGCGCGTTAATATGAATATTACATTAGATAAACTATTAGATGCCTCATCTTCAGTCGGTGAAGATCGAAGTCTGCATTCAAGGGCGGCGCGCTTGATGGGGGATATGCGCGGCTGGAGCAGGGTTCTGTGTCGTCTGTCGTGATCGGCGTCGATATGTCGTGGGCCTTCACCTGGTCGAAGGACGATCCGACGGCCGCTCGCGACGACATCATCGATATCGCGCGGTCGTTGGTCGGGGCGGGCAGGTGAGGGCGCGGTGGCCAATGTTGGTCATGGTCGCAATCTCGTAATCAACGTGGGAGTTTGCCGGTAGTACCTTTACCCTTCACTTAGGCAGTCAAAAACGCGGCGCCTCCTGGACGCCCGCCTCTCAGAGTGTGTCCCGTTCTGTGCGAAGATTGGAGACCACGCGCCGATTCTGCACCTTGCAGGAACGCTCCGTGCAGTCGCGCACCTCGCGGTCGTTGCCATAGCCCTTGGCCCACATGCGGTTGGGGTCAACGCCCTTGGAGGCAAGATAGGCCATCGCCGCATCGGCGCGCTGTTGCGATAGCTTCGCCATCTTCGAGGCGGAGCCGCTGTCGTCGGAAAAGCCCTGCAGCTTGACCAGCCAGCGCGGGTTGCTGTTGAGCCAGATCGCCTGCTTGTCCAGGGTTGCCTTTGCGACGGGGTCGAGGGCGGCCGAATCCTGCGTGAAATAGGTTCGGCGGCCGACATTGAGGATGAAATCCTCCTCGCTGCCGGCTGATACTGTCTCGAAGCCGGGAGCCGGATCGTCGGTTCTTCCGGTCATCGGCACTGCGGCTGGTTCTTCGACTGCAGCAATCTCAGTGGTGTTGCAGGCGGTCAGCGTCAAGAGAATGGCCGCAGCAGAAAGCAGCCTCGTAAAGCCGGGCATAGCGTGCATCAGGGCGGTGTTCCTCATTCGACGGGGGTTGCAACCGGAGTTGCTTGACTGACCTCGGGGGCCTTGTCTGCAATGTGTGGCAGGACCTGAACGGCAGTGCCGATCGGGCAGCGCTGATAAAGGTCAATCGCATCTTCATTGAACATGCGGATGCAGCCACTGGAGGCATCCTTGCCGATACTACCCGGCTCCAGCGTCCCGTGGAAGCGATAGCCGGTGTCGATACCATCACGAAGCAGGTACATGGCGCGGGGCCCGAGCGGGTTCTTCGGCGAGCCCCCCTCGACGAACTCAGGCAGTTCTGGGTGACGTTCGCGCATTTCCGGCGGCGGTGTCCAGCGTGGCCAGAGTGATTTGCGGTCGATGGTGGCGCGGCCATACCATTTGAAGCCCTCGCGCCCGACGCCGACGCCGTAGCGGATGGCCGTCTTGTTCTCCATGATCAGATAGAGAAAATGGTGCCTTGTATCGACAACGACCGTGCCGATCGGCTCGCTGCTGAAATATTTGACGACCTGACGCTGCCATTTCCTGTCGATCTTGGCGAAATTCGTGCTTCGGTAGGTCACACCATTGTCGACTGCGGGGCCCGAAAAATAGGACGTCGCCGCAGCAAAGACCGGCTTTTGGGTTGCGCCGGCGCCAAGCAGTGCCAGGCCACCAAGCATAATATCCCTGCGGGTGCATTCCATCGGCAATATCCCCCGAAAAGCCAAGAAGCGAGCGGCAGTAAAACAGATTGGTGATTTTCTACAATATAAAATTCCCGCCCTGAAGCGGCTCTGGGTAGCTTCCTCACCTATATGGACAGGCCAGCTATGTCGCAGCCTTCGATAGGCAGGGCAGCCATCTTAGTCCTCCCCTGTCATAGCAAGACGAACTAGTTCGATTGAACTCGTTCGAGTCGGAAAAATCCGTCTGAATGGAGCACTATAGTGCTGCCCCCGATGGAAATCCGCCGAGGCTCTAGTCGCAGCAGGATGAAGATTGAGTGTTAGCTGAGCGTCCTTGTTGTTGAGGCCGTCCATCCGGGCGAACCGCCCAGTCGTCTGGAACTGACCCCGATAGATGACCTGGTCATGAGCCCCAGCAGGCAGATCCAGACGATGTCGGGCTGTCGGAGGAAATGTTCTTCGGCTCCTTTATTCCTCTGGATGAGAGGTGCCGGAAGTGCGCGACCCCATTGGGATCGGCACTCCCCATTGACGATCAGTTACAGGTACTGGACGTCGCCGCATGACTTTGCGACCCACTCATTCTGCGGGAATTTTGTTCTTTGGAGGCAGGGCCAAGACCGCGACGAGGCTCACGAGGATACCGGCGGCGGCAAGCAGGAACGCAAGTTGCGTGCCCTCGGCAACGGCGGTTCGCAGGGCGTCCCCTTCCAGGCCGTCGGTGTGCCGGTTGGCGATGGCAAGCAGCACTGCAAGGCCGATTGCGTTGCCGACGCTCAGCGTCGTCGAGGCCATGCCTGATGCAATGCCTTGTTCGTCGTGACGCACACCGGATGCGGCCGCGATCCACATGCCTGTCCAGACAACTCCCTGACCAACACCAGAAATGATCAAACCCGGCACGATGGCAAGATAACCGCTGTCGGCCGCCGCGCCGGGCGCCAGCAGTGCAGTGCCGATCGCACCAACGACCATGCCGATGATCAATGTCGTGCGGATGGAAAGCCGGGTCGCCATACGCTCACCGATCTGCGTGCCGGTCAAAATGGTGATCGATGGCACAAGGAACGCGAAACCAGTCTGCAGCGCGGTCAGCCCTTGCACATTCTGGAAGAGCACCGTTAGGAAGTAGGGGATTGCGCCGAATGTTCCCATGAAGAGGAAGGTAATGATCATCCCGGTGACGAGGTTGCGGTTCCTGAACAACCGGAGAGGCATCAAAGGGTCGGAACTGCGGGCCGCAATGATCCCGAACGCGATCAGAAAGATCGCAGCCAGGATAAGTGCCCAGAGGACACTTGCAGCCTCCCAGCCGATCTCAGGCCCTTCGACCAACGCGAAGACGAGCAAAGTAGCGCCGACCGTGACCGTGAGCGCGCCCGGCAGATCGAAGCTTCGCTTGTGATGCTGCTTTGGATCGCGCGGGATCAGCAGAAAGGCCGCAATGATCGCGAGACCGGCCAGTGGCACATTGACGTAGAAGACTGCGGGCCAGCCCCAGGTCGCGGTTAGGAAGCCACCGGCCAACGCGCCAATGCTCAGCCCGCTTGCGCCCGCTCCACCCCAGACGGCCAGCGCTCGGTTGCGTTCGGGTCCTTCCGCAAACAGCCGGTTGATCAGCGAGAGCGTGGCTGGGAACAGGAACGCCGCTCCGATGCCCTGTATCGCACGCGCTGCCACGATAATCTCTGGCGACCAGGCCAGTCCGCCGGCGAGCGATGACAGCGCATAGAGCCACAGCGCGAAGATGAATATGCGCCTCTGGCCGATCAGGTCCACGGCCCTTCCGCCGAAAAGCAGGAACCCTCCGCAAAACACCATGTATGCGCTGACGACCCATTGCAGGGTCTGGCCCGAAAAGCCCAGTCCAGCACCAATCTCGGGCAGGGCGACAAAGACGATATTGATGTCGATTGAATAGATGAGCTGGGCGAAGGCGAGCAGCGCGAGTGCCGCGGCTCTTCGCCCGTCTATGCCTGTTGCCGGTGTTGCGCCGTCGTAGTGCGATGCGGTCATGTTTATCTCCTTTACGACAATTCTTTGTCGATTAACAAATAATGTAAGCTTGCATTGAAGTGTCAAGCGAATTATTTGTTGATCGTTCAGGAATGGAGGGCGTGATGGCGGGGAGACCGCGAGAGTTTGATCGCGACGTTGCACTGGCAAAGGCGCGCGATGCCTTTTGGTCGCGGGGCTATGAGGGCGTGTCGATGGCCGATCTGGTGGAAAAGCTGGGGATCGCCTCCGCACGAATCTATGCCGCCTTTGGGTCGAAGCGGGAGTTGTTCCAGGAGGCGGTTGCGCTCTACGATGCCGAAGAAGGCGGCTTCGCCGTTCGGGCCATGGCGGAAGAGAAGACAGCAACACGAGCCATCGAGCGGAGCCTGCGCGAGGCAATTGAAAACTGCACACGAAAGGGCCGGCCGCAAGGCTGTATGATCGTGTCAGCGGCAACCAATTGTGCGGCAGAGAACGAGGATGTGCGGGAGTTTTTGGCCGAGTATCGCCGGGGCAGGTCCGCATTGTTGCTCAAGCGTCTGGAGCGGGCGATCGCAGAAGGAGAGCTGAAGCCGGAGGCAGACGCTCAGGCCCTTGCGGACCACTATGCGACTATCCTTCTTGGCCTCGCGGTGCACGCGCGCGATGGAGTGTCTCGCGCGAGACTGCTAGCCACCATCCCAATGGCTATGTTGCCCATTCGCGCCGTTGCTCTTTGAGGGCCGAAAGGTGCCGGCGATGTGACCAATGCAGTTCTTCGTTCGCGACGGGACCGCGACTACCTTGGGAGGAGATCTATCCTCCTCTGTCGCCGCCGAAGTATCCCGTTCGTATTCGCAGCGTCGCCTATACCTGTGACGACACGTTCTCGCTGGTATCACTGGTCTCAGCCGGACTTGGCATCGGCTTTGCGCCGGAATGGACGCTGGATTTGCCCAACCGCAATTTCTAGCTTCGAAAGGTGAGAGTGGACTTCAGGATTGGCCTCGGCGTTGCCTGGTCCAAGGACGATCCGACGGCCGCCCGTGACGACATTATCGACATTGCGCGGTCGCTGGTCAGGGTGGGCAGGTGATGCGTGAACTTAAGGTGGGGCTGGACGTGAAAGTGAAAGGCGGATTTGCAACGTGACGTCTGCACATTCTCCGCAAAGCGGAGCCACTGCAGGATGCCGACCCTTGGTCGTCGCATCTTCAGCCGGCGTGCGGGCTCAGGCTGCTCTCCTTTGCCTGTGTCAGGTAGATGACATTGGGGGCCGTTGAATGCCCCACTGGCGTTAGCGGCGCTCTGACGTAACAACGGAAGCAGCCGTCAACCACCGTGCAAATCCGACAGCGAGCAAACTGCCCAGACATTGGGAAACAACGAAGGCCAGGACGTCTACGGGGCGAATACCCGCAAGGCTGTCTGTGAATGCCCTGGCTATCGTGGTCGCCGGGTTTGCGAAGGAGCTCGACGCAACAAGCGTAACTGACAGGACGTAGAAACCGACGAAGGCGGATACAGAGTTGGGGCGAAACCTGAGCCCAAGGAAGATCGTGAATATGAGGCCAAACGTGGACGCTGCCTCGGCGATCCAGACGGGAAATCCGGTTCGTACGTGAACGCCGACAGAGAGCAGCGGCAAACCGAAAGTGACATGGACGAAGACAACGCCGAGTACACCGCCGATCGTCTGCATGGACACATAGGCGGCCGCCTCCTTCCGCGGTATCTGGCCCTGAAGGAGCATTGCCAGACTCACCGCCGGATTGAGGTGGCCGCCGGAGATCGGCCCGAGCAGCTCGAGAAGGACGTATAGCGCCGCGCCGCAGGATATAGCGACACACAGCACAACCAACGCCGGAACATCCGTCATAGCACCGGCCATTGCCGCGCTTCCAACAGCGGATACCGCGAGCAGGCCCGTCCCGAAGGCCTCGGCAACAAGGCGTTTTGAAAGCGAGTGATTCACGGCGGTTGTCTCTGCATTTGGTCTGTGATGGCGTTAGACAGATGGCGACTGTGTGCCTATCGCTATCGGTGACGGTGATGGGCACACAAGGTGGCTTTTCCCCCAACAGTTTCTTGAGAACCACCGCTATTCGCCCGAAGACACCCGAGTTTTCCGGTCGCTCTGGCTTCTTTCCTGGGTGCGCGCTTAACTGAAGCATAGATTTGCACCGGGACGGCTACAGGTTATGGGCAGTAAAACTGCGTGAGTTGCCCGGGCCAAGTCAAAGCCAAACTTAAATCACGTGAGTTCCCTCTGAATCTGCAATTAACTCCGACGCCGGCGCAACTTGCGGAAGTGACGTATTCTTAGGAGGTGATCACCATCAGGGATTTGCTGGGGAACAAAACCCATATTGTCGGCATTTTAGGTGGCGAAATCATCAGGTTATTGTCTCCATGCGCGAACTTCTCACCAGCCTTCTCCTAGCTTCATGCATGCTCCCGATCGCCGCTGGTGGCATGCAGCTATCATCGGATCTTGCCGAAACCAGTGTTCCTGGTTCGCTCGTCGATCTTAACGATGAACCCCTCTGGTCGTCCGGGGTGAGGCGGGTAGACCCAAGCCAACAGGCATACGAGCGGCTTCCTGCCACAGATCTCACGAACAACATGATGGGCGAAGGCAATCTTACGGAGCGCGTAAAGATAACGGTCGGCGGATTTCCCGACAGGGCAAATGCTTCAAACGGGCCGAACGCTAAGCCGGACATCCTCGCCGATCTGCAAGCCGCAAAGACGCGGGAATGGTGCAGCACGCGGTATCGATCTTACGATCCTGGCGACAATAGCTACCAGCCCTACGGTGGAGGGCCGAGGCGTACATGCGCAACCCCGATCGAGATGCCGATGGCTCCTGGTCGCCAAGTCGCAGATAATGTCAGCGCGAACGAGCCTGACGTGAACGCGCGGTGGTGCTGGGAGCGGTACAGTTCGTATCGGATCGAGGACAACAGCTATCAACCATTTTCGGGGGGAAGGAAGGCGTGCCCGGGGCCGCGGTCCCAGTCGGCCAGTAATTCAGATCGGACTGTTGTTGGTTCTTCGGTGATCCAATTCTAGGGTTCCAGTTCAGCCCGAAGGTCCGCAGAACCGATGTTCTGGGGAGGGGATCAACGCAGAAAGCCGTCCCGTCCGAATTCTTCCCAACCCGCCAAACCCACGTCGGCCTCGGCGGAAGCCTGATTGGCCGTCGCCGCTGACTTCGGGGCGTTCTTCAACGACCGCGTCAACTTGGCTTTGTAAGCCGCTTTCCGTCGGTTTTCGGCTGCAGCCTCTATATCTTCGTCCCGCCACTGATCAACCAGCCCGCGGTCGAGAAGGTCTTCGACGACCCGCGGATCAAAGACGTGGAAGGTGATCTGCCGTGCCCGTCCTGCTAGTCGCACCGTCCGCGTCCCGGCGCTCGGGAGACGACCGTCGGCGAGCCAACGATGCCTCTCGCCCGGCTTGATTGTCAGGATGTCCTGTATCTCGCGGGGAATAACCGGGAGGTTTTCGATGTCCTTCATTGCGGAGGAAACGATGGTCGCTGCGGCGTCGAATTGCGTCTTGTCATCCGCGGGCATCGACAGCATGAGTTCACCCGCCTCCAGAACGAGCGATTTCTTTGACGATATGGGAAGCCGCGAACGCATTTCCAACAGGATGCCGTGAGCCCGCACGGATGACCCAAGTGTAGCAGCTGGGGGCAGGGTCCAAGTCCTGAGGAGCTCGATATCATTCTTCTGTTGTTTCGGCATGGCACTTAGATGGGTTCTCGCCCAGAGAGTTCAACGCAGCAAAACCTACGACCGCTCCAGGGACTCTCCCTTTCTTCCGTGTGAGCACGTGAGGCAAGTACGATGCCTGCACCGGATACCTGAAAATACTCCTGAACCGCACGGACCGAGAGGCCATAAGGAAGGCATCCGCGCGTCTCCTTGCCAGAAATGTTCGGCCTGACAACGGCGACGAATGCTGCAATCTACGTTCACAGCGCTCCGAGTACGGAGGAAAGCACCATATCAACTCGTCGTTCCTCTCTGCTCATCGTTAACATGCCTATCCTACTGGTCTGGGCATTCAGGCCCGCGCCTTATGTGTTTACAGGGGCTGCGCCGGCAACGCAGTCTGACAGCCTGACACAGTGAACATCCTTGAACGTTGCCGACCTGCAGTTCGACTGGTTCTGCCCGTCTCTGACAGAGATGCGGGGTTTCTTTCAGACCGTCACGTTGCTGCCGTCATGGAACCGCCACTGAAGCTACGCGTTCCTGTGCGTTAGACTTCGGGCACTACCGGCATTCCGCTGGCATCCCCGATGGGAAAAAATCATGAAAACGCTTCTAATCGCATTTGGCGTAGCCGCTGCTACGTCATGGTCCGCTTATGCCGCCGAACCGGCCAAGATGGTCGACACGAAGGTGGGCAAGGTCATGACCACGGGAAACGGCATGACCCTCTACACGTTCGACAAAGACACTAAAGGCAAGTCGAACTGCGACACAGATTGCCTGAAGATGTGGCCGGCGTTTCATGCCGCTGCGAAATCGAAGGTTGAAGGCGAGTGGTCGCTGGTCAAGGACGCGGCCGGCAAGGAGATGTGGGCCTACGACGGCAAGCCGCTTTATACGTATGCCGAAGATAAGAAGGCCGGAGACGTCAAGGGTGACGGCGTCAACGGTGTCTGGCGCCGCGCCAAGTAAATTCCAGTGCAACATTGGCTCTATTGAAGAAGGGCGGCCCTCGGGCCGCCCTCGCTATCTGATCCCGGCTTGGAAGCAGACTTCCACTGAGATCGCATACGTTTCGCTGATAGAGCCGAGCCGTTGGTTTTGACTATGCTGCTTTTTCTGCGGCCTGGTTGACGACCTTAGTGGCGATCGCCGTCAGAGCGATGTCGGTTGCCTGTTCTTCGTCGAGCTTAGCCTGAAGCAGCTTGGCGGCATCTTTCATGCCCAGCTTCAGCGCCTATGTCCGTAGCGTGATATTTCGTAGTGTTCGACAGCCTGTGCTAGCGTGGTCCGGCTCGGCGACTTCCTACACCTTTCCCGAGTCGACGTGCCTGAACGTCGCCGTTCCCATTCTTCAAGCAGGGAACGATCGTCTGATCACAGGGTTTGTTTTGAGGCCCTGGCATCGTTCTGTTGTGCGGGCGAGTAACTTCGTATCCACGAAAGAAAAAACAATGTTTGACCCTCCAAATCAGCTCCCAGGCACGCTTGAGCGCAAGGTGGAACTTGAGCAGACCGTGGACTATGCAATCCAGGTTCTGGTCGAGGAAGCCTGCCTCTTAGGGTGGACCCCGGCTGAATCCTGACGGCTATCGCGGATGCCACAAACGTAAGGCTGAGCGCCATAGAGGAAGAAGTGAACTTTAAGCCAGAGGCGAGCGAGCATACACGAACGAGCTATCCGACCGACTAGGGATTTCCACCCGAGGAGGTGTCGCCAGGTTGCTCGGTTTCATCAACGGGGATAGCGCGTTCTACGCGCTATCTTGTTCGCTGGACCTCGAAACGTAAAACGGATGTCTCGACGTCAACCATCTTTGTCGAGGTCCGTGGCATTTCGAATTGCGTCCAGCATCCGGGCGCGCCAATGCGGACCTGATGCCTTGAACCAGTCGACAACGTCCCTATCAATACTGAGCGTGATCTTCGTTGCGGATCCTTGCGGAGGCGCCGGTTTCTTCTTGAGCGCGCGCGGACGTTCAAGAACTTGTTGCACCAGATCTCCGGTAGCGTGTGTGTGGACTGCTTTGGCCATGTGCCAGCCTTATGCGGTTACAATGCCGCGCAGTATGTCACGCTTCCATAGAGCCTCCCCATCATTTCTTTTGGCTTCGCCGGCGACGCGCTTGATCGTGTAAGTGCAGAAGAGGTTCAGATCCGAAATATTGCTGGGACCGCACAAAGGGCGTTCTCATCTGTCGATGGGCATTGACTGCACACTCAAGATGAATGCGTTGGATCGGATCGTTCGCATGGAGGCACCACCACGCGAAAGGAAGCTCGCAGCGTGCTGTGGTGCCGCGTACAACGGACCGCATTTAAGAGAATCTTTGCCCGGCCGAAATTGCGCCGTCGAGATAGCTTCCTCCACGGGCCTCCACCCACTGCTCGCGATGGCGAGCTTGCTTCGGCGTGCCTGACGTGAGTTGGACGAGGGTCTTTCCTTCAAGCAAATCGGTTGCGTGGCACTCATCGAGGACGATCGACGTTGCAGCGTAGTCCGACAAGCAGACGATGAGCGTACTGCTGCTGGCAATAACAGCGGCTGGCGTTTCCGCCTTCAAGCGCCGATGCTCTCCAGAGCGCCCGTTTTACGGAACCTTACATGCTATCTGATAAAACCTGGGTATTGCACCTCTTCACGATTCACGCCCTTGGAATCCAATCGAATTGGAGCAGGCTCCGGCTTGTCTGCCATGTAACGATGGGCGGCAAGCCAGTCGCGCAGAATAGTCTCAATCGCGGTGGCTCGGCCGTCTGGCGGAGGCAACAGGTCGGTATCGGTCATGTAGGCCGCTAGCCCTGTTTCGATATCATCTGCAAAAAGAGGGACGTCTGCTGAATTGGCCATGGCAAGCTCCTGTGACTTCAACATGATAACGAGCTTTAAGGGTGCCGGTTCCCGCGACCAGGGGTCTGAAATACTCAGCGTGTTGGCTTGGGGTAATGGGCGTCAACCCGCGGAAGCGACGGGCCGCGTTATAATCGTTGGAAAGGTGCAAAAAAGTCGGCCCCTGTGGAAAGGGGCCGATGAAGTGTTTGTCGGGGGACAACAGATAAACGCGGCGTCTCTCGCTATGTTCCGTAGCGAGAGATACTCGGCCATTTTCTAAAGCGCTTCCCGGTCCCCTATACCGCTCGGAAAAGGTGAAACCAATCGGGATACGAGGGCTTCGTCGCTATCGTTGGCCAGGCGTCGTATAATCTGCATCTGGTCCGGCTCGATGTTGATACTCCGCTCTGCGGAGATGGCCATGGCGCGTAATCCTGTCGGAGGCGAAAGCGCGTAGCATCTTGGGGGCAATGGCGCCCGTGTAGAGATCAGCAGATGGCCTGTTGTGCGCTGTTTTCGGCCGGTAGCGAGTCTAATCGCTGCGGTTTAAAGTTTAGAATCGCAGTACTTGCCTCAAAGCGTGGGACGCTGATGCTCCGGGGACCCGAGCTTAACCCTTGCGCAGAACCATCGGCCGCGGCCAACGTGGTCGTCTGGCCGAAACTGTTTGAACGCAGCCGTCATGTGGTGCTCGGATCGAGCATGATGGCGATCAATGGCCGCATCCAGCGCGAAGGGGAGGTCGTTCATTTGATCGCTCAACAGCTGTTCGACCTGACCGGCGATCTCTCCTCCCTTTCCGAGCGGGATGAGGCTTTTAGGTTGCCGACCGGCCGTGGCGATGAGTTCGCGCACGGATCGCCTGGCAGCCCGGACTCGCGCGAGAGACCCCCACGCGACATATTCATTCCCGACCTACATATCGACACGCTGAAAGTGAAGAGCCGGAACTTTCACTAACCATATGGGCCACGCGTTGAAACCCTTAGCATGATCAACCGGCCAGCGAACCTCGTGGTTTCCGGCGCAAATATCTGCGTCAGTACCATCAGGTTTTGCCCGGACACTCGCCCAGATGTGACTTCGGAAATGTGGTCGCGTGAGGATTACCTTGCCCCGGCGATCTCGGTGCAAATGTCTTCCAGTCTCCGCTGCGCGGCGAGCAGCTGCTCATCAATGACGTTTGGCGGTCGCCGTTCAGGTATGTGGGACTCCACCGATGGGCCGATGACCTCCATGGGATGCACGCCAAGCGCTTCGCACATCAAGATGAGCGCAGGCACCGTTATCTGGTGCCTGCCATCTTCGTACCGCTGGACGTCCTGCGTGGTGATGCCAAGTGCGGCGGCCAGCTTCGCTGCGGAGCATCTTCGCTCGAGCCGCACCTCGCGTATACGCTTGCTGAGCTCTGCGCAAAGTGCAGTTGCGCCATCAACTTGTGTTGCCATGGGCACTTCACCTCACGCGGCAATGACCTGGCTCAGCATGTGGTCTGGTGACGGTTTGAGCAATTTGGCCATTCGCGGTAGTCGTATGAAGCCGGAGGATCGAGAGGGGTAGAGTGGCTAACCGCCTGCGCGAATGATGCCATGCCGACACTCTTAGGGACCTTTTCTCCACCTTCCTGCACGTAGCGGCAGCCGAGTCGGTTTCCATGGGCAGATGCAGGTTCTGCGGTCGATGTCATCGCGTGAATGCGCGAGCAGCTCGCCCGCTAGGGTGCGGGCAGTGGACAACGCAGGCCCGGTGTTCTGGAGCCCGACGTGGCGATCTTCGATTTCTGCCTGCTGTTGCAGTGAAGATACGCATTTCGTTCCCTGGCGTTACATGGCGTTCCATCTTGTTCCTTCCATCACAAATTGTCGGCCTTGATCACCCGTCATGCCATTGCATAGGTGACTGAAGATTCATGTGTTTTGCCAAAATCACTTTGCTTGAAGCAGCAGCGATGGGGAAACACGACCAAAACGTGAGTGGCCTTGGGCAACGGGCCGGTCATGTGGCGGGGGAACGAGGGCTGAGGGTCTCACCACGATGGACTGCGTCTTATCGCGCCTCCTGGCGAAACACTTGGCATCAGATGAAATGCGTGGGGGCATTATGCAAAGAAACGTCTGCGGCAAGGGTTCCAACCTGGCTGTCCAATTCACCTTGTTTATCGTGTTGGCGTTGTCCGTACTTTTTGGCGCTTCAATCGGTGGCGGCGCCCAGGCAGCCGAGCCCCCTTCGAATGATGCGACGCTCTCCAACATCTGGGTGGGGACGGGCACACTGACGCCATCCTTCGACCGGCAGGTCACGGAATATTCGGTTTCCGTCCCTTCCTCGACGACGACCATCTGGATGAACGCCGACACTTCTGATGCTGATGCGAGGTATTATGCGGGTGGATCCTGGCGCTCGTCGGGTTCGTCCTGGGGTAACAGCCTGGTTTATGGCAACAATACCGTCACGATCATCGGCCGGGCGGCCGACGGCGTGACGACCAAGACCTATACGGTAATCGTCACCCGCCCCCCTGCAGTGCCGATGTTGACCGGAGCGAGCCCAGCGACGGGGACGACGACCGGCGGAACGTCCGTGATGCTGACGGGCACAAACCTGACGGGGGCGACGGCGGTCACCTTCGGCGGGACGGCTGCAACAGGCTTTGTCGTCAACAGTGCCACGCAGATCACGGCGACAACCCCTTCGCGTGCGGCCGGTGCTGTCAATGTCACCGTGACGACGCCGGGCGGCACAGCCACCATTTCGAATGGCCATACATATCTGTTGCCGACGCTGGCACTATCCCCTGCAGCCGGTTCTCTGCCCGGCGGCATCACCGGAACGGCCTACAGCCAGACGGTGACGGCTTCGCTCGGGACGGCGCCCTATCAATTCGCCGCCTCCGGCTCGCTGCCTGCGGGGATGTCGATCGATGTAATGACCGGTGTCCTGTCCGGCACGCCGAGTGCGGCCGGCAGCTTCGCCTTCACCGTCGTTGCAGCCGACGCCCACGGGGCCACAGGCTCGGCAACCTACACGCTCGACATCGCCCAGGGTCTGCAGCCGCCTGTCGCCGCCAATGTGACGGCCACGGTCAACGCCAACTCGTTGGCCAACCCGATCACGCTGGCGATCACGGGCGATCCCGCAGGCAGCGTTGCCGTTGCCCAACAGGCCTCACACGGCAGCGCGATGGCCACCGGCACAACAATCACCTACACACCGACTGTAGGCTATTTCGGTCCCGACAGCTTTACCTACACCGCCACCAATGCGGCCGGCACCTCGTCGACGGCCACCGTGACGATAACGGTCAACGCACCCCCTTCGAATGATGCGACGCTCTCCAACATCTGGGTGGGGACGGGCACACTGACGCCATCCTTCGACCGGCAGGTCACGGAATATTCGGTTTCCGTCCCTTCCTCGACGACGACCATCTGGATGAACGCCGACACTTCTGATGCTGATGCGAGGTATTATGCGGGTGGATCCTGGCGCTCGTCGGGTTCGTCCTGGGGTAACAGCCTGGTTTATGGCAACAATACCGTCACGATCATCGGCCGGGCGGCCGACGGCGTGACGACCAAGACCTATACGGTAATCGTCACCCGCCCCCCTGCAGTGCCGATGTTGACCGGAGCGAGCCCAGCGACGGGGACGACGACCGGCGGAACGTCCGTGATGCTGACGGGCACAAACCTGACGGGGGCGACGGCGGTCACCTTCGGCGGGACGGCTGCAACAGGCTTTGTCGTCAACAGTGCCACGCAGATCACGGCGACGACCCCTTCGCGTGCGGCCGGCGCTGTCAATGTCGTCGTCACGACGCCGGGCGGCACAGCCACTCTTGGCAACGGCTACACATATGTCACCCCGACGCTGGCTCTATCGCCTGCGGCCGGTTCTCTTCCCGGCGGCACCACCGGAACGGCCTACAGCCAGACGGTGACGGCTTCGCTCGGGACGGCGCCCTATCAATTCGCCGCCTCCGGCTCGCTGCCTGCGGGGATGTCGATCGATGTAATGACCGGTGTCCTGTCCGGCACGCCGAGTGCGGCCGGCAGCTTCGCCTTCACCGTCGTTGCAGCCGACGCCCACGGGGCCACAGGCTCGGCAACCTACACGCTCGACATCGCCCAGGGTCTGCAGCCGCCTGTCGCCGCCAATGTGACGGCCACGGTCAACGCCAACTCGTTGGCCAACCCGATCACGCTGGCGATCACGGGCGATCCCGCAGGCAGCGTTGCCGTTGCCCAACAGGCCTCACACGGCAGCGCGATGGCCACCGGCACAACAATCACCTACACACCGACTGTAGGCTATTCCGGTCCAGACAGCTTTACCTATACAGCCACCAATGCGGCCGGCACCTCGTCCACGGCCACCGTGACGATCACGGTCAGCGCACCGACGCTGGCACTATCCCCTGCAGCCGGTTCTCTGCCCGGCGGCATCACCGGAACGGCCTACAGCCAGACGGTGACGGCTTCGCTCGGGACGGCGCCCTATCAATTCGCCGCCTCCGGCTCGCTGCCTGCGGGGATGTCGATCGATGTAATGACCGGTGTCCTGTCCGGCACGCCGAGTGCGGCCGGCAGCTTCGCCTTCACCGTCGTTGCAGCCGACGCCCACGGGGCCACAGGCTCGGCAACCTACACGCTCGACATCGCCCAGGGTCTGCAGCCGCCTGTCGCCGCCAATGTGACGGCCACGGTCAACGCCAACTCGTCGGCCAACCCGATCACGCTGGCGATCACGGGCGATCCCGCAGACAGTGTTGCCGTTGCCCAACAGGCCTCACACGGCACGGTGATGGCCACCGGCACAACAATCAACTATAGCCCGGCGGCAGGCTATTCCGGTCCAGACAGCTTTACCTATACAGCCACCAATGCGGCCGGCACCTCGTCCACGGCCACCGTGACGATCACGGTCAGCGCACCGACGCTGGCACTATCCCCTGCAGCCGGTTCTCTGCCCGGCGGCATCACCGGAACGGCCTACAGCCAGACGGTGACGGCTTCGCTCGGGACGGCGCCCTATCAATTCGCCGCCTCCGGCTCGCTGCCTGCGGGGATGTCGATCGATGTAATGACCGGTGTCCTGTCCGGCACGCCGAGTGCGGCCGGCAGCTTCGCCTTCACCGTCGTTGCAGCCGACGCCCACGGGGCCACAGGCTCGGCAACCTACACGCTCGACATCGCCCAGGGTCTGCAGCCGCCTGTCGCCGCCAATGTGACGGCCACGGTCAACGCCAACTCGTCGGCCAACCCGATCACGCTGGCGATCACGGGCGATCCCGCAGACAGTGTTGCCGTTGCCCAACAGGCCTCACACGGCACGGTGATGGCCACCGGCACAACAATCAACTATAGCCCGGCGGCAGGCTATTCCGGTCCAGACAGCTTTACCTATACAGCCACCAATGCGGCCGGCACCTCGTCCACGGCCACCGTGACGATCACGGTCAGCGCACCGACGCTGGCACTATCCCCTGCAGCCGGTTCTCTGCCCGGCGGCATCACCGGAACGGCCTATAGCCAGACCGTGACGGCGTCAGGCGGCGCTGCGCCTTATGTCTACGCGCTGTCGAACGGTACACTTCCGGCAGGGCTGGCACTCGACGGCGCTACGGGCACCCTCTCCGGCACGCCGAGGACGGTAGGCACTGTCGGCTTCACCATCATGGCCACAGACGCCCACGGCGCAAAAGGTTCCGTGGTATATGCGCTCGCCGTAAAGGCGCCGGTCGTCGCCTTTACATTCACGCCGGCGGCGGGGGATCTCGCTCCAGCGATGGCAGGCGAGGACTACCGGCAGCAGATCGCGGCTACTGGAGGTGCGGCACCGCTCCTTTACGGTATCGCGTCAGGCGCATTGCCGAAGGGAATGGTTCTCAACGTCTCGACTGGGGAGTTAACCGGTCCGCTCGATGCGGCAAGTGAGGGCAGCTACACTTTCACAGTCGCGGTCGGGGACAACAATGGCGCAACTGGTACTGCAACCTACAGCATGACGGTCAAGCCGCGCGAAGTCACTGTTTCCGACAAGGTGGTCAATGTTTCGGAAGGCGCCACGCCAAGCGACGTCTATCTCAACCGCGGCGCCACCGGTGGACCGTTCGATGCAGCGGATGTGACATTCGTGGAACCGGCCAATGCCGGCACGGCGTCAATCATTCGGGGACAACTCGCTCAAGCTGGACCGATCGGCGCGCCGGCGGGCTGGTATCTGCAGTTCACTCCGAATCCGGGATTCAAGGGCTCGGCGAGGGTTGGCTTCCGCCTTGTCAGCGTCCTTGGCACGTCCAACACGGGCACCGTCACCTACAATCTATCCTTTGCCCCAGAGGAGGTGGCTGGTGATATCGACACGCTGGTAGATGGCTTTGTCACCACGCGCCAAGGTCTGATTTCCTCGAGCATTTATGTTCCAGGTCTGCTCGAGCGGCGACAGATGCAGCAGGCGACGGATGCCGTCACCGCGCGCATGACACCGTCGGAAGACGGCATGACAGCCAACTTTTCCACCAGCCTTGCCCAGATGGATGCGTCCCGAAATGCCGCCGACGGTATCGAGAGCGCGGCTCTCTCGCCATTCAACGTATGGGTCGATGGCGCCTTCATCATGCACAAACGGGAACAGAACGACGGCAAGTGGGGCAGCTTTGCGATGCTCAACCTCGGCGCGGACTATCTGGTGACGGAACGTGCATTGGTGGGCTTTTCCTTCCACTACGACCGGATGCGCGATCCGAGCGATGCTGATGCGGAGTTGACCGGCAATGGTTGGCTCACCGGCCCCTATGCCTCGTTCGAATTGGGCAAGGGCGTGTTCTGGGATACCAGCTTGCTCTACGGAGGCTCGGTCAACGATATCGACACCGCCTTCTGGGACGGCAGTTTCGATACCAACCGCTGGATGGTTGATACTGCGGTGAAGGGCTACTGGCAGATCGATGAGGCGACAGTCCTCACACCGAAGCTGAGGGCTGTCTACTTCAACGAACGGGTGAAGGACTACACGGTGCGTAATGGCACCGGTGACAAGATCAGCATTGAGGGTTTTAACGCCGAGCAGTTCCGCGTCAGCCTCGGAGCCGAGATCGCGCGCTCTTTCACGGTGGAAGACGGATCGGTCCTGACGCCGAAGGTGGGCGTGACAGCCGGCTATGCTGGACTTGACGGTACTGGCGCTTACGCCTCGATCAGCGCCGGGGTCTCGCTTGAGACCGCCAGTTTCTGGATGCTCGATGCAAGCCTCTTGCTCAACGTCGAGGCCGACGGACGCAAGTCCGTTGGTGGCAGAGTTAAAGCGGCAAAAGCGTTTTGACGCTTCTGCGGGGCCGACGTGCTGCGGCCCCGCATTCAACGCGGCCCCTGGATAGCGGATTAAGACCGCAATGAGGTCCAGATGCTACCGGCGAAACCCCAAGGGCGCACATGACGAGTGGAGACATGAGCACCTTGCAGGCTGTCCCCGGTTCTTCAATCTGGTTTCACGGCGGGTTTAGAGGATAAGCGCGTCACCGAGCCGTTACGTCATGATGAGCGGAGGAATGAATCGAATGCCGAGATTGTTGACGCTGGTCAGCGGCGCCTCCAGGCCTGCATCCGAGAATTTTTGCCGCAGACGGCGAAGGACCGCGTCGAGTGCACGGTTTTCCGGTCCCGGCGTCCCGTAGCCGAGGATTTCCGACAAGGCATAACGCATGATCGGCTCGCCTTTCTTGCCGACAAATTGCTCGATCAACAGGATCTCGCGTCCCGAAAGGTTAATCAGGCGTCCGTCGGGCGATACGAGACGCCGCAACAGCAGGTCCAGTTTCCATGTTGTTGTCGCGGCAGGGACGGCCCGCTGAATGCGCCGCGCGAGATTTCGTACAGCGAGCAGCAGCTCCTCGCCGGCCACTGGTTTTGTCATGTAGAGATCCGCGCCCTCCGCGTAGCCCCGAATGCGGTCCGCTTGTCCCGTGCGTGCCGTCAACATTATAACCCCGGGACGCATGGCGTCGCCGACCATGCTTGCGGCGAGATCGAAGCCGTTGGCATCGGGCAAATTGACGTCCAGGATCGCGACATCGAAGCTTTTGCTATGTCTGGCTGCATGAAAAGCCGTGCCGCTGTCGGCTTCAGTTACCAGCATGCCGTTCAGGCGAAGATTTTCGGCCAGTCCCTCGCGCAGATCGTCATCGTCCTCGACGAGCAAAATGCGGGTGAGCGGTTGTCCGCCGCCATAGGCTTGTGAGGGAGTGAGCATTATGCATTCAACCGAGAGCATTTGACCTTCCTATCGGAAGGTGGTTGCTCCTATAGCATGGGAGCTGTTGTTCGATAATCGCGACCCATGACATTGCACATGTTTTCACGCTCCTTCCTGGCCTCACTGACCGTAATCATTTCCTTGTTCGTGGCGCTGTCATCCCAAGCACAAGGGCTGAACCCTGTAGGAGTGTCGGTTGATATTCGCTACCTCGTCGATCCCACACGGAACCTGAACCTCGAAGCGGTGCTTGCTCTGCAGCCGGAGCGTTTCCATCGACATGATCGTTCGGACATTAACTTCGGATATACGCGCGACGCCGTCTGGCTACGAGTGTCGATTGAAAGCGAGAGGGACCGCACGGTTCTCCTTTCCATGTCGCCCAACTTTGTGGATCTGATCGATATCTACGCCTTTCCTTCAAACCACCTCAGCGTAGCCGCACCAGTCCGGCACGTTTCGACCGGCGATCACAGACCGTTGCCTTCCGACGGCCTATCGGGGTTGGACGACATGTTGGAACTCGACCTCAAGGCTGGCAAGGCCACCGTGACTTATGTCCGGCTCGCCGCACTTGGCTCCGCGATCACGACGAACGTTCAGGTTTATGCCAAGGAGGACGGCCCCCGCCGCTCGGCTGCGACTGCACTGGTCACTGGTGTCTGGTTCGGCAGCATGGGGATGCTGGTCGTCATTCAGCTCGTCTTCTTTTACTATGATCGCAGACCGCACTACCTGCTCCTGGCTCTCTCTACCCTCCTGGCCGGCGTTGTTTATACGGGAACGCTCGGGCTCTCCCGCGTTTTCCTCTTTCCGGAAGGTGGCATGGAAAATGATGTGTTTGTGTCGGTATCCGTATGGTTGGGTCTCACCGCGAGCACACTGGCCGTGGCATACATTCTCGATCTGAGGGAAAATAACCTGTGGCTACACCGGCTTTTTCTCGCAGGTTCTGTCCTTGGTCTCGTCGGCGCCGTTTTCGGGGCCGCCGGTTTACAGCAGACGTTTGCTCCAGTCGGAAGCCTGGCCAGCATGTTGCTGGCGACCTTGGCGGCTTGGCAGGGATTACGGACCGCAAAATCCGGTGGCGCCGCCACTCAATTGCGCGCAGCGGCCTATGTCGTGTTTTGGGTTGGCGTGATTGCCGTCATGGTACAAAGAACGGCACTTGTCGACCTGCCCAACTGGGTCGCTCACACCTATGCGGTTGCCTGCGTCGTGCAGACGATCCTGCTCACCGCCGCACTCGGGGTACGCCTGCGGGCCGCAGAGGCACTCAATCTCGTGATGCAGCAACAGGCGCTAGCCGCTGCCAAGGCGGCCCAAGTGCATGCCAATGCGCTGGTTGAAGAGCGGACACGGGAACTCGCGTCAGCGCGTCGGACCGCTGAGGACGCGTTGCAGGCGGAGTTGCGATCACAACAACAGCAGGTACAATTCATGGAGGTGATTTCACACCAGTACCGTACTCCCTTGGCGGCCATCCGAACGCATGTCGACAACATAGGCCTGAGCCTGCCGAAGACCGACGAGGCGAACCGGAGCCGGCTCGAGCGCGTCTACAAGGGGATTCTGCGGCTGGTGGAGGTGCTCGAAGTCAATCTTTCACGAGCCCGGTTGCAGGGGCCTTCGTTTAGGCCAGTCCTGCAACGTGTGCTCGTTGCCGAGGTCGTGGCGGCGGCCGCAAATCGCGGGCGCGACTTGTTGCAGAGCACGATTGTGACAGACATGGCACCTCACGCTGCAGACGCCCGCATCTATGGCGACGCTGACATGCTCGGGATCGCGATCATCAACCTTCTCGAAAACGCGGAAAAGTTCAGCCGCTCCCGAAGCCGTCAACCGATCCGGCTTTCATGCGAGATCGGTGAAGCGACCGCGGTGATTTCAGTAAGCGACAAGGGGATCGGCATCCCGGCCGGCGACCTTCCGACGATTTTCGATCCGGCACGGCGCGGATCGAATGCGCACGACATTGAAGGTTCCGGATTGGGACTGTCTCTGGTGGCACGAATTAGCGCGGCGCATGGTGGTACAATCCGCGCCGAAAGTGTTCCAGGCCAAGGAACGCGTGTCGCGATCGAGATCCCTCTGTCACGCGATTAAGGAGATGCGAGCGGCATACGAGATGAATGGAATGAGACCCGTCCGGGGACGAGGGCACATTTTCATTCCCGACCTGCATATCGATACGCTCAAAGTGAAGAGCCGAGATTTTCACCAGCCATCTGGGGGCCGCGCGTTAAGCCCTCAGCGACCATCGCCCGCGGAACAGAAACCGTGTCCCAGAGTTAGAAGAAATCGGCGCCAGCCGGCGCGCTGGTGGCTGGCGTTTGGACCCGTCAACTGGCGGTCCAGATCGCTTTCGCTTCGTAATGGACATGGACGATGCGTATGAAGAGTTTTCTTGAAATCACATTCGGACCTGGGGACCTTCGCACTGTCGAAACAGTGCTTATCGAGTGGCGGGAACAACATTCGCTGCCGAGAGATCACCCGGATAGCGCGCTTGCCGCGGCCATTCTTCTCAGTCTTTTTCGCTCGGGACATGACACCGTCGCCAAACTTCAAGCCGCCGCCAGGCTGCATAAGGGCCTGAGCGAGCTCGCGCCCGATGATGAGCGACGACTTTGACGCAAACGGATAGCGTTGTGCGATGCTTCGCCTTCAGATTAATTTTGATCGGCCGTTTCCAGCCCATGACGCGACAGATTGAGATGCCCGAGAAGAACTTGTCCGTCGTGGAGGGCTTCGCTGCGCGCCTTGAGGTCATCGATTACGTTCACGTCGCAGCGAGCCATACTGGACAGTTGCGCGCAGAGCTTGCCCGTAGCGGTACGCCGATCGGACCATATGACCAGCTGATTGCCGGACATGCGCGCTCCAGGAGGTTGATACTCGTCACAAACAACCGGCGCGAATTCGACCGCGTTCCTGGTCTACGGGTCGAGGATTGGACGGGTCCGCCGGATAGGCCGGCTTTGGATACGAATGCACCATGAGTAAACGCCGCGGCCCAGCAAAAAATCGCGGCTGAGACGAGACGTCGAGGGCATTAGCCGTCAATCAGTCACGCTCTTGGCTTCATTGAAGAGCCATTCGATGAAGACTTTTGAAAGTGGCGAGTTTTCACGCCCCTTCTGTGTCAGCACATAATAGCCCTTGGGTGACGCATTGAGCGAACCTTTCAGTGGCCGAACCAGTGCACCCTGCGCCAATTCCTCCGCAGCCGTGATATTGTCTCCCATTGCGATGCCCAGCCCGGCGCGAGCAGCTGCGAGATTCTGGTTGAAATCCTGAAAATACAGCCGTCGAACGGTGGCTGGAATGGATTGGCCCTGTGCCTTAAACCAATCATTCCAGTGGGTCGCTCCGATGCCATCAAGAAGGACGTGTCGGAAGAGATCACGGTTGCGCTTGATCCCGCCGTCGTGATTGAGGAGCACCGGGCTGCAGACCGGAAAGAACTCCATCTGCTTCAGAAGCCGGGCCTCCAGCTTGCTGGAGCTTGGCTCGCCAAAGGTGATCGCAAGGTCTGGAATACCGTCCTGAAAAGGATCGGTTAGCTCGGCAAGCGACATCAGCTGCAGTTCAACGCGCTCAAAGCGCGCATAGAACTTGCCCAGCCGCGGAATGAGCCAGCGCGTCGCGAATCCGGGCATGCAACGCAGAACCAGTCTTCCGGCGATCGGATCTCGCTGCAAACCGTGGACCGCCTCATTGAGGAGGCTGAAAGACTGACTGATCTTGGCGTGAAGCTCCTGACCTTCGGGAGTGAGCACGAAACTGTCGCGCGACTTGCTGGCGAGCGGGAAACCGAAATGCTCTTCCAACTGACGGAACTGCTTGCTGATCGCGCCGGGCGTGACGTGGAGCTCGTTGGCGGCCTTGGTCAGGCTTTTGTTTCGCGCGCTTGCTTCGAAAGCGCGCAGAGCATTCAAAGGCGGCAATCTGCTCAACGAACCAGCTCCCGTCGCATGTTTGAGAAAAACTCAAGTTGACGGAGAAATGTATTCGTTATGGATGAGAAAAGCTATCCCATATGATCTGCTCATAAACACGGTCGGGCCACCCAAAAGAGGCTCGGGCGCAGGCAGCAAAAGGGGAATGAATGTGAATGCGATCCCACCGAAGAAGCGTGACCTCTATTCCGCCACCATCAAGTACTTTGGATCCGAGCCCGAGCCGGCGTTTGAAGCACCGGAGCGCCTG
The DNA here is from genome assembly GCF_031989085.1 of Ensifer sp. Classification (NCBI taxonomy): domain Bacteria; kingdom Pseudomonadati; phylum Pseudomonadota; class Alphaproteobacteria; order Hyphomicrobiales; family Rhizobiaceae; genus Ensifer; species Ensifer sp. Next base: position 333,127 of record NZ_DALZXU010000002.1, read on the forward strand.
AGCGCTCTGTGGGGCCGCAATTGGGGATGTGACAATGATGTGGGCGCCTTGCGGTCGGTACTGATGCACCGTCCCGGCAATGAATTCTCTATTATCGATCGCACAAAGACGATTGCGGAAACCGGCACATACGGCGACCTCGATGCTGGATGGTACTGGCAGAGCGACATCATTCCGGAACTTTCTGAACTGCAGGCGCAGCATGATGCGTTGACCGACCTTCTGCGCCGGGAGGGTGTGGAGGTCGTCCTGGTCGAAGGCGTCGATGGGTCGCGCTTCAAGTCGGTATACACTCGCGACTCCTGCATCGCCGTCAAAGGTGGCGCAATCGTGCCGCGGCTGGCGCCGCGCATGCGGCACGGAGAGGAGCTACCCGTCACCCGGACACTGGCAAAGCTCGGCATGCCGGTGCTTCGCACCCTGCACGGGACGGCCATGGCCGAGGGCGGAAGCTTTGCCTGGCTGAACAGCAAGACCGCCGTCATCGGCCGCGGCATCCGCATCAACGACGATGGTATCGCCCAGATTGCCGAAGTCCTGCGCTATCAGGGCGTAGAGCTTATCGTCGTCGATCTCTGCGGCTACGACATTCATATCGATGGCCACTTCCTGATGATCGATGTCGATCTGGCTTTGGTTTGGGCGCGAGGGTTGCCCTTCAGTTTTCTCGAGAGATTGAAGCAGCTCGGCATTCGCACGATCGAGATGAACGAGGAAGACAACCCGTGGATCGTCAACGGATTGGCGATTGCGCCGGGTCGCGTGATCATGCCACGCGGTCTTTCGGATCGCACCCGCGAGGCACTTGCCCGAAACCGCGTCACCGTTCTTGAGATCGACTATGACAAAGTCCAGCTGAACGGCGGCGGTATTCACTGCTCGACGAGCCCGCTCATTCGCGATCGCGTCGATTGAGGTTGGTCATACATGGTCGTCCATCTTGCCATCATGAACGCACGCAAGTGCTTCGGTGCGTTCGAGGCGCTGAGGAGTGTCTCGCTTGACATCGAGAAGGGTGAGTTTCTCACCTTTCTCGGCCCGTCCGGCTCCGGGAAATCCACATTGCTGAATGCGATCGCGGGTTTCGAGCCACTGACGCAGGGTCGCATTCTAAAGGACGGGGGAGATATCGGTCCTTTGCCGCCGGACAAGCGAAACTTCGGTATGGTCTTTCAAGGCTATGCGCTGTTTCCGCATTTGAGCGTCGCCGACAATATTGCCTTCTCGTTGAAGGTTCGTGGCGTCTCACGCGACGAGCGGGAAAGGCGCGTCAACAGGATGGTCGATCTTGTCGGGCTTGGTGGTCATGCCCATAAGCGCCCAAACGCTCTTTCTGGCGGGCAGCAGCAGCGCTGCGCGCTTGCCCGGGCCCTGGTCTTTGAACCGGAACTGCTGTTGCTCGACGAACCGCTGTCGGCACTGGACAAGAACCTTCGTGAGCAATTGCAGGATGAACTGGTCTCCATCCATCAAAGGACCGGTACGACCTTTCTGTTCGTGACACATGATCAGGGCGAAGCACTTGCGATGTCCGACCGCATCGCGATCTTCAATAAGGGGGCGATCGAGCAGGTCGGCCGACCTGATGATCTTTATGACTGGCCAAACTCCCGTTTCGTCGCTGAATTCCTCGGGACGATGAACATCATCCCGCTGGGGCCGTCCGCCAGCGCCGGAGAGACGTGCCATGCCGGGTTCCGTCTGGAAGCGGATATCGAGACATGCTCTCGATCCGCGGCAACCGGAGCTTCGGTGCTGGCGATCCGGCCGGAGCGACTGACGCTCCACCGCCACCGGCCTGAGGCGGCTGCCAACGTCCTGCCGTTCCGGGTCGATGCGCTGGTCTTCCAGGGATCGAGCGTCATCGTGAAGGGGAGTGCGCCCGATCAATTGCCGCTCACCTTGTCTGTCGCGCGTGTCGGTTTCGACGAGGACTTGGCAGTCGGGCAGGACCGTTGGGTGTCCTGGAGCAGGAGCGACGCAAGACTTCTCGAAAGTTGATGCAAACTGAATACCACAAAGTCAAAAAACAAAAGGGGAATAACGATGAACAGAAACCTGACGGACGATTGCCTCGATCTCCTGCAATCGCAACACGCGGCGGGCAGGATCGACCGCCGCACCTTTCTTGTCGGTCTCGCCCTTCTCGGCGGCGCTTCGGCCATCGGCGGCGGGTTCGCCCAGGCTGCCGACAAGCAACTTGTCGTAACGAACTGGGGCGGCGACGCGGTCGACGCATTCCACAAGGCGTTGACCGGCACCTACGCGAGCGAACGCGCCGTCGACGTCAAGATCAATGGTTCAGGCCCCACGAAGGGGGCGATGAAGGCGCAGTTCGAAAGCGGGGCGGTCAGCTGGGATGTTTGCGACGCCGACCCAGGCGCGACCAAGTCGCTCGGCGAACTCGGCATGATCGAGCCGATCGACTACGGCGTCGTTGACCGCGACCAGGTCCAGCCGGGCTTCGCCTATGAATTCAGCGTGGCAAACTATTTCCTCAGCTACGTGATTGCCTACGACGCCAAGAAGTTTGGCGACAACCCACCCACGTCATGGGCCGATTTTTGGGATGTCGAGAAATTTCCGGGCAAGCGCTCGCTCTATAAATGGATGTCAGGTTGCATGGAGGCGGCGCTATTGGCCGATGGCGTGCCTGCCGACAAGCTCTATCCGCTCGACGAGGACCGCGCGATCCGCAAGCTCGAAGCGCTCAAGCCCCATGTGCTCAGCTATTGGGATTCAGGCGCTGAGAGCCAGCAGCTGATGCGTGATGGCGAAGTCTCGATGGCGCTGATGTGGCACACCCGCGCCAACCTCGTCGAGCAGGATACCGGTGGCGACGTGCGCTGGACCTATGCGCAAGGCATCCTCGCACATTCGGGTTGGGCGGTCATCAAGGGAAACCCGTCGGGGCGTGCTGCCGCGATGGATTTCATAAGCTATTGCCAGGACCCTCAGCGCCAGATCGAGCTGTTGCGCGCGCTCGGTTGCGGTGCGGCCAATCCCAAAGCCCAAGATCTCGTTCCGGCCGATCTCAAGCCGCTGGATTGCAGTTCGGCGGAAAACGTTGCGCGGCAAGTGCTCATGGATATGGATTGGTACGCGGCGCGTTCCGACAAAGCACTCGACAAATACCTGGCAATGATTGCGTCGTAGCCATGGCAATCATTTCGAAACCACCTTTGTCGCCAATCGGCATGCAGATCATGCTGTGGGCACTGCCGGCACTTCTCGTGCTTGCATATGTGCTTCCCTTTGCCGGCGTGGCGCTCTGGAGCGTCACCCGGCCTGCGCCCGGCATGGAAAACTATGTCCGCATCGTTGCGAGCCCTGATCTGCGGATGATCCTCTATCGTACCGTACTCATCTGCGGGGTGAGTACGATTGTCACCGTGCCGCTGGCCTATATTCTTGCGTACTATTGGGTGATGGGCCGGGCAGTGACCAGCCGGCTGATGGAGATCTGCATTTTCCTTCCGTTCTGGATCTCGGTGCTCGTGAGGGCCTTCGGCTGGGTGGTGATCTTGCGAAACAATGGACTGGCCAGCGACTTGGCCACCTATCTGGGCCTGCCGGCCGATATGCTTGCGACAGGCCGGAGCGCGACCTCGGTCGTCATCGGCATGGTGCATTTCATGGTGCCGTTCGCGGTCCTGCCGATGGCCTCGGTGATGCGTAAGATCGACCACCGGGTGCTGCTCGCCGCCAACGGATTGGGTGCTGCAGCTCCATACGTTTTCTGGCGTGTCTTTTTGCCCATGTCGGCGCCCGGCATCTACTCCGCACTCTCCGTCTCCTTCATCCTCTCGCTCGGGTTCTTCGTCACGCCGATGGTTCTGGGCGGCGGGCGTGTGACGATGATTGCGGAGGGGGTCTTTGTGCAGATGTTCCAGACGGCCAACTGGGGGCTCGGTTCGGCACTCGGCATCATCCTCATGCTTTTCGTGCTCGCCGTGCTGTGGCTCGTCCGGAGCGTCGTCAAGCTCGATCAATCCGTTTCGCGCTAGAGGTGGGGCATGCTTGGAAAATCACGCTTCGGGATCGTTGTGGCGGGGGTAGTCGGGCTCTTTCTGCTCCTGCCGCTCGTGGCCGTCGTGCCGTTCTCCTTCACTGCGAAGCGATTTCTTTCGCTGCCGGGTGGCGAGTATTCGCTCCGCCACTACTGGGCGCTTCTGGATACCGACACCTGGCTCGCCAGCATCGGCACCAGCTTCTTGATCGCAATCGTGTCGAGCATCGTGGCGACGGTGCTTGCGACGACATTCGCGCTCGGCATCTGGTTGTTGCGGCCGCGACTCGCGGGGATCGTCACCGGGTTGGTGCTGCTGCCGATTGTCGTTCCGCCTGTGACGTCTGCCGTGTCCATCTATTTTCTGCTGGCCCAGATCGGATTGCTGGATACCATTCCCGGCGTGATCATCGGCCATGTCGTTGTCACGGTGCCTTTTGCGGTCGTCGCCATCATGGCCACCCTCAACAGAATGGACCGGACGCTGGATCAGGCCGCGCGCATTCTGGGTGCCAGTCCGTTCCAGTCGATCGGCCTGGTCATCCTGCCCAACATACGCTTCGGTCTGTTCACCGCCTGGTTCATCAGCCTGGTGATGTCCTGGGAGGAGAGCTCCGTCACGCTGTTCATCAGCGGCGTCAACGTCACGACGCTGCCGAAGAGAATGTGGGACAATCTGCGTCTCGATCTGGATCCCGCAATCGCGGCCATCTCCGTGTTGATGACGCTGTTAACAGCACTTGTAATCATCCTGCGGGGCAGTCGTCAGCAAGGCCAGACCTCGTGACGGGCTCAAGCTCTGTCAGGGGACACTGCTTGTAAGATACTCTCTTGCCTGCGGAGCCCCGCAGACGTCGGCCGCCGCCGCTTCGCTCGTCTGGCCGAGAACCGTACCAACGCGCTCGTCCCTTGGCGATGACGATGAGACCCATTCTGCGAGAGGTTTGCTTTGAAAGGAGCAGCATCTGGCCGCGGATAGAGGTGCCCGATACTGGCCCGTGACGGTCCCTTCGTTGCTGACCTGCAGGCCATTTGCCGCGGTAAGACCGCTTGCAAATTCGGGGCACTTGAGGACATTGGCGGCATGAGCACCTCGAAAGAGCCGACACACCAAACACGTCCTGCGGCCAAATGGCGCCGCATGCCGATCGCCGCCGTCATGGCCTTGAGTTTCGGCGCGCTGGTACTCGTATCCGTGGGCGGCGTTCTAGCCTTGTCGGTCGGTGCCAACGTTCGCAACACGCTCGATCTGCTGGGCGCTCAATCCACGCTCCTTGTCGATGCGATGGAAGATCTGCTTCGTGCCGAAATGGGGGGCGCCGAGAATGCCGTCGATGGTGTCGCCCAGCTCTATGCTCAGGGTGACTTCGAGATCGACGAGGCAACGATGTCGGCGGCGCTTGCTGGCGCTCTCTCGGCAACGCCGGGCGCAAATGCGATGTTGCTGTGCACCCCTGACCTGAAGTGCAGAGGCACGGCTCGTGGCACGCGCGGCGTTCCGAGCGGCGAGATTCGGCATTTGCCGGCAGCTCAGGAGGAATCACCACAAGTCCGTGCAGCGCTTGAAAGTCGACGACAACTGAAAGGGCGCCAATGGGGTGCATACGTTGCCAATGAGCATGGGCTGTTTGCCAATGTTTCGACGCCGCTTGAACGTGGCGGTGAAACGCGGGGCTGGGTGATTGCTGCCGTAGAGCTGCAGAAACTCTCCGAAATCACGCGCGAATTGTCGTCCCGGTTCGGCACGCATGCCTTTATTCTGGATGGCGACGGAACGGTTCTGGCTGATCCTCGCCTAGCAGATCCGAGTTCGGGCGCACTTCCTTTGACGCCGCTCGCAGCGTTCGGTGACCCGGTGCTGGCCCGCTACGGCGAACGCTCGACGGAAACGGAATTCAGTGCCAAACGCGGTCGCGATATCGAGGTCGCAGAAATCAGTGTCGAGGGCCCATCCGCATCGGACGGCTTCTTTGGCGCCGACAGCTATATCGCCATCACGCGCCAGATCACCGGCTATGGCGAGCGACCCTGGACGATTGGGGCGTATTTCGAGACCGGGCAGATCGGAAACGAACTCGAACGCGTCATGGGATCGGCGCTGCTGGGGCTTGGCGCGATGGGCGCGGCGGTCCTGGTCGCCGTCCTTCTGGGCAGGCGTATTTCTCGCCCTATTCAGGCAATCGCGGGTCAAGCCTCGCGTGTTGCCAACTTCGAGCTAGAGGGTGTGGAACCGCTGCCGCGCAGCAGGGTTCTGGAGCTGGACGAGCAGGCATCGGCCTTCAATGCGATGCTTGTGGGGCTTCGTGCATTCTCGACCTACGTGCCACGTTCTCTTGTTTCGAAGCTGGTGCGAACGGGACAGCCGGGGATCGCGGAACCTCGCGAAGCCGTCGTCACTGTCATGTTCACGGATATCGCCGGCTTCACAACCTTGTCGGAACGCATGGATGCCGCCGCTGCGGGACAGCTCCTCAACCACCACTTTGGCATTCTCTGCCGCGCAGTCGATGCGAACGGCGGCGCAGTCGACAAGTTTCTGGGCGACGGCATGCTGGCTTTTTTCGGTGCCCCGGATCATCTGGATGACCACGCGGCCGCCGCCGTCCGGGCAGCCGCAACCATTCGCCAAGAACTGGAGAATGACAACCGAAGAGGCATGGCTGAAGGCCGACCACCGCTGCGCGTGCGCATCGGCATTCACACGGGTCTCGTCATTGTCGGCAATATCGGTGCTTCAGACCGCGTGAACTACACCATCGTTGGCGACACCGTGAACATCAGCCAGCGGCTGCTCGACGTGGGCAAGCAGGCACAGCCGGATGCGCCTGCCTGCATCACTCTTTCCAGCGAAACGGCCTCCAGGCTGGATGGGACCTTCACGACAATTCCCATGGGCGAGCATCTGCTGCGTGGACGCGGCGAGGCGACGGAAGTCGTCCAGCTCGGCGAGATCGCAGGGCTAGCGGCGGCGCACCCACCCACAAGCCGCGGGGGCGACTGACCGCGTCAGGATCGACGTCGACGCGAGGGCTTCGTGACTTGCGCCCGCGCTGATCGATGCCATCGAAGGCGTTACAACCCTTATACTTCAGCTGGCCGGTGTGCCGGCTCACACAACAACGGCGACGACCGCGACGCAATCTCCCGGCTTGACCAGGCCGGGAAAGTGCCGGGCGCACAGGATGCCGTCCATCTTCGCAATGACTTCGGTCGGCGTGGCGCCGGTCTTGCCTATGGGGTGGATGCGCGCGACCACTTGACCGGTTACGACGCTCTCTCCCATGTCGACCAGGGGTTCGATCAGCCCGGCATCCTCGGCGAAAGAGAAGCAATCGCCATCGGGCATGTCGAGCCATTGCGTGCGGCCCACGGCCGCGCTGCTTTCTCCTTTCAGGATGCCCGCCTTGCGCAGCACGTTGGCGACGCCCTGTTTGGCAACACAGGCGCTTTTGGCGGTCGCCGTGCCGCCGCCGCCAAGTTCCGTCGTTATGAAGATCTTGCCCATACCCTCCGCTGCGGTGTCGTACATGCCGACCGCATCGATCTCGAGCATCTTCATCGAATACGGCGCGCAGAATGCGTCGACGAGTTCGAACGAGAAGGCTTCCTGGCGCTTATCCGGCAGGATATGCGCTGCGCAGAACGGCAGGAAATCGAGCGTCTTTCCACCGGAGTGGAAATCGAGCACGATATCTGCGAGCGGCAGCAGTTCACGCTGGAAATAGTCCGCAATCTTTTCGGTCACCGTGCCGTCGGGCTTTCCAGGGAAGCTACGGTTCATGTTGCCCCGGTCGATCGGCGAGGTGCGCGTCGCCGCAACGAAAGCCGGATAATTCATCGCCGGCACGATGATTACCCGACCGGCGACGTCTTCGGCCCTCAGCGTCCGGGCGAGATCGAAGAGAGCGATCGGCCCCTCATATTCATCGCCGTGGTTGCCGCCGGTTAGAAGGGCTGTCGGCCCTTTTCCGTTCTTTACCACGGTAATGGGGATCATCACCGAGCCCCAGGCGGAATCGTCGCGGCTATAGGGCAGCCGGAGGAAACCGTGCTGGACGCCGTCCATGGAGAAGTCCACCGTCGGCGAAATCGCCGACGGACGAAGCGCTGAAACCGTCATGGTCAGTCCTTCACGAAAAGCTTGCGCGGCACATTGGCGAGGCATTCGACCCCGGTCTCGGTGATCAGGATGCTTTCAGTTGTCTCGAAGCCCATGTCCTCGAGCCACAGACCGGTCATGAAATGGAATGTCATGCCAGGCTTCAACTCGGTCCTGTCGCCGGGGCGCAGGCTCATGGTGCGCTCGCCCCAATCCGGCGGATAGGACATGCCGATCGAGTAGCCCGTGCGGTTGTCCTTGACGATGCCGTACTTCTTCAGGACCGCGAAGAAGGCCTTGGCGATATCCTCGCAGGTGTTTCCCGGCCTGGCCTCTGCAAGGCCTGCTTCCATGCCTTCGAGCGTCGCCTTTTCCGCGTCCAGGAACGCCTGGGTCGGCTTGCCGAGGAAGACCGTGCGCGACAGCGGCAGATGGTAGCGATTATAGCAGCCGGCGATCTCGAAGAACGTGCCTTCACCCGATTTCATCGGGCGGTCGTCCCAGGTCAGATGCGGCGCGGATGCCTCGACGCCGGAGGGAAGCAGCGGCACGATCGCCGGGTAGTCGCCGCCGATGCCGTCGACGCCGCGCGTGCCGGCATCGTAAATCTCGGCGACGAGATCGCATTTGCGCATGCCGGCCTCGATCTTGTCGAAGATGCGCTGATGCATGCCTTCGACGATGCGCGCGGCGTTGCGCATATAGGCGATCTCGGTCGGGCTTTTTACTGCGCGCTGCCAGTTGACCAGCGCCGTCGTGTCGACGAAGCGGGCATTGGGCAGGTGTTTCTGCAGGGCGGCATAGGCGGCTGCCGAGAACCAGTAATTGTCCATCTCGACGCCGATTGTCAGCTTGTCGAGGCCGCGCTCGACAAGCTTGGCGGCGAGATAGTCCATCGGATGGCGCTCCGTGGATTGCACGTAATGATCGGGATAGCCGATGATGTTGTCGTGGCCGAGATAGGCCGTGAATTTCGCGCCAATGGCATCCTGGCCGCGGCCATACCAGATCGGCTCGCCGGTGGGCGGCACCACTACGGCCTGATGCACGTAGAAGGACCAGCCGTCATACCCGGTCAACCAGGCCATGTTCGTCGGGTCGCTGACGATGAGAAGGTCGACACCCTTCTGCTCCATGGCCTTGCGGGTCTTGGCCAGCCGCGCCTCGTACTCCCCAAGCGAAAATTTGAGGTTGGGTTGGGTCATGTCTCTCCCTCATTCTCCGGCCCTGCCGGTCTCAGCTGTCAAATATCGTGCCCTTGCCGCACTCCAGTGCGCGGGCAACGGCGAGCGTGGCGATGGCGGTGTCCTGGATGCCGGTTCCGGTCAGGTCGGCGATCGTGCGCTGGCGGGCGTCGGTGCGCCCTGGCCGCTGGCCGGCGATGATCTGGCCGAGTTCGGCAAAATCGGCATCGGCGGCGATGCGGCCCGCCTTGATGGCGTGGTGAAGCTCACCGAGCCGCCGCGTCTGCGTCAGCCTGTCGGCGACATAGAGCGAAGCCTCTGATATCGCTGCCGGCTCGATCTCGTTCTTGTGTTCGGCATCGGAGCCCATGGCAGTCACATGCTGCCCGGGCCGAAGCCATGCGGCTTTCAGGATAGGGCTCTCGGCCGGCGTGGTCGTGATGATGATATCGGCGCCAGCCGCCGCCTGTTCCGCGTCGCTTTCCGCCCGGACGGGAATGCCGAGTTTCTCTCTCAAGGTGCGGGCAGCGAGCGTCGCCTTTTCGCTGTCGCGGGCCCAAAGCCGTGCTTCCTGGATCGGGCGCACCAGGCACAGCGCCTCGAGTTGCAGCATCGCCTGCATGCCTGCGCCGAAAACGGCGGCGACGGAACCGTCCCCGCGCGAAAGGTGCCTTGCGGCCACTGCGCCTGCGGCCGCCGTGCGGATGTCGGTCAGGTAGCCATTGTCGAGCAACAGCGCCTGGACGACGCCTGTCGTTGCCGACAGAAGCACCATCATGCCGTTGGTGCTCGGCAGGCCGAGCTTGGGGTTGTCGAAGAAGCCGGGGCTGATCTTGATCGCAAAACCGTCGAGGCCCGGCACATAGGCCGTCTTGACGTCGACTTCGCCACGATGTTCCGGGATATCCAGGCGCAGGATCGGCGGCATCACCACGGCCTTGGTGGCAAGCGCCCGAAAGGCATTCTCAATGCAATCGATGGCGGCAAGGTCGAGCGGAACGATCGCACGCAGATCCGCCTCCGTCAAAATCGTCATGCGCGTCATGCCGCATTCTCCCGCAACAGATCTGTCTCGCCGTTGACGACACGCCGGTGCAGGTCCATGTCGACGTTGCGGCCCGAAAGAATGAGCGCGACGGGCCGGCCGACCGGGTCGATCTTGCCGGCGAGGATGGCCGCGATGCCGACGGCACCTGCGCCCTCGACGATCTCGCGCTCCAGCGCATAGGCGTGCTGCATGCCAGCTGCGATCTCGGCTTCCGAGAGCAGGATGACATCGTCGAGCAACGCCTGGCACATCGAAAAGGTCACATGATTGGCAAGGCCGATGCCGCCGCCGAGCGAATCTGCAAGGCTCGGCATTTCGGCAATCTCGACGGGGCGGCCCGCGTCGAGGCTCGCCTTCATCGCCGCCCCGCGCTCCATGGTGATGCCGATGACGCGGATGTCCGGATGCTGCGATTTGACGGCAAGTGCCACGCCGGAAGCGAGACCGCCGCCCGAGAGCGGAACGAGAACCGTCCCGACATCCGGCATGTCATCGACGATTTCGAGCCCGAGCGTGCCCTGGCCGGCAACGATGGCCGGATCATCGAATGGCGGTACGATCGCCAGCCCATCCTGCTCGACGAGCTTCTCGACTTCGCGCTGGGCGTCATCCTGCGAGGTGCCTGTGATCAACACCCTGGCACCAAGCCGGCGAATTTCGGCGACCTTGTTTTGCGGGACGAGGCGCGACATGCAGATTGTCGCAACGGTGCCTTCGGCTTTCGCGGCATAGGCAAGAGCCCGGCCGTGGTTGCCCGTGGAGGCGGCAACGACACCGCGCTTGCGCTCGGCGGGCGGCAGGGACAGGAGCGCGTTGCAGGCGCCACGCAACTTGAAGCTCCCCGTGGTCTGGTGATGCTCGAGCTTGAGGCCAACCGGCACATCGAGGCGTTCTGACAGGGATGGAGAGGGGGCGAAGGGCGTCCTCAGCACATGGGCCGAAATTCGCCGCGCGGCCGCTTCGATGCCGCCGAAGGTCACGGGCAGGAGAGATCCCGACATGCTCACGCTCCAGCCATCGGCAGCGTCATCAGCCGGCCGAGCTGAGAGCGGTGCATGTCGTCGCCGCAAAGGCGCAGGCAGGCCCAGGCGGTCGCCAGATTGCTAGTCACGACAGGTTTGCCGATCGCATCCTCGATCCTGGCGGCGACGGAGGCGGCGCGCACCGCCGTGCATGATACGAACAGCGCGTCCGAACTCGGTGCAGTGGCCTCGCGCGCGAAGGCGACGAGTTCGTCGAGGCCGATGCGCGCCATGTCGCGGTCGTCCGTCAGGCCAAGGCAGGTGAACCGGTCCATCGAAAATCCACGGTCGGTAAAATAGTCCGCCATCGGGCGGCTGGTCTCGAGCGTGTAGGGGGTCAGGACCGAGATGCTGCTGGCACCAAGGGCGCGCAAGCCTTCGACGGCCGCAGCGGTCGGAGTGACGACCGGTACGCCGGGCTTCGCCGCCCGGATTGCGGCCGTGACCTGATCGTCGCCGATGACGACGGAGGCCGACGTGCAGGAATACATCACGACATCGAGCTCTTCGTCGGGGAGGATGAGGCCGGCAGCCGTCGTCAGCTGCGGCTGCATCGCGCGAAGGTTCTCGGGCGTGACGGGGTTGGCATAGTGGATGCGCGCGACATAGACGCCGATGCGCTCGCTTGCGACCATGTGGCGGAAATCCGGCTCCGTCGTGTGATCGGTGGCAAGGATGATTAGTCCGACGCGTTTTTCGAGCGGGCGGTCGTCGAGCCTCGGGTGACGGGAGGCGAGTGCAAGCGTAAGCGTCTTGTCCATCAGCGTTCCTCCACGCGGCTGTAGCGTTCTTCGAGCCATCGCAGGAATACGACGGAGATCAGGCTCATGATCAGGAAGAACACGCCGACCAGGGTCATCGGCTCGATATAGCGATAGTTGCTGTTGGCGATGCTTTTCGCCTGGTTCATCAGCTCCAGAACGGTAATGGCCGACAAGAGCGGCGTCTCCTTGAACATGGCTATCAGGTAGTTCGCGAGCGCCGGGATCATCGGCGGGATCGCCTGGGGAAGGATTACGTGCAGCCAGGTCTGGTGCATGGTCAGGTTGGTCGCCCGGGCCGCTTCCCATTGGCCGCGCGGAACGTTCTCGATGCCGGCGCGGTAGACCTCGGCCGTATAGGTACCGTAGTGGATGCCGAGCCCGATCACGCCGGCGACGAGCGCCGGCAGGCTGATGCCGATGTCGGGAAGCACGTAGAAGATAAAATAGAGCTGCACGAGCAGCGGCGTGCCGCGGATGAATTCGACGAGGAAGCCGACGGTGCGAGCAATCGGCTTGGGTGCCGAAAGCCTGAGGATCGCAAAGAGAAGGCCGACGACGGCGGCGACTGCAGCCCCCAATACGGTGGCGAGGAGGGTTATCTTCAGTCCCTCGAGGAGGGTGGGCATGATCTGCCAGACGAAATTCCAGTCCCATTCCATAGATCAGGCCCTCACGCCGTCAAGGCCGCGCGTCATGCGCCGTTCGAGCCACCGCATGCTGCGCGAGATGACCCAGGACATCGCGAAATAGAGAACGAGGATCACGGTGAACGGGATCAGTGTGTTGCCGGTCTGGGCACGCACGACCTGGGCCTGAAACGTCATGTCCGTCAGCGAGATCAGCGACACGACGGCCGTGCCCTTCAGGAGCTCGATGGCGTTGTTGCAGAAGGTCGGCAGCATCAGCGGCAAGGCCTGGGGCAGGATAATGTGGCGCATCGACTGGTAGCGCGTGAGATTGAGCGCAATGCACGCCTCGCGCTGTTCGCGCCCGATCGCCTTCACCGCGCCGCGCACCACTTCGGCCCCATAGGCCCCGACGTTGAGACCGAGCGCCAGGACGCCGGCCTGTAGTGGCGTCAGCGTGATGCCGGCGAAGGGCAGGACGAAGTACACCCAGAAGAGCTGCACGAAAATAGATGTGCCGCGGAAGAACTCGATATAGGTGGTTGCCAGCGCCCGCACAGCAAAGAAGCGGCTGACGCGCGCAAGGCCCGCGGTAAAGGCCATCACGACGGCGAGTGCCGAGCCCAGTACCGTCAGCTGCAGCGTCACCAGCGCGCCCTGCAATATCAGCCCTATGTAGCCGGACCAGTCGATCATCTTTATCTACGTTCCAATCATCGTCAGCCGTGGGGACGGCTCCCGCGTCGAAAGTTCGAACGAGGGAGCCGGAGTGTGTCACTTGGCGGCGCAGAGCTTTTCGCGGGTGGTCGACATCGCGGCCTTAGCGGAAAAGCCATATGGTTCGATGATCTTGGCGAACTCGCCGGATTCCTTCAGCTTGGCCAACTCGACGTCGAAGGCGTCCCGCAGCGCTTCGTCGCCTTTCTTGAAGGCGGCGCCGTCACAATAGACCGGTGCACCTTCGACCGGGGCGACAACCTCCAGGTTCGGATCGTTGGCCTTCGACATCAGGTCGTTGATCGACAGGACGGGCAGGGAATAGACGTCGATGCGGCCATCCTGCAGCATTTTCAGTCCGCTCTGGCCGTCCGGCACGACAATAACGCGATCGCGCGGCACACCGGCTTCGAGCGCCAGTTTTTCCTCCGTACCGCCACCCGGCGCACCGATCTTCACATCGGGGTTGTCGGCCACGTCCTTGTAGCTCATTAGCTTCAGCGGATTGCCTTTCTTCAGCGCGAAGGCTTCCGCGTCGCACAGCACCGGCTCGGAATAGGCGACCGCTGCACAGCGCTCCGGCTTCATGAAGAGGCCGGCGGTAATGGCATCATGCCGCCCGGCCTGAAGACCGGGGATCATTGCGCCATATTCAGAGATCGACGCGGCGACATCGGCGACGCCGAGACGCTTGAAGATCTCGCGGGCGACATCCGGTGCGGCACCCGAAACCTTGCCGTCGGCGCCGACCGCGGTGAACGGCGGTTCGTTGGCAATCGCAATGCGAGCAAAGCCCTGATCCTTCAATTGCTGCAGCTTGTCGTCGTCGGCCGCGGCCGGTGCAGCGGAAAGGACAGCCACCAACGTCGAAACGCTTGCGGCCATTGACATGAAATGCGTGATTTTCATCGGTATCGGCTCCTCTGGCTGTTCTTCATCTTTTTGGTTGGGGCACATCCCGGCGCGAACGCTCAGACGCGGTGCCCTGCCGCGATTATCTTGCGCAGGAACACTTGCGTGCGCTCCTGCTTGGGATGACGGAAGATGTCGTCCGGCTTGCCTTCCTCGACGATCCGACCACGGTCGAAGAAAAGGATCCGGTCGGCGAAATCATGGGCAAAACCCATCTCATGCGTCACGAGAAGCATGGTCATGTCAGTCTCCGACGCGAGCTTGCGCATGACGTTGAGCACCTCCTCGACGAGTTCGGGATCGAGGGCGGAGGTGACTTCGTCAAACAGCATGATCTTCGGCGACAGCGCGAGCGCGCGGGCGATTGCTACTCGTTGCTTCTGTCCGCCAGACAGCTGCGCCGGCATGCTTTTCGCCTTGTCGGCCATGCCAACCATGTCGAGAAGCTCCATCGCCCGCTTTTCCGCAACAGGCCGGGCCATGCCCTTCGTCAGCATTGGAGCGAGCGTGACATTGTCGAGAACGCATTTGTGCGGAAACAGGTTGAAGTGTTGGAACACCATGCCGATCTTCGCGCGCATCCGCTGGAGATACCGCTCGTCGGCGGCGACAAGGCCGCCATTGCCCGGCATGTGATAGAGCTGCGCTCCATCGACCTCGATATGGCCACCGCTGATCGTCTCCAGCGTCATCAGCATGCGCAGGATCGTCGTCTTTCCTGACCCTGACGGGCCGATGAGCGCGAGCTTCTCGCCCGGCATGACCTGCATCGACAGACCGTCGAGTACGGTCAGCGGGCCGTAGCGCTTGATGATGTTGTCGATGCGGATGATGGGATCGGGCATTCACGTCTTTCCCTTGGTGGGGACCGGTGATGCCCTAACGATGATCGTCCATCTAAATCATGTCAATTGGAATAATAATATCATTACAATTATTCCGAGTCCGCCCATGAATTAAGCGAAGACCTCAAATCGCAAGCAACAGCGCTTCGGGATTTCCAAGCGCCAGCGAGGCGACGATGCCGAGGCCCTGTCGCAATTCCTGCTCGCTCGTCGAGCCGAGGGAGATGCGCACCGCCGGCCGCCAACCGAGTTCGGAGGTGCGGAAGGAAGACCCCGGAGCGATCGCGACGCCCCGCAACCGCGCCTGTGAGACGAAGCCTTCCTCGCTATGGCCCTCCGGCAGGGGCAGCCAGATGTGCAGGCCCTGGGGGTGCGAGCGATAGTCGAGCGTGCCGAGGCTTTCGGCGGCAATCGCATGGCGCGCAGCCAGCGCCCGACGCTGCCAGTCGACCAGTTCCAGTGCGGTTCCGTCGCTGACCCAATGGGTCGCGATCTCGGCGATGGCTGGGGTCGCCATCCAGTTGGAAACCAGGTGCCGATTGGCGACGGCTGCCACGTAGCGGTCGGGCGAGGCGAGATAGCCGATGCGCAGGCCCGGCACGGTGATCTTGGTGAAACTGGTGATGTAGAGCGTGCGCTCCGGCGCGAAGGCCGCCACCGGCTTCAGCCCCGCATCGACGAGCGGACCGAGGATGTCGTTTTCGATGATGGCGATGTCGTGCCGGCGGGCAACGTCGGCAAGGGCTGCGCGCCGCGCCTCGCTCATCAGCGTCGCCGTCGGGTTGATGACCGACGGCTGCAGGAAGATCGCCCGGATGACGCCTTTGCGGCACGCTTCGTCCAGCGCTTCCGGGATCATGCCGTCGTCATCGATGGGCAAGCCTTCGAGGTGGATGCCGAGATAGGTCGACAGCGGCACCAGCGTGTGGTGGCTGACTGCCTCGGTCGCGATCGTCGAGCCGGGCGGCGCGACGCTCATCAGCGCCACCGTCATGGCCGATGTCGCGCCGTTGGTGAGGCTGATGTTGAGCGGCGAGATCTGGAGGCCGCACCGCGCGAGCCATTCGGCGGCGACGCTGCGGTGGCGCGGGAAGACCATGTTGGGGCGGAAGGAGAGCGCCGAGCTGGAAGGCAGGTTCTCCGCAAGCCAGCCGAAGGCGCCGCGCATCTTCTGCAGATGCAACTGTTCACAGACCGGTTTGAGGATCGACAGGTCGATCAGCTCGCCGAGGCGCTCGGGCAAATAGGGCGGTTCCGGCTCCTTCCCCTGGGTCTGCACGAAGCTGCCGCGTCCGATTTCGCCGGACACCAGCCCCCGGCGGATAAGCTCGTCATAGGCACGGCTGACGGTTTGAACGGAAAGTGCCAGCTCGTCTGCGAGTTGACGATGGGTCGGGAGGCGCTGCCCGTTCGACAGCTTGCCGTCCTGGATGGCGCGCGCGAACTGCTCGGCCAGGGAGAGATAGGCCGGGCGGCGGAGCTGTTCGGGATCTGGGCGCCAATTTGTCATGATTTTACACTGCTGAAAATCAGGTCAATTGACAACGCCAAAATCAACACCCAATCTCTTTTCCTGATTTGACATGAAACAGCACGCGCGAAAGCCCCGAAATGAAACTCGACGCCATCGACCTGCGCATCCTTGAAGCGGTCCAGCAGGACGGGCGCATCACCAAGCTGGCGCTCGCCGAAAAAGCAGGGCTTTCGCCGACGCCTTGCTGGATGCGGCTGCGCAAACTGGAAAAGGCCGGCATCATCACCGGCTATCATGCCCGCGTTGCGGTGCGCCGCGTTGCGCCGGTCGCGAGCGTGATGATGGAGGTGACGCTCGGAAATCACCGTCAGGCAGATTTTGAACGCTTCGAGCGTGCCGTCGCGACCATTCCCGAGATCACCGCCTGCTGGTCGGTCGGCGGCGGCGTCGATTACATCCTGAAGATCGTGGCTGCCGACATCGACGCCTACCAGCGGCTGGTCGATGGCCTGCTTGATCGCGAGCTCGGCATCGACCGCTACTTTACCTACATCGTGACAAAGACGATCAAGGATGAAACCGTTCTGCCGCTCGCCGCGTTACTTTCCACTTCGCTTTAGACCATCTGTCTGCGTTCAAGCGAAAATTCAGAC
The DNA here is from genome assembly GCF_031989085.1 of Ensifer sp. Taxonomy (NCBI): domain Bacteria; kingdom Pseudomonadati; phylum Pseudomonadota; class Alphaproteobacteria; order Hyphomicrobiales; family Rhizobiaceae; genus Ensifer; species Ensifer sp. The sequence continues at coordinate 350,480 of NZ_DALZXU010000002.1, forward strand.
AGATTCTCTCTTGGCTGCGCGTCGAACAGACAATTTCTCGTCCGCCGGCTGTCACCATCTCTGCACCACCTGCCGAGGAGATGCCGATGACCGCCGTTTTCGCCCGCCCGCCTTTCCACGATGCCTTGAACCAGCTGAAAGATCGCCATCTGCTACGCGAGCTTGCCTATGTCGGCGGGCGCTGGACCTCTTCGCGCCAAGGCAACAGCTTTGCGGTCACCGATCCTGCGACAGGCGGTTCGCTCGCCTGGGTAGCTTCACTCGACGGTGACGAGACGCTAACGGCGATCGATGCGGCAGTTTGGGCCTTTCCCGGCTGGCGTGATCTTCCTCCCCACCACCGCGCTGCGAAGTTGCGCCGCTGGGGCGACCTGATGATTGGCGCCAAGGACGACCTCGCCTTGATCATGGCACTGGAGCAGGGAAAGCCGATTGCCGAAGCGCGCGGCGAGATCGACTACGCCGCATCTTTCCTCGACTGGTACGCCGAAGAGGGAAAGCGACTGAATGCCGAAAGCGTCACCAGCCATCTCACGGGAGCGGAGATGATCGTGCGGCGGGAAGCGCTCGGCGTTGTCGGCATTGTCACTCCCTGGAATTTTCCTTCGGCGATGGTAACGCGAAAGGCGGCGGCTGCCCTTGCGGCCGGCTGCACGGTCGTCGCCCATCCATCCTCGGAAACGCCGCTCTCGGCGCTTGCGCTCGCCGAACTCGCCGAGCGGGCTGGCATTCCGGCCGGCGTCTTCAACGTCGTCACCGGCAATGCCGCGACGATCGTCGGGCAGATGTGCGCCGACAACCGGGTCCGTGCCATGAGCTTTACTGGTTCGACGGAGATCGGTCGGCTGATCGCCGGGCAATGCGCCCCGACGATGAAGCGACTTGTCATGGAACTGGGCGGCCATGCCCCGCTTATCGTATTTGCCGATGCGGATATCGAAAAGGCCGCCGATATCGCGATTGCAGCAAAGTTTGCGACCTCCGGCCAGGATTGCCTGGCCGCCAACCGCATCTATGTCGAGCGCCCGGTCGTTGAGGCTTTCAACGCCGCCCTTGCGACACGCATCGCCGCGCTGAAGGTTGGCCCCGGCCTCTGTGCGGGTGTCGACATCGGACCGCTCATGCATGAGCGCGCGATCGCCAAGGTGGAGGAGCAGGTCGCCGACGCCTTGAAACGGGGCGCGACGCTCGTTTGTGGTGGCGGGCGGCACGACACAGGTCCGCTATTCTACGAACCGACGCTTTTGACGGATGTTCCCGACGACGCCCTGATCATGCGGGAGGAGACCTTCGGTCCGGTTGCGGCCGTTACCGCATTCGACAGCGAGGCGGAGGTGATCGCCCGGGCCAACGACACGGAATACGGCCTCGTCGCCTATGTCGTGACGGAAAACGGCACAAGACAATGGCGCATGGGCCGTGCCCTGCAATTCGGCATGGTGGCGATCAATCGGGTCAAGATCACCGGCGGGCCCGTTCCGTTCGGTGGCTGGAAACAATCGGGTCTCGGCCGCGAGGGCTCCAGGCACGGGCTCGAGGCCTTCACCGGACTCAAATATCTCTGCATCGACACCGCCGCCTGACATCAAGCGCGGCAAACCCATTCAAGACGACGGCATAAGGATAAAGGCAATGCTCGACCGCAACAACGAACTGACCGCCTGGGACCGGGATCACTTTTTCCACCCATCGACCCATATGGGAATGCATGCGCGCGGCGAAACACCGACGCGGGTCATTGCCGGCGGCGAGGGCGTCTACATCACTGATGTCAACGGCCGCACTAGTCTCGACGCCTTTGCCGGGCTCTACTGCGTCAATATCGGCTATGGCCGCCAAAAGATCGCGGACGCCATTGCCGAACAGGCGAAGAACCTTGCCTATTACCACGCCTATGTCGGCCATGGCACCGAAGCGTCGATCACATTGTCGAAGATGATCATCGACCGCGCGCCTGAGGGCATGTCGCGGGTCTATTTCGGTCTTTCAGGCTCCGATGCCAACGAGACAAACATCAAGCTGATCTGGTACTACAACAACATTCTTGGCCGCCCCGAAAAGAAGAAGATCATCTCGCGCTGGCGCGGCTATCACGGTTCCGGCGTGATGACTGGATCGCTCACCGGTCTTGCGCTGTTTCACAACGCCTTCGACCTGCCGCGCGCGCCGATCCTGCATACGGAGGCGCCCTATTACTTCCGCAGGCCCGACCGTTCGATGGACGAGGTGCAGTTCGCGCAATATTGCGCCGACAAGCTGGAAGAAATGATCCTTGCGGAGGGACCTGAAACGATCGCTGCCTTTATCGGCGAACCGATACTCGGAACAGGCGGCATCGTGCCGCCGCCCAAGGGCTACTGGCAGAAGGTCCAGGCCGTGCTCGACAGATACGACATCCTGCTTATTGCAGACGAGGTTGTCACCGGATTCGGTCGCCTGGGCACGATGTTTGGTTCCGATCACTACGGCATGAAGCCGGATCTTATCACCATCGCCAAGGGACTTACTTCCGCCTATGCGCCGCTGTCCGGGACGATCGTTTCCGACAAGGTCTGGCAAGTGCTGGTTCAGGGATCCGACGAACTGGGCGCGATCGGCCATGGCTGGACCTATTCCTCCCACCCGATCTGTGCGGCAGCGGGGATCGCCAATCTCGAACTGATCGACGAGCTTGGCCTGGTCGAGAATGCCGGTGTGACCGGCGCCTATTTCCGTGAGCGCCTTGCAGACGCAGTAGGGGGGCACAGGCATGTCGGCGAGGTTCGCGGTGACGGAATGATGGCGGCCGTGGAGTTCGTTGAAGACCGGGACGACCGCCGATTCTTCGAGGCCGGCAAGAAGATCGGCCCCCAGGTCGCCGCAGCCCTTGCCGAACGCGGCGTGATCGGCCGGGCCATGCCGCAGGGTGACATTCTCGGTTTCGCCCCGCCTTTGTGCCTGACGAGGGAAGAGGCTGATGTGGTGGTGAAGGCAGCAGCGGCGGCCATCGAAGAGGTGTTCGCACGATGATCACCATGCGCGCGATCCCAAGCACGATGAACGCAGTGCAACTCGTTGGTCACGGGGGTATCGATAAGCTCTTCTACAACACCTCCGTCCCTGTACCGGAACCTGCCGGTGACGAGGTGCTGATAAAAGTCTCGGCTTGCGGCATGAACAATACCGATGTGTGGGTGCGCCAGGGTGCCTATGGCACCGAGGATGATGCCGCAGCGGTTTCTACGTGGCGCCGGCAGGGAAACACACTCACCTTTCCGCGCATCCAGGGCACGGACACGGTTGGCCATATCGTAGCCGTCGGTTCGGGCATCGATCCCGCGAGGATCGGGGAACGAGTCATGGTGGATTTTTCAATCTACAACCGTGACGACGACAGTCTCGCCGACATCGATTACATAGGCCATGGCCGCGATGGCGGCTACGCGCAATACATGGCGCTTCCGGCGCAGAATGCGCATGTGGTTGATACGGACCTGACGGATATCGAGCTTGCAACATTCTGCTGCGCCTATTTGACGGCGGAACGCATGCTCGAGCGGGCTCGTCTCGCTGACGGTGAGACGGTGCTGGTGACCGGTGCATCGGGCGGGGTAGGCAGCGCAATCATCCAGTTGGCGCGCGTCCGCGGTGCCATCCCGATTGCCGTCACGAGCCCAGGCAAGGAGCAATCCGTGCTCGCTCTCGGCGCGCAGGCCGTGGTGACGCGTGGCGACGGTGATCTCGTCGCCGCGATCCACGAGATTGCGAATGGCAGGCCAATCGATGTGGTCGCCGATCTCGTCGCCGGACCGCTCTTCAATGACCTGTTGAAAGTGCTCAGACCGGAAGGCCGATATACGACGGCCGGCGCGATTGGCGGACCGGTGGTCCAGCTCGATCTGCGCACGATGTATCTGAAACAGCTCGAACTGCACGGCTCGAGCCAGGGCAGCCGGGCGGATTTCCGGCGGCTGGTCGGTTTCATCGAAGACAAACGAATCCGGCCGCTGGTCGGCGGCGTCTATCCGCTTTCCAATTTCCATCGCGCGCAGACGGATTTCATGGCCAAGGGCTTCGTCGGCAATCTCGTCGTTGTTCCGGATTGAGCCGCGAACTGGCGGCTCGCGTGGGCCGGCGGCCGCCAGCCGCGTATGCCGGCGCGCGCGTCATCGCCGCCGCAAGGACTTTCGCCTCGATGGCGACGACGCTGACTATGCGGATCGAATGTCCGGCGTCCTATGTTTTGGATCTTCCAAGTGCTTGGCCGGACCCCAGAGATGGCGCATGACGTATCTCAATGACAGGCTTTCCGGCGTCGGCCAGGGGAGGGACTGCTACTCGTTGATAAGACGCGTCTCTCCCGGCGGAAGCCCATGCTCGATCAGCCTGTCGAGGTAGTCGCAGTAAGGGCTGCCTTCATAGAATGGGTGGGCCGCCTCTCGGACGTATCCCGCATTCAGGTTCGGAAATTTCTTCAAAGCCTCAGAGATCCAGACCTTGACTTCATCGGTCTCGCCCGTCCTGAGAGCCAGCAACGCTGCCCCGATGAATGGATAATAGGTTGTGCGCTCGAATGACGCGCCTTCCCGTAGATGCATCCGGGCCGTTAGGAGGTCATCGGGCTCGCCCCTCAGCATCAGGCCAACGCCAAGCAGTGTCTTGAACGCAAACGTAGATGGATCGTGAGGACTGAGGTCGATGGCATTTCGCGCGGCTCTGATCGTTGTATCGGCGTCCCTGAGCCGTACGGCTGCCATTCCATGGGCGAAGTGAAGAAACGCGTAGTTGCGATTTAATGCAAGGCCCTGTTCGGCGACAGGCATGGCCTCAGCCGCTCGCCCGGCCACCGTAAGAAGGAGCGACATCATCGCGTAGGCGATATCGCTCCGCCTGTCGATTTCTAATGCCTTGGTGGCGAACGATAATCCCTCCTTGATGGCGACAGGCACGTCTGCGGCACGTCCCCAAAGGACGAGTGCGTATCGGTGACGCGCCAGGTAGGCGTAGGGAAGGGCGAAATTAGCATCGTGTTCGAGCGCCTGTCGCAGGAATTTCTCGGCAGTGGCTTGCGAACCTGCTTCGAAGGAAAGCAATTCGGCAAGGCCGCGGTGGCACAGCTCCCAAGCAGTGAGGTTGTCGGTCGATTTGGCGAGAGCGAGGCCTCGTTCGTGCGCTCCGAGTTCCGGTTCGATGCCCGCGATAATCCGGCGTGTTATCTCATCCTGCACATCGAAAAAATCGGCGATCGGACGATCCCACCGCTCGGCCCAGATATGTGCTCCGGACAGTGCGTCGATGAGCTGCACAGTGATCCTCAGCCGATCGCCTGACCGCCGAACCGATCCTTCCACGATATAGCGCACGCCAAGTTCTCGGGCGATCTTGCGTACGTCCCTGGCTGTTCCCTTGTCGGCGAAAGTCGAGTTGCGAGCGATCACGAACAGCCATCGAAAGCGACCCAGTTCCGTGATGACGTCTTCGACCAACCCGTCGGCAAAGAAGTCCTGATCGGAGGTAGCGGAAAAACTCTGAAATGGGAGAACCGCGATCGACGCACGTTCCTGTCCGGAGAGCCGAACCCTGCTCGGCTCCGTGCCGTCCACCTCGACCTGCCACACGTCAATTGGGTCGGGAATGTTCTTGACCGACTGCGGGCCGAGCCACGTCATCCCCGCCTCTATCTTGCCTTGCACATGATCGTAGATCGCGCGAGATATGCAGATGCCTCCGGCGGGTGCGATGGTTTCGAGACGCGCGGTGATGTTGACACAGTCGCCGAGAATATCGTCCCCATCGATCACCACGTCTCCCAGATGAAGACCGATACGGAAACGCAGACGTCGGTCTTCCCCTTGCGGAGATTCGCGCGAGATCAAGTTGCGCTGCATCAAAAGCGCCGCTCTTACCGCCAACACTGGCGACGAGAAATCGACTAGCAGCCCGTCGCCCATGGTTTTGACGATGCGGCCACCGCCTTCGCTGATCGCCGGGTCAATCACGCAGGTTCGCGCGTCGCGCAGCCGTGAAATGGTGCCTTCCTCGTCCGCCGCCATGAGACGAGAATAGCCGACCAAATCGGCCGCCATTATTGTGGTAAGGCGACGCTCCACTGTTTCCCCTCCGCCAGGAAAGTACAGTATCGCCTGATAGGCAAATGCGAAAGCACTCTTGAACCGCGCCCATCAGTTGTCGGTCTTGGAACCAACGTCTACCCGGTAGAGGGCCGCTGCCGACTGGTTGCCTTTCGCTTTAAGATGGCGATGGGCCGGGCGAAGAGAGCGTCGATGTCTTCCAGGCGATCCCCGTCACATGACGCCGAAGCGCTCGAAGGCCTCGACGGTGCTCATGCCGGCTTCGATCGCCAGGCGGACCTTGTTTTCCGTTTCGGCTTTCTCAAGCGCGAGCGTGATCGCCTCCTTCTCGGCTTCGCGTGGGATGATGAGAACACCGTCGCGGTCGCCGAAGACGATATCGCCGGGGCGGATACGGATGCCGCCGATCTCGATCGGGATATGGTAGTCGACGACCTTTCCGCGCGGGCCCTGGTCCTGTGCATAGGATCCGTAGCAGAAGGTCGGGAAATCGAGGGCCAGGATGCCGGCGCTGTCGCGGCAATAACCGTCGCAGATCGCACCTGCCGCCTTCAGCTTCATTGCCCGCGTCGACATCAGCTCGCCCCAGACCGCATAGCGCGGCGATGAACCCGAACAGACATAGATCTCGTTTTCCTTCAGGCTGTCGAGTGCGTGGAACATCAGACCGAAAGGTTTGCTGCTGAACTGTGAGTGGCCGCTCGCTTCGGCAGTCGCGAAGAAATCGGCCTCGAGGACCGGCATTGCCCGCCCGACCGCAACCATGTCGTCGCGAAGCGCCTTGATCTGTGGAGGCAGGAACTGATGCTGCAGGCCCATGGTGTCGAGGATGTCACCGACCACGGCGGTGAACAGCCGGCTGCGCATGGCGGCAAACAGCTCGGTATCGTTGTCAAACTTCGTCATGTCTCTTCCTTCAAGCCTTTTGCGCCATTGCCGTCGCGATCCCGTGCATGACGCCTCTGATTTCCGCGAGGCCCTTCAGCCGACCAATCAGCGAGTAGCCGGGATTGATCCGTTCCTTGCCGATATCATCAGCCAGGAGATGTCCGTGATCGGGCCGGAGAGGGATCTGCCAGTCGATGCGATCTTCCGTTACCCGGCGTTCCTGTTCCTGCATCAGCGCAAGGATCACGGCCGGCATGTCGCTCGACCCGCCAAGATGGTCTGCCTCGTAGAAAGAGCCGTCATTCTCGCGCTGGACATTGCGCAGATGGGCGAAGTGGATGCGGGGGCCGAACTCGCGCACCATCTGGGGCAGGTCGTTGTCAGCGCGGGTGCCGTAGGAACCGGTGCAGAAGGTGATCCCGTTTGTAGGGCTATCGACGGCGGAAAGAATGCGCCTGACGTCGGCGGCTGTCGAAACGATGCGTGGCAGGCCATAGAGTGAAAAGGCGGGATCATCCGGATGGATGCACAGCCGGACACCAACTTCCTCGGCGACCGGCACGATCTCTCGCAGGAAACGGGCGAGGTTGTCATGCAGAGTATCTGGCGTCACGCCATCATATTCGGCCAGTGCGGTCAGAAAGCTTGCTCGGTTGAACTGGCGCTCGGTTGCCGGCAGCCCGGCGATGAGGTTGCGCTCGATCCGTTCGATTTTCGCCTGGTCCATCTCCGCCAGGCGTTCGCCTGCGAGCAAAATCTGCCGCTCGGAGTAGCTTTCCTCTACACGCGGTCGCTTCAGCACGAAGAGATCGTAAGCGGCAAAGTCGACGGCGTCGAAGCGCAGAGCATAGCCGCCGTTCGCCAATGGCTGCATCAGCTCGGTGCGGGTCCAGTCGACCACCGGCATGAAATTGTAGCAGACCGTGGAGATGCCCGCGCGAGCCACGGCTCTCAGCGTGTCCTTGTACCAGCCGATATAGCGCGCGCTGTCTGTGGTCGCGAGCTTGATCGAATTGTGGACCGGAATGCTCTCGACGACGCTCCAGCGCATGCCGGCCGCTTCGATCTGCGCCTTTTGCGCCAGGATCGCCTCCTGCGGCCAGGGCGAGCCGTCGTAGATGTGGTGCAGCGCCGAGACGATCCCCGTGGCGCCTGCCTGCCGGATATGGTTGAGCGGCACCGGATCGTTCGGTCCATACCAGCGAAAGCACTCTTCCATCAATCTCATGCCGAACTCCTACCCGCTTCGGTGGTTATTGTTGGACCACATCGAGCAATAATGTCCCATTGGTCCAACAATTCAAGTCTGAAAGCGGATACTTCGCAGGATAAATATCTATTTCGTCGAGCATTTCAAATTTCGGCTTGACGGAAACTGCAATCTGGACCAACAAATAAGACATCGTAGGGAGAGTGGTCGGTGAGCAGTTCAGTCAGGGAAGATGCGTTGTCAGGCGTAGACGTCGTGGAGCCCGGCAAGACCTCGGCCGTCGACCGGCTGGTCGAGCAGATCCGCGACATGATTTCCGAGCGCGGGCTCGGCATCGGCGACGCGTTGCCGACCGAACGCGATCTCGGGGAGCAGTTCCAGGCGGGCCGCAACACGGTGCGCGAAGCGCTGCAGGTTCTGCGCGCCTATGGTTTGGTCGAGACCCGGCCAAAGGTCGGCGCCGTCATCAGCGGCGGCCACGGCGAAGCGATCCGCAGGCTTTTCGCCTTCCACAACGGCATCTCGCCGGACTCTTTCCATGACCTGCAGGGTTTCCGCCGCATCATCGAGACTGGCGTCGGCGAACATATCATCCTCACGGCAAGCGATGCCGATTTCGACCGGCTGGAAGCGATCAATGCTCGCATTCTGGAGGCCGAAAGCGTCGAGCAGGCGGCGGAGTGCGACTACCAGTTCCATTCGACGATCGTCGAACTCTCGGGCAACCGCACCACGCTTGCCGCCTATCACATGCTGCGTTCGGTGATCGAGGAGGTCATGCGGCTCGGCAAGGCGGAACGCCCGGTGCACGCCGCAACCTTCGAGGCCCATGCCGAGATCATCCGAGCGCTGCGCGCCCGTGACCGCATCGCCTACGCCTACCTGATGAGTCGTCATCTGGAGTTCGGCATTCGCTTCGTCGATGCCGCGCCCGGCGGCCAGTCGTCACGATGAAAGCATAGGATTTTGGCCCAGGCCGCTGCCGGTGGACGGAGCGGTCAGGGCAGACATTTGCCGGATCCGCTCGCCCGTTGGTCCGGCAACGCAAACAGGGCAATTGGGAGGAGAACCAACATGAGCAATATGAAACGTCTGGCGCTGGCAACATTGCTCGCGACCGTCAGCTTCGCACCCGGTGCTGCCTTTGCCGGTGGCAAGGCGATTGCCGGCATCGTCTTTCAGCAGGATCAGTATTTCCGCGGCATCCAGATCGGCATGGAGAAGGCGGCGGAAGCCGCCGGCGACGAGCTTCTCGCCGGCAACAGCGACAGCAAGCTGGAGAAGGAAGCGCAGCTGATCGATACCTATATCGCCCGCGGCGTGAACTCGATCGTCGTCGCACCGCTCTCGGCCGATGCTTCGGTTCCGGCGCTGAAGAAGGCGCGCGACGCCGGCATCACGGTGGTGACCTACGGCACGTCTGCCAATGGCGATGTCGCCCAGGCGACGGTGACGAGTTCGGACCGCGATATCGGCATCGGGACAGGCAAGGCGGCGACCGATTTCCTGAAGACGCTCGGCAATGGCGAGAAGGTCAAGATCGGCACACTCGCCTTCAAGGCGCTCTTGCCCGAGCAGTCGAATGCCCGCGTCGACGGTTTCCTAAGCATCGTCAACGATCAGGTCGATATCGTTGCCCAGCAGGACGCCTGGCTTGCCGAGAAGGCGCTAGCGGTCGCAAGCGACATGCTGACCGCCAATCCGGATATCAAGGTGATCTACGCCGCCAATGAAGGCGGCACGATCGGCGCGGTGCAGGCGGTGAAGAAGGCCGGCCTTGAAGGCAAGGTCTTCGTCTTCGGAACCGATGGCTCGGAGCAGCTCGCCAACATGCTCCTGAATTCCGACAACGTACTGCAGGCGACGACCGCGCAACAGCCGCTCGAAGTCGGCAAGCAGGCGATCGAGGCAGCCCAGAACCTGCTCGACGGCAAGACGATCGAGACCAAGGTCAACGTGCCTGTTCTGCCTCTGACCCGCGGCAATGCTGAAGGGGTCGCTGCCTACAAGGAAGGCCTGAAGGCCCTGAAGTAGCGCCTGGACGTGAGCCGGTCGGCGGGTATTTGCCCGCCGCTCCTTCACCGCCGACAGCAGGAAATCCGCATGAGCAATCCGCAACCAAGGTCAGCCGCGTTGCAAGGGGTGCAGGGACGGCTGGACTTTCGGGTCGTAACCAAGCGTTACGGCCCGACTGTCGCCCTTTCCGAATTCACCCACAGCTTCGCGCCCGGTGAAGTCCATGCCCTGATGGGCAAGAATGGCTCGGGCAAGTCGACGCTCGTCAAGCTTCTTGCCGGCGTCACCGAACCGACTTCCGGCATAATCAGCGTCAATGGCGAGGACCGGCATTTCACCTCCCCGCACGATGCTTTCAAGGCGGGCATCGTCACCGTGCATCAGGAGCTTTCCCTGGTGCCGGAGCTTTCGGTCGGCGAGAATATCTTTCTCGGCCGGCTGCCCCACCGTCGCCGCGCCGGCTTCAGCGTCGTCGACTGGCCGGGCCTGCATCGGCGCGCCGGCGAACTGCTGGCCGACATGGGGCTTGCGATCGATTCCCGCCAGCCGGTCTCCGCTCTTAGCGTCGGCCAGCAGCAGGTCGTCGAGATCGTCAAGGCGATGTCCTTCAACCCGTCGATCCTGCTGCTCGACGAGCCAACCTCGGCGCTCGCCTCGCGTGAGGTCAAGCAGCTCTTTGCGCTGATCGAGCGCCTGCGCGCCCGCGGCGTGACGATGATCTACATCACCCATCGGATGAGCGAACTCTTCGAGATCGCCGATACCTGCACGGTGATCCGCGATGGCCACTATGTCGGTTCTGTCGCCATGAAGGAGACGACGCCGCCCGCCATCGTCGGCATGATGTTTGGCGATGCCGCCCGCGCGACACGTCCGCCGCGGCGACAGCTCGATCGTGCAACACCTGTCCTTGAGGTGCGCAATCTCTCCCGGTCAGGGCATTTCCAGGATGTCTCCTTCGATCTCTATCCGGGCGAAATCCTCGGCATCGCCGGGTTGCTCGGCGCCGGCCGCACCGAGCTGATGCGAGCGATCTTTGGCGCTGACCGGATCGACGGCGGTACCGTTGCATTTAATGGTCGTGACATGACCGGTGCGAGCCCGCGCGACATGCGCAAGGCCGGCCTCGGCTATACGCCGGAAAACCGCAAGGAAGTCGGCCTCGTGCAATCTCTGTCGACTGCTGACAACCTGTGCATGGCGAGCCTTGGTCCGATCTCGACCAAGGGTTTGATTTCGCGCCGGCGCGAGCAGCCTTTCATCCGCCGCCAGATCGCCGACCTGCACATCAAGTGCGGTGATCCGGAACTGCCGGTGTCGTCGCTGTCAGGCGGCAACCAACAGAAAGTCGTGATCGGGAAGTGGTTGAACCGGCAACCCTCTGTGATGTTCTTCGACGAACCGAGCCGCGGCGTCGACGTTCAGGCCAAACGCCAGATCTTCGATATCATCTGGCAACAGGCCGCCGACGGCCTTGCCAGCTTCTTCGTCTCGACGGAACTCGAGGAAGTCCTCGAAGTTGCCGATCGAATCCTCGTCATGCACCACGGCGCAGTCGTTGCCGAAGTGGATCCGACGAAAACCGACCTCACCGAACTTTACGGCCTGTGCATGGAAGGGGCCAAGCAATGACACTCGTGAGCCAGACGACGGAATCAAGCGGACAGAACACGCCGCTCAAGTTCCTGAAAACCTATCCGATGGAGATCATCCTCGCCGCCTTGGTGATCTTCCTGATATTCGTGGCACCCGGTTTTGCCTCGACGGGCAACGTCCTCAATGTGCTCAGGACGGTATCGATGCTCGGCATCATCGCCTTCGGCATGACGGCCGTCATCATCAGCGGCGAGATCGACCTGTCTGTCGGCGCCGGCGCCGCACTTGCCGGCTGTATCGTCGCCTGGTTCGCCGACCGCTTCACCGATGTCTTCGGCGATTGGGGCGCGGTCACCGTCGGTTTCGCGGCGGCGCTGCTGCTCGGCTTCATGCTCGGTTTTCTCACCGGCCGATTCCGGCAGTGGTTCAACGTGCCGACTTTCATCACCACCCTTGCGCTCTTTGCCGCACTGCGTGGTGTCGCGAACCTCATCACCGGCGGCTTCCCGATGTCGTCCTTTCCGATCGGCTTTGATTTCCTCGGCGGCGGCTATCTCTTCGGCATTCCGTTCCCGGTTTACATCTTCGCCCTGACCTTTGCCGGCATGCACTTCCTGATGAAATACACGAGCTTCGGCCGCGAGGTTTACGCCGTCGGCGGCAACATGGAGGCCGCGCGCCTCTCGGGCATCGACGTCTGGAGGGTGAAGGCGCTGACGCTTGGTCTCACCGGTGCGCTGACGGCCGTCTCCGGCACGTTGATCGCATCGCAGATCGGTGCTGGAACCGGGACGACCGCAACCGGCATGGAACTAGACGTGATCGCGGCTGTGATCATCGGCGGCACCTCGCTCTTCGGCGGCAAGGGCCGCATCTGGGGCACGCTGATCGGTGTCCTTTTCCTCGGCTGTATTTCCAACGGTATGACGCTGATGAATGTCAGCGAATATTGGCAGTACGTCGTGCGCGGCGGGATCATTCTCGGCGCCGTTCTTCTCAACCAGGTCCTGGAACGGGTGCGTTGAGGTCGGAGCGGGGTGCCCGGCATCCCGCTCTCCAGTGAAAATAGATCACGTTTGTGAGTTCGGACCTGTGCGGCCTGAAACCATCGCGATCCATCGCGGAGACAATCATGACTGAATTTGAAGGAAAGATCGCTCTGGTCACCGGCACGTCCGGAATAGGCCTTGCCTCGGCGATCCGGCTGGCGTCGTCGGGCGCGACCGTGCTCGCCTGCGGCAATGATGTTGCCACCAACGCGATCTTCGATCGGATAGCCAAAGAACGCGATCTGCCGATGTCGACGCGCCTGACCGATGTCTCCGTGGAGGCCGAGGTGGAAGCGGCCGTGCGCGAGACGGTGCTTCGCCATGGCGGCCTCGACATCATCGTCAATGCCGCAGCCGTCCATCCCTATGGCACGGTTCTCGATACCAGTGCGGAGACCTTCGCCCGCTGCCTCGGGGTCAATGTTGGCTCGATCTATCTGACCGGGCGTTTCGGCATTCCGGAAATGATGAAGCGTGGCGGTGGCGCCATCGTCAATATCTCCTCGGTGCAGGGCCATGCCTGCCAGCAGAATGTCGCGGCCTACGTCGCCTCGAAGGGGGCGATCCATGCGCTGACCCGTGCCATGGCGCTCGATCACGCGGCGGCAAAGGTCCGGGTGAATTCGGTGAGCCCCGGATCGGTGCGCACGCCGCTGCTTGCGCTTGCGGCCCGCACCTATGGTGGCGAGGGCGTCAGCGAGGCGGAGGCCTTCGCGCGCTTCGGCGCCGCGCACCCGATCGGCCGCATCGGCGAACCGGAGGAGGTGGCCGAACTCGTCGCCTACCTCGCCTCAGACCGGGCCGCCTTCGTCACCGGCTCGGATTTCCGCATCGACGGCGGTCTCACCGCCGGCATCGGCGTCAAGTAATCAGACAGGAAAATGACAAGATGAAAATCGGCCTTGGGCTCTACCGGGAACAACTCACCCCGGACAATTTTCAGTTTGCGCAGCAGGCGGGTGCGACCCATGTCGTCGCACACCTGACCAACTATTTCGCTGGCAAGGATCCGAAGATCGACAGTGGCGATCAGGGCGGCTGGGGCGATTGTTCCGGCGATCGGCTTTGGTCATACGAGGAGCTGTCGTCGCTGGTGAAGGATGTACGTGCCGGCGGCTTGGAGATTGCGGCGATCGAAAACTTCTCGCCGCGCTTCTGGTCCGATGTGCTCCTGGACGGACCCGAACGGGCTGAGCAGATCGAAGGGCTGAAACAACTCATCCGCGATGCCGGGCGGGCCGGTATTCCCTGCATTGGCTACAATTTCTCGCTCGCCGGCGTCTATGGCTGGACGCGCGGCCCCTATGCCCGTGGCGGTGCGGAATCCGTCGGCTTCGGTGTGGAAAACAGCATTGCGCCCAGCCCCCATGCCCCGATCCCCGACGGTATGGTCTGGAACATGCGCTATCGCCGTGGCGTCACCGGCGCCGCCTCCGTCTCCGTCAGCTCGGCGGAGCTCTGGGATCGCCTTGGCCGCTTCCTGAAGGAAGTCGTTCCCGTTGCCGAAGAGGCGGGTGTCGTGCTGGGCGCCCACCCGGACGATCCGCCGGCGGAGGAGCTGCGCGGAACAGCGCGACTCGTCAACCGCCCGGAAAAATACGATCGGCTGATGGCGATCGTCGATTCCCCGTCGAACGGGCTCGAACTCTGCCTCGGCTCGCTACAGGAAATGCCGGGCGGCGACATCTACGAGCACGTCCGCCGCTTCGCCCGCTCCGGCCGTATCGGCTACATCCATTTCCGCAACGTGCGTGGAAAAATGCCGCGGTATGTCGAGACCTTCGTCGACGAGGGCGATATCGACATGGCCGAGATCATCCGCATCCTGCGTGACGAGAATTATCAGGGCGTGCTGATCCCCGATCATACGCCGGCCATGACCTGCAGCGCCTCCTGGCATGCCGGCAAGGCTTTCGCCCTCGGCTACATGAAGGCGCTGGTGCAGAACGCCGAGGCGCTCGGGCCGTCGCGCTCCGTCCCGGCGAGCCTGGCGGCGGAATAGGAGGCATTGATGGCACGCGAGATCGTCTGTATCGCGCCTGTCGGCGACCGCTGCGGCGAGGGCGCCGTCTGGTCGGCGACGGAAGCGGTCCTCTACTGGACCGACATCAACCGTTTCCTCGTCCATCGCTACGACGAGGCGACACGGGCGGTTCGGACCTGGCTGTTCGAGGAGCCGGTGGTCGCAATCTCGCTGACGCGGGAAGACGGGTGTCTGCTCGTCGCTCTCGGCTCGAAACTGATCTGGTGGTGGCCGCAAACCGACCGGCGCGAGGATCACGGTTTCGTGCTGCCCGGTGCGCCGCGGGTGCGTTTGAATGACGGTCGCGCCGATCCGGCCGGAAACTTCTGGGTCGGGTCGATGAAGAACAACGTCCTGCCCAATGGCGAACTGGGCGAAGTCGGGCCTGACGAGGGCGTTCTCTACCGTGTCGCGCCGGATGGTGCGGTGACCGAATGGCGGGGGGGCCTCGGCATTTCCAACACGCTCTGCTGGAGCCCGGACCAACGCACTTTCTATTTCGGCGATACGCTGGCAAACGAAATCTATGCCTTCGACTATGATATGGAGGCGGGGGCAATATCCGGCGAACGGCACTTCTTCACCGGGTTCGACCGCGGTTCGCCTGACGGTTCGGCGATCGACAGCGAGGGGTTCCTCTGGAACTGCCGCTATGGCGGAGGGTGTATTGCCCGCATCGCGCCCGACGGGAGCCTTGCCGAGGTGATTGAGATGCCGGTGACCAACATCACCACCTGCACTTTCGGCGGCACCGATCTGAAGACGCTCTACGTCACCACGGCAGGCGCGCCTGGCGAACGCCTTGCTGGCAGTCTCCATGTGCTGCGCGTCGAGGTCGCTGGCCTGCCGGAAAACCGCTATGGCGCGCCGCCGCTATGAGTGCGACGACGACACGGCGCGCGCTCGCCTGGGCGCATGGCTGCCTTTCAACACAGTCGCTCGGCGGCATGCTTGGCCCCGTGCTGTTCCTGCTGCCCGATGGACGCCAGGTGAGCCCCTTGCATGTCGCGCCTTGGGGCAATGATCCCAAACGCGAAACGCTGCCGGAAATCCTTCAAGAGCTTCGCGGCGAGTGGCCTTGCGTTCCCTTCGGCAGCGATGCCGAGCGGCTGCTCCCGCCCGGCTGGTCAGCAACCGGCGAGAGTTTCGACGGCGCCGGCGTTCCGCATGGCCATGGCTCCAATGCCCATTGGACCTGGGGCGACTGCGACGACCACCAGATCACCATGGAATGCCATTACCCAGACGATCATCCCATCCGGTTGCTGCGCCGGCGGATCGTTCCTGACCAAAGTGCGGCTGCCGTCGACATCACGCTGGAAATCGAGGTGCGGCTGCCATGCCGCCTTCCGATCGGGCTGCATCCGACCTTCCGGCTGTCGCCGCGGCCAGGCTCGGTTGTGATCGAAGCCGGGAACTTCGACCGCGTCTGGAGTTTTCCAGGCCATGTCGAACCGGGTGCGGCGCTCTTTGCACCCGACCGGCAATGGCCGTCGCTCGCCAAGGTCGAGACACGGAGCGGCTTGACGGTCGATGCGGCGCAGGTGCCGCTTGCAGAAGAGACAGAGGACCTTCTGCAACTCTCGGGCATGGATGGACGTGTGGCGCTTCGCTATCGCGACGAGGGTTTTCGCGCACGACTGTCGTGGCAAAAGGAACATTTTCCGAGCCTGCTGCTCTGGTACAGCAACCGCGGCCGAAAGGCCTATCCCTGGAATGGGCGGCATGTGGCGCTCGGCGTCGAGCCGGTCGCGTCCGCTTTCGACCTTGGGCCGGCCGTCGCTACGGCGGCCAACCCCTTGGCATCATCGGGCGTTTCGACAGCAATCGCCTACGGGCCCGGCCAGACCTTCACCACCCGATATCGGCTTGCTGTCGAAGCTGCGCCCATGGGCTGAGCCGTGGGCTCGCCCGTTCCTTCCCAAGCGAAAGGCCATGACATGAAATTGTTGCGTTTAACGGTCGGCGGAGCCGCCGTGCCTTGCATCCTAGATAACCAGGGGCAGGCACGGGATGTGTCCTCACTGGTGCAGGACTT
Source organism: Ensifer sp. (assembly GCF_031989085.1). Classification (NCBI taxonomy): domain Bacteria; kingdom Pseudomonadati; phylum Pseudomonadota; class Alphaproteobacteria; order Hyphomicrobiales; family Rhizobiaceae; genus Ensifer; species Ensifer sp. Next base: position 367,371 of record NZ_DALZXU010000002.1, read on the forward strand.
TACCTCGGAGAGCTTGCCCGGCGTCGACGCTGTCCTGTCGGCTGCGGACCTGTCGGCTCTGCCGGTGGTGCCCGTCATCGATGCGGACATTCTGCCACCGGTCGCAAAGCCCGGCACGATCTGGTGCGTCGGGCTCAACTACTCGGACCATGCGGAGGAGGCGGGCCTGCCGGTGCCATCTGAACCGATCCTCTTCAATAAGGCGGCCGGGACCTATTGCGGGCCGAATGCGCCGCTTCTTCATTCCGAAAAGATGTCGAAGCTCGACTGGGAGGTCGAACTCGGCATCGTCATCGGCAAGCGCGCCTTGAACGTCACGCGGGACGCGGCCATGGACCATGTCTTCGGCTACGCCATCGTCAACGATGTCTCCGAGCGCGCCTGGCAGATGGATCGCGGCGGGCAATGGGTGAAGGGCAAGAGCTTTCCCAATTTCTGCCCGACAGGGCCCTGGCTTGTTACCCGCGACGAAGTGCCGGATCCGCAGGCGCTGTCGATGTGGCTCGACGTCAACGGCGAACGCATGCAGGCGGGCACGACCGCGCGCATGATCTTCGATGTCGCAACCATCGTCTCCTACATGAGCGAGTTCTGCGTGCTGGAGCCGGGCGATCTTATCTGCACTGGCACGCCACCCGGCGTCGGCATGGGCAAGAAGCCGCCGCGCTATCTGAAGCCCGGTGACGTGGTGGAGCTTGGCGTCGATGGCCTCGGCCGCCAACGCCAGACGGTGCAGGCCATTTAACCCGATCGCCAGGAAGGAATGGATCATGAGTGAAAAGACCGGACGATTGGCCGGACGCGTGGCGGTGGTGACGGCGGCAGGCCAGGGCATCGGCCGCGCCGTTGCCGAAAGGCTGATGGCAGAAGGCGCCGAGGTTCACGCCAGCGACATCAACGACAGCCTGCTCGCCACGCTCGCCGGCGCTGCAACGACGCAGCTGGACGCAACCGACAACGCGGCGGTGAAAGACTACTTCGCGGCCTTCGCACGCGTCGACATTCTCGTCCACGCGGTCGGCTACGTGCACCAGGGCACGATCGAGGAATGCTCGGCGGAGGACTGGCGGCGGTCGGTAAACATCACGCTCGACAGCGCCTACAACGTCATTGCCGGCGCGATCCCGAAGATGAAGGTGGGTGGCGGCAGCGTTATCACCATCGGCTCGGTCGCCTCCTCGATCAAGGGTTTTCCTAGGCGCGCGGCCTATGGTGCGGCCAAGGGCGGTGTCATCGGTCTCACCAAGGCGGTCGCGGCGGACTACGTCTCACAGGGCATCCGTTGCAATTCGGTCTGCCCCGGCACCGTCGCCTCGCCCTCTTTGGAAGAGCGCATCGGCGAACTCGGGGTCACGCTCGGGAGCCGCGACGAGGCCTATCGGTCGTTCATCAGCCGGCAACCAGCGGGGCGCTTCGGCACGGTCGAGGAGGTCGCCGGCATCTGCGCCTTCCTCGCGTCCGACGAGGGGGCCTTCATCACCGGTCAGGCGATCAATATCGATGGCGGTATCACGATCTGAAGAGCGCACTTGTCTGCTTTATGTGCGTTTCGGGGCAAGCTCGAATCGAGACCGTCCATAGGAGGTGACTTGGTCAAACCACCAAAGACCGGGGCCATATGATGCTTCGATCTTGGCGCTAAGCGACTTTGGTTCGATTGCGGCCCGAAAGTTTTGCGTCATAGAGTAGCCTGTCGGCCTGTTCGTAAAGTTCTGCGAAGCCGATATCAGCGTTTGGCGGTGCATCCGCCACGCCCATGCTGGCCGTCACGGGTAGACCGAGGCGTGGAACCGCGTTGGCGACGACGAGGGGAATTGCCTGGCGCCGCCGCTCCGCGAGAGCCTGGGCATCATCGCCGCGTACAAGAAGCACGAATTCCTCGCCGCCTAGGCGGAACGCATGAACCTGCGGGTCTGCCTGAAGCGCCTCGGCCACGGCTTTCAACACCGCATCACCGACCACATGGCCGTGAACATCATTGATTGCCTTGAAGTGGTCGAGGTCGAGAACGGCAAGTGTGCCGAAGCCTTCGCCGCGAAACGTCTCGAAATTCTGCTCGATTGCGCGCCGGTTGAGCAATCCGGTCAATGCGTCACGTTCGGAAAGGCGCTCAAGCACGTCGGCCTCGAACCGCGCGCTGTCTCGCTGGCGCTTGATCGTCATGAAGCGGTCCGCCACGCCCAGCGCGGTGAACAAGACTTCACATGCGCATCCCACATAGAACAGGAGCATGGCGTCGTTGCTCTCGAGCCATGGAAACACACCGGTTGCCAGGCGGACCAGACCGGCCATGATGACAGGGGTATAGCCGATCGCCTGGAACTTGGCGGCTCGACTTCCGCGCCGCAGCGCGTCGGCAACCGCCAGTATGAATATGATTACCACGGGCGCAAAAGCCGCCGTGTAGATGGTTGATTGTACAGAACGTCCCACAAACGGAAATGCAGCGTGAGACAAGCTCAGAAACATGGCCCAGGCAGCGCAATAAAGCAGGGCCCGCCGCAGGAGTGGATGCATTCGGCCGGGCTCGATGAAGCTGTGCGTAAACATCGCTCCGGAGGCGACAGTAACGCCGAAGATCACCGTCGTCATCCAGCTCAACGTCATTGCCGGCGGATCGAAGAGAACGACCGCAAGTCCGGAGGTGACCAGGATCGTCAGCAGCAAAGAGACCGTGAGCATGGAGTGCCAGAGCAGGAACGGCTCGCGCAGGATCCGGTAGAAGGCGGCGTTGAAAATGACCGGCATGGACAGCATGCCTGCAAGTGTAGCCAAGAGAAGCAAGGACTTCAGAAGCTCCGGGCCCATGACAAGGTCAGACGGTGACAGATAGGCTCTCTCCAGCGTCATCCGGTGGCTCGGCAAATCGAAGGCGACGACGACCTGTCGTGTGTCGTGGGTTACGCCGGTCAGAGGGACCTTGAAATAACCGCCAGACAGAGAGCTATCCAATTCGTCGGCGGACATGGACCCCTGGCGCATTGCGCCATCTCCGTCGATCGACAGCAGATGCACGGCAACGAGTGCACTGCGCCTTGAAAAGAGATATCGGGGAAGGGCATCGTTCGGACCGATCTCGAAACGCAGCAGTGCCCGCTCGCCCTCTAGCGAATAGATCCGGTCCCCGCACATCCACCGCCCTGTTGCGTTGACGACCGTGACCAGGTCGTCCGACAAACTGCTGGACGTCCAGCACGCGCTCCGAATGTCCCTGGTTTCGGACGCGCCGAGTGTTGCCGGGGCCATAGATGCAAGCATCACTAAGCTCAGCAATATCGTCGCGAGCGCATTTCTCGTGTTATTCCAGGACATGGGTCGACGCTACAAGGTCAACCGTTGAGATGCGGTTACCGGCCTCCAAATCAAACGGTGCGGTTAAACCAAACGCAGGGCGAAGATCGACCAGTCGGACTGACGCGTGACCGTCGATGGCGCAGGTGGGCAAAGTGGATGCGCGGACCCCCATGCCCGGCAAGGTCGCCCGCCCTAGTGATCGCGGTATCGCGATCTGATCATGGGCGCTTGGCGAGCTGGCGCGTGATGCATGTTGGCCCGGAGAATAGCTACGTGCCTTTGCGGGAAAGCAATTCGTCGAGCTGCTCCAGCTGTTCCGGCAATGCGGCCGCAGAGCCCTGTAGTGCTTCCTCAAGCGCCTCCTTGGACGGATAGCTTTCGTGGAAACGCAACAGCGTCTTCCCGCCCTGGTCCTCGAAGCTTACGGTCGTGATCGCGCCCTCATCGCCTTCGTCGTTGGTCCAGACGATGCGCTTGTTCGGCACCACCTCGAGATACTTGCCGTAGAAGGCCATGGTGTCGGAACCGCCGGCGCCGAATTCCAGGCGATATTTGCCGCTCGTACGGACGTCCATCTCGCACGATACAAGTGAAATTCCCGATGCCGATTTTGGCACCCACCACCGCTGGAGCAGCTCGGGCTGGCTCCACGCCTTGTAGACAGTACTCGCAGGCGCATTGAATGTCCGCGTTACGACGAGTTCGCGATCCCCACCGCGCTCGACGGACGTGCGGTTCTGCTCGCCACCTGCACCGCTAACTTGCTGGTTCATCGTTTCCCTCCTTTTCCAGTTCGCTGATGATTTCGTCCAATGCTTCAAAGCGGGTCTCGAACAGCTTGCGATGCGCCTCGATCCATTCGGCCTCCGCCCCGAGGCCGCGTTTCCCAAGTTTGCACGTTCTCACGCGTCCGACCTTTTGCGTGACGACGAGGCCCGCCCGCTCAAGAACCTGAATGTGCTTCTTCATGCCGGTCAGCGTCATCTGGAACGTGTCCGCGAGACTGGTGATCGACGCGTCGCCTTGCCCAAGCTGATCGATTATCCCGCGGCGGGTCGCATCGGAAAGCGCCGCAAATGAGAGATCGAGCGGAGGACAATCATACTGAACCATATAGTTCAGTATTTAGCCTGCGCATGCAGAAAGCGCAAGCGTCCCGATCTTTTCCAAGGGGCGCTTCGTCATTCGAGGTCAGCTCGATCAGTGCAGCTGCTGTGGCACGATGTGGCGACGGTTGACGGTTTCGGGGCGGCCCGTGATCGAAAGCGTGGTATCGCGCTTCTTGCGTTCAGCCACCACCTTGCCCCTGGCAACAACGCAGAGCCGCTCGGCGCGAAGGCGCACCGCCTCGACGGGATTGCCGGCATCGAGCACTACCAGGCTTGCCGATTTGCCGACGGCCAGGCCGAGATGATCGAGCCCCATGATCTCGGCATTGACCCTGGTTACCATGTCGAAACAGCTGCGCATGTCGGCGGGCGAGGACATCTGGGCGACATGCAGCCCCATGAAGGCGACGTCGAGCATGTCGGCCGTGCCGAGCGAATACCAGGGATCGAGCACGCAATCCTGACCCCAACCGACGCGGATGCCTGCCTTCAGCATCTCGGGCACGCGTGTCATGCCACGGCGCTTGGGATAGGTGTCGTGTCGTCCCTGCAGCATGATGTTGATCAGCGGATTGGGGATCGCCGAGACGCCGGCCTCGGCAATCAAGGGCAGCAGTTTCGAGACGTAGTAATTGTCCATCGAGTGCATGGACGTGAGGTGCGAACCCGCGACCCGGCCTCGCAGGCCAAGCCTCTGGGTCTCAAAGGCAAGCTGCTCGATATGGCGCGACAACGGGTCATCGGTCTCGTCGCAATGCAGGTCGACCATCAGCCCGCGTTCGGCCGCGATCTCGCAAAGGTCGATCACGGACCGCGTGCCGTCGGACATGGTGCGCTCGAAATGCGGTATGCCGCCGACGACATCGACGCCCATGTCGAGGGCGCGGATCGTGTTTTCGCGGGCATTCGGCGAGCGATAAAGCCCGTCCTGCGGAAAGGCGACGAGTTGTAGATCGATGTAGGGCGCGATCTCCCTCCTGACCTCGAGCAGCGCCTCCACCGCGAGCAGGCGGTCGTCGCAGGTATCCACATGGGTGCGGATGGCGAGCAGGCCCATCGAGACCGCCCAGTCGCAATAGGCGAGCGCGCGTTGCTTGACGGCCTCATGGGTCAGGATCGGCTTGAGCTCGCCCCATAGCGCGATGCCTTCGAGCAATGTGCCAGAAGCATTGATGCGTGGCAGGCCATAGGACAGCGTTGCGTCCATGTGGAAATGCGGATCGACGAAGGGCTGGCTGACGAGGTCGCCCGAGGCGTCGACCACACGACCGGCCTCGGCGTCGATGCGAGGCTCGATCGCGGCGATCCTGTCACCCCTGATGCCGATATCGGCGACGGTTCCATCAGGCAGCGTGCCGCCCTTTACGATCAGGTCGAAACTCATCTTTCGCCTTTCTGGTACGGGATCATCAAAGCTTTAGGATAGGTGGCACGTCGCGCCACCAGGATCAACGCCAGGATCGACAGCGCATAGGGCATCATCAAGAAAACCTGATAGGGCACGATGCCGCCGGAAATCTGTTGCAGTCGAACCTGATAGGCATCGAAGGCGGCAAACAGGATGGCGCCGACCAGCGCCTTGCCCGGCCGCCAGGAACCGAAGACGACAAGCGCGATGCAGATCCAGCCGCGGCCATTGATCATCTGGAAGAAGAAAGAATTGAAGGCCGAGATGGTGAGGAAAGCGCCGCCGACCCCCATCAGCGCGCTGCCGACGGCCACCGCGCCCATGCGGATGCCGGTGACCGAAATGCCTTGCGCCTCGACTGCGGACGGGTTCTCGCCGGCGGCGCGAACGGCGAGGCCGACCGGCGTGCGATAGAGGATCCAGGCGACGGCTGCGACCGACACGAACGCGAGATAGGTGAGCGGCGTCTGGGTAAAGAGCGCTTCGCCAACGACGGGAATCCTGGACAGGCCCGGGATCGGCAGCGGCTGGAACGGTTCTATCTTTGGCGGCGAGGTCACCTCGGGCAAGACAAGCCGATAAGTGAAATAGGTCAGGCTAGTGGCAAGCAGCGTGATGCCGATGCCGACGACGTGCTGAGACAGGCCGAGCGGAACCGTGAGGGTGGCGTGCAACAGGCCGAACAGGGCGCCTACAAGGGCTGCGACCAGAACGCCGGCCCAGAGATCGCCACCGGAATAGACGGTGAACCAGCCGGCGAACGCGCCGGCCGTCATGATCCCCTCGATGCCGAGGTTGAGAACGCCAGCCCGCTCACAGATCAGCTCGCCCATGGTCGCAAAGATCAGCGGCGACGCGATGCGGATGGCGGCAACCCAGAAGGAGGCGGTAAAGAGGATTTCAAGCGCGTCCATTGTCACCTCCACCTCACCCGGTATCGCGTCAGCAGGATCGCGACAACCATCGTCAGCAGCGAGGTGGCGACCATGACGTCCGCGATATAGCTCGGCACCTTGGCTGCGCGGCTCATGGCATCGGCGCCGACGAAGATGCCGGCGACGAAAATGGCCGATGCGATGACGCCGAGCGGATTGAGCATGGCGAGCATGGCGACGACGATGCCGGTGTAGCCGTAGCCCGGCGACAGGTCGAGCGTCAGGTTACCTTTCAGCCCCGAAACTTCGGAAAAGCCTGCGAGTGCCGCCAGGCCGCCCGAAAGCAGCGCCGTCTTCATCAGCGTGCGGTTGACAAGAATGCCGACGAAGCGCGCGCCGTCTGGGTTATGGCCGACGGCGCGCATCTCGTAGCCGAGAACCGTCTTTTTCATGACGAGCCAGACGAGAACGGCCGAAACGATGGCGATGACGAACCCGTAATGCAGCCGCTTGCCTTGAATGATGCGCGGCAGCTGGGCGTCGGCGATGACCTTTTGCGATTGCGGCCAGCCGAGCCCCATCGGGTCCTTGAGCACGCCTTCAAGCAACATCGACACGAACAGCAGCACGATGAAGTTGAGGAGGAGCGTCGTCACCACCTCGTCGACGCCGAAGCGGGTCTTCAGCACGGCGGGGCCGAGCAGAAGCGCCGCGCCTGCAGCCATGGCGGCGATCATGATCACCGGAATGAGAACGGCCGAAGGCAGAGGAAGTGCGCCGGTCCCCAGCACCACGGTGACGACGCCGCCGATATAGAGCTGGGCTTCCGCGCCGATATTCCAGAGCTTTGCCCGAAAGGCGACGGCGATCGCGAGGCCAGTGAAGATCAGCGGCGTCGCGCGCGTCAGGGTTTCCAACAGCGCGAACTGTGAGCCGGCCGCGCCCTTGGCCACAAGATAGAAGACGGAGAGCGGCGAAGCGCCGGCGGCGAGCACCAGCATCGATGTCAGCACCAGCGTCATGGCGACGGCCGCCAGCGGGAACATCAGGGTCACCGCCAGGGACGGTGCGGGTTTCGGCTCAAGCCGCATCGTCGCCATGCTCCCCGCTATGGCCGGCCATAAGCTCTCCCAGTTCCCGAATGCTGCGCTCGCCGCGCGCGGACGGCGTCGAAAGGCGCCCCTTCGACATGACGATGATGCGGTCGGACAATGTCAGGACTTCCTCGAGGTCTTCCGAAATCAGCAAAATCGCCGCGCCTCGGGTGCGCGCTTCAAGCAGCATGCGGTGAACATAGGCGACGGCGCCCACATCAAGCCCCCGGGTCGGCTGACTTGCCAGGATGATCTCCGGGTCGGGATCGAGCGCCCGGCCGAGGATCAGCTTCTGCATGTTTCCGCCGGAAAGCAGGCGGATGCGGGCGTCGGGCGAGGGGCATTTGACCTCGTAGTCGGCGATCAGTTTCTCGGCGAACTGGCGGGATGCCTTCCAGTTCAGGAAGCCCATGCGGCTGAACCGCGGGCTCCGGTAGCGTTCGGCGATGACATTCTCCGTCACGCTCATGTCGCCGATGCTGCCGATGGCGTGCCGATCTTCCGGAATTCGGGCCACGCCATGGGCGAGTGCGGCGCGCGGTGACCAGTCGCGGACGTTTTGTCCGGCAATGGAGATGCGTCCGCTCGTCGGGCGCCGGGTCCCTGCGATGAGGGCTGCAAGCCCAGCCTGGCCATTGCCGGCAACGCCGGCAAGCCCGGTGATTTCACCGGCAGTGAGCGTGAGCGATACGTCGTCGAGGCCTGCGCCGTTATACGGCGTCGTGGAGACGCGTTCGAGCGCCAGCAGCGGTGCGCCCGGCTTCACCGGACTGACTTCCGCCTGTTTGACCTCCTGGCCGACCATGAGGGCAGCCAGTTCCTTTCGGTCGGTGGAGGCTGTGTCGCGCTCGCCGACGAGCTGGCCGGAGCGAAGAACGAGCACCCGATCGCTGACCGCCATCACCTCGTGCAATTTGTGGGAGATGAAGATGATCGACAGGCCCTTGGCGACCAGCAGCTTCAGCGTCCGGAACAGGGCGTCGGTTTCGGCGGGCGTCAGAACGGCCGTCGGCTCGTCGAGGATCAGGATACGGGCTTCGCGGTAAAGCGCCTTCAGGATCTCGACGCGCTGGCGTTCGCCAACCGAAAGCTTGGAGACGGTGGCAGCCGGATCGACGGCGAGGCCGAAATCGGCGGAGAGCTGTTCGATGCGCCGCCGTGCGGCAGTCCGATCAAGCCGCATGCGCCAGAGGCTTTGGGTGCCGAGCGCGATATTTTCCTGCACCGTCATGTTGTCGGCGAGCGTGAAATGCTGGTGGACCATGCCGATGCCGGCATCCAGCGCCGCGCGCGGATCGCCCGGCGCAAGCAGCTTGCCGAAGGCCTCGACCGTTCCCTCGTCGGCGACGTAGTGACCGAAGAGAATGTTCATCAACGTCGTCTTGCCGGCACCATTCTCCCCGAGCAGCGCGATGACTTCGCCACGCTTCAGCTCGAAGGAAATGGCGTCGTTGGCCCTGAGCGGACCGAAGCGCTTGCTGATACCGGAAAGACGAAGGGCAGGATTGCTTGACACGGGCGTCACCGGGAAGTGGCGTTGCGGGAAGGCTTCCTTCCCGTTCATGAAGGAATAGGCCGCAACCAGCTGAGGGCACATTCTCGATCGCCACGGACCATCACCACCCCATGAACGGCAGCGGGAGCTAGCTCGACTTCGGCTCGGCGTCGTTGATCTCGACGGTGAACGAGCCGTCCTTGATCGCCTTTTCCTTCTCCGCGACCTTGGCCTTGATGTCGTCTGCAACCTTGCTGTCGAAGGCGCCGAGAGGTGCGAGCGAGCAGCCGCCGTTCTTCATGAAGGAATAGACGCCGTAGTCGTCCGCCTTGAACGAGCCAGCCTTCACTTCGGCGATCGCCTTGTCGAGCGTCGGCTCGAAATGCCACAGTGCGGAAGCGACAACGGTGTCGGGATAATCCGCCTGGGTGTCGATGACATTGCCGATGGCGAGGATCTTCCTCTCCTTGGCGGCATCGGACACGCCGAAACGCTCGGCATACAGAAGGTCTGCACCGCCATCGATCTGGGCGAACGCCGTCTCCTTGGCCTTTGGCGGATCGAACCACGAGCCGATGAAGGCAACCTGGAATTTGGTGTCCGGGGCCACTTCCTTCACGCCGGCCATGAACGCGTTCATCAGCCGGTTGACCTCCGGGATCGGATAGCCTCCCACCATGCCGATATTCTTGGACTTGGTCATTGCGCCGGCGATGAGGCCGGACAGGTAGGACGCGTCCTGGATGTAGTTGTCGAACACCGAGAAGTTGGGCACGGCGGCATCGGGCTTGAAGCTCGAGCCCATCAGGAAGGCGACGTCAGGATAGTCCCTGGCGACGGCGCGGGCGGCATCCTCGACGCCGAAGACTTCGCCTAGGATCAGCTTGTGGCCGGCCTCGCAATATTCGCGCATGACGCGCTCGTAGTCATTGTTCGCGGTGTTTTCCGAATAGACATACTCGACGTCGCCGCGTTCCTTGGCGGCATTGGCCGCCTTGTGGATGCGGCTGACCCACTGCTGCTCCACCGGCACGGTGTAGACGGCCGCCACCTTTATCGGGTCTGCAGCGAGCAGGCGACCTGGCAGACCCGCCACAGCCACTGCGGCGGAAGCGCCGGCAATTTTGATCAGATTTCTTCTGGAAATGGTGAAGGCGAAGGAATTGCTATGCATGAAATTCCCCTCTGATTGATTGCGCGTTTTGGAACGCGTCTTTTACCACTTGGTCAATGTAGGTGAAGTTGAAGATTGCAGCAATTGGATGTGTCGGAAAGTTCACTGCGCGCTTGTGGTCGGTCGCCCAGCGCTTTCATGTCCCCATTTGCGATCGAAAGCGGCTCGATATCTCTCGACGCCGCTTTGCGCATCGCCGATGAAACCGACGGGATTTGCCGTGAGTGCCAGGCGGTCAGCCGGGGAGAGGAAAAACCCCGCGATGGATTGCCTTGGACGGAGACGGGGTTCGACGACGGTTGACGTCGATCCGCCGAAGGTAGAACGGGAGCGGGAACCGCCTCAATCACACGGCTTTTCAAGCAATCTTGATGCAGGACGACGATCCAGAGGTGCCGCCGCTCGGATTATTTAGGTGGCATCCTCGACCGTGACGGATTTGGAGCTCTCACCTGCGCAGCAGCGGTCTTATGAATGTCCTTTCGTATCGGAGGATGCACCCGCTTTCATCTCTTATGCGGTCCGCAGCTATGAATTCCGGATCGCTTCCGAACCGCGATCGATGCTTTTCGTAAGCCGCCAGGCTCTGAAAGTTGAACAGAGCAATCGCCCTGTCGCTGGCGCCTTCCGACGGCAGGAAATACCCAAGATGCTCTCCACCGTGCTTTTCGACGAGCTCAATCCAACGCCTGCCAAACTCCTCAAACTCACTGATCTTGCGAGGATCGATGACATAGTCGACGACGCAAGTGATCTTCTTTTGACATTCCATTTCGTTCAGTTAACGATCTTCCGGCCTCCTTTGATCTCCCCGGTCTTTGAAACGTTTCGCTGGGCGGCCGGCCCTAGATCTGGGTGATTGGTGGTTCGACGACGCCGGCATCTGATTGGGGGTCAAGGTAAAATCGGTGCCTTCTAAAAGCTGCCAGCGCGCGTTTCGTTCCCCGTGGGGCCGCTCCAATTTGGGCGAACATCCGTTCAAAGCTCATGTGGGGAGATGGAGGCCCGCGATTATCGCTTGCCGCCGTTGTGCGCCGGCGGCGGTTGTGGATTGGCGGCGATAGCATCGTCAGGGCGGCATGTCCGTTTTGCGTACCGACAGCGTCGGGCGGGCGCCGCACTCGGCAAGGTCGAGCGCAATCTCGGCGCCGGTGTTTCCCATGCCGACAACCAGAACCGACTGGTCAGCGAAGGGCGCAGCGTCAATGTAATCAGCGCTGTGCAGCCGCGTGCCCATGAAAGCCTCGATCTCGGGTAGGCTGGGAACGAAGTGCTCAGCGTTTCTGCCGCTGGCAATGACGACGTGGCTTGCACAGAAGGTATCCGTTCCGGCCTCGACCAGATAGCCGCCGTCGTCGCGAACGATGGACTTGACTGTCTCGCCGAAGCGGTCGCGCGTCGAAACGCTCGGCACTCTTTTAGGAACGCGCCGATCCTAAGAGTTCAGTGGATCGGAGTCTGGTGGCAGTTGCTATTTTAATCTGTCGTGCGTCTGCGATCGAAGCATTTCGTATGCGATGGATCGCCGGAGGCGATGAAAACGCCGTCGGCGCCCATCGACAATGGCTATCTCAGCCTTCGTCAGCACCGAAGCGAAGTTGTGGAAGTGAGCTGCCAACCGTGACTAGGATCGTCGCCAAAGATCGCTGCACGGCAACTGGGGTGGACTTTTGTGTTGGGCCCCAATCTGTGTTCCATAATGCTGATTATGCGATCATCGTGTGTAGCCGCAAAGTTGGAATGTCCTGATTCTGCGAAGGTGGAATGTCACTCTCCCCGGGTTTTGGTGACTTGGGAGATTGCGGATGGGATTGATTGCGATAAGCGAACGCGATCTGCAGCGGATTGAGTCTTGTCGGAGGTCATCGGTGGCCGCATGACGCTGGTGTCAGCGTCGCATGTGCTTGAGTTGAGCACGCACCAGGTTCACCGGTTGCTGGACCAGCCACAGCGCCTCTTCGCAATAAGTGTAGGTCGCTTGTGCGTAAGCGACAACGAATCGCGGCGGATACGGACGCCTTTACAATAGGTCCGACAGAGCTTGTATTGGCCAGCGATCTTCAAATCTTGGACACTTCAAATAGCGCCCCGCAAGCTGCTCGCCATGCAATCCGTCGCGATAAACGACAAGTTGAGGAATTGGGGCAAAAATGCGATGCAACCTATGGCGTCCCGTTGCGAAACAATCTATGGCTTCAAACTGCAGTTACAAGTTGAAGCTCCCGCCTCCCTCCGGCCGAACACAAAGCTCGTTGTAGGATTGGACCACCGCGTCGTTTTCGCGGCGCGTTGAAAGATGGGTTGAGCAACTTATGAAGGCACGCGTTGCGCGGTGATGCAATTCAATCCGGGCATATCAGCTTCCGCCACGTGCGATCTTTAAGCTGTTGTTTTCGGCGATGTGGTTGGGGGACTACAAAGTGCGGGCATGGGGTGTTGGAACGTGGAATGGCCTTGGCTCCAAGTCGAGGCTCGGCCGGGACATGTGCTTGAAAGCATGGTCTGCAGCCTCAGAGGCGATCTCAGGCGCCGTGCTGCCGGGCGTTTTCGGGTTCGTTCGTGCCGGTGCGATAGCGGTAACGCTCTGGTTGGCAAGCGCGCTGGCGGCGCAGGCCGCCGGCAACTGCAATTTCAACGTTACCTTTAACGCGGTCGGCGACTTCCAAGAGATCGATACCAACGGATGCGAGACAACGTGGGGGGGGAGTTACAGCAGTTTCTACAACACGCAGACACCACTCAAGAAGCCAGGCGGAGGCTTCAATTGGGGCCTCGGCGCAAATGATATAGGGGCTTCCACCCCGGAAAACGCAAGCGGCGTCAATAATGGGGTCTATCAATTCGAGTTCGCTGAAACAACCAGCCGACTGAAGATAACGCTGGTAACCGCGCCCTCCCAGAGCACGGACACCTACAACGGCTTCATGTATACCGGTACCAACACCGCAACGGATCCGATAGCCGATACGCCTGCATCGCTGAACATCACCTATACGGGCCAGGCGACTGTCACGGCCGTCGCGCCGAGCGCGGGCCCGACGGGCGGTGGAACGAACGTGACCATCACGGGCACCGGCTTTACCGGCGCAACGGCGGTAGCATTCGGCGCCACGCCGGCAACCGGCTACACCGTCATCAGCGGCACCCGGATCGACGCGATCGCGCCGGCAGGCTCGGCAGGCCAGGTGGATGTCCGCGTTACCACGCCCACCGGGATAAGCGCGATCAGCGCTTCCGACAAGTACACCTATGTCGCCGCACCGACCGTGACCGCCGTGTCGCCGACGGCGGGCCCGACAGCGGGCGGGACGTCTGTGGTCATCACCGGCACCGGGTTCTCGACCGCCAGTCCGACGGGCGCGGTGAAATTCGGCGCGACGAACGCGACCTATACAATCAACAGCAACACCCAGATCACCGCGACATCACCAGCCAATTCGGCCGGCACCTATGACATCACCGTGGCCACACCCGGCGGCACCAGTGCCACCAGCGCGGCCGACCAGTTCACCTATGTCCCGGCGCCGACCGTGACCTCGACGTCGCCGTCAGTGGGCCCGATGGGAGGCGGAACGAGCGTGACCATCACGGGCACCGGCTTTACCGGCGCAACGGCGGTGACATTCGGTGGTGCGCCCGCTTCCACCTACACCGTCATTAACGGTACCCAGATTACCGCAACCGCCCCGGCCGGTACGGGCACTGTGGACATCCGCGTCACCACCGTCGGCGGCACGAGCGCCACCACTGCATCCGACCAGTTCACCTATGTCCCGCCTCCGACGGTGACGTCGCTGTCGCCGACGGCAGGCCCGGCAGCAGGTGGAACGACGGTTACCATCACGGGCACCGGGTTCGCGGTTGCGAGTGGCACCGGGGCAGTGAAGTTCGGTGCTGTGAACGCGACCTATACGATCAACAGCAACACGCAGATCACCGCGACGGCGCCCGCCAGTGCGGCAGGCATCGTCGACATTACCGTGACCACGGCCGGTGGCACGAGCGCCATCAGCGCGTCAGACCGGTACACCTATACCGCCGCACCGACCGTGAGCGGGCTATCACAGAGCGCCGGGCCGACGGCGGGCGGGACAACCGTGGTTATCACCGGCACCGGGTTCTCGGCCGCCAGTCCGACGGGCGCGGTGAAATTCGGCGCGACGAACGCGACCTATACGATCAACAGCAACACCCAGATCACCGCGACGGCGCCGGCCGGTGCGGCAGGCACCTATGACATCACCGTGACCACGACCGGCGGCACGAGCGCCACCAACGCATCCGACCAGTACACCTATGTGGCAGCACCGACCGTGACCGCAACATCGCCGACCTCGGGCCCTGCCGCAGGCGGATCGACGGTAGTCATTACCGGAACCGGGTTCGCCAGTGCTACTGCCGTGTCGTTCGGCGGCACCGCGGCAACCGGCTTCACCGTCAACAGCAACACGCAGATCACCGCGACCGCCCCGGCAGGTACGGGCACGGTCGATATCCGCGTCACCACTGTCGGCGGAACCAGCGCCACCAGCGCGTCCGACCAGTATGTCTATGTCGCGCCACCGGTAGTGACCAGCTTCACCCACGGCACGATCGTTCCCTACAATAGTTCCAGTCAGTCGATCGACCTGTCCACAAACGCGACCAACAATCCGACGAGCTACGCGGTCGGTTCTGCGACCACCGCTCAAGGCGGGTCGGTCAGCGTCAACAGCAGCGGACAAGCCACCTACACCGCGCCGGTCGGCTTCCGCAATGCCAATGACAGCTTCACCTTCACGGCGACCAACCTCGGCGGTACGTCGAGCCCCGCCGTCGTCACCGTGACGGTCGGCAATCCGACGATTGCGATGTCGCTGCCGTCGGCAACGGCCACCGTCGAAAGGGCCTACAACACCGGCGGCGCCGCGGTCGCGTTCTCGGGCGGCAACGCACCCTATACGGTCAACAGCATCAACGGCCTGCCCGCGGGCCTGGTCCATAGCGGCGGCGGTGTCATCAGCGGCACCCCAGCGGTCAACGGCACCTTCACGGTGACCGTCAACGTCACCGACAGTTCGTCGGGAGCAGGTCCCTACAACGCCAATACGACGGCGACGCTGACGGTTTCGCTGCCGCCGGCGCCGGTGGCCTCATCCTTCACCATCAACGGTTTGGCCTACAATACCGGCTCGGCCTCGGCCACGACGTTCAGTGCTGCCCCGCATGCCACCGAAAGCCCGACCGGATATCAGGTGGGCGCGTCGTCCCTTGGCGCAACGGTCAGCGTCGATAGCGCCGGGCTCATTAGCTACACGCCGCCGGTCGGCCTCCGCGGCACCGACACCTTCAACTACGTCGCGACCAACGCGGGCGGCACCTCCAATTTCGGCCTGGTCACGGTGGTGGTGAACGATCCTGCCTTCTCGGTCACGCTGCCGGCCTCCACCGGTACGGTGGGCGATGCCTATAACAGCGGCGGGATCGCCGTCAGCGTCAGCGGCGGTAAGGCGCCCTACACCAACTTCTCGGCAACCGGACTGCCGATCGGCCTTTCCATCAGCAGTGCGGGCGTCATCTCCGGCACGCCAACAGCGGCAGGAAATGCCACGGTCGTGATCACCGCCACCGACAGCTCGGGGGGGAACGGCAGCTTTACCAGCACGGCCTCGGCAAGCATCAGCATCGCCGCGCCGACCATCTCCATCAATCCCCCGACCTTGCCGAACGCGGCGAACGGCGTTTCGTACGGCGCGACGTTGACCGGTACGGGCGGCATTGCACCGTTTACATTTGCGCTCACCGCCGGCTCGCTCCCGGACGGACTCACACTGGCCGCCGATGGCACCATTTCTGGCACGCCGACGGGCGGAGGTACCTACAACTTCACGGTCACCGCGACTGACAGCGCAACGGCGACGGGACCCTATACGGGCGCGCGTGCCTATGCCTTGACCGTCGACACGCCGACGATCGTCCTGTCGCCCTCAGCGGGCGCCTTGCCCGGCGGCACCACCGGTCTTGCCTACAGCCAGTCCTTTGGCGCCTCCGGCGGAACCGGCCCCCACGCCTACTCCGTTACGGGCACGCTTCCGGCAGGCCTGAGCTTGAGTTCGGCCGGCGTTCTCTCCGGCACACCGACCGCAGGCGGCACGTTCACGTTCACGGTCAACGCGACCGACAGCTCGACCGGGACAGGACCCTTCACAGCCTCTGAGAGCTATTCCCTGACGCTTGCAGCTCCGGCAATTGCGGTTGCACCGTCCACCCTTCCGAACGCGGCCTTCGGCGCGGCCTATAACCAGACCGTGACGGCATCCGGAGGCGTTGCCCCCTACAGCTACTCCGTCACATCCGGCACGCTACCACAGGGCCTCAGTCTCAGCCCCGCTGGCGTTCTCTCGGGCGCGCCGACAACGGTTGGAACATTCAACCTCACCATCAGTGCGACAGACGCCGCGACCGGAACAGGTCCCTTCACCGGCACGCAAAGCTACGCGCTCGTCGTCGATCAGGTCCTGCCCATCGCCAATGCCGTGACAACCACGGTTGCGGCCAACTCCGCGGCCAACGGGATCACGCTTGCGATCACCGGCGGCGTCGCTGACAGCGTAGCCGTCGTCAGCCCTGCCACCAACGGCATGGCAACCGCTTCCGGCACGACCATCTCCTACACGCCAACGGCTGGCTACTCCGGAACGGACAGCTTCACCTATACCGCCACGAATGCGGCCGGCACCTCGTCGCCAGCAACCATTACCGTGACGGTGACGGCGCCGACCCTGAGCTTGTCGCCTGCGGCAGGAGGGCTTGCGGATGGAACGAAGGGTACGAGCTATTCGCAAGCACTCTCCGCATCCGGTGGCACCGCACCCTACGCCTACAGTGTGACGGCTGGCGCGCTTCCGGCCGGACTTGCGCTCGACGGCGCAACCGGCCGCGTCAGTGGCACACCGACTGCAACTGGCAGCTTCGGCTTCACCGTCAGTGCCACCGACGCCTATGGTGCCACGGGTTCGGCGGCCTATTCGCTTGCCGTCAAACCGTCGATCGCTGCCTTCGCCTTCACGCCGATGCCAGGAAGCCTGGCCGACGCCATGGCCGGCGAGGACTATAGCCAGCAGATCACGGCGACCGGAGGCACGGCCCCCCTCCTCTATCGGATTGGATCCGGTGCCTTGCCCGGCGGCATGGTGCTCAATGTTTCGACCGGTGAACTGACCGGCCCGCTCGATGCCGCAAGCGCGGGCGACTACACCTTCACCGTGGTGGTCGAGGACAATAACGGCGCGACCGGTTCTGCGACCTACGGCGTGACGGTCAAGCAACGCGGCGCAACCGTCACCGACCAGGTGGTGAACGTCCCCGCCGGCTCGAGCCCGCCTGACGTCTATCTCAACCGCGGCGCGACCGGCGGGCCGTTTACATCGGCCGATGTGACATTCGTCGAGCCCGCCAACGCCGGCACCGCTACGGTTATCCAGGGACGGCTTGCCCAGGCAGGCCCAGTCGCCGGGCCGGTCGGCTGGTATTTGCAGTTCACACCCAATCCGGCGTTTTCCGGCGCGGCAAGGGTCGGTTTCCGCCTGTCGAGTTCGCTTGGATCGTCCAACATCGGCACCGTGACCTACAATCTCGGCTATTCGGCGACAGAGGTGGCCGAGGACATCAACGCCCTTGTCAGCGGCTTCATCGACGCGCGGCAGAGCCTGATAGCCAACGGCATTTACGTTCCCGGCCTTCTCGAGCGTCGGCAGATGCAACAGGCAAGCGATCCGGTCACCGCACGCATGACGCCGTCCGAAGAGGGCATGACAGCGAGTTTCTCGACCAGCCTTGCGCAGTTGGACGCGGCGCGCGACGCTGCGGATGGCATCGAGGGCGCCGCCTTGCCGCCCTTCAACATCTGGATCGATGGCACATTCCTCGCGCACAAACGCGATCAGAACGACGGCAAATGGGGCAGCTTCGCCATGCTCAATCTCGGCGCCGACTATCTGCTTTCGGATCGTGCCCTGGTCGGCCTGTCGTTCCACTTCGATCGCATGACCGATCCGAGCGACGCGGACGCCGAACTGACGGGCAACGGCTGGCTCGCCGGTCCCTATGCCTCGTTCGAAATCGGCAAGGGCATCTACTGGGATACCAGCCTGCTTTATGGCGGTTCGGCCAACGATATCGACACTGCGTTCTGGGATGGCAATTTCGACACGACGCGCTGGATGATCGATACGGCGATCGAGGGAGAGTTCCAGCTCGGCGAAGCAACGGTTCTCACGCCGAAGCTGCGGGCCGTCTACTTCAACGAAAAGGTCGATGACTACTCGGTACGCAACGATGCTGGCGACGAAGTAGCGATCGACGGCTTTGACGCCGAGCAGTTCCGCGTCAGCCTCGGTGCCGAAATCGCCCGCTCCTTTACGCTGGACAACGGATCGGCTCTGACACCCAAGCTCGGCGTCACCACCGGTTACTCGGGCCAGGACGGTTCGGGGCTTTTCGCGTCGATCTCAGCAGGACTCTCGCTTGAAACCGCCGATCTTTGGATGCTTTCAGCTGACTTGCTCTTCGGCATTGAAGGCGATGGCGAAAAAGCGGTTGGTGGCAAAGTCAGGGCCGGAAGGCAGTTCTGACGCAAGCGCGTCGCTGGCCAAGCGAATGCCGTTCCCCAAACCACACCGCGCCCTGTTGGAAAGCGGTCTGGCTTGGGGATGGCCCCCTTGAACCCGGATGACGGTGATCAATCGAACTGCGCTTGTGCAAGGCGGCAGAGGCAGTTGGAAGGCGTCACTCCGGGGCCCCACGACATGAGCAATCGTCACCTTCCACGCCTCCTTTGAGGCAGGGCGCCGGTTTGGGCCGATTGACGGAGTGTCGGATTTTGAGGGGATCGCATCGCCTATAACCGTGCATGGCGCTCACTCTGAGCCGCCCATCACCTAACACGAGAGACCATTTCAAGGCGCCTTAGGCTCATTGCTCGGCGTCATGATGGTCTCGGATAAATCTTCCGGGCCAAGCCAGCAACCGGCCGCGCTTACCGCACGTGCGCGGCGCGTTGGCATATGAGTTGGCTGCGCAATTCGGTCCTCGCATGATCCTGCAGGCGAGCAGCGTAGTTGGTCTGCCATACCCCTCCGTGTCCCTGGCGGCGCGCTGAGAGCGGAGCGCGAAATGCCCACCAACCCGTTACACCCGTTGGCTGCCGCCTGTCCTACCCTTGATCGTGCCGGAAGCACTTTGAATGACGTGCCGCCGGGAACGCCGCAAAAACCATCGCAGCAGCTCTCGTGAAGCAAAGCACCGAAACGACCGGAACTTTGGGCGAAATGGTTCGTTTAGTGACGCCGAAGCTTTCGTTTCGGATCACATCAGGAGCATTTCATGAAATCCATTCTTCTTGCCACTGCGATCACCCTGACGATGGTAGGCGCGTCCCACGCCCAGCAGCAAACCGCGGCGACCGGGGCAGACGCAGTTTTGGCGGGCCCCGGCATCACCATGGGCACCGCCGCGACGATGCCGTTGAAATATGTCGAGATCAAAGGCACAGATTTGGTGACCTCGAAACTTGTCGGCGTCGACATCTACAACAAGCAGAATGAGGCGATCGGTGAGATCGCCGACGTCGTTATCGCGGACGGCAAGTCGGTGATCGGCGTGGTTGCAAGCGTCGGCGGCTTCCTCGGGGTTGGTGAAAGCTATGTTGTTATCGATCCAGCGTCTCTGGCGCTGGCCAACGATGGCGGCACCTGGAAGGCGTTCGTCGACACCAACAAGGACGACCTCTCCAAAGCTCCCAAGCTCGACTATTCCAAGCTGACGAAATAGCCACATCCACCAAAGCTGGCCGCCGGGCAGATGGTTGAATGTCCTTGCGATATCGCAAGTGTCCGGCGGCAGCACCTTTTTTTTCTTTCGATTGGCGGCACGAAACAGGCATCGGAGCGCAGGGTTCGCCGTGTTCAGCCATCCGGTGCAGCGCCTTTGAATGCGACGGCAGCCGATCAAAAGCCGGCACTCTGCACGACAGTCGAATTTCGTGCGGTGGGACGAGTTTACCGCCCTCGCCTCCCGGCCCCGCCGCAATCAGCCCGCTGCCATCCGAGTCTATCAGGATGAAATAGTCGCTAAAAGTCTGGGCCACCTTTGACCGTCACCAGACTGTTGCCCTCGATCGCTGAGATCAAGGATGGCCTCATCGGGGAAAGATCAATGCTTGGTCGCTTCACCTTCATCGCGCCGGCATCGACAGCCGCCCCCGGCGATGGAGATGGCTCGTGCCACCCCGAAGGCGGCGTACCCGCAAGAGACTCATCACCGATGGCATCGGCCTGACGCCACGATGATCGAAATGAATGGCCTATAGCGCGGGCACTGCGACGACGGCTGGGCCCTAAAGACCTCTCGGCATCATCCTATGCATCTCCGGCTCGTGCGACCGATCGTGGACGGAATCGACGGAGCCTCCGGGCCCACCTCAAAAATCGTCCCGCCGCGCGCATCCGGCAGCAGCAGATTTGTTATGTAGTGATGAAATTGTATTGACATTTCAATCAAAAACCTAAGATTTAAAGATAACAACAAATCTATCGGAGTTCGTCTCATGCTGGCCATTGTCGCCGATGACCTGACAGGCGCCCTGGATGCAGCCGCACCCTTTGCCAGCAGAGGCCTTCATACGGAGATCGCGCTCGCCATCGGGGCGATCCCCCAAGCCCTGAGCGAGCAGCCGCAGGTGATTTCCATCAACGTTGCGTCGCGGGAACGGGACGTCGCCGGTGCGAGGATGGCGACCGCAGCGGCACTTGCCGCGTTGCCGGCTGGCACACGTCTGTTCAAGAAGGTCGACTCCCGCCTCAAGGGCCACATCGCGGCTGAACTCGATGTCACGCCCTTTCGTTTAGCGCTGATGGCGCCGGCCATTCCGGATTTCGGGCGCATCGTGAGGAACGGCCACGTTGAAGGTTTCGGCATCGATACACCGATATCGGTTGCCGAGACGCTCGGCAGGCATGCGGAACAATCCATCGTCCCCGACGTCGCAACGTTCGAAGACATGAGCCGTTGGCTACACGCCGCGCAGGAACGGGGGATAGACGTGCTGGTGGGCGCGCGCGGGCTTGCGGAAGCCCTCGCGCACCAGATGACCGCCGGCGCCAAGCCGCTTGCAGCTGAGATCCCCCACGGACCGGGCCTTTTCGTGATCGGTTCGCGCGATCCGATCACACTCACCCAGGTCGACGAACTGCTTGCGTCGCACCGGCCGCGGTTCCTGCCGGCACAAAACGGGCGACTGACTGGCGCCGCCGCCGCCGAAAGCCCGATAACTCTGGTTCAGACCGTTCCTGGGCCTACACCGACCGACCCGCAGGAGGTATCCCGGCTCTTGGCGGAAAGCATATGCCCGGCGCTGACCGACGTTGCCTCCACCTTGCTGCTTTCCGGCGGTGCGACTGCCGAAGCCGTGTTAGAAAAGATGGGGATCACCCGCTTCAGACTCGTTGGCGAGTGCCTGCCCGGCTTGGGCTTGGCCCACGCGGACGGCCGTTGCATCATTGCCAAGTCCGGGGGATTCGGCCAACCGGGAACTTTGAGGGAGATTGCCGACAGGATTCTCCGCAATATGGGATGACAGATGGGACTGGAGAACGGAACGACACGCAAGAGCCTCGCCGACTTTGCCTTCGAGCGGATGCACCGCGCGATCAAGTCCGGCGCATACCAGCCTGATGAGCGGTTGCCGACAGAGCACGAACTATCGGCGGAATTCGAAGTTTCACGTCCGGTCATCCGAGAGGCGCTCCAACGCCTTCGTGACCAGGGATTGATCTATTCGCGCCGGGGCGCTGGCAGCTTCGTTCGCGCCCTCGGCATGAAGGAGCCGCTCGGCTTCGGGCAGTTGGAGAATGTTGCGGATCTCCTGAATTGCTACGAGTTCCGCCTGACCGTCGAGCCGGCGGCCGCTGCAGCCGCCGCCGCCCGCCACGATACCGCAAGCCTCGGCGCCATTCGTCAGGCGCTCGAGCTGATGCGGGATGCCACCAATCGCCAGTCGCACCGGGAGGATGCCGACTTCCAGTTTCATCTCGCGATCGCGCGTGCCGCCAGAAACAGCTATTTCTCGACCGCGATGGAAGCGCTCAAGGACCATATTGCCGTCGGCATGAAATTTCATGGCGCATCGGTCAAGCGCGAGGCCGCCGGCCTCACCCGTGTCTTTGCCGAACATGAGGCGATCGCAGAAGCGATCGCCATCGGCGACGGCACGAGAGCAAAGCAACTGATGCACGATCACCTGACCGGCTCGCGCGAGCGCCTTTTCCAGGCGACCAGGTAAACCGACCCGCCTGGACATCGTGATTTCCGCCAGAGGCGGCGGTTTACAGTGCATACGAAGAAAAATGCCTCGACACATGGCCGAGGCATTTTTGCCGGCAAGAGCGAGCGCCGGACCAGCCTAAAAGGCTGCCTTATAGACCGACAGGACATCCTCGACGGTCATATCCGCCGGATTGTTGTCCATCAGGCGGCGGTTTGCATGCGCCTCACTTGCGTAACGGGGCAGGTCATCCGCAACCGCACCATGAGCGGCAAGCGACATCTCGATGCCCAGGCTCCTGCAGAACCCCTGCGCGGCGCTCAAAAGCTGGGCATCGGACAGCGCACCGCCGAAGCCGAGCGCAAGCGCGACTTCGTCGGTCTTCTTGGCCGCGACCGGCTGGTTGAAGGCGAGCACGTGCGGAAAGATGATGGCGTTGGCGAGCCCATGCGGCAAGCCGAGCCGGGTGCCGAGCGGGTAGGCAATGGCGTGCCCGGCTGCCGTGTTGACGGGACCAAGGCAGATACCGCCATAGTAGGATGCGAGCATCAGCCCTTCCCGCGCCTCGGTATCGGAGCCGTCCCTGACTGCCCGCGACAGATACTTGCCGACGAGACGAAAGCCCATGCGCGCGAAACCGTCGATCATCGGATGCGCCCGCCTGTTGGTGAAGGCCTCGACGCAATGCGCCATCGCGTCGACACCGGTCGCCGCCGTGACCGCCGGCGGCACAGAATAGGTCAACTCGGGATCGAGAACGGCAAAATCCGCGATCATGTGCGGGCTTTCCACTGCGACCTTGTTGCCTTTTTCCGGGTCGGTGATCAATGAACGAATACCGGCCTCGGACCCCGTCCCGGCCGTTGTCGCGACCTGAACCAGCCGCGTGCGGCGACCCGCAACGCGGTTTGGCCCCGCGACATCGCCGAGCGTCTGGTCAGAATCCCAAAGCACGGCAACGAGCTTTGCCACGTCGAGTACCGAACCGCCGCCGAGCCCGACAATCAGGTCCGGCTTGCACTGCCGCGCCGCCACGAGTGCTGCCTCAAGCGTCGCGATATCCGGTTCGCCCGGAATTGCGTCGAAGACGGTTACGCGACCCGAGAGCTTCAGCCGATCGGCAAATCCTGCGGTGATCGGCGTCGCAATCACGAGCGTGGACTGCAGATCTGCCGCCCATGCGCCGACCTCGCCGATGAGGCCGGCTCCGACCGCAAGGCGGCGGGGCTGGTGAAGGGTGATTTGAGCAATGGTCATGGCCGGGTCATCCTTGCTTGTCGCGGCCGCTCACGAGCTTGCGCGCGTAGGCGATGGCGGAATTCATGTTGCCGTGGTTGGCAATCCCCTTCCCGGCGATGTCGAAAGCCGTACCGTGGTCGACGGACGTGCGATCGATCGGCAGATCCACCGAGACGTTCACCGCCGTGTCGAAGGCGACGAGCTTGATGGGGATGTGTCCCTGATCGTGATACTGGGCGACGATCAGATCGAATGCGCCGGAATAGGCGCGGTAAAACACCGTGTCTGCCGAGATTGGCCCTTGGACGTCGATGCCTTCCGCACGTGCGGCTGCCACTGCTGGCGCGATCTGATCGTCATCTTCGGTGCCAAACAGGCCGTTCTCGCCGCAGTGCGGGTTGATCCCGGCAACCGCGATCTTCGGTGCGGCATAACCGATGCGCTTCAGATGGGCGTCGCCGGCCCTGATCGTCGCCAGCACCCGTTCGGTCGTCGCCCGCCTGATCGCCTCCTGCAGCGAGACATGTGTCGAGACATGGATGACTTTCAGACGCTCGGAGGCGAGCAGCATATAGGCCGCCTTCGAACCGGTCAGGCTGCGCAGCATGCCGGTATGCCCGTCATAGTGATGGCCGGCGAGGTTCAGCGCTTCCTTGTTGATCGGGGCGGTGACGATGCAGCCGATCGCACCAGCCTCGGCATCCCGCACCGCCTTCTCGATGAAGCGAAAGGCCGCGTCGCCCGCGACTGCACTCAACTGACCCCAGGCAAGCGGCGCGCCCTCGATCGGCAGGTCGACCACGAACGGCGCCAGATCGACATCGATATCCAGTGCGGAACGCGCCTTCTCGAGCGTGACCAGATTGCCGTAGATCCGGGTCCGGTCCCGCTCTTCGACCGACATTTCTGCCAGGGCGCGGACAGCGATCTCCGGGCCGACCCCGCATGGGTCGCCCATGGTTATTCCGATGATATTGCTCATGAAACACTCCGTCGAGCCGCACTGTCCCAGCCAGGAGCCAGGCGGACATATTTGATCGCACGCCGATGATAGGTGTAGGCGAGATGCATCGCGCCGTCGGGACCTTCAAGCAGCCACGGGTAGGACATCTCCTGGTTGCGGCCGTCGGTCGAATCGTTGGACAGGCAGGTGCCCGGGCCATCTTCGATCCGTTGACGGGTTGCAAAGCTGCGCCCTTCGTCATCGGAGACGCAGAGCGCCACAGGCGCGCGCGGCACACCCCAGATCGGAACGCATCCTCCGCTCGGATCGGCGTCCGGCCGGCTGTCATCCTCGCCCAGTTCGTCGTAGAGCGAGGCGCGCCGGTCGGTCGACGACAACGCATTGACCGGATTGCAGATCATCGCGACCCGACCGTCGCGCAGACGGGTGGCGGCAATCGAGGAGTTGTTGTTCGGCACATCGGTTGCATGGGGTACGGACCAGGATCGCCCGCCGTCGCTGCTGTCGCTGCGGTAGACGAAATCGGCCTGCCGACGCCGGAAGAAGGCGGCCAGCCGATCCTGCCCGAGAGCGACGGGCGACATGTGCACGCAGCCGATGGACTGGTCGATGTCGTCGAGCCGCCAGGTCTCGCCACCATCGAGCGACACACCGACGGCTGCCGTATCGTGGCTGCCGTTCCATTTTTGGCCGGGGCGCTGCACGCACCGAAAAATTGGCAACAGCCATGCTCCGTCATCGCGAACGACGACGGGCGCGCGGACGAAACATCCACGTGGCAGATCGAGATACCGTTCTCTCGTGGTCGCGAGCCGGTTCGGATCGGCCGCGTCGCGCGCCACCTCGGCCATGCGAACACGGCATTCATCCTGGTTACCGGACGGTTGCGAGGTATGAAACAGCCGGAGCGTCCCGTCAGGCGCGGAAAACAGCACCGGGTTCTGCTCCGAATGCGAGGGATCTTCGCTCAGGCGCTGGGGCGCGCCCCATGTCGTCGAGCCTTTCTCCAGCACCGACGCGAAAATGGAAATGTCCGACTTTCCCTCAAGCGTTCCGCCGAACCAG
This sequence comes from Ensifer sp., assembly GCF_031989085.1. Taxonomy (NCBI): domain Bacteria; kingdom Pseudomonadati; phylum Pseudomonadota; class Alphaproteobacteria; order Hyphomicrobiales; family Rhizobiaceae; genus Ensifer; species Ensifer sp. Next base: position 393,389 of record NZ_DALZXU010000002.1, read on the forward strand.
GAGCAAACCAGGGCGCCATCATCGAGCAAGTGCAGGAATGCCGCGTGATTCTGGATCATTGGTGAAGGCAGCAGGGCCTCAGCGCGCCCTTCGGACACGGATTGAAGCACGCCGGTCATGTTGCGAGCGATTTCATCGGGATGCATTGGGCCCTCCAGTCACGTCCGAAAATCGCTAATTTTTTCAAGTTGTCAAGTTTGAGAATGTTCATTTATCGAACGAAGCGCTTCAGCACAGATGCATATCATATTGATTTAATGTCATTGTTTTAATATCTATGTCGTCAGATAATTTTTACAGCATAAATTAATTTGACAAACTTTTTCAAAAGATGGATGTTCGAGCCAGCCTGGATCGAGGATGACAGGCCCGGAGGAGTTTCATGTCAAACGCCAGCAGTCGCCTTCAGGCTACGACGGCCGTCGCCTTTGCGGCAGGAGCGGCAACGCTCGCCGCAGCGGATGCCGTGATCGTGCGGGCGCTGAGCGGTGCGGTACATCCTTTCGTCATCGGATTTTTCCGGGCGTTTTTTGGCGCACTCATCCTTCTGCCCTGGATCGCCTGGCGCCCATCCGTTTTGCGCACGACACATCCGCTGCGCCAGCACGCATTGCGCGCCGCATTCAAGCTCCTGGCGATGATCGCGCTGTTTGCAGCCTTCAGCTGGGGGCCGCTTGCCGAGGTAACCGCCATCGCCTTCACCTCTCCGATCTTCGTGGTGCTCGGTGCGGCGCTGACATTGGGCGAGCGACCAGGCCCAGCGATGATCATTGCGGTCGCCCTCGGTTTCGCCGGCGCCATGCTGGTAATCGGCCCTTCGGCAACGGGCTTCACGCTGGCGATCTTGCTCGCCTTGACCGGTGCGTTGCTTCAATCGGCGATCCAGCTGATCCTGAAGTCCATGTCAAAAGGCGACGCCACGTCGACGCTTGTGGTCTGGAACCTTCTTCTGACCGTGCCGATCGCGCTGCTGTTCGCCCTGCCCTTCTTCACCATGCCGGGACCGAGGGAAATGGGGCTGCTGGCACTTCAGGGCGTTGTCGGTACCGCCTGCATGGCGCTGATGACGCATGCCTTCTCGCTGGCACCGGCAACCATCGTGGCGCCGGTGGATTTCCTGCGGCTGCCACTCGTTGCCTTTGGCGGTTTTGCCCTGTTCGGGGAAACCATCGCCCTGACCACCGTCGGCGGTGGGGCGCTCATCTGCTGTGCGGCGTTGATCGCCGCTCGTTCCGGCAAGATCGGATCTGACACCAAATCGAACTGAACCAGACTTTCTAGGGAGGAGAATGCAATGAAGAAAACGCTTATCCTGGGTGCGCTCCTGTTGGGCTCCACCATTTCGCCCGTCCTTGCCGCATCGGGGCCGATCAAGATCGTGCTTGCGGAAGAGGCCGATCTGCTTGAGCCCTGCATGGCGACCCGCTCCAACATCGGCCGCGTCATCATGCAGAACGTCAGCGAAACCCTGACCGAGCTCGACGTTCGCGGCGGCAAGGGCGTCATGCCCCGCCTGGCCGAGAAGTGGGAACAGAACGAAGACGGCAGCTGGCGTTTCCATCTTCGCCAGGGCGTGAAATTTTCGGACGGCACGACCTTCGACGCCAAGGACGTCAAGCATAGTTTTGACCGCATCATGAGCGACAAGAACGCCTGTGAGTCTCGCCGCTACTTTGGCGGAATGACTGTTACTGCGAATGTTGTCGACGATTTCACCATCGACTTCAGCGCCGACCCGGTCCAGCCGATCCTGCCCCTGTTGATGTCTCTGGTAACAATCGTTCCCGAGGAAACCCCGCTGGAGTTCATCCGCGAGCCGATCGGTACCGGCCCCTACAAGCTGACAAACTGGACGCCGGGCCAGCAGATCGTACTGACGGAACGCGACGACTACTGGGGCCAGAAGCCGCAGGTCACCGAAGCGACCTATCTGTTCCGCGCTGATCCGTCCGTTCGCGCCGCAATGGTTCAGGCCGGCGAGGCAGATCTCTCGCCTTCGATCTCGCAGCTCGACGCGACAAACCCGAAGACCGACTTCTCCTACCTCGACAGCGAGACCGTCTATCTGCGCATCGACCACAATATCGAGCCGCTGAACGACGTGCGCGTCCGCCGCGCCCTCAACCTGGCGATAGACCGGCAGGCCTTCCTCGGCACTCTGGTTCCCGACAGCGCTCTGCTTGCAACGGCCATCGTGCCACCGCCGACGCTCGGCTGGAATCCGGATGTCAAGGTTTTCCCGTTTGATCCGGAAGGCGCGAAAAAGCTCCTGGAGGAAGCCAAGGCAGCAGGCGTGAAGGTCGAGACACCGATCACCATCATCGCACGCTCGGCCAACTTCCCCAACGTGACCGAGATCATGGAAGCCATTCAGGCGCAATTGCAGGAAGTCGGCTTCAAGGTCGACCTGAAATTCGTCGAGGTCGCCGAGCATGAAGGCTACTATTCCAAGCCGTTCAAGGAAGGACGCGGTCCGCAGCTCGTCGCCGCCATGCACGACAACTCCAAGGGTGACCCTTCGTTCTCGATGTTCTTCAAATACGCAACCGAGGGCACACAGTCAGGCTTCTCCGACCCCAAGGTCGACGATCTGATCAAGCGAGCCTCGGCCGCGACCGGCGAGGAACGCGCCAAGCTGTGGTCAGAAACCATCGCTTATGTGCATGATGAGGTGGTGGCCGACGTGCTGCTCTTCCACATGGTCGGCTTCTCGCGCGTTTCCGAACGGCTGGACTTCAAGCCCACCATGGCCACCAATTCGATGCTCCAGCTGTCGGAAATCGGCATCAAGTGAACCGTTCTGGCGGTCACCAGATCCGCCAGGGACAGACGCAATCAAGGCGGCGGGACAGTCCCGCCGCCTCTGCAATCGAGGGGCACAATGATGAGCTTCATTCGTAAACGCGCCGTGGCCAGCCTGATTTCCCTGGTCGGCCTGATCGTGATGGTCTTTTTTCTGTCGCGTCTGACGGGCGATCCCGCAGCACTCTTCCTTCCCGTCGAAGCGTCGGCGGAGATGAAGCAGCAATTTCGCGAGATCCACGGCCTCAACGATCCGCTCCTGGTCCAGTTTGCCCGTTATGTCGGCGACGTCGTCACCGGCGATTTCGGAGAGTCGCTGCGCAAGGCGCGCCCGGCACTGGACGTGGTCCTCGAAGCTTTCCAATGGACGCTCTGGCTTGCAGTCATCACCATGTCGCTGGTGACGGGCGCTGCTATCGTTGTGGGGTCGCTGGCCGCCTTTCGCGCCGGTGGATTTTTCGACCGCCTCTCTTCGGTCATTTCGCTGATCGGCGCGGCCGTGCCGGACTTCTGGCTCGCGATCGTTGCGATCGTGGTGTTCTCGGTAAACCTTGCCTGGCTGCCCACGTCCGGTACGGGTTCGCTGCTGCACTGGATCCTGCCGATCTGCGTCCTCTTCGTTCGGCCCTTCGGCATCATCGTACAGGTGGTGCGCGGATCGATGATCAGCGCGCTATCGTCGGCCTATGTGAAGACGGCGCGCGCCAAGGGCGTGAAGTCAGGGCCGATCATCTTCCTCCACGCGCTGCGCAACGCCATGCTCCCGGTCATCACGGTGATCGGCGACCAGGCGGCGAGCCTTCTGAACGGCGCCGTCATCGTCGAAACCATTTTCGGTTTTCCCGGTGTCGGCAAGCTGATGATCGATTCCATCCTGCAGCGTGACTTCAATGTGGTGCTGGCCGCCATTCTCGTCACCGCGCTCGCGATCTTCGTCATGAATCTGCTGATCGACCTTGCCTATGCGCTGCTCGATCCGCGCATCCGTCATTGAAGAGTTCGGCCATGACCTTACAGACGACAGATACGACAATCACCGCGGAACCCGGGTTCCTCGCTCGCATGGCGCGCATGCTGTGGGCCGACAAGTTCGCCCTTTGCGCCGCCATCTTCCTGATCGTCATTCTCATCTTGGCGATCGTCGGGCCGAGCTGGCTCGGCGACCTTGCCACCAAGCAGAACCTGCGAGGCCGAAACGCCGCGCCGTTCGAGTGGGAACGCGGTTGGGTCTGGTGGATGGGCGCGGACGCGCTCGGGCGCCCGCTGCTTGCCCGCATCATCGTGGCAACGCAAAACACGCTCATGGTTGCTGCCGGCGCCGTTGCGATCTCCGCAATCGTCGGAACGACGCTCGGGCTCATCGCCGGCTTTTCCTCGCCACGCGTCAATCAGGTCATCATGCGGCTGGCCGACGTTATCATGTCGTTTCCATCGCTCCTGATCGCGGTGATCGTGCTTTACGTGCTCGGGTCCTCGATCCTCAATCTGATGCTGGTTCTGTCGATCACGCGCATCCCGGTCTATCTGCGCACCACCCGCGCCGAGGTGCTGGAGATCCGCGAGCGCATGTTCGTGCAGGCGGCTCGCGTCATGGGCGCATCGAACCGACGCATCCTGTTCCGGCACATCCTGCCGGTGGTTCTGCCGACCTTGACGACGCTCGCCACCCTCGATTTCGCCTATGTCATGCTGGCAGAAAGCGCACTCTCCTTCCTCGGCATCGGCATCCAGCCGCCCGAAATCACCTGGGGCCTGATGATTTCACAAGGCCGACAGTATCTGACCAATGCCTGGTGGCTGTCTTTCTGGCCGGGCCTTGCAATCATCCTGACCACGATGTCGCTGAACCTGCTGTCGAACTGGATGCGTATCGCGCTCGATCCCGTGCAGCGCTGGCGCCTGGAAATGAAAGGCCGCAAAAATGGCTGACCATCTGCTGGAAGTCCGCAACCTCTCGGTCGAATTTCACACCGCCATGGGCGTGGTCAAAGCCGTGCGCAACATCTCCTATCACCTCGATCGTGGCGAAACGCTCGCGATCCTGGGCGAGAGTGGGTCGGGAAAGTCGGTCTCCTCCTCGGCGATCATGAACCTGATCGACATGCCGCCAGGGCGCATCAGCTCAGGCGAGATCCTGCTCGACGGCGTCGACCTCCTGAAAATGCCGGCGCATAAGCGACGCGAGGTGAACGGCCGTCGCATCGCGATGATCTTCCAGGATCCGCTCAGCCACCTGAACCCGGTCTATACGGTCGGCTGGCAGATAAGAGAAGCGTTGACCACGCATGGTGCCGCGGCTGCTGCGGCACAATCGGAGGCGCTGCGCCTGTTGACGCGTGTCGGCATTCCCGACCCGGAAAAGTCGCTCGACAAATATCCGCACGAATTCTCCGGCGGCCAGCGCCAACGCGTCATGATTGCCATGGCGCTAGCACTTCGTCCCGATCTGCTCATTGCCGACGAGCCGACGACGGCACTCGACGTGACGGTGCAGGCGGAAGTGCTGGCACTGCTGGAGGAATTGCAGCAGGAAACCGGAATGGCCGTCCTGATCATCACGCACGATCTCGGCGTCGTTGCCGAGATCGCCGATCGCGTCGTGGTGATGGAAAAGGGCGAACTGGTCGAGGCAGGAACGGTTCGCGAGGTGTACAAGAACCCGCAGCACCCTTACACGCGCAAGCTGATCGCCGCCGCCCCCGGCAAAGGCAAGATGCATGCGCCAGGCGCACGCGGCGAGCCGGTCCTGTCGGTGCGCGAGGTGCGCAAGCACTATGGCAGTTTCGAAGCGTTGAAAGGCATCTCCTTCGATCTCATGCCCGGCGAAACCATGGCGGTCGTCGGCGAAAGCGGCTCCGGCAAATCCACCCTCGCCCGCATTCTCGTGCGACTGGACGAACCCGACAGCGGCAGCGCCCTGTGGAAGGGCCGCGACCTTTTCCAACTGTCGCCGGCGGAACTCTACAAACTCCGGCGCGACCTGCAGATGGTGTTCCAGGATCCGACACAGTCGCTCAATCCCCGCATGACCGTGTATCAGCTGATCTCGGAGGCCTGGGTGATCCATCCAGACATTTTGCCCAAGGCTAAATGGCGCGAACGGGTCGCCGAGCTGCTGGTGCAGGTGGGACTGGGCCCGGAACATATGGGGCGTTATCCGCACCAATTTTCCGGTGGCCAGCGCCAGCGCATCGCCATCGCCCGCGCGCTCGCGCTCGAACCGCAATTGATCATCTGCGACGAAGCGGTTTCAGCACTTGATGTGTCGGTCCAGGCCCAGGTCATCGCGCTCCTCGACAGACTGCGCAAGGACATGGGCATCGCCTTCATCTTCATCGCACATGACCTTCCCGTCGTTCGCGACTTCGCCGACCACGTCATGGTGATGCAGAAGGGTAATGTCGTGGAGCTCGGTACCGTGCAGGAGGTGTTCGAAACCCCGCGCGAGGACTACACCCGCGCGCTGCTCGCAGCCGGCCTCGATCCCGATCCCGACGTCCAGGCGGCCAATCGCGCCGCCCGGCTCGAATACGCCTCCTGAGGCGTCCCCCAATTACTGGAGACTGAAATGTCCAAGCAAGCCTTTGTCGCGCTCGTCACCTGCTTCAACGACGATGAGACCATCAACTATGAAGCGACACGCGCGCAGGTGCGTCGCCAGGTCGACGCCGGCAACAACATCATGTGCGCGGGTACCAACGGCGATTTCAGCGCCCTCACCTTCGAGGAGAAGGTGCGCCTCACGGAGGAAGTGGCCGACGAGGTCGCCGGTCGCGTCAAGGTCATCGTTAATGCCGGCATGCCCGCCACCTTCGAAACACTGAAGCTTGCGCGTGAATTCGACCGCATCGGCGTCGACGGGATCGCCGTTATCACGCCGTTTTTCATCGCCTGCACCCAGGACGGCCTGATCCGGCATTTCTCGACCATTGCCGATGCCGTCGAAACACCCGTTTATCTCTACGATATCCCCGCCCGCACCCAGAACCACATCGAGCCCGAAACCGCCCGCACCCTGTCTCGCCACGGCAACATTGCCGGCATCAAGGATTCCGGCGGCGCCAAGGAGACGCTGGAGGCCTATCTTGCCGTGGCTAAGGACGTGGATGGTTTCGATGTCTACTCCGGTCCCGACCACCTGGTGCTGTGGGCTCTGCAGAACGGCGCGGCCGGCTGCATTTCCGGCCTCGGCAATGCCATGCCGACCGTTCTGGCCGGCATCTTGAACGCCTTCAACGCCGGCGATATTGCCGAAGCCGAGCGTCAGCAGGCGATCTACTCGGCTTTCCGCACGGATCTCTATGCCCTTGGCTTTGCACCTGCCATGGTCAAGCGCTCGCTTTATCTTCAGGACGCTTCCGTCGGCGCAAGCCGCCAGCCGGCGCTTCTGCCCAACAGCGCCCAGGACGCCCAGATCGAGGACATCCTGCGCCGCTACGAGCTCATTTGACCGCCGATTGCTTCGGAAGCGATCGCGTTCCGGGAACGTCCTAAACACAGGCGTCGTCTGTGTTTAGGAGCCGTATTGGAGGCTGCTTGGCCCGATCAGGCCAGTGCAAGGGCGTCGTTGGCCGTCGAAATTCTCACCTTGTCGATATTGCGACCGCTCAGGGCAACGACTTCGAAGGAGAGGCTGCCATAGACGACGGTCTCGCCCGTGCTCGGAAGATGGCCGAGGCGCCAGAGAATGAGTCCGGCGAGCGTCGAATAGCGATCTGTCTCGTCGACAAGATCGACATCCAGCAGTTTCGATGCCTGGCGTATGTCGATCCATCCATCGACAAGCAGCGAGCCGTTCTCGCCCCTCTCGACAGTCAGCGCCTCGTCATTATCGTCCGCGAATTCCCCGGCAATCGCCTCGAGAATATCGGTCGGGGTCACCATTCCCTCGAGTGAGCCGAACTCGTCGAGAACCATCGCGACTTGCAATGGCGATTGACGAAGCTGTTCGAGCAGCCGCAGGGCGCTCGCACTTTCATGCACGACGAGCGGCTGGCGAAGCGAGCGTTGCAGGTTGATCCGGCCTTCCTCGAGCAAGTCGCGCAACAGGTCCTTCGCAAATGCGATGCCCAGGAACTGGTCGAGACTCCCCCGCGCCAGCGGAAAGCGGGAATGACCCATGTCGATGATCTTGCGCCGCAGCGTCTCGTCGTCATCCTCGATATCGAGCCAGTCGATGTCCATCCGCGGCGTCATGATCGATTTTGCCGGACGCTCGGCAAGCGTCAACACGCCTTCGATCATGCCTTTTTCCTCCTTTGAGAACAGGTCGGATTCCGCCGTCTGCTCGGCGATGAGGTCGGCAGTCTCGCCGAGCGCAATTTCGCCACGTTTGCCGCCAAGCAGGGAAAGCACCGCATCCGCGGTCTTGCTGCGCAAATCGCCCGCTGTCACGAAGCGTTCGCGGTTGCGACGGCCGATCTGGTTGAACATCTCGATCAGCACAGAGAAGCCGATCGCGGCATAGAGATAGCCCTTAGGGATGTGGAAGCCGAGACCTTCGACGATAAGGGAAAAGCCGATCATCATCAGGAAACCGAGGCACAGGATCACCACAGTCGGATGTTTCGACACGAAGGCCATCAGCGGCCTTGACGACACCATCATAACGCCGATGGCAACGACGACGGCGATCATCATGACGGAGAGATGCTCGACCATGCCAACGGCGGTGATGACGCTGTCGAGCGAAAAGACCGCATCGAGAACCACGATCTGGACGAGCACCTGCCAGAAGACCGCATGGGCGATCTTGCCTTCCTTCGGACCCGCATGCCCTTCCAGCCGCTCATGCAGCTCCATCGTTCCCTTGAACAACAGGAACAGGCCGCCGAAGAGCAGGATCAGGTCGCGACCGGAGATTTCGTTGCCAATGACCGTGAAGATCGGCGCTGTCAGCGTCACGATCCACGCAACGGATGCGAGCAGCACCATGCGCATGCCGAGCGCCAGCGAGAGGCCAATCAGCCTTGCCTTCTCACGCTGGTGCGGTGGCAACTTGTCGGCGAGAATGGCGATGAACACCAGATTATCGATGCCAAGCACGATCTCCAGCACGATCAGCGTCGCCAATCCCGCCCAGGCGGCCGGATCGGATATCCATTCAAAGTACATGGGGTGTTCTCATGCCGAACATCACAGATCGGCATTCCTTTTGATTGTCGTGATCGGGGAAACGGGAAAACGAAAGGGGCGTATTGTGAGCCGCTGACCCTGCAAGGCCAGGTCGCAGCCATTTGCCATGACGTGCGCACATGCACGGTAGTCGGAAACCTGCCGGCATGGCTGCGGATAGGGGCGATCGCCCCTCATCGTCCATAGAGTCGTCTTCGTCGGAAGGCATCAGTTGAAAATCCGCCGCGGTGGGCGCCGATGGTCGTGAAAGATCGGGAGGTGCCGTGTGCATCGGGAAGCAAGCCCCCGATGCACCAATTTGGCAGAGCGTACAGAAGTCGATGTCGCCGAACGCGTCATCGCCCCCGATCCCGCCTGCTCTTCTCTTCGATCAACCCTCGCGCTCGCCGGTAAAGTTGAGCAGGAGCTGGAAGATGTTGACGAAGTTGAGATAGAGCGACAGCGCCCCGAAGACGGCGAGCTTTTGCCGGGACTCCTGATCCGCGTTCTCGGAGAACTGCTCCTTGATGTTCTGCGTGTCCCAGGCGGTCAGTCCGACGAAGACGACGATGCCGATGACGGAAATCGCAAACTGCAGCGCGCTCGAGCCGAGGAAGATATTGACGATGGAGGCGATGATCACGCCAATCAGACCCATCATCAGGAACGATCCCATCCTCGACAGGTCCCGCTTGGTGACGTAGCCATAAAGACTTGTCGCACCGAACATGGTTGCCGCGATGAAGAACGTGCGTGCGATGCTCATGCCGGTGAAGACGAGGAAGACCGACGCCAGCGACAATCCCATGACGGCGCAGAAGGCCCAAAATGTCATCTGAGCGGTTGCAGCCGACATCGCATGGATGCGGAACGAGAAGAAGAACACGAACGCCAGTGGCGCCAGCATCACCACCCATTTCAGCGGGGTGGAGAAAATCGGCACGTAAAGCGCCGGCGTCGAGCCGACGATGAATGCGACGAGCCCCGTGAGCACCAGCCCGGCGCCCATGTAATTGTAGACGCGCAGCATGTGTTGGCGAAGGCTTTCGTCAAAGAGTGCGGCGGCCTGCGCGCCGTAACCGAACCTGTTTTGTGCGGGTTGCATGATGATGCTCCTCGGTATGTCGTTGGGTTAGTGGATTTCACGCGCCAGTTTGCGCGCGGTTGTTGTCAGTCGATCGAGCGGGACGCTGTTCGAAACGAGTGCGTAGGCCACCTCCCCGATCTGCCAGTAGGCTGCTCGCGTGCCGTCCTTTTCGGTGAACAGCATTTTTTGAACGGCAAAGGAGCCCGGACGGACGGCAAAGAGTGAAAGCCGCTGCCCGGCCTCTGGCTCGACGGCCAGTTCCACGCTCGGGCCGTAGGCCGAGGGGAAGATCTGAGCGTCGATAACCTTCCAGTCTTGCGGAAGCACCGGAAGAACGATCGCGGTCGCCGAGCGGATGTCGGCCCTGTCGTATTCGGTCACCTCTGGCTGCGACGGCATGCGCTCGCGCAGAAGCGTGGTTCGATGGGCGCGCAAGGCCTCTTCGACGAAAACCGGCGGCGGTACGGAGGCAACCACCTCCGTTGCCCCTAGCGGCCCCAGGTTGGCATGTCCTGCCCAGCCGATCCCGACAAATGCGAGCACGACCGCGGCGCGACGAAACACGTCGTAGACCTGGCGCCTGGCGAGAATGCTCTCCACGCGCCGCGCCGCCTCCCGCGTCTCCGGCCGCGGCCTAGGCTTCTGATCGGCAAGTGCCATGCGAAGCTCGTCGCGAACGCGCAGATCAGCCATGACTTGCGCCGCGGCGGCCGGACGCTCCGAGAGATAAGCCTCAACTTCGATGCGGCGAGCAACATCGAGCTCGTCATCGACATAGGCGTGCAGGTCGGATTCCAGAATCGGATCAACGCTCGTCATCGCGACTTCCTCCGACGACTTTCAGATGAGATGAGGCCGGGCTCCGCCGTCCGGCCTCGAATTCGCGCAGGCTGGCCCGTGCTCGCGAAATCCGCGACATCAGCGTTCCGACGGGAATGCCGAGTGCGTCTGCCGCTTCGCGATAGGAAAGCTCTTCGATCGCTACCAGATGAAGCGCGTCGCGCTGCTCGTCAGGAAGCTGGAAGAAGGCGGCCTTGATCTGCTTGAGACGCAGTGACTGGTCCTGAACGGCTGGCGTCGTGCTATCGGCAAGCTCCGCTGCGGCTTCGATCCGCCGCGCCTGCGATTTCTTCTGGCGCAGATGGTCGACGAAGCTGTTGTGCACCACCGAAAGCAGCCAGTTGCGAACGTTGCCGCCCCGCTTGAACGTCGACTGACGCTCGAAGGCATTCACCAGCGCATCATGGACGAGGTCTTCCGCCTCGTCGGAATCGCGCGTCAGCGAATAGGCATAGCGGCGAAGCGCTGCCAACTGGCCGACGACGTTGAAGCCCGGTATCTTGTTGTTCATGCCGCAGTATACGAAAGCGCGCGCAGACTTATTCCCCGGACCGTCGACTTTTTTTCACGCCCCATCGCAACGAACGCCTGGCTGCATCGCGTCGCGAGCGGCGAACGCCTCGGGCAATTCCCCTCGCAGGCATTTAATACATTTTATCTCTGGATAATTTGAAACATACATTTTAAAGTTTGATGCACACCGAATTTGCTTAGAGGAGTATGCTGGGAATGTTGCTGGTGCGATACGAACATCAAGGGAAGGCATCTGTCGGCCTTCTTCGAGACGGCCTTGTCTTCACTCTGGAAGACGAGATCCCCGAAATTGGGGGCGACATGGTGGCGCTGATCAAGAAGGGCAAGCCCGTTCTTGATAAGTCGCTGGACGGGATCGGGACGCAGCAGGGGATTCCGGTCGGCGATGTCAGGCTTCTTTCGCCCATCGCGCGTCCCGGAAAATTCATCTGCATGGGACTGAACTACCTTGAGCACGTCAAGGAAGGTGGACGCGAGATCCCTGCCTTCCCCACGTTGTTTCTTCGTGTCCAGACAAGCTTGCTTCCGCCCGACGGCGAGATCGTCGTGCCGAAGGTCTCTGATCGGCTCGACTTCGAGGCCGAGTTGCTGGTGATCATCGGAAAGACGGCGCACAATGTATCGGAGAAGGACGCACTCGATCACGTCTTCGGCTACACCGCGTTCAACGACGGGTCGCTGCGCGATTATCAGCGACAGACGACACAATGGACGGCCGGGAAAAATTTCGACGCGACGGGTCCCTTCGGCCCCGCGATCGCTACAGCTGATGAATTTCCTCCTGGAGCAGTAGGCCTGTCGGTCCGGTCACGCCTGAACGGGCAAATCATGCAGGACGGCAATACCCGCGACCTGATGTTCAGCATCGCGAGCATCATCTCCTATGCGTCTGAAATCATGACGCTTGAGCCTGGCGATGTGATTGCGACCGGCACGCCCTCGGGCGTCGGCTTCGCCCGCACGCCTCCTGTTTTCATGAAAGCAGGCGACGTAATCGAAATAGAGATCGAAGGGCTCCCTACCCTCACAAATCGGGTCGTTGCCGCAGCGTGACGTTAATCCGGCCCCGCTGTTCGGGGCCGCCTAGCTTGGTTTTTCGAGGAAGTCTTCGACGACCGCCAGGGTTCGCCGGTAATGCGCTGTCAACAACTCGACGGCCTTATCGGCGTCCCCGTCCAGGACGGCGTCGGCGATGTCGCGATGTTCTTCGACATAGGACTGCCTGGCCTGGGGAGAGATCGATGCGATATGGCGGTAGCGATCGGACCTCTCACGCAAATCCTCGCAAAATTCCAGCACGATGCGGGAATTGCAGGCCGTCAGCAGCGCATTGTGAAACGCGTGGTGTCGCGGCTCCCATTCCGGATTGGGCGTCTGCGCCGTACCTTCGATAAACCGCGGCGTGCGAGACAGGCGATAGAGACTAAGCACGATGCCCTCTTCCCAGGCTTCCGTGCGGTTGCGGATGGCTTCCCTAAGCGCGCAAGCCTCCATCAGGCATCGCCCGCGCACAATTTCACGCCATTCCTCGATCGAAACCGGGGCGACCGAAAAGCCCCGCTGATCCTCGAGGTCCACCAGCCCTTCGGCCGTGAGCCGATTGAGTGCTTCACGAACCGGATTGAGCGTCGTTTCGTATGCCTGGCAAAGGGCATCAATCTTCAACCGAGAACCAGGCGGCAGTTTTCCCGCAAGGATATCCAGGCGGATCGCCGCAAAAATTGCAGACGCGGCAGTCGCCTTGCCAGCGGTGGGTCGGCGGGAGGTCGTTTTTGCCATCGATGCGTTGGTCATGAGCTGGATCCGGAATTGCAGGTCTGCGCAAAAATGCATTTTGACATACGTTTTTCCATATCATACATTATTTGCGAGAAGGAAAGAGGAGGATATAATATGCGACGACTGGCATTTGTAAAACGCCTGATTGCGGCATCGGCCATCGGATTGACAGCCACCACCGCATCCATGGCTCAAACCAAGGATGTGACCTTCGTCATCGCCAATCCGTCGGCGATCAACATCATCCCCGTAGCAGTGGCCATGGGAGAGGGCTACTTCGAGAAGGAAGGATTGAAGGTTGGTGTCGAGGCCCTGAACGGCTCCGGTGCCGTACTTCAGGCGTTGACGGCAGGTCAGGGGCAAATCGGCAATCCGGCGGCCGGGCCTTTTCTCGGCGCACGTGCGCGCGGTATCGACATCACATTTCTCTATCGCCTCAATCCGAACAGCTCCCTGAGCATGGTGGTCCGGCAAGAGACCGCAACGCAGGGACCGGAGGATCTGAAAGGCAAGGTTATCGGCATCGGGACCGCTGACGGCGCCGAAGCGTCCTTCGCCCGCTCGATCTTCGGCGATCTCGGCATGGTGGAAGGCAAGGATTATACATTTCTGGTCGTGGGTGACGGTGGGCTGGCGACTGCCGGCTTCATGCGCGGCGATATCGACGCCTATGTCGCGGCAACCAGCGATGCGGCGATCCTCAACAGCCGCGGCCTGAGCTTGCGCAACATCACCCCGGAGAAGTTCCGCCAGTTCTTCGGCAATGGCTTCGCCGCCATGAGCGATTACATCGAAAAGAACCCGGATGTAATCGAGGCTTTCGGCAAGGCAGTCGTCCGAGGCGCCCGCTTCGCGGCCGACCCCGCCAACATCGAAAAGGTCATCGATCATGCCGCGGCGGTCAATCCGCAGGAGGGCGAGGATCGGGCTTTCTCCAAGGCCCTGATCGAGCAGATCGTCGTGCGCCAGTCGCCGTTCGACCCTGCCAAGGGCTATGGCTATCAGGACCTGGCGGCCTGGCAGGCCTGGCAAGAAAGCCTCGTGTCTTCGGGCGAACTGAAGGAAGCGCTCCCCGACCTCAACGCCATCTACACCAACCGGTTTGTCGAAGCGTGGAACGCCAAATGATCCCACAACGCGTGAAGGAGGGGACGCCGCTTGCGGCGCCCCCGGTCTATACGTTGCGCGGCGTCGGCAAAACCTATGCGCGCCGCAGCCTGGTTGCCCTTGAGGGCGTCAACCTCGATCTGCCCAGAGGAAGCTTCTCCTCGGTGATCGGTTCGTCCGGATGCGGCAAGTCGACGTTGCTGAAGATCATGGCCGGCCTGATCTCGCCTTCGGCTGGCAGTGTCATCCTGGCCGACAGGCCGGTGCTCGGCCCTCGCCGCGATATCGGCATGATGTTCCAGCAGGCGACGCTCTTTCCCTGGTTGACCACCATCGACAACATCCTGCTGCCGATCCGTATCCGTGATGGGAGGGCCGCGGCAAGAGACAAGGCAGCAGACGCAATGGCGCTGCTGGATCTTGTGGGATTGAGAGGGTTCGACAAAGCCTACCCCGCCGAGTTGTCGGGCGGCATGGCTCAGCGCGCCGCAATCTGCCGAATGCTGATCACGGAGCCGGCGGTGCTCTTGCTCGACGAACCGTTCAGTGCGCTTGATGAACTGGTTCGCGATTTCATGAACATGGAGCTTCAGCGCATCTGCCTTGAGCGCGAAGCGACCGCCTTTCTTGTCACCCATTCGATCGCCGAAGCGGTCATCCTGTCGGATACGGTCTTCGTCATGGGCGCAAGGCCGGGCCGCATGATTGAGGCGGTGACGATAGATCTACCTCGCCCGCGAACGCTCGACATGGTGACGAGCCCGGCCTTCGGCCGCTATGTCACCCACATCCGCAACTTGCTCAGCACAGGATCGCAGTCATGACGACATTTGACAGCCATGACGCCGATAACCCGGTCAAGGATACGATTTGGAAGGAACAGGTTTCGCCGATTGACAGCATCCCGAGACCAATTGCCATCGCAGGCCTCGGTTTGGCGCTGGTGCTGGTCTGGCAGCTGGTCACGGTGTCTGGTGTGGTATCCGCGATCATCCTGCCGTCGCCAGCGGAGACTTGGCGCGAGATCATATTCGTCGGCACCAACCTCGTGAGCGGCGGCTACATGCTGGGTGCGCTCTGGATCACGATGCAGGAGGTGTTGATCGGGTTCGTGCTTGCCACCCTGATCGGTGTCGGCCTCGGCGTTCTGGTCGGTGAAACCCGCTTCGGGGAACGCGCCGTGATGCCCTATCTGATCGCCATCGATACGATGCCGAAGATCGCCTTTGCGCCACTCTTCGTCGCGTGGCTCGGCTTCGACATTTCCTCGAAGGTGGCGCTCGCGACCTTTGTTTCCGTTTTCCCGATCCTGGTCGGCACGGCGGCTGGGCTCAATTCCGCCGACCGTAACGCGCTCAACCTCTTTCGCACGATGGGCGCTTCGCGCTGGCAGACCCTTATCCATATGAAGATGCCGGCCGGCCTGCCGCATGTTTTTACCGGCCTGAAGATCGCCTCGTTGGGCGTGATGGCGGGTGCCATCACCGGGGAGTTCCTGGGCGGCGGCAAGGGCTTTGGCGAGATGATCCGTATCGCAGCATCTCAGCTTCATACGCCGCGCGTTTTCGCCCTCATCCTTTATCTCAGCCTGCTTGGCCTCGCCATGTTCGGTACCGTCAGCCTTGTGCAGAAGAAACTGATCTTCTGGCACAAGGACAGCCGTGACGCCGGCGAATAAACGCAGTCGGGATCCATAAACTCTGGAGTTCGCAAATGCCCCGTATCGTTGAAATCCGGGAAGTGACGAAGCCGATCTCGTCGCCGATCCGAAATGCCTATATCGACTTTTCCAAGATGACCAGCAGTCTGGTCGCGGTGATCACGGATGTGATCCGCGACGGCCGGCCGGTCGTCGGCTACGGCTTTAATTCCAATGGTCGCTACGGCCAGGGCGGCCTGATCCGCGAGCGGTTTGCCGACCGTATCACCAGCGCGGATCCGCAGACGCTGCTCGACGAGACCGGTGAAAACATCTCGCCCGAAAAGGTCTGGGCGGCGATGATGACCAACGAGAAACCGGGTGGCCACGGGGAACGCTCGGTTGCGGTCGGCACCATCGACATGGCGGTTTGGGATGCCGTGGCAAAGATCGCCGGAAAGCCCCTGTTTCGCCTACTGGCGGAGCGCGCAGGCCGGGACGCAAATCCAAAGGTCTTCGTTTACGCCGCTGGCGGTTATTACTATCCGGGCAAGGACAATTCCGCCCTGCGCAAGGAAATGCGGGGATACCTCGACCGGGGCTACAATGTGGTGAAAATGAAGATTGGCGGCGCATCGGTCGACGACGATGCACGACGTGTCGAGGCCGTACTTGAGGAAATCGGTTCGCAAGCGCAACTCGCCGTCGACGCGAACGGGCGGTTCGATCTCGAGACGGCGATCGCCTATGCAAAGATGCTCCGGCAATATCCGCTGTTCTGGTACGAGGAGGCGGGTGATCCACTCGATTACCAGCTTCAGGCGGCTCTCGCCGAATTCTATCCAGGCGCGATGGCAACGGGCGAAAACCTGTTCAGCATGCAGGACGCCCGCAATCTGATCCGACATGGCGGAATGCGCCCGGATCGGGACTGGTTGCAGTTTGACTGCGCCCTTTCCTACGGCCTCGTAGAGTATCTGAGGACACTGGATATGCTGAAGGCGCACGGCTGGTCGCCATCGCGCTGCATCCCGCATGGGGGGCATCAAATGTCGTTGAACATTGCGGCCGGTTTGGGCCTCGGCGGCAACGAGAGCTACCCCGACCTTTTCCAGCCCTATGGAGGCTTTCCGGACGGTGTACGGGTCGAGGACGGCCACATCGAGATGCCAGAGCTTCCCGGCATCGGGTTCGAAGGCAAGAGCGACCTCTACAAGGAGATGTCCGCGCTTTCCAGTTAATGCGATCGCAACACACGTGCGAGGCGCGATGAAAATCCCGCCTCCCGTGCCGGCAGGAGCGCGCTGGCGTTCCATCGAGCCTCGGAACTTCCTGTCTCCTCGGCGGTTCTTCCTCACAAAGGAGAAAGAACATGGCCAAGGACGCGCTCACAGCCGGCTTCACCGGCACCCCCGTCGAACCGCCGACAGGCGTGCGTAAGATGGCAAAGACGGCGACAGATGCGGCCAGGCGCGAAGCGAATGTTGTCGCTGCCGCGGTTGCCGACCATCCACGCACCGCATCCGGCCTGCTGCTGACGGTTGGCGCCCTTGCCTTTGCGATCGGCTTCGTCATCGGACGGTCTTCGATCGACGGTGAGCGCGGCTATTGGCGATAAAAGCGGAACTGCGGGTGTTGCGGCGCCGACGATGCCGGTCGCCTGCAACCGAAGCCTGTGATCAGCCCTCAAGATTGAACCATCTCGACCGTCATTCTCGTCACTGTTGCAACGCGAAGTGGATTGATGCACGGTGAGGTATTGCGGCATTGCCGTTCTCACAGTGCAATTGATGCATTCGGCGCCTTTGAGCCGACGGCACGCCAAGAGACGGCCGCTTGTCCAAGCCTTCGGGCGACAGTGGTTACTGCAAGAAAATTTTCAGCGTAATGTCGGCTGGCGCGATCGTCAGTCGTCTTTTAGCCAGAGACCGTGCCGCACGGTTATATAACGTTCGATCACATTCAAGATCCGGGCCAGGCCGGCCCATCTCGATCTCGTGCTGGAGCCTACGATGCCTATGCTTGCCGAGCACAAGGCGAAGGAGCACGCCGCTGACCGGAAGGTCCGCGCAGCAGATATCTGTGCCACCGCTTTTGAGCTTTTGCAGCGTGCCGCCAGCCCCGGTGCCGTGTCGCCCTCTCACGGAAACTCCTTGCAAGGATCGATCCCGCCATGATCGACTTCTTCATTCATCGGCCAATCTTCGCATCGGCCATCGCGATCATCATGACGCTGGCGGGCGGCATCTGCTATTTCCTGTTGCCGATCTCGCAGTTTCCCGACGTGACGCCGCCGCAGATCGTGGTGGCCGCCAACTATCCCGGCGCCAGTGCTCAGGTCGTCGCCGATACCGTGACGACGCCGCTCGAACAGCAGATCAACGGCGTGCCGGGCATGCTCTACATGACCTCGACGAGTTCAAACGATGGTTCGTCGCGGATCATCATCTCCTTCGAGGTGGGCTATCCGATCGACGTCGCCGCGCTCGACGTCCAGAACCGCGTCTCGCAGGCAGCCTCCTCGCTGCCGGCGCTCGTCAACCAGACCGGCGTGACGATTGCCAAGCAGATCCCGAACTTCACCGTGCTGGTGAGCCTGGATTCGCCCGACAACTCGGTCGATTTCGCCTCCGTCAGCAACTACGCCTACCTGCAGATCCTCGATCCGTTGAAGCGGCTGCCCGGTGTCGGCGACGTCCAGCTCTTCGGCGAACGCCGCTATTCGATGCGGGTCTGGCTCGATCCCGACCGTATGGCCAATCTCGGCGTCACGGCCGTCGATGTCCAGAATGTGATCGCCGAACAGAATATCCAGGTGGCCGGCGGCAAGATCGGACAGTCGCCCGCACCCGCCGGCACACCGTTCGAGATGCAGATCAATGCGCTTGGCCGATTGAGCGATCCGTCGCAATTCGGCGACATCGTGCTTCGCGCAGACCAGGCCACCGGCGCCACGACGAGGCTGCGTGACGTGGCCCGCATCGAGCTCGGGGCCCTCCTCTACTCGTCATCCGTCACCTTCAACGGCAAGGAAAGCGTGGTTCTTGCCGTGTTCCAGGGACCGGGCTCCAACGCGCTCGACCTGCAGAGCCGTGTTCAGGCCAAGATGGACGAGTTGTCTCTGCGCTTCCCTTCGGGCATCGCCTATCACATGTTCTACGACACCACGCGTTTCGTTTCGGCGGCCATGAAGGATGTGGTGTACACGCTGCTGGAGGCGCTCGCGCTCGTCGTTTTCGTCGTCTTCATCTTCCTTCAAAACCTGCGCACCACGATTATCCCGACTATTGCCATCCCGGTGTCACTGATCGCGACGCTGGTCGTGATGTACCTCTTCGGCTTCTCGCTGAACATGCTGAGCCTGCTTGGCATGGTGCTCGCCATCGGTCTCGTGGTCGACGACGCGATCGTCGTCGTCGAGAATGTCGAACGCCAGCTGGAGGCCGGGCTGCCACCGCTCGAAGCCACCAAAAAAGCCATGCAGGAGGTGACCGGGCCGATCATCGCCACGACAGCCGTGCTGCTCGCCGTCTTCATTCCCGTCGCCTTCATTCCAGGCGTTGCCGGCAGCCTCTACAACCAGTTCGCGCTGACGGTCGCGATCTCCGTCGCCTTCTCCGCCTTCAACTCGCTGACACTCAGCCCGGCGCTCAGCGCCGCTTTTCTGCGCTATCGCGGCGAGCCTCGCTTTGCGCTCTTCCGCTGGTTCAACGATGGTTTTCATGCGCTGTCACACAGCTATGCACGCAGCGTCGCCGGGCTGGTGCGCTGGCGCTGGGCGCTGTTCGCGCTGTTCCTGGCCGCTGTCGGCTCCACTTACATGCTGTGGCAGCGCATCCCTTCGACCTTCCTGCCGGTCGAAGACCAGGGCTATTTCTTCGTCGTCATTCAATTGCCGGACGGCGCATCGCTCGAACGCACCGAGGCCGTTGCAAGGCGATCCGAGGAGATCCTGCGTGGCACGGCCGGCGTCGATTTCGTCGGCTCCGTCGTCGGCTTCAATTTCCTGTCCTTTGCGGCGCAATCGAATTCCGCCGTGCAGTTCGCCGTGCTGAAACCCTGGGACGAGCGCCCGCCCGATCAGGGTGCGTCGGCGCTGCGCGAGGCGGTGACGCCGCAGTTGCTGCAGATCCCGGATGCGCTGGTGCTCGCCTTCGATCCGCCGTCGATCCAGGGCCTGGGGGCGACCGGCGGCTTCGAATTCCAGGTCGAGGACCTCGCCGGCCGCAGTGCCCAGGCGCTGAACGACACCACACAGGCGCTGATCGCCGAGGCGCGCAAGCAGCCGGAGATCAATCCCTATCAGCTGTTCACCACCTTCAGCACCTCAAGCCCGCAATTCGACTACGACCTCGATCGCGACAAGGCAAAACTCCTCGGGCTCACCTTGCCCGATATCTTCAACACACTGCAGATCTATTTCGGCTCGCTCTACGTCAACGACTTCAACCTGTTCGGCCGCACCTTTCGCGTCACGCTTCAGGCCGATCAGGCCGCACGCGCCTCTGCCAACGATCTTTCGCGCCTTTATGTGCGCAACAGCCAGGGCGAGATGGTGCCGCTCAACACGCTCGGCTCTTTCAGATCGACGGTCGGCCCAGAGACGATCACCCACTACAACAACTATCCGTCTGCGCTGGTCAACGGCGCGGCAGCACCCGGCTTCAGCTCGAGCCAGGCGGTGGCCGCGATGGAGCGGGTGGCAAAGGAGATGCTGCCGCGGGACTACACATTCGAGTGGACCGGCATTACCTATCAGGAGATCCGCGCAGGTTCGATTGCCGCGCTCGTTTTCGCGCTCGCCCTCGTGTTCTGCTTCCTGATCCTTGCCGCCCAGTACGAAAGCTGGTCGATGCCGTTCATGGTGCTGCTTTCTGTGCCCTTGGCGCTCCTGGGCGCGCTTCTGGCGCTGTGGCTGCGCGGAATGCAGATCGACGTCTATTCGCAGATCGGTTTCGTGATGCTTGTTGGACTTGCCGCCAAGAACGCCATCCTGATCGTCGAGTTCGCCCGCCGCCGCCGCGAAGAAGGGCTGGATGTGGTGGCAGCGGCCGCCGAGGCGGCGCGCCTTCGCTTGCGTCCGATCCTGATGACCGCCTTTGCCTTCATCCTCGGTGTGCTGCCGCTGATGTATGCCAAGGGCGCCGGTGCTGCCAGCCGCCAGTCGATCGGCACCACCGTTTTCGGCGGCATGCTCGCCGCCACCGTTCTCACACTCATCTTCGTCCCGGTCTTCTACGCGGTCATCGAGCGATGGCGGGAGGGACTGTCGGCGAAGTCCGTCGGCGAGAAGCACGAGCCGAAGGCGGCGGAATAGGGATTGGAGCCTGACATGCGTGGTTCTAAACTGGCCCTGGTCGCAGTGGTGATCGCAGCCGCCCTTGCGGCCGCCTATCACTACAGGATTGGCGGGTTCGAGATCAAAGCCGGCGACGCCGGGGCCGCACCTGCTCCGGCGCCGCAAGCCATGCCTGTTCCCGTCGCGGCGGTCGTCAAGAAAACGATCCCCATTTATCTCGACTATTCCGCGCGGACCGAGGCAATCCGCAACGTGACACTGCGCGCCAAGGTCACCGGCTATATCGAAGCGCAGCCGGTTGCCGACGGTTCCGATGTCAAGGGCGGCGACCTCCTCTACCGGATCGACACGCGCGACTATCGGGCGGTCCTGGATCAGGCAAAGGCCCAGGTCGAGAGGGACGAAGCGTCCCTCGCATATCTCCGATCCAATCTCACGCGCGGCAACGAGCTCGCCACGACAGGATATCTGGACAAGGACAGTTTCGATCAGCGCCAGAGTGCGGTGCATCAGGCGGAGGCCGCAGTGGCCATGTCGCGGGCAGCGGTGCAAACCGCTGAGATCAACCTAGCGTACACCGAAATCCGCGCGCCCTTTGCCGGGCGACTCGGGCGCAACCTGGCACCAGAGGGAACGCTGGTCAGCAATACGACCGGAACACCGCTCAACAACCTTGTGCAGCTTTCGCCGATCTATGTCTCGTTCAATCCGAGCGAAGCCGAACTTGCCGATATCCAGAAGGCCCGGACCAAGGGCAAAGTCGAGGCGGAGGTGCTTCTGCCCGGCGACAAGGAACCGCGCTACCGCGGCGACCTCACGTTCATCAACAACGCGGTCGAGGGCAATACCGGAACGGTGGTGGCGCGCGCGACGATCGACAACACGGACCTCAGCCTGCTTCCCGGCCAGTATGTCCGCGTGCGACTGAAGATCCGGGATGAACCGAACGTGATGATGGTTCCGGAGACAGCGCTCGGATCGAGCCAGCTCGGCAAATACGTCTATATCGTCGGCAAGGGCGACACAGTAGAGCAGCGGCTCGTCACGCTTGGCCCGGCCAGCGGCGATCTAATCGGGCTGGCTTCAGGCGTTTCGGAAGGCGACCAGGTCATTGCCGGAAACCTGCAGAAGATCTTCCCCGGAGCACCGGTAAAACCGATGCCGGCGGAGCAGGTGCAGAAGTAGCGACATCGCTACTGACCGAGATTGCGCAGATAGAGGGAGAGAAGCTGCGTTTGCGAGGAGATGCCAAGCTTGCGATAGACGTTGCGGCGGTGGACCTTGACGGTCCCGGTCGAAATGCCGAGCTTCAGCCCGATCGATTCCGACGAATGCCCCTGCAGCACCAGTTCGATGATCGAGGCTTCGCGTTCCGTCAGATTGAGATGTTGCCAGACGCCGTCGGCCGGTGGGTGGGTGGCCTTCCGCCGGTTGCGCCCGGACTTTGCCAAGGCCGCATCGAACCTGCGGCCAAGGTCCGACCAATGGTGGCTCACCAATGCCGAGACCAGCGGCTCGACCTTTTTCAACAGGGCGAATTCCGCCGGGCTGAAGGATCCCGTCGCCTCACGCCGCATCAACGACAGCACGACGGTAATGTCGTCGTTGATCGGCACGAAGAAGCCGACTTCCTCGGCAAGCCCGGTCTGCACGTAATAAGTTCGGTAGTATTCGCTGGAGAAAAACCGGTCCGGCGCCCTCTCCCGCATGCGCCAGACGCCCGGCTTGCCCTCGCAGGCCGCGTGATAGAAGGGATCGAGCAGATAGGGGCCAGCTTGGTAGAGGCTGACGAACAGGACGTGATCCTTGTCATTGAATGTGCTGTAGAGGTCGATCGGCCGTTCCTTGCCGCGATAGGCGAACACCACCACGTAATCGAAGCTCATCAGCGCCGACATCAATTGCCGGTAGGCAACGCCCACCGTCTCGTCGTCCATGGCTGCGCCACTGACCATCGGCGCCAAAACCTTGAATACCCCCTCGAGGTCGATACCCAAACCGCTCTCCCGCCGAACCGGCCCTGTTGAGGTATACTCCTCCCACAAGCCAAATTCCGTTGGAATACCTCTCTCGGGGTATATACCGGCAAGGGCCGCCTTGACTACGCTGCCTGTCAATGACGGTGGAACGCGATGGCATCCATGCCTTGGCGGTATCCGACAACAACCGCAGGGAACAGACGTGACATCCGCTTCGACGAACGACATCGAGTTCCGTTCGGTCGCCAAACGCTATGGCAGCGTGACCGCCGTTTCGGACATCAACTTTGCGGTGCCCAAGGGCGCCTTCATGGCGCTGCTCGGCCCTTCCGGCTGCGGCAAGACCACGTGCCTGCGCATGATCGGCGGCTTCGAGCAGCCGAGCGAAGGCACGGTCTACATCAGCGGCGAAGCGATGAATGGCGTTGCCGCCTATCGGCGCCCCGTCAACATGGTGTTCCAGCACTATGCGCTCTTTCCACATCTCGACGTCGAGCAGAATGTCTCCTACGGCTTGAAGCAGATGCGGCCGCGGATAGCACCTGCCGAAATCTCGCGGCGCGCCCAGGAAGCGCTGGAAATGGTCCGGCTCGGCGGCTTCGGCAAGCGCCGGATCCATGAAATGTCCGGGGGCCAGCAGCAGCGCGTGGCGCTTGCCCGTGCCATCGTCAACAAGCCGAAGGTGCTGCTGCTCGATGAGCCGCTGGCAGCACTCGACAAGAAGCTGCGCACCGCCATGCAGATCGAACTGCAGACGCTGCAGCGCGAACTTGGCATCACTTTTGTCCTGGTGACCCACGATCAGGAGGAGGCGCTATCGATGAGCGACTTCGTCTGCGTCATGAATGCCGGCCGCATCGTCCAGGTCGGCCCGCCGCAGGACATCTATGATCGTCCGGCCAGTCTGTTCGTCGCCGATTTCGTCGGCAAGACCAACCGGATCGCCGCGACCGTCGACGACGGCGGCACCACGATCGTCTTTGCCGATGGCACCCGGGTTGCATCAACAGCCACGGCGACGCCGCGCGCCGGTTCGGCCACCGTTGCGCTCCGCCCCGAGGCGATCAGCCTGAAACGCAACGGCGCTGCTGGCACTGCCACTCTGTCCGGTACCGTCACGCACCGCATTTTTCTGGGGTCGTCCGTTGAATATTCCGTCGATGTCGATGGTCTCGGCGATTTTCTCGTCACCGCCGATCGCAGGACCATCGGCGACAGCGATCTCGTCGAACCTGGCGACAGGGTCGGCCTCGCCTTCGATCCGAATGCGCTTCACATCTTTCCGGCCTGAACATGCGCACGATCTGACCGGGCCACAGCCTGCTGATGCATGAACGTCAAACGATAAAGGGAACAGCGTCATGACCAAATGGTACAGAGAAAATGCCCCGATTACCGCCGAGCAGCTTGCCGACGAGTTGATGCGCCTGAAGCGCGGCTCGGTCACCCGCCGTCATTTCCTCGGCGTTACCGGCCTTGGCCTTGCAACCGCAGTGCTGGCGCGCCAGCCCGGTCTGTTCTCCTCGACCGCGTTTGCGCAGGATCTCGGCAGCCAGATGTCGATCGCCACCTGGCCGAACTACCATGACCCCGCCACCTTCGAGGCGTTCCAGGCCGCAACCGGCGTCGCGGTCGAAGTCAACGTCTTCGGCTCGAACGAGGAGATGCTGGCCAAGCTACAGGCCGGGGGCACCGGTTGGGACCTGTTCGTGCCCACCAACTACACGATCTCGACCTATGTGAAGCTCGGGCTGATCGACGAACTCGATCTCTCCAAGCTGCCGAACTACGACGCTGCGACCGAGACCGCGCGCTTCACCAACGAGGGCGTCGTCGACGGCAAGACCTATGCCGTGCCAAAGAATTGGGGCACGACCGGCATCGCGCTCAACTCCACCAAGATCAAGACCCCGATCACCAGCTGGAAGGACTTCTTCGAGGTGGCCATGACCGAGGCCGACGGCCGCGCCATGGTGCATGATTATCAGCTGACGACCATCGGCAATGCGCTGGTCTCGCTCGGCTATTCCTTCAACTCGACAAAGCCGGACGAACTCGCCAAGGCCGAGGAACTGCTGATCAAGGTGAAGCCGCATCTCTACGCCATCAACAGCGACTACCAGCCGTCGATGCGCGCCACCGATGCCTGGATGACCATGTGCTGGACCAATGACGGCGCGCAGCTCAATCGCGACATGCCGGAAATCCAGTTCGTGCTCGGAAAGGACGGCGGCGAGATCTGGTCGGATTTCTACGCGATCCCGAAGAGTGCCGCCAACAAGGCGGCCGGCTACGCGCTGCTGAATTACCTGATGGCGCCGGAGAATGCCGTCAAGGAGCATATCGCCAACGGTGCGCCCACCACCGACAGCCGCGTCCTGAAGCTGCTGCCGGCCGAGATTACCGGCAACAAGATCGTCTATCCGGATGAAGCGTCCCTGACGCCGCTGGAGTTCGGCGCCGCCGTGACGCTGACCGACCCCGGCCGTGCCGAGTTGATGGCACGGTTCAAGTCGGCCTGATCAGCGCCCGGACCGTACTGTCCTCACTTGCGTCGAGAGGGAAGCGCCCCTCATCCGCCTGCCGGCACCTTCTCCCCGTTCTGACGGGGAGAAGGGACAAGTGGCGGGCTCACCGCTCCCCTTCCCGCTGTTCATGCGTGGGACCGGGCGAGCGCCACGAGTCTCCTTCCCCCCGCCTGCGGGGAGAAGGTGGCCGGCAGGCCGGATGAGGGGCTTCCCTCACCGTGTGGATGAGGGGGCTCCCTCGCTGCGCCGATGGGCCCGAAAACACGACTGAAACGCGAACGGATGAGTTTTATGCCTGTGGCAACGAACACGAAGAGAAACCTGGTGACGGCGGCGCTGGTGGCGCCGGCGGCGGCATGGCTGATGATCTTTCTCGTGCTGCCGTTCATCGCCATGCTGGTGTTCGCCTTCGGCGAGCGTGCGCCGGAGGGCGGCTACCAGGCGGCTTTCACCTTTGCGCAGTTCGCGCGTCTGCCGACGCGCGCCGCCGCCTTCTGGAACACGATGGTGCTGGCGCCGGTCGGTGCACTCCTCTGCCTGCTGGTCGCCTATCCCGTCGCCTACTATCTCGCGGTCAAGGCCGATCCGCGCTACCGCCTGATCCTCGTATCGCTGGTAGTCGTCCCCTTCTGGACGAGCCTGCTCGTGCGCACCTACGCCTGGATGTACATTCTCGGTTCGCGCGGCATCCCAAACCTCCTGTCGATGATCGGCCTTGAGGATGTGCGCCTTCTGAACACGCCGGGCGCCGTGCTGCTCGGCATCGTCTATGGCTACCTGCCGCTGATGATCATGCCGATCTATGTCAGCCTTGAAAAACTCGACCGACGGCTCCTGGAAGCGTCCGCCGATCTCGGCGCCAAGCCGGTGTCGACGTTCTTCGCGGTCACCCTGCCCTTGTCGCTGCCGGGCGTGATGACCGGCGTGGCGCTGGTGACAATCCTTCTGCTCGGCGAATACCTGATCCCGCAGCTCCTGGGTGGCGGCAAGGTGTTCTTCATCGGCAACGCGCTGGTCGATCTCTTCCTGCAATCTCGAAACTGGCCCTTCGGCTCGGCGATAGCCGTCACCCTTGTCGCTGTCGTGGTGGTGATCCTGATGGTGGCGATGCGCATTGCCTTCCGCGTGGCCGGCACAAGACAGGTGGATCTCGTCTGATGCGCGCCTTCATCTCCTCGGTCTACATCTTCCTCTACGCGCCGATCGCGCTGGTCGTGCTGTTCTCGTTCAATGCCGGGCGCAGCGCCAGCGAGTTCACCGGGTTTTCGACCGCCTGGTACGGCAAGGCGCTCGGCAACACCTTCCTGGTCTCAGCGCTGCAGAACAGCCTGATGATCGCCTTTACCAGCGCGACGCTCGCCGCGATCTTCGGCACCATGGCAGCCCTCGGCATGGAGCGGCTGGCGCCACGCAACCGGGCGATCTTCGATGCGCTCTTTGCAGCCGCCATCGTCGTCCCCGGCGTCGTCATCGGCATCGCCACGTTGGTGGCGCTCGTCGCCGTCTTTTCCTTCGTCAATCCGGCGCTGGCAACGATCTGGCCGGGCGATCAGCCGCCGCAACTCGGGCTTGGCTATGGCTCGATCATCGCCGCCCACGGCCTGTTCTCGATGGCGCTCGTCACCATGATCGTCAAAGCCCGTATCGCCAGCCTCGGGCGCGATATCGTCGAAGCCTCCAGCGATCTCTACGCGACGCCGCTGACCACCTTCCGGCTGATCGTGCTGCCACAGATCCTGCCGTCGATCCTCGCCGGCTTCCTGCTCGCCTTCACCTTCTCCTTCGACGATTTCATCATCGCCTTCTTCGTCGCCGGCTCGAAGACGACCTTGCCGATCTACGTCTTCGCCTCGATCCGCCGCGGCGTGACGCCCGAAATCAACGCGATCGCGACACTGGTGCTCGTCGCCTCGCTGCTCTTGATCCTGACTGCCCGTATTCTGATGCGGGATAAAAAATCGAAATCCGGGGAGTGAACAGATGATCCTCAAAGACCGGGTCGCCATCGTGACCGGAGCGGGCTCCGGCATCGGTCAGGCGGGTGCCGCCATCATGGCGCGCGAAGGCGCCCACGTGATTGTCGTCGACCGCAGTGTCGAAGCGGCAAGACAGACGGTCGATACCATCAGCGCCATGGGCGGCAAGGTCGAAGCCGTCACCCTCGATGTCACGGACGACGCAGCCCTTTCGGACGGCATTGCGGACATCCTCTATCGCCATGGCCGCATCGACATCCTGCACAACCATGCCGGCGCGCAGGTCGCCGGCGATCTCGAAGAAGTGGAGATTTCCGGCTTCGACCGGTCCTGGAGCCTCAACGTGCGGGCCCATTTCATGGCCGCCCGCCTGGTCATGCCGTCGATGAAGGCCGCCGGCCGCGGCGTCATCGTCAACACCTCGTCATCGTCGGGCGTGCTCTACGACCGCGAAATGATCGCCTACACCACCACCAAACATGCGGTGATCGCCATGACCAAGCAGATGGCGGGCGACTACGCCCGCCATGGCATCCGCGTCAACGCGCTCTGCCCCGGCTGGGTCGATACGCCGTTCAACGAACCCTTCATTGCACAGATGGGCGGCCGCGGCGCGATCGAGGCCTATATCCGCGAAAAAGTCCCGCTCGGCCGCTGGGCAAATGTCAGCGAGATCGCTGAGGCGATCCTGTTCCTGGTCTCCGACAGATCCTCCTACATGACCGGCCAGATCCTGGTCGTGGATGGCGGCGAGACGGTCGCCTGAAGACGACGCCGATGGGACGGAGTCCCGATCTCGTCTCGCAGCACATCAATTTGCAATCGAGGCCAAACGCTGCGGTATCAAGCCATCGCGGGTGATCCAGCCGTCCTGAGACAGCCTGGCTGACCCGCACGCTTCAGGAACCCGAGAACGTCACCGTCACGCCGCGCTGGCGAAAATAGGCCTGCATCAGCTTCCTGCCAGAACGATTGTTTTGCGTGAGCTTGGCAGGGTCGAACACGGCCTCTTTCAAACCTTCCCGCGCCAGCGCTGCCTTGAGCGTCGCAATATGCACATCGATGTCGGCATTGTCCGCGTGGAGCGATTCATAAATGCGGTTTGTTGCATCGGTTACGGTCGGCTCACTCACGATGAATTTCCCTTTGATTTGTGGTCACAACATTTCTTGCCTGATCCTATGTTTGTGAAAAATGCCCGCGTCAATGGCAGGCTACCGGTTGAAACCTTCCGTCCGCTGCGGTGACACGTGCCGGTGGCGCCCGTGCATGATGCAGGGCGCCACATGGCTCCAAAGGGATCGACGCGATCCGAACGCCATTGAGGTCGGGTTGCCCGATGCGACGTTTCGACGATCAGCGACGGGCGTTGTTCACATATGTTTGCGAGGGTCGCAGCGTTCGTCGAGCACGGCGTTATCCGCGCATATGCTTCACTGGCCTGTCATTTTCGTCGGGATTCGGATTGGGAACTTCGTCGGGCAGAACGTCCGGCTCCGGTTCCTCAATCGGCGGCTGCGGCAGATCGGGCGGCAGGCCCGGGGGGACCTCGGGCCGTGGACTGGGGGTCGGTTCGGTCGGTATCGTGCTCATGATCGGCTCCACTTTCCATGACCAACTGGATGCGGAGCACTTTTGTTCCGAAGCCGCATCTGCGCCTGCCCTATTGCCCTTTCGCCTTGCCGTGTAACGGCCAGCAGACAAAACCGACCGCAAAGGCTGCAAGCCAGACGAAGACGGGCTGAAGCGGCAGTCTGGCCGCATGGTACAGCCACTGCCATGCTGAAGCGCCCGGTGCGCTCAGGCTGTCGACCGCGTGCTTGATATTGGCCGGGAAGACGAGAACCGCATAAAGCGCGAGCCCAATACCGGCATATCGTCGTAAAGCTGGCACCTGGAGGCCGATCGCGCCCGCGATCTCGCAAAAGCCCGTCAGGATGATCACCGCTTGCGCGTTCGGGACCCAGATTGGCGTGATGGAGACAAACGGTGCGGGATAGGCAAGGTGCAGGATGCCCGCCGTTCCATAGAGGACTGACAGCCCGGCTCTGCAGCGCATGCGCCAGAGATCAACGCTTCCCATCTGCCGCGATCCGCTTTTCGATCGTCCTTGCTACGGCGTTCAGATCTACCCGCCGGCCGCTGATCTTCTCGATCGCTGCAACGGCCAGATCGTTTGCGACATAATCGGACTTGTGACCGAGATTGTGCACGACCAACAGCCGGGCGCCGCGGATGTCGCGCGCCAGATGCTGGGCATGGACGTCAGGCGAAACGATCGTGTCGACGTCACCGGTGATTATGACCGTCGGCGCCTTGATCCCGCGGTATTTTTGGCTGGCCGTCCGGGCCCAATCGTTGAGTGCCGCAACCTCCTGTGCATTGTGCCGGAAGGCCGCCGGCCTGAGGGCCTGCAGCGTGCGGGATTGGCGCATGTAATCTTCCGGCATGCTGTTTGGCGCAAATGTCGCTCGCGTCGCGCTGCCGATCGAAAGCAGGCCGATCGGCGGGGCGACCAGCGTGCTGAAAAGAGCGCCGGTAACCGGAACCGCCGCCGCATCGTAATACCAGGCGACGCCGCCCTTCCAGGGGTAAACGGCCGGCGACAGGAAGACGAGGCCGGCAACTTTTTGGGGATGCCGCACGGCAAGGGCGGCAGCAACTGCGCCGCCGAAGGAGTGACTGACGATGATTGCCTTGGCTATCCCACGTTTTTCCATCAGTTCGGCGATCGCATCCGCCTGCCCGTCGGGCAGAATGTTTTCGGGTCCGCCAACATCGGAGCCGCCGTGGCCCGGTCGGTCAACGAACAGGAGCTTCGCTCGCCCCTCCAGCTTTTTCCGGAATGAGAACATCGGATCGTAGAGGCTGGCGCTGGCGCCGTGGATGAAGACGATCGGCGGCAGATCGACCTTCTTGCCGGGTTTCAACAGGATGCTGTTGAGCACGGTGCCGCCGACGTCGATGCGAATTGGGCGCGCCTCACGTTCGATCGCCCACACGGGACAGAGAAGCGGTCCGATCAAGAGCAACCAGACGCCGGCAAGCATAGATATCGGACGAGCGTTCATCGTTCCTCGGAAAGATAGATCTTTGAGGTGGATACGGATGAAATGCGCTTCCGGTTTTGTTTTGTCCCGCGAAAATTCGACGTTCCTCCGCGCTCGCCAGCGCGCTGCGCCGTGGGGCGGAGAGGAGGAACATGACGTCGCGTCGGCCGCATACGCGTCTTTCGGCGTTTAAGGCAGGTTTATCGGCTCGGCGGCGCACGACCATAAAGCAGGAGCATGAAGATGATGACCCCGCCGTAGATGATCTGGCGTCCAGCCTCGGGCATCTGCGTGACCGAAAGGATGGATTGCAGCAGCGTGATCAGGATGACGCCGGCGACCGTTCCGAGATAGGTCCCCCTTCCGCCGAGGATCGAGGTTCCACCAAGCACGACCGCCGCGATGGCAGGAAGAAGATAGGCGTCCCCCATGGATTGCGCGGCCTTGGACGCATAGCCCGCGAGCAGGACGCCGCCGAAGGCCGACAGCCCGCCCGAGACCGCAAAGGCGATCATGACGATGCGGCGGGTATTGATCCCCGAGAGATAGGCTGCGCGCTCGCGATTGCCGATGCCGTAGACGGCCCGCCCGAAGCCGGTCCGGCGCAGGATGAAGACCATCGCCGCGCCGATCAGCGCCCAGATGAAGACGACATTCGGGATGCCGGGGATCAAAGCGCCGGTTGCCAGATAGCGCATGGCCGCGGTGGCGGAATCCTGCGGCGAGAACCCACCGGTATAGACCACCATCACCCCTTGAGCGACGGCATTGGTCGCAAGCGTCACGATCATCGAGGGAATGCGCAGGTAGGCCACCCCGACGCCGTTGACGAGACCGATGCCGATGCCGCACAGGATGCCGAAGGGAATGGCAAGCGTGGTCCCGAGAGGACCGTAGGCCGCAGCGGCGCAGGCCATCATCGCGCCTGTCGCCACCGTCCACGGGACGGAGAGATCGATCTGCCCAAGCAGGATGACGAGCATCATGCCCGTGGCGATGACGCCAAGGAAAGATGCCACCTTCAATTGCTGCAACAGATACTCCGGTGACAGGAAGCTACGCGAATAGAAGCTGCCAAGCACAAGGAGCAGCAGGATGCAGCCGAAGGCGGTGAGCACCGCCGGGTCGAGGCTGCGCATGAAGCGCGTCTTGCGTCCGGTTGTCTGCGTCATCGCCGTCTCGCTCACTGGAACCACTCCAATCGATTGCGCACGCGGAAGAGGGCGAGCGCGCCCAGGCTGACGGCCGCCAACAGGATCAGCCCCTGGAACAGCGGTTGCCAGAGCGGATCGAAATCGAAAACGAACAGGAGGTCGCCGATCGTGCGGAATGCCAGCGCGCCGAAGACCGCGCCGATTGCACTCCCCTTCCCGCCGAACAGCGACACGCCGCCCAACACGACGGCGGCAATCGAAAACAGCGTGTAGGCATTGCCGCTCGCAAGCGCTGCGTCACCCGTATAGGTGAAGAAGGTCAGGAACAGCCCGCCGATGCCAGCCACAAGTCCCGACAGCGCATAGGCCAGCAGCTTGCCACGCCGGATCGGCATGCCGGACATGTAGGCCGCGGTTTCCGATGAACCGGCCGCATAGGCCGCGCGGCCGTAGACCGAGCGACTGAACGGCACCCATATCAGGGCAATCACGGCCGCAAGCACAACAAGGCTCGCCGGCACGACGCTGAAGATCCGTCCCGTCAGGGCATCCGCCAGAACCTCGTTGACCGACCCGCCCGGAAACGGCCGCAGCAGCAGCGCGATGCCGAAATAGACTGCCCCCGTCGCGATTGTCGCCACGATCGGCTGTAGCCGCCCGTAAATGACGATGGCGCCGTTGATCGCTCCACACAAGGCGCCCACGGCCAGCACAATGACCACACCGACGGCCGTCTCAAGCGGTGAGCCCACGACCAGCCATGAGGCCAGGCAATTGGTGAGAAGGAAGATCATGCCGACCGACAGGTCAATGCCCGCGGTGATCACCACCATGGTCTGCGCCATTGCGACAAGGGCGAGCAGTACCCCCTTGTTCGCAGCCGTCTGGACGACATTCGCGGTGAAACCCGCCGGATGGTTCGCCGTGTAGATGATGAACATCACAACGAAGATCGAAAGCGCCGTCAATGTGCCCCGGTGCTCCGCCAGTCGGTATTGCCAGTCCTTCATTGTGCCGGCTCCTGATGGGTTGGGTCGGCCGGGTGGATGTTGAGCGCGCTGGCAATCAGCGCATGCTCGGTTATGTCAGGCCCAATCAGTTCCCGTTTCACGGTCCCATCATAGAGGACAAGCACCCGGTCGCAGCAGCCGATCAGCTCGGCATAGTCAGTCGAGTAGTACAGGATGGCAGCCCCCTCGTCCGCAAGGCGCCGCAGGAGCTGATAGATCTCCTGTTTGGTTCCCACGTCGATGCCGCGTGTCGGATCGTTGAGGAGGAGGATGCGGGGCTGCCGCATCAGCCATTTCGCAATGACGACCTTCTGCTGGTTGCCCCCGGACAGCGCCGCGACAGGCGCGTCGATGTTGCCCGCCTTGATGGCAAGCAGCGTCATCACGCGGTCGATGATGTCGTCCTCCTTCGCGCTGTCGATGACCCCGGCGCGCGTCAGGCGATCGAGAGACGCGAGCGAAAGATTTTCACGCACCGTCATCGGCAGCATCAGCCCTTCGGTCTTGCGATCCTCGGGGATAAGCGCCATGCCGATGCCGAGCTGGCGCGCCTGCGCGGGGCTGGCGATGCGAACCGGACGGCCATCGACAAGCACCCTGCCGCGCAGTCCGCGCAGAACCCCGAACAGCGCCAGGAGCAGGTCGCGCTGGCCTTGCCCATCCAGCCCGCCGAGGCCTACGATTTCACCGGCATGGAGCGAAAAGGAGATGTCGTGCAGGCGGTCCGCCCAGGAGAGGCTTTGTGCCTGGAGCACCGGCTCAGCCTGCATAGGCTGATCGGGTTTTGGCGGATAGACGCTATGATACTCACGGCCGATCATCATCTGGATGACCTCCGTGTCGCTCTTCGTGCCCGCGGCATAGCTCGCAACCTTGCTTCCGTTGCGAAACACCGTGCAATCGTCCGCGAGTTCGGCGATCTCGTTCATGCGATGCGAAATGTAAAGCAGCGCCAACCCTTCCGCGCGCAATCGCTTCAGCACCGCGAATACCTTGGATACATCCGCCGCCGTCAGCGCCGATGTCGCTTCGTCGAGAATGAGGATGCGTGGCTTGCGGGCCAGCGCCTTGGCGATCTCGACGATCTGCTTGCGCGACAGCGGCAAGTCCTTGACCAGCGCCAGGGGGTGGATGTCTTCAGCACCGGCGCGCGCCAATGCCTCCTCAGCGAGACGCCGCTGGGCCCTGCGGTCGATCATGCCGAACCGCGTCGGCGGATTGGAGATGATGATGTTGTCCGCGACGCTGAGTTCAGGGATCAACGAAAGCTCCTGAAACACCGAGACGATGCCGGCAGCGTTGGCCGCGGCCGGCGAAGCGAACTCCACCGGCTTCCCGTCCAGTGTCATGCGCCCATCGTCCGGAGCCACAACGCCTGCCATGATCTTGATGAGGGTCGACTTGCCGGCGCCGTTCTCGCCGAGAACGGCATGGATGGCGCCCGCCCTCACCGACAGCTCGGCGTTTTCAAGTGCCCGAACACCGCCATAGCGTTTCGATATCCCTTCCATGCGAAAGAGCGGTGCGCCACTTTCCATTACGCTCTCCGGGATCCGTTGCTGGCGACGGGCACCGCACAGCTTCGCGATGCCCGCACCGATCGACCTACTGGTTTTCCTTGCTCTGCTTCATGATCTCCTGGGCGGAGAAATTGATCCCGCAGGTGGGGAAGGAATTGCCGACGAAGAAGTTGTCGGACTCGGACTGGAAGTAATCCTGGCCCTCCTTGAAATTCGGATCTTCGACGATCGCCAACGGCAACTTGACCGACTGCGGGATCACCTGCCCCTCAAGCGCGGCGATCGCCGTCTTGATGGCCACGGCCACCTGTGCCGGCCCGGTCCCGGCCGACGAGCATTTCAGGCCGTCGGCGGCATGGGCCGCACAGAATTTGCGGAAGCCGTTTTCGGTTTCGCCGCCGAAGGGCACGAACGGGTGCTTGGCGTCGATCATCGCCTGGACGATGCCGGTATCGCCGCCCTGGCCAGTAATGCCATCGAAAG
Source organism: Ensifer sp. (assembly GCF_031989085.1). NCBI lineage: Bacteria > Pseudomonadati > Pseudomonadota > Alphaproteobacteria > Hyphomicrobiales > Rhizobiaceae > Ensifer > Ensifer sp. Next base: position 428,290 of record NZ_DALZXU010000002.1, read on the forward strand.
GACCGCTGGTCGCGATCGCATCCGCCGTCACCTTCTGTGCGACGCCGTCGTCCCATTTGCCCATGACCTCGACGACCTCGAATTTTTTGCCCGACGCCTGAAGCTTCTCATGGATGCCGTCGTGCCGGTCGGTATCAACAGACGTGCCGGCGACGCCGCGCACCTCCAGCACCTTGCCGCCATCCGGCAGATGCTTGACGAGCCAGTCGCCCCACAGGGCGCCGAGCCCCTTCTGGTCGACGTTGACGTTGATGGCGTCCTCCGTGTCGAGGATGTTGTCGAAGGCGACCAGCACCACGCCGGCCTCTTTCGCCCGCTTGATGACAGGCGCGAATGCCGTCGGGTTCTGGGCGTTGACGACGATGGCGTCATAACCGGAATCGATGAAGTTGTTGATCGCCGAGATCTGGGCGGGCACATCTTCGCCTGTCGAGACGACCTTGAACTCCTTCAGCTTGGCGGCGACATCTGGCTGGGCGGCATAGGCCTTGGCCGTCTGGACCATCTGGATACGCCAGGTGTTGGCGATATAGCCGTTCGCAAGTGCGATGCGGTACGGGCCGTCTTTTTTCGGAAACTTGAAGAATTTCGTGTCCGCCGACCATGGCGAGAAGCATTCCGGCTCTGCGGCCGGCCCGGAAACAACTTCCGGCTCCGCGTAGGCGGCCGAATTCAGCATGAAAAAGGCAGTGGCAGCAACGATGCCGCCAGCGAGCGACTTCACCATCGACATTTCCTCCCGTTGGCGCGCCACTGTTTTGCTCTCCGGTTCGAGGAGAAGCCTCCACTCGAACGGCACGAACGCCTGGCATCGGCACGCTGGATGCCTGCTTTTCAGCTTTGACGCGGCGCCCTGGTCTCCTCCCGAAAACACCGACATCGGTTAATTAGGTAGCGCTACCATAGCGGATTGTAAAGTAATATTTACGGAGCGAACATTCCGCAACAGCAGCAATGCAGCAATTCCGGAAGGGCTCCAGCTATGGGAACAAGAAGACTATTCACTTCCTTGATGTTAGCGCTATCATATGCGCACCGACGGAAGTGGAACGTTGTCGCTTGGGGGAGAGCATGGCTGAGGATTTCGAGATCATGGACCGGCGCTTTGCCCCGCTGGTGAACCACAGCGCCCGGGTCGAGCAGCTCTATACGGGCTGCCGCTGGGCGGAGGGACCAGCCTATTTCGCTGCCGGGCGCTATCTCGTCTGGTCTGATATCCCCAATGACAGAATGCTGCGCTACGACGAGACCGACGGTCATGTCAGCACATTTCGCCAGCCGTCCAACTTTTCCAACGGCAACACCACCGACCGGCAAGGCCGGCTGGTGACCTGCGAGCACGGTGGCCGCCGCGTGACCCGCACCGAGCATGACGGAAGCATCGTCACGATCGCCGACCGCTTTAACGGCAAGCGGCTCAACTCGCCGAATGACGTGGTCGTGCGGTCGGATGGCTCGATCTGGTTTACAGATCCCGCCTATGGCATCGAGTCGGACTATGAGGGCCACAAGGCCGAGAGCGAAATCGGCGCCTGCTACGTCTATCGCGTCGATCCGGCGACGGGTGGGATTGCGGCTGTGATCACCGACATGGTGCGGCCGAACGGCATCGCCTTCTCGCTCGACGAAAAGCGCCTCTACGTGGTCGACACCGGACGGACGCACGGCCCGGAGCATCCTGCGCATATGCGCGTCTTCGATGTAGACGACGCGGGTGCCGTATCGGGCGGGCGCGTCTTTGCCGATTGCACTGCGGGCCTTTTCGACGGCTTCCGGCTCGATGACGAGGGAAGGATCTGGACGAGTGCGCGCGACGGCATCCATTGCTACCACCCGGACGGCCCCCTCATCGGCAAGGTGAAGGTGCCGGAAAATACCGCCAACTGCGTGTTCGGCGGGCCTAAACGAAACATCCTCTACATCTGCGCGACCAGTTCGCTCTATGCGGTGCGGCTGATGATCAACGGTGCAAAGCTCTATTGAGCGGGAGGCCGACAATGCCATTTGTGCGCATCACCATCGTGCGCGAGACCCTCGCCGACGATCCTTCGGGCAAGAAGGCCGCCATGAGCAGCAAGATCGCGGCGGCAATCTGCGAGGCGACCGGACTTCCCGAGCGCGACATCTCAATCGTTTTCGATGAGGTGGACGCAAGGGATTGGTATGTCGGCAACAGCAATGTCGAGAGCCTGCGCCGGCGCAGCGAACAGGGGCCGACGTGACGGACGACATCGCTCCAAGAGAACAGGGCCGCAGGGCAAGCCGGCGCAGCAGCGGCAGGCCGACCATCGCCGACGTCGCCAAGCTGGCCGGCGTCGCCGCGATTACGGTTTCGCGTGCGCTGCGCGATCCGTCGCTCGTGTCGGCAGAGCTGCGCGCGGAGATCGACACGGCGGTACTCCAGCTCGGCTATGCGCCCGACCCCAATGCGCGAGCGCTTGCCTCATCGCGTGCCGATGTGATCGGCGTCCTCGTCCCATCGCTGACGAACATCGTCTTTGCCGACATCGTCCGGGGGATCTATGACGGGCTCGGCGACGGCCCATTGCAGATACAGATGGGCAATACGCACTATTCTCCGCGCGAGGAGGAGCGCTTGGTGCGCATGTTTCTGAGCCAGCGGCCATCGGCGCTGATCGTCTCCGGCATCGACCAGACCGAGGCGACCCGCAAGCTGCTCGAGAGCGCGGATTGCCCGATCGTGCAGATCATGGAACATGGCGACGATCCGGTCGACATGCTGATCGGCTTTTCCCATTTCGAAGGCGGCAAGGTCGCGACCAATCATCTGATCCAGGCGGGATGCCGCCGGATCGGCTTCATCGGCGCCCGCATGGACCCCCGCTCGCAGCGCCGCCTCGCCGGCTATCGCGCAGCACTGGAGGCAGCCCAGCTTTTCGACCCGAAATTGATCACCACCACGCTGACGCCGTCGCGAGTATCACTCGGCGGCCAGTTGCTCGCCGATGCTCTTGCGAAGGTCGCCGATCTTGACGCGGTCTTCTGCAACAATGACGACCTTGCCATGGGTGTGCTGTTCGAATGCCAGCGGGCAGGTATAGCAGTGCCACAGCGCATGGCCATCTGCGGCTTCAACGACCTCGACATGATGTGCGTCGCCTATCCGTCGCTGACCAGCGTGCGCACGCCGCGCCACGAGATCGGCCTGCGCTCGGTACAGATGGTGCTGGATCGGCTCGCCGGCCGGCCGATCCCGTCATCGATCGTCGATCTGGGCTTTGAGCTTCAGGTGCGTGAAAGCACGATGCGATAGCAGGACGGGCCGTGTCGTCGGGGGCAATACTCGCGACCGACAGGAGGTTTATGTCGGCGCCACACAGCGTCTCAACAATGTCATGCCCAATTCGATCTCATCTTCCGTCGACGCGGCGAAACCGACGAGAAGTGCCTTTCGCGGCGATTTCCGGTCGGCAAAGTAATAGGACAGTTGTTCGACGCCAAGATTGTTGTTTCGACACCGGATCAGCACCGCGTCCTCGTCCACCGACTGATCCTTGAAATAGCAGAGATTGTAGAAGCCCGATGCGAACTCGGGCGGCTCGAAGATATCGGCAAAATCGGACCGCAGGATGTGCATGAGCCGGTTCTGGCGCCGGGCGTAGATGCGGCGCATCCGGTGAAGATGACGGACATAATGACCGTCCTCGATGAGACGACCGACGATCTGTTCGGTGAACTGGGGCAACGCCCGATAGCGAACCTGGATCAACCGGCGGCATCTGTCCGCCAGCGCCCTCGGCATGATCATGTACCCGACGCGGAGCGACTGCAGCAGCGTCATGCTGAAGGCGCCGATATAGATGACCTGACCGGCCTGATCGAGCGCTTTCAGCGGTGGGATCGGCCCGCCGAGATAGCGAAACTCGCTCCCCAGATCGTCTTCGATGATCAGCGTCCCGCGGTCGGCCGCCCAGTGCAGCATTTCCAGCTTTCGCTTCATCGGCATCGCGATCGTCATCGGCTGCTGCTTGGCGGCGGTAACGAAGGCAATTTTGACATCGCGGCTCGCAACCGTGTGCGGGTCCGGCCCGGAGGCATCGACGTGCATCGGCTCTATCCTGCAGCCGGCCGACTGGAAGATCGACCGGATTGCCGCCATCCCCGGCTCCTCGAAAGCGACCGTATCGCCGGGGTCGAGCAACAGTTCGGCGAGGAGCGTGACGGCATGATGCGCCCCGAGCGTGGTCACCACCTCCTCCGGCTCGCATCGTATACCGCGGCTGACGGCAATGTGCCGGGCGATCTGCTCCTCGAGCAGGGAGGGACGCAGGATCTCGCGGTAATTGACGATCCGGAAATCCCCCTGGGCGTAGACCTCCTTCGTCAATCGCGACCAGATATCCACCGGAAACAGCCGGTGGTCGGGCGTTGCCATGTGCAGGAGCTGCGACCCGTCATTGAGGGTCAGGGAGTTGCGCCATGTCAGCGCCTTCCCCCGTCGCGACAGCAGCTTTTCGAACCGGTCCAGCACGGCGCCATCGCTTCCGCCGGATGTGCTGGATTTGCCCTGTTGGCGCCGGGGAACCGTCTCGACATAGGTACCGCTACCGCGCGCGGAATTGAGATAGCCTTCGGCGACAAGCTGGTCGAGCGCTGTCACCACCGTGAAGCGGGAGACGCCGAGACTTTCCGACAGGACACGTGACGACGGGATGCGCATCCCGCCGGGAAGCGCGCCCGACAGGATCATCTCCCTGAGCCCGTCATAGAGCTGGAGGTAGAGGGGCCGCGCGCCGTCGGCGTCGAGCATCAATCCATCCAGGCTGGATCCGTCGATCGTGCGGGCGATTTGGGGCCTCCCTGCGGTGTGACCCACCCGTGACAAGTGGACTGGTCATTTTTATCATTTCTGGACATGTATACAGCACGCTTGCTGGCTAAAATCCATCACGATCATGCGGAGGCGCCGACGGACCAAGCGCGGGCCTGGCCAGTTCGGCCGTATCGGGGGACTATCGATGGATGAACTCAAGTATCTCTCCGGCCTCGTTGCGAAGGGCCGGATGTCTCGCCGCGACTTTCTGGGGCGCAGCGCCGCTTTCGGGGTCGGCCTTGCTGCGGCAGGTTCCCTGCTGACGACAGCCGTGAAGGCCGAGGGGCCGGTGCGCGGCGGAACGATCAAGATCGGAATGCAGGGCGGCGCGTCGACCGACAGCCTCGACCCGGGCCTTGCCACCAATCAGGTCTCCGCGATGATCAATCATCTGTGGGGCGAGACCCTCGTCTGGCTGGCGCCGGATGGTTCGCCAATTCCCGTTCTTGCGGAAGAATGGAGCGCCTCACCTGACGCAAGAACCTGGACCTTCAAGATCCGCAAGGGCGTGCAGTTTCACGATGGCAAGACGCTGACGCCCGGCGACGTCGTCGCGACGATCGAGCGGCATTCGGATGAAAGTGCAAAATCGGGCGCTCTGGGCATTCTCAAGGGGATAGAGGCTGTCAGGGCGGACGGCGACACCGTCGTCTTCACGCTGAAGGAAGCCAACGCCGACATGCCCTTCCTGATGATCGACTATCACTTGGTGATCCAGCCGAATGGCGGCAAGGACAATCCCGAGGCGGCGGTCGGCACGGGCCCCTACAAGCTTGCCGACCGCGAAGCAGGGGTTCGCTACAATGCAACCCGCTTCGACGGCTACTGGGCCAGCGAAGCGGTCGGATTCGCCGAGCAGGTGGAGGTCGTCGTCATCAATGATGCAACGGCGCGCATCGCCGCCCTGCAGAGCGGCCAGGTGCACATGATCAACCGGATCGAGCCGAAGACCGTCGCGCTGCTGAAAAACATGCCGCGGGTGACGATCCGCAACGTGTCCGGCCGTGGCTTTTATCCTTTCAACATGTTCTGCGACACCGCGCCCTTCAACAACAGGGACCTGCGCCTTGCGCTCAAATACGCAATGGACCGCGAGACGATGATTGCCCGCATACTGCATGGCTACGGCTCGCTCGGCAACGACGCACCGATCAACAAGGCTTATCCGCTTTACGAGGAAATCGAGCAGCGGACCTTTGACCCGGAGAAGGCCGCCTTCCACTTCAAACAGTCCGGGCAAACCGGCGGCATCGTGCTGCGCACGTCGGACGTGGCATTTCCCGGCGCGGTCGACGCCGCGGTCCTCTATCAGGAGAGCGCCAGGAAGGCCGGCATCGAGATCGAGGTCAAACGCGAGCCCGGCGACGGTTACTGGTCGAACGTCTGGAATGTCCAGCCCTTCGCGACGTCCTACTGGGGTGGCCGACCGACGCAGGACCAGATGTACTCCACCGGCTACATCTCGTCGGCGGACTGGAACGACACGCGGTTCAAGAGCGGGGCCTTCGACAAGCTCGTCGTCACCGCGCGCGCCGAACTGGACGAGACGAAGCGGCGGGCGATGTATCGCGACATGGCGGAGATGATGCGCGACGAAGGCGGTCTGATCGCGCCGATGTTCAACGACTTCATCGACGGTGTCGGCGAGAGCATCCAGGGATGGGTCGACAATCCCGCCGGCGAACTCATGAATGGCGACGCGCCGCTGCGCTGCTGGCTCGGCGCCTGATCGCACACCCGGAACAAGCGCGCCGCCCCGCAGGCGGCGCGTCAAGCCACGCCAAGGAAACCATAAATGCCGCTTGCCAACAAACTTCTGTTGATCATTCTCGACGGCCAGCCCTGGCGCGCAGCGCGGCGACTGATGGGCAATCTGGAAGGCTGGGTGGAAGCTGGCGAGGCGCGCGTGTGGAAGATGCGCTCGGTTCTGCCGTCCACATCAGCCTCGTGCTACGCGTCGATCCACACCGGCGTGCCGCCCCAGGTCCATGGCGTGCTTTCGAATGAAACCCTGTTTCGCGTCGCACAACCCGACATATTTTCCGAAGTGGCAAGGGCCGGCGGCAGGACGGGCGCCGTAACCCATTCCTTCTGGTCGGTGTTCTTTCAGCGCGCGCCTTTCGACATGGTCCGCGACATCGAATATGACGAGGCGGAAGGGCCCATTCATCATGGCCGTTTCCATACCATGGCGGGTTACAATCATCAGAACCAGATGACGCCCAGCGACCTCGACCTCTTCGCGACGCTCACCATGCTGACCGAGCGCCATGCGATCGACTATGGCATCCTCCACACCTGCACGCTCGACAGCATGGGGCATCGCTACGGCCACGATTGTGCGCAGATGGATCATGCCTGTTTCACCATAGACGCACACCTTGCCGCCTTCCTGCCCCGCTGGCGCCGCAACGGCTACGAGGTCATCGTTACGGCCGACCACGGACAGACCAGCCGGGGGCATCACGGCGGTGCCGATGGAGACATGCAGGATGTCGCTTTCTATTGGTTCGGGGGCGGCGGCGGTCCGGCGCCCGACACGCTGCTGCACCAGCTGCAACTGGCCCCGACAGTGCTCTCGCGACTTGGCCTGCAGCAACCGGACAGCATGAAATTCAAGACGTTTCTGACCTCGTCTTGACGATACGGACTGCAACGCAGCCGCCATCCTCATCCGGCAGGCTTGTGTCCCCGGTACTAACGTCGACCGCATCGTGGCAGCGTCCGAAGAGACAAGCCACACAACGCTCCAAGCCGCGCACCGCGATGGGCCGTCTGCCGACACCGCTGGTACCTGGCGGCGTCAGGTTATTGTTTTACGTCTTCTTAACCACGAATTGTGAAACTGCGGCCATCCGGTGGGCATGATGCCGTCCGTTCGCTTGGGGTAAGAAGTGCATGCGTAAGCCGCAAGATCAGAAGCTGTCCACTGGGGTGTTGCTACAGGACCCCGGTTATGTCGTCTCCCGCCGCGCCGTACTTTCGGGCCTCGGCGTCATGAGCCTGCTCGGCGCCTCCGGCTGCTCGCAAGTGCTCGATCTCCCGTCGATGGAACCCGCGGGCGTCGACCGGATGTCGACAGGATCGATCCCACCGATCAGTGTCGACAGCAACATCACCGACAATGGTACGATGTATGCCTCGATGGTCGACAATGGCTTCGTCATCCCGGCAATTCCATTCCAGAAGATCAAGCCGGAATTCCGTCGCCAGATCGTCATCGATCCGACCGGCGAAGCGCCGGGCACGATCGTGGTGCGGCTCAACGAGCGGTATCTCTATTGGGTGCAGGAAGGCGGCGAAGCGGTCCGTTATGGCGTCGGCATCGGCAAGGCTGGCTTCGAATGGAACGGCCGCGCGGAAATCCAGTACACGAAGCAGTGGCCGACCTGGACGCCGCCCAGAGAGATGATCGCGCGCAAGCCGGAGCTGGTGAAATGGACAAACGGTCAGCCGGGTGGCCTCGACAACCCGCTTGGCGCCCGCGCCCACTATCTCTTCAAGGACGGCCAGGACACGGGCTACCGCGTGCACGGCTCACCTGAATGGTGGACCATCGGCACGCAGGCGTCTTCCGGCTGCGTGCGCATGATCAACCAGGACGTCATCGACCTCTACAACCGGGTCAAGGCATCGCCGACGAAAGTCCCGATCGTGGTGGCGTGAACGGCACTGAGCCTGCAGCAACGATCTGAACGTCTTTGGCTGATGGCGGGCTTTCACCATATCCTGAACTGAAGATTGACCAACATTTCTATGGCAGCCTGGTCGACATCGTTCGCGAAGGCTTCGACCGTGCCATACGCGGCAGCCGCAATCCCGGCGTTTCAAGCCTGGTTGCAACAAGGCCCCCTTTCGCTTACTCCGGCAAGGCTGCCGCCTACGGAATTTCTTTGCCTAAGCGGGATCATCGGCGTTACTAGGCGAGAAGCCTGCACGGATCAAAGGCGGAGCAAATTTTGACGAACTCCCGGCTCCACTCAGCGTTGGAATTGCTTGGTTGGTCCGCATTTTTTGCGGATCAGGTAGAGCCTGCCGAAGCAGACCTCGTACCGAGGCGCGTCGCTTCTGTTCACAGGGCCCGCATCGAGGCGATGGGCGACACAGGTTCGGTCCGGCTGGAACTGCCTGCCAATGCCAACACGGCTGACTTCGCGGTGGGAGACTGGGTGCTTGCCGATCCCCTGTCCGACATGCTCGTCCGCCGGCTTGACCGGAAAACCGTGTTCAAGCGACGTCCGGAGGTCGGACGGGCCGAACAACTTGTTGCTGCCAACATCGACACGCTGTTGATCGTGACGTCTTGCAACGCCGACTTCAATGTGGAACGGCTGGAACGTTACCTGATCATGGCCAACCAGGCCGGCAGCAAACCGGTCATCGTCTTGACCAAGGCTGACACCGCGGACGACGTTGGCGCGTTTCAGGCCAAAGCCGAGGCTTTGCAGCGCGACCTGCCGGTCGTGGCTCTCAATGGGCGTTCCGACGATGCAGGCTCGCTTTTGAGTTCCTGGTGCGGCGTTGGCCAAACGATTGCGCTGGTGGGATCATCCGGCGTCGGAAAGTCCACCTTGGTGAACACACTCACGAAAACCGACGCAAAGCAGAAGACCGGAACTATCCGCGAACATGACGCGCAAGGTCGTCACACCACGACCGCGCGCTCGCTGCATGCCATTCCGGGTGGCGGCTGGGTCATCGATACGCCTGGAATAAGAACACTCTACGTCAGCGATATCACCGACGGGATCGACACGCTTTTTTCCGACATAACGGAACTGGCTCCGCATTGCCGATTTCGCGATTGTACCCATGCCCACGAACCCGGCTGCGCGGTTCAGGCAGCTGTCAAGAGCGGGACTTTGGCCGCCGACCGCGTTGAACGCTGGCGAAATCTTGTTTCTGAAAACCGGGACCGCACACCTGTTACAAGCGGACCGCGCGGCAACAAGATTGTTCGCAAGAAGAAGTATTGACGGGCTGACGCCTCGAAAGGAAGCGAGCCTACAGTGCTTCCAGGCGTGAGCGCACGCCGAACACACCGCTTGCACGAGCGACCACAAGAATGTCGCGATGCCTCTTGATCTTCTTCTGTCGTTGCGGTCAGTCTCCCGGCCAAACCGAGTTCCTTGCCACCTGACATTCTGTTGATGCGGTCGGGGTGGCCTATTGCGTAAAGAGAAGGTTTTCGCATGTCAGTTTACCCGGATATCCTCCTTCACATCGACGGCCAATGGCGCCCGGCTCGATCGGGCAAGACCATCCCGGTCATCGACCCCGCGACGGAGGAAGCAATCGGAACGGTCGCCTGGGCCGAACTGCCGGACCTGGACGAAGCGCTCGGCGCCGCCCAAAAAGGTTTTGAGATCTGGCGGAGGACGTCTGCGTTTGATCGCGCCAAGGTCATGCGGGTGGCGGCCGACCTCTTGCGGACCCGCGCCGGCGATATCGCCTGGCTGATGACCCGCGAACAGGGCAAACCGCTCGGCCAGTCCAAGGGCGAGATCCTCAGTGCCGCCGACATCATCGACTGGTTTGCCGAAGAGGGCCGCCGCGCCTATGGCCAGATCATACCGCCGCGCTCGCCCGATGTGACCCAGATGACGGTTAAAGTCCCGGTTGGGCCGGTCGCTGCCTTCACCCCGTGGAATTTCCCGATCAACCAGGTGGTGCGCAAGCTCTCGGCCGCCCTTGCGACCGGGTGCTCCATTATCGTCAAGGCTCCGGAGGAAACGCCGGCATCGCCGGCCGAATTGATCCGCTGCTTCGTCGATGCCGGCGTGCCGGCTGGCGTCGTCAATCTGGTCTATGGCGTTCCGGCCCAGATCTCCGAGTATCTCATCTCGCATCCGGTGATCCGCAAGATGTCGTTCACCGGCTCGACGCCCGTTGGCAAGTCGCTGGCGGCTCTTGCCGGCCAGCACATGAAGCGGGCGACGATGGAACTTGGCGGCCATGCGCCAGTCATCGTCACGGAAGATGCCGATATCGACGAGGCAATCGCCGTGATGGCCGGCAGCAAATATCGCAATGCCGGCCAGGTGTGCGTATCGCCGACGCGGTTCCTCGTTCAGGAACGGGTCGCCGACCGCTTCATCGACGGCTTCACCGCCGCCTCGCAGGCGATCAAGGTCGGCAACGGCCTCGATGCTGCAACCGACATGGGGCCGCTCGCCAACGAACGCCGTATTCCCGCGATCGAAAGGCTTGTTGTCGATGCCGTCGACCACGGCGGACGCCTCACCACCGGCGGCCACCGCATCGGCAATCGTGGCTATTTCTTCGAGCCCACGGTTCTCGCCGACGTGCCCCTCAACGCTGCCATCATGAACGATGAACCGTTCGGTCCGGTCGCTATCATCAACCGCTATTCGGCGCTGGACGAGGCCATCAGCGAAGCCAACCGACTGCCGTTCGGACTGGCCGCCTACGCCTTCAGCGGGTCGCAACGCAGCTCCGACCGCATCGCCTCGGAGGTTGAAAGCGGGATGATCTCGATCAACCATCTCGGCCTTGCCCTTCCCGAAGTCCCCTTCGGCGGCATCAAGGATTCCGGCTATGGTACTGAAGGCGGCTCCGAAGCCATCGAAGCCTACCTGGAAACCCGGCTCGTGACGCGCAAGAGCCGTTGAGGTCTTGCCGCGCCGCCGCCCGCACCTGCTGCCATCCGGCGCAACGTGCGGGCACCATCCGGGCGTAAAACTGGCAGTCTTTGCGTTTATTGCGCGGACATTTCCGCCCGCGCAATGCGCCGCACCACCGCCGGGCTGACTTCGAAACCAAAAATCGCGAAAAATGCGTAGCCTTCCCAGTGCAAGGTCACCGGGGAGGAATACCAATGCAGAACGCCCTCAAGTCGCGCCAGGCCGTCAGTGCCGCGACCACTCTTGAAATTTCCGATATCACCGCCGAGGTCGCAAGCCTGCCTGGGTTCGACGCGCACGAGCAGGTGTGGCTCGGTCGCGATGCCGAACGCGGCCTTGAGGCAATCGTGGCTATCCACACCACGGTCCTCGGCCCGGCTCTGGGCGGCACGCGGATCTGGCCGCATGCCAGCTTCGAAGCCGGTGTGACGGATGCGCTGCGCCTTTCGCGCGGCATGAGCTTCAAGTCGGCGATCGCCGGACTGGCGCTCGGCGGCGGCAAGGCCGTGATCATGGCTGATCCGAGAAAAGACAAGACGCCGGACATGCTGGCGGCCTATGCCGAAATGCTCAACGCTCTGGTCGGCCAGTATATCACGGCCGAGGACGTCGGCATGACGCTCGCCGACGCCGATTTCCTGGCCGAGCGCACGCCAAATGTCAGCGGCACGACCAAGGGCGGCAGCGGCAACCCCTCGCCCTTTACCGCATTGGGCACGTTCGTCGGGCTCAAGGCGGCGCTGCAGCATCGCACCGGCAGCGACGATCTCAAGGGCGTTCGCGTTGCAGTGCAAGGGCTGGGCTCCGTTGGCTGGGCGCTTTGCGCGAGGCTTCATGCGGAGGGTGCCGTACTCACCGTCTGCGACCTCGACGGGGGCCGCACTGAACGCGCCGCTCAGGAATTTGGCGCAACCAGCGTCGAAGGGCAGGCGATCATCGCGGCAGACGCGGATATCTTCGCACCCTGCGCACTGGGCGGCGTGCTGTCGGCCCAGACGATCCCCTTGCTGCGGGCCAAGATCGTGGCGGGCGCTGCCAACAACCAGCTCGCGACGGCTGCGGACGGGGATCGGCTCCGTGACAACGGCATCCTCTATGCACCGGACTACGTGATCAATGCCGGTGGCGTGATCAACGTCGCCGCGGAAATCGGCAGCGGTCGCTACAATGTCGATGGCGTCATGGACCGGGTCGGCCGTATCCCGGCCACCCTGACCCGCATCTTCGAGCGCGCTCATCAGGAAGGGCGCACGACGGACGCTGTCGCCGAAGTGATGGCTCGCGAGATCATCGAGGCCGCACGGCGATAACCCTCCGAGCCTTCCGAATACGATCCGATGACGCCGGGCGCTTTGCCCGGCGGACATGGGGTGGACAAACGCCGACGCCTGCCCAATGTTCAAGCATGGTCGCATCCGGAGCCCGGGCGCTTCTGACGGGCCCGAGTCCGCCAACACCCTGTCGCGATGCCCGCCGCAGATCGACAGGCCCAGATCGCATCGAGGACGGCATGGCAATCGAACTCTACTATTGGGACGGCATCCAGGGTCGGGGCGAATTCGTGCGGCTGGCGCTCGAATATGCGGGGGCGGACTACGTCGACGTCACCCGGGAACCGGGCCGTGGCACCGACGAAATGATGGAACTCCTCGACAGCTCGTCCGAGGCGCATCTACCGTTCGCGCCACCCTTCCTCAGGGACGGCGACCAGCTGGTTTCGCACGTTGCCAACATCCTCCTCTACCTTGGACCCAGGCTTGGCCTGTCGCCACAGCGTGAGGATTTGCGCTGGTTTGCCAATGGACTGCAGCTGACGATCACCGATTTCGTCGCGGAGGTCCACGACACGCACCACCCGATCGCGACGTCGAAATACTATGAAGATCAGAAAGAAGAAGCGAAAGCGCGCGCACGGGAGTTCGTCCAGAACCGCCTGCCGAAGTTTCTTGGCTACTTCGAACGTGTCCTCAACCAGAACCCGGCGGACCACGGCCATCTCGTCGGCAAGGATCTTTCCTACGTCGACCTGTCGATGTTTCAGGTGATCGAAGGTCTGCTCTATGCTTTTCCGAAGGCGATGAAGGGATATGCGGGCCGCTATCCCGGCCTTGCGGCCCTGCATGGCCGAGTGAAGGCCCTGCCCTCGATCGCCATTTACCTGGCATCGCCGCGTCGATTGGCCTTCAACGAAAACGGCATCTTCCGTCGATATGCGGAACTCGACCTCGAGCCGTGACCAAGCTGCCTGCTCGAGGCAGCGTACATCCGGCAGGTGAGAGGGTCACGCCTGCTCCCCTGGGTTTCATGTGGACGTCGACCCACGTTTGCCTGACGATCTGGAGCGCAAGCGCGTCGGGAAATCGGCATTAGCGCTCTATGGTGTTGTGCTGAGCACAGGACATGCAGCCGGGCGGGAGGACGGCCACCGGCTTTCAGCGCGGCCCCTGCCCCCGTCCAGTCAACAGCCACGACAGGCTAACGCTCAAAACGCCGGCGATCATCGCCAGGCGATTGGCACGTGGCGCATCTCGGTCATTTTCCCAATTGAACCATGTGCTCGTTTCGACACCCACAATCCTCGCTGCGCGTTGCGCCGAGACATCGAGCGCGTCACGTGCAAGCGACATGCGTCCGCCGAGCGTGTCATCCTGGGCGCAGACCACGTGTTCCTGATTGTTGAAATTCATGATCAAGTCTTTCCGTTCCGTTGGAGGGGCCGCCCGGAGTCGGTTGGTCGACGCCGGGTGTTTCTCTGACCGTCTGGCGCGCCTATTTTCCGGTCCAGGCCTTCACCTGGTCGGGGTGATCGGCGATGTATTTTTCAACGGCCGCGTCATAGGAGGTCTGTTGCGCCTCGAACATTGCCGCTTCCAGATCGGCGATCGGCAGTTTCATGCGGGAAAGAAAAGCGGCGACATCGGGATTGTCCTCTTTGAACCCCTTGCGCGCCAGAACATCCACGTGTTCCGCCTCGCCAAGCGAGTCCTTGGGGTCGGCGATGTAGCGAAGCTCGTACTTGCCGAACATCCAATGCGGGCTCCAGGCTGTCGCCACGAACCATTTCTCGCTCCGCATGGCGCGATCGACGGTGGTGAGCATGCCTGCCTCGCTGGAGATCTGCAGCTTATAGCCGTCAAGCCCGTAGTCCTTCAGCGCCTTTTCCGAAAGGCGCGTCAGGCCGGCGCCAGGATCGATCCCCTGCACGGTCGAGCCGAGCTTCTCCTTGATTTCCGGCTTCTGAAGATCCTCGATCGAGTTGAGTTCGCTTTCAGGAATATAGGCCGGAACGACCCATCCAAGCTTGGCGCCGTCATAGACGGTGCCGAGCGTCTCGACCTTGTCCTTCACCTTGCCGTAGTAGTCGGCGTGGGTCTGCGGAAGCCACGCCATCATCATCGCGTCGAGGTCGCCACGGCTGACGCCCTGGTAGAGCGGCGCAACGTCGGTTTGCACCAGATCAACCTTGTGGCCGAGCTCATCCGTGATGATCTTTGCCGCCAACTTGGTGACGAATTCCGCGTCGGACCACGCGGCCCAGCCAATTTTCACGGGTTTTGCGTCCTCGGCAAAGCTTGCGCCTGCAGGAGCGCCGATGAAAATCGCCGCAAGGCTAATCGTTGCGAGTGTCTTGAACATATTCAGTCCTTCCATGCATTACGAATGACGGCGGACGCGGCCGCCGGTGGAATAGCGCCGATCAGGCCGCCTTTGCCTCGGCTTGACGCAGTCCGAATTTCAGGAACGGCAGGCGCAGGCGCGCGCCCTTGCTGCCAAGGCTTTGGGTCAGGCGATCGAGAATGACGGCGAGGATGACCACGGCGAGCCCGCCTTCGAAGCCAGTGCCGACATCGAGGCGTTGAATGCCGGTCAGCACGGTATTGCCGAGGCCGCCGGCGCCGATCATCGAGGCGATGACCACCATGGAGAGTGACAGCATGATCGTCTGGTTGATGCCCGCCATGATCGACGGCATGGCATTCGGCAGCTGCACCTTGAGGAGCAGCTGGGTCGGCGTGCAGCCGAAGGCGTTGCCGGCTTCAACGAACTCCACGTCCACTTGCCGAATGCCCAGATTGGTCAGGCGCACGACGGGCGGCATCGAAAATATGACGGTCGCGATCGTGCCCGGAACAGCGCCGAGCCCGAAGAACATGGCGGCCGGGATGAGATAAACGAACGCCGGCATCGTCTGCATCAGGTCGAGTGCCGGTCGAATGATCGCCGCGACGGAATCGCGGCGCGCCATGGCAACGCCGAGCGGCAGGCCGACGATCATGGCGATGGCAGTCGATGCGATGACCAGAGACAGCGTCTCCATCATGGCGGCCCACAGTCCCATCTGTCCGACCAGCGCAAGCGACAGACCGGCGAAGACCGCAAAACCGAACGAGACACGCCAGAGGGCGAGAAGCGCAAAGACCGCGATACCGACCGGCATGGGAACGGCAAGCAGGCCGTTCTGCAGCCCGTCCGTGACGAAGCCGATCGACGCGGCGACGAGGTCGAGAGCGGGCGAAAAGTTGTCGAGAATGTAATTGACGGCCGAATCGATGCCGTCTCCGATGTCGAAGCTCATGGTTTTGTCCGATTGGCTGGGAGGTTTCAGTTGGCGCGGTCGAGCGTCTCAAGCAGCGCCGACTTGCTGATGGCGCCGACATAGCGGTGCTCTTCGTCGACGACGGGAACCGGCCAGGCACTGGCGGCCACCTGGCCAAGCACGCCGGAGAGCTGTTCGTTGGCGGCGATCGGCGTCGCATCGGCGAGAAACGCCTTGCGATAAGGATCTTCCGCCTTTGACCGGATCTTCTCCATCAAGGACGCCTGGCTGACCATGCCGTGGTATTTCATGTCGCGGCCGACGATGATCGCGAACTCCCTGTCGCGGCTCTTCATCTGCTCCAGCGCCGCCGCGGCAGAAACGCCCTGGCGCTCGATGATGGTGATCTGGTTCTTTCGCGCGACGTCGCCGGCCTTGAAAACCTGCGATACGTCGACATTGCGGAAGAACGACCTGATGTAGTCATTGGCGGGGTTGCCGACGATTTCATCCGGCGTACCGACCTGAACGACGTTGCCGTTCTGCATGATGCAGATGCGATCGCCGATCCGCATCGCTTCGTCGAGGTCGTGGCTGACAAAGACGATCGTGCGGCTATGTTCAGCTTGCAGGCGCACGAGTTCATCCTGCATTTCCGTGCGGATGAGCGGATCAAGGGCGGAAAAGGCCTCGTCCATCAGCAGGATCGACGGTTCGCTTGCCAATGCGCGCGCAAGGCCAACGCGCTGCTTCATCCCGCCCGACAGCTCATCCGGGCGGCTCTCGCTGTAACCTTCAAGACCGACCGCCTTCAACGCAGCCATGGCCTTTTCCTTGCGCTCGACCTCGCCGACACCGGCAACTTCAAGCCCGAAGGCGGCGTTGTTGAGGACATTGCGGTTCGGGAGAAGCGCGAAGGACTGGAACACCATGCTGATATCGCGGCGGCGCAGCTCGATCAGCGCCTTGCGCGACATTTTCGTGATGTCTTGACCGTCGATCTCGATCGATCCGGCGGTCGGTTCGATCAGCCGGTTGAGCAGGCGCAGTAGCGTGGACTTTCCAGACCCGGAGAGACCCATGATCACGAAGATTTCGCCGGCCTTGATATCGAAGGTGGCGCCATTGACGCCGATGGAGCAGCCGGTCTTGCGGTGAATGTCCGCCTTGCTCTTCCCGGTGCGGAGAAGCCCCAGAGCGTCTTCGGTATGCTCCCCGAAGATCTTGTAGACATCCTTGAGTTTTATCTTGGTCGAACCGTCGGCGGTGCCGTTCTCATGTTCCGTCGTAAAAGCCATAAAATTTTGCCGCCTGCTCAATAGCTGACGCACTCTCCTTGCTTGTGATTATTCTGCTTCCTCAAGCAAATCCTGCCCAAGAAAGCGATTTTTTCAGTCACCGCATCCAAACTTATGGATTCAACGATGTTTATCCTCGGCAAACGTCAGATGAGCATTGCGACAGCAATACATGTTGCGTTGGAGCGCGCAGAGAAATGTAAATTTCTACGATGGCAAATGATTGCCGGGGCGCAAAAGATGGCCTTTTTTACGCCACAGGTTTCCGGATGTCCATTGAAAATTCTATTTTTTTGGCAATCAGCGGATTCCGGGCGACCAGCAACAGGCACTTCCAACCGCGCAACAGCCTGCCAGACAAGGCGTGGCAGACTGTCGGCTTTTTCGTACCGGGATGGGTGTGCGGGTCTATCGACGGACGCGCCGCGCTACCGTCGCTGTTGGCGATCAGAGGCCATTAAAGCCTGTTTAACCACGGCCACTGACAGTGCCGGCCAGCGGGTGCCACCGGGCGTCTTTCTGTCGATTTTCGATTTCGGACGTCAGACAAGACAGAGCCGCACGGCGCTGCCTATAGTGCGCAACCGGCAGCACGCTTGAGCGCCGCCGTCATCCCCTTCAGCGAGAATGTGTAACTTGTTTCGGTGCCGCGGCGCGAGCGCGCCTTCAGCGTCATCGTCGCCCCCGCCTTCATCGCTGCGACAAGCTCGGCGTCACGCCCCTCACGCCTCGTCCACGCTGCCCGACCCTGCGGCGCCAGCGTGAAGGCCTTGTCGCCAATCGTCGCCGTCAATGTTGAACCGGCTTCAAGGTCATAGCCCATGATTGCCTGCGGGACCTGTCCGGTCGCCGGTCGCGGCGACGGTGCGACCAGGAAGAAGTTATCGCCATGGTCGACGTGATCGGGCGCCATGGCCGTCGGCATCGAGAGGATATAGCAGGTGGCGCGGCCTTCGCTCTTGTAGGAGTAGACGCCCCAAGCGCCGAAAGTGTCTAGCTTTTGAGGTTTTGCCTGTGCGACGGCGCAGGTCGAAATGAGGATGGCACATGCGGCGGCAACTCTGGATATCATCTTGTTTCCTTCGATAGGGGATCAGGCGGTGCAGCTGGTGCGCACACAAGACGCGCCATTCGCAGGCGCAATCGTTGCCAAGACATTAACGATCCGCACCCAGGAAAAAGCGCCAGGAAAACCAAACAAGCCGAAGTCCGTCGCCACGCAGCAATCTTGCATGCGCTGCAGCCCCGATAAAAATTTCGTGAGCCAATCGTGTCCACCTCAAGGGTCGACATTCTGCCGATTGGTCGCGAACATGAACGGGAGATGAACGAATATTTGACGACAGACTGGAGCGAACGCCCATGTTCGGCCTGACATTCACGACGCCAGTTGCGTCGCAACCCCATGACATCGCGAGCATAATGGCCGTTAATGCCGCCATTTCCTACTCGGACCAGTTGATCGCGTCGGGCATTTCCGTGACGCAGGAATGCGGTGTCCTCTACCTTGATGGGACCGTCTTGTCGGTCGAGATGAGGGATGAGGCGCAGAAGATTGCCATGGATGTCACCGACCTGCCTGTCCGCAACCGCATTCGGGTCGCCAGTTGACCCCTTCGACGCGAGACCGTGCATCGAGGTGGTGCCGCTGCACGGCCGCAGCCTTTGGCCTCGGCGATTTCCAGCTGCGAAGGGCCTCGACTGCCAAAGCCAGTCAATTAACGTGATGGAAAGCCAGGGCTGCTAGCAACTCCTCAGTCAAGATGGAGAGCCGCATGCTGCCTTTAGCGTGGAAACCGATAGCGGCCGGCGGCCTGATCCGGCTCGGATCCGCGCGTGACGGCGGTTATATTGTCCCCGAACGTGCTGTACTTGCATCCAGTTTCCTGATCGGCATGGGCCTCAACGACGACTGGCAGTTCGAGAAAGAGTTCCGACGCCTCAAAGACGTTGGCATCGTTTGTTTCGATCATACGGTCACGTGGAAATTCTGGCTTCGTTACTATGTCGAGCAGATCCTGCGCCTCCGGTGGACGCGATTGGGTCGCTATGCGGATTACCGCTGGTTCTTCAGCCGGCCGGGCGTTGAGCACCGGCCCGTCCGTATCGGTTACGATCAACCCGGAGAAGTGAGCGTCGCGGGGCTGATGAAAGAGTTCCCCACGGGCAATATTTTCCTGAAGATCGATATCGAAGGATCGGAATACCGGATCCTTGGCGACGTCGTGAAGAATTCGGACCGTTTTACAAGTGTCGTCATCGAGTTTCACGATATTGACCTTCACAGAGCTCGGATCGATGAATTTGTGGCGGGCATGTCGAATTTTTCGGTCGTGTTCCTTCATGCGAACAACTTCGGCGGAACGGACGGCCAGGGCGATCCCCTGGTTGTCGAAATGTGCCTCGTGAGAAATGATCTGCTCGACGCCGCCACACCTGGCGATCCGGGTCCGGCGTTGCCGGCAAATACATCACGCCTTCCCGACATCGAACTGCGGTTCGCTCCAGCGACGGCGCGTGGCACGAGCGATGTTCGCCACGGCGTTGCCGCAGGGACTGAATGATCCGGTTCGCCAGGTCAGGAACATGCCCCCGACGCGCCCGGTAGGTCGCGACGGATCGACGGTCTTAAATCCGCTCACGCACCGGTTAACAGCGATCGCATGCGATCGTCGTGACCTGTGTGCGTCGAAGCCGTATGCTCGGATGGGAACACGGCGGAAAGGAGCCAAGGTCATGTTTGATCCAGCCGACTTCAGGCTTGACGGTCAGGTGGCCGTTATTACCGGTGCTGGCGCCGGGATCGGCCGCGCTATCGCCGAAACGTTTGCGGCAGCCGGTGCGGCTGTGATCGTCAGCGACCTCAACCGTGACGCCGCCGACGCCGTCGTCAAGGCTATCGAAGCGCAAGGCCACACTGCCGTCGGCATGGCCTGCGACGTCACGATCGAGGCCGACCTCGTCAGGCTCGTGCGGGGCGCGACAGACCACTTTGGCAAACTCACGATTCTGGTCAGCAATGCCGGCGGCGGTGGCCCGAAGCCTTTCGATATGCCGATGCACGATTTCCGCCGAGCCTTCGATCTCAACGTATTTTCACTGTTCCGACTTGCGCAGATCGCAGCACCGGAAATGGAGAAGGCAGGCGGCGGCGCGATGCTCGCCATCACCTCCATGGCGGGCGACAACAGGAACAGGCGCATGGCGTCCTACGGGGCATCCAAGGCTGCCGCCAATCACCTGATTCGCAACATCGCTTTCGATCTCGGCCCCATGAATATCCGCGTCAATGGCATCGCACCCGGCGCGACACGCACGGAGGCGCTGGAATCGGTGCTGAGCGATGCGATCGAGGACAGGATGCTGATGCACACGCCCATCCGCCGACTGGGAGAACCTCAGGACATCGCCAACGCCGCATTGTTTCTGTCGTCGGCGGCGGCAAGCTGGATCAGCGGTCAGATCCTCACGGTCTCGGGCGGCGGGGTGCAGGAGCTGGACTGAGGCGACATCAAGCGGCCGCAACCGTGGTTCTCAGGCGGCCGACACCGTCGGTCGCCTGAGGGAAGCCTGACCCTTACGGCTGTGCCGGGGCCGTGGCCTGAACTTTTTCCTGAACCTTCTTGGCAATGGCCGGATCGCTTTGGGCCGCGCTCAGGATGGCCGAATATTCCTCGACCGAAATAGCCGACGAGGCCTCCACGGCCTCGACCATTTCCTTGCTGGCCTCGGTCTGCAGCTTCTCCTTGGCCGCTGTATCGGTGGTTGCCTCTATCTTGGCAGAATATTCCTGTCTGACCTTGTCGACCTGCAGATAGGCCACTGCGAAGGCTTCGATCTTCTGATCACTGATTGCGCCCTTGGCGGCGTTGCCTCCGGCTTGCTCCTGGGCAGGCGGCGGCGTTTGCGCCTGGGCGGTTTCCAACGCGTATGCCGGGCTGAGGGCCGTAAGACCAAGGACTGCAGCGGCAAGCGTTGCGACGAGTGTGTGACGAGAATTCATATCCATTCCTTTGTGACGTGTTCAACGGCGATGTTGCGCCGTGCTCGATCGCTCCTTCAAACGGGATGCATGCGGAACGTCACGAAGGATGAAGCCCCGGAAAGGGCCGGGTGCGGCCGCGATTGGGCAATTTGCGGACCATTGAGCGGCGGCTTTGTGACGCCTGCCATCGTCAAAACCGGAAGCCGCGTCGCTCTCAATGGGCGGTGAATGCGCCATCCACCAGATGGTAGCTGCCGGAGATGAAACTCGCCTTCTCAGACAGAAGAAAACAGACGAGCGCCGCGACCTCGTCAGGCGTTCCGCGCCGACCCATGGGCTGAAGCGCTTCCATGCGGCGGTTGTTCGTCAGGTCGGATTGCTCTGACAACAAGGGCGTCTCGATGAGACCCGGGCCGACGGCATTGATTCGAATTCCCCGCTTGCCGTACTCGATGGCCGCAACCTTCGTCAGGCCGACGATGCCGTGCTTGGCCGCGGTATAGGCCGATGCCGTGGGCAGGCCGACCGACCCCAGAATCGACGACATGTTTACGATCGAGCCGCCATCGTGCCGCAGCATCTCTGCGATCTGGTACTTCATACAGTAGAAGACGCCGTTCAGATTGACGTCCATCAAGCGCTTCCACTCGTCCAGCGGATAGTCCGCCGTCAATCTGCGGATGCCATCGACGCCTGCATTGTTGACTGCGAGATGGAGGCCCTCGCATGTCGACGCAACTGCCTTGATCAGGTTCTCCACCGCCTCGGCATCCGCCACATCGACCACGAACGGATAGGCCTTGCCGCCCGAGGAGCAAATCTCGGCGGCCACGGCATGGGCAGCATCTGCGTTGATATCCGCCACCGCAACAGTTGCCCCCTCCTCGCCGAGCTGGCGGGAGACGGCGGCACCAATTCCAGAACCTGCTCCGGTGACAAGAGCGACTTTTCTGGCGAAGCCAAGCTTCATCGTGTTCATCCTCGTTTACCGTTCCAATCGACCAGAGTCAGGCACGGGCTGCAAGAAGTTTGATCGGTTTCCAAGGGTTTTCTCACCGGCAGCGATGCGGCATCAAGTTCAACCGTTTGGTGCTGGCGCGTAATACTAGCTGATATCCAACATCTAACGAAGCATAGCATCTTGGCCGACGCACGCTTGAGTGCTAAAGACGAAATAGTGCTCACCGATTTACTAGTAGGTGGATATGGACAGTGGCCGCATTACCCGCCGCGCGATTTTGCTCGGCAGTCTGGTTGCAACGGTATCTGGATGCAGCTCAACGGCGCAACGATGGGGCGAACCCATTCTTTCAGCCTTCGGCTCAGGTCCCGCCTCACGCTATCGCCGCCGCGATGTGGCCTATGACAGCGGCGAACCGCCCGGGACAATCATCGTCAATACAGCGGAGCGTTACCTCTACCTGATCGAAAGCCCCGGCCGAGCCAGGCGCTACGGCATCGCTGTCGGCGAAGACGGACGCACGCTCAAGGGACCGGCCTCGATCGGCCGCAAGGCCGAGTGGCCATCGTGGACGCCGACCGAAAGCATGATGGAGCGCAAGCCGCGCCTGCGGCAGTATGCCGGTGGCGTCAGCGGAGGCCCGCACAATCCGCTGGGCGCGGCCGCCCTCTATCTCTATCGCGGCGGACAGGATACCATGTTTCGCCTCCACGGCACGAATGAGCCATGGACGATCGGCCAAGCGGTTTCGAGCGGATGCGTTCGCCTGACCAACGACGATATCGTCGATCTCTATGGCCGGACGCCTGTCGGCACAAAGGTTTTGGTAATCTAACGGTGCTTTTATGTTGTGTGACGCAAAATGTGTTCTTTTTGCACTAGGCGTCGGCGTTGAACGCCCTATTAATATAAGCGTTGCCTTCGATAAACCTATTCCATTCTGAGGAGAGGACTTCTTGATGAGCAGAAACCTAATCGTAATCGTTACCTTGCTTTCCGTCGTCAGCCTGAGCGGCTGCGATACTATCGGCAAAGGCAAGGGCAAGGCCCCGCCGCCAGTTGAGTCGGCCGAGCCCGCACCCGTCTACAAGTAACTTGAGCATCTGATGGGTGGGAAGGACGATTGTCCTTCCCACATCATTCCAACCGCCCGGCCCGGCCCTGATGCTGCCAAGCTTGCCGGACTGCGCTCATCGGAGTTCAGGAGACCGCGGACAGTGATTCCCCTTCATAGAAGCACGCTCGTGCTGGTGGCCATGTTTGCATTTGCCACGGCAGGCTGCCAATCCGTCGACCAGAAGCCCCAGCCCAAATTCGTTTCCAGCAGCAGCAGCGCACGCGCTGTCAGCGAGAGCGTCGCGCGGGAAAGCGGTTACTTCATCGAGTTCCGCTCGCGTTATGCCCTGAGTTATGGCCACACCTATGTCGTTTTCGGGCGAACCAACAAGTCGGGAGGCATGATCAACCCCGAAGTTGCAGGCCTCGCTCCGGCAACGCCCAGCGCAACACCCTATGTGATCGGCCATTTTCTGCCGGTGCCAGCCGAAACAGGTGCCAGCGACGGCGATCTCGAGGAGCAGTACAGGTCCGCGAGCTGGCGCGTCATGCTGACCGAATCGGAGTACAACAAAACGGTCGCCTATATCCGCAAGCTCAAGGCCAGGTCGAAGTTCTGGCAGGCGTCGGTTTACAACTGCAATGCATTCGTCGCGGACATCGCACGATCGATGGGATATAAGACACCCAGCATCTGGCTAAGGCCGCAGCAATTCGTTACCAAGCTTCGGCAGATGAATGCTGGCTAGTGGCGATCGGTGCAGCTTTAGGCGTCCGACCGATTACAGATCGCAGAAAGGCTCCGGTGACTTGACGTGATCGTATCGACGGCCACTCTCGGAAAAATCATTTGGGTGATCGGCATCATCGCCTGGTACTTCATTCGCGTCCCGTTCGAGCGCCGCGCCAAGCGGGTACGCATCGTCAGCGATCGACGCTCGGCCGTCGACATGTTCGGCCTGGGCTCGGGCTTGCTCGGTCTGGCCGTCATACCCGCCATTTATGTCGCGACCGGCTTTCCGTCCGAAGCGGACCATGCGACCAACGTCTTCGGCGTCATCCTTGGCGCGGCGACGTTCGCCTTTGCCCTCTGGTTTTTTCGTCGCACGCACAAGGAGCTCGGCCGGAACTGGTCGATCACGCTGGAGATCCGCGACAAGCACGAACTGATCAGCGGTGGACCCTATGCGTTCGTGCGCCACCCGATGTACACATCATTCATGCTGATGGGGCTCGGCCAGGCATTTCTGTTGCCGAACTGGGTTGCCGGCCTGGCTGGCCTGGCCGGCTTTGCCGTGCTGTTCTTTCTACGGGTCGGCAAGGAGGAGCGTATGATGCTGGAGATCTTCGGGCCGCAGTACAGCGATTACATGAACAGAACCAAGCGGCTCGTTCCCTATCTGTATTAGAGGTGGCTTGATGCGAGGACGTGCGATCACGCTTTCGGCGCCACGGCGTCTGGTCTGCGATCTCATGCGATTCTCAATCGGGATTCCGCGCGTCACCGTTCAGCGGGAAATGAACCTCGACGCGCTTCGAAGGGCAAGGCTCGCCCAGCCAAACCGACCGTCCTGGACCGTCCTGTTCCTGAAGGGTTATGCGCTCCTCTGTCAGGAAGTGCCGGAATTCCGGCGCGCCTATGTGAAGTTTCCAAGGCCGCAACTCTACGAGTATCCGGAAAGCGTGGCGTCGGTGGCCCACGAACGCGAATACGAGGGCGAGCGCGTCGTCCTCCTGAGCAAGATCAAGGCCCCCGAACACCGCTCGATCGCGGAACTGGCCGCGCATATCGAAGCGGCGCGGACCCGCCCGATAGGCGAGGTCAAGGAGTTCAAGCGCGCCTTGAAGATTGCCCGCGCGCCCGGGCCGCTTCGCTGGCTGTTGATGTGGCTCGGGCTCAACCTCGGGTCCCGCCGCGCCCATTATTTCGGCACCTTTCAATTCTCGGTCTATTCAGGCCTCGGGGCCGAATCGCTCAATCCACTCACCCCCCTCACGACGCTTCTCAACTATGGCCATATCGCCGAAGACGGCACGGTCACCGTGCGCATCCACTACGATCACCGGGTGATGGATGGCGCTAATGTTGCGCGTGCCCTGGAGCGATTCGAGGCGATCCTCAACGGTGAGGTCGCCATGGAATTATCGGGCCATGGGCACGGCGACGCAGCTGAGGCGGCGGCCCTACCACGGAAAACGTCATGATGGCTCCGCCTGAACCCCGCCTGGCCGCGGTCGTCGTCGGCGCCTCGCGCGGTATCGGCCGCGCAATCGCCAATGTTGCCGCCCGCGACCGGATCCCGGTTGTCCTCGTTGCGAGATCACGTGACGATCTCGAGACTGCGGCGAACGACATCCGCAAGCTCGGGGGAGAAGCGTTCACGCTCGACCTCGATCTCTTCTCCGCGGATGCCTCGACGCGGCTGACGGCGTTTCTGGCGGCGAACAATCTTTGCTGCGATATTCTCGTCAACAGCGCCGGCTACGGGCTGCGCGGTGCGGCGACAACGCTGCCGATCCCGGATCAGCTCGGGATCATCGACCTCAACATTCGTGCGCTTACCGACCTGTCGCTGCATTTCCTGCCAGGTATGGTGGCGCGCGGCCGCGGCGGCGTGCTCAACCTTGGCTCCATCGCCGGCTTCATGCCCGGCCCCAACATGGCCCTCTACTACGCCAGCAAGAGCTTCGTGTGCTCCTTTTCGGAAGCGCTGCACGAAGAATTGCGGCATACCGGCGTCACCGTCACATGCGTCGCGCCGGGGCCAGTCGCCACCGAGTTCCTCAAGCGTTCGGGCGCAGATCGCGTTCGGCTCTTCAAGGTTCTGCCAAAGGTCGATGCCGACTACGTTGCCGAGCGCGCCTGGCGTGGGTTCAAGTCCGGGCGGCGCCTCGTCGTCCCCGGCCTCTCGGCAAAACTGGCAGCGTTTGCCGCCGCATGGGTACCGTCGGCCATCATGCTGCCACTGATTGGCCGCCTGCAGCGACGCAGCAACGATCCCTGCCCCTGCGGTTCCGGGCTCAAATACAAGGATTGTTGCGGGGCCCGTTCGCGCCGAGCCGGGTCGCGCCAGGGCTCGCAAAGCCACTGAAACGATAGGCAAACGCGGCCTTAAAAAAAATTCGACCCCTCCCTTGAACTTCGACCGGCCTTCTCATACTTACCGAACAACCCGCTGGTCCGGGCCCCTCTGGTGAGAGCTTCCGGCGCTCTTACGATGTCGGACCTTATCCGACATCTACGCCGGCGGAGCTTTATTCCGTGGATTTTTCATTCCTGTTTATCGAGTGGCTGAGCAAGCCAATCTGGATGTGGCTGGGCTTCATCACGCTGGTGATCGCCATCCTCTCCTTCGACCTTGGCGTTCTGCACAAGGAAAACAAAGAGATCGAAGTTGGCGAGAGCATCAAGCTCTCGGCTCTCTACATCTCGCTTGGTCTTGCCTTCGGCGGCTGGGTCTGGTGGTATCTGGGTGCGGATGCTGGTCTCGCCTACATGACCGGCTTCGTCGTCGAAAAGACGCTGGCACTCGACAACGTCTTCGTCATCGCCCTGATCTTCTCGTTCTTTGCCGTACCCCGGCTCTATCAGCACCGTGTGCTTTTCTGGGGCATCCTCGGCGTCATCGTCTTGCGCGCAATCATGATCGGCGTGGGCGCGACGCTTGTCGCTGAATTCTCGTGGCTACTCTATATCTTCGCTGCTTTCCTTGTCGTGACCGGCCTGAAGATGCTGTTCATGAAGGAGGCCGACCCGGACATTTCCAACAATGCGCTGGTGCGTTTCATGCGCAACCGCTTCAACGTGACGGAGGGCCACCATGGCGAGCACTTCTTCGTCAAGCAGGCCGACCCGAAGACGGGCAAGCTGGTCTGGTTCATTACGCCCCTGTTCATGGCACTGGTGCTGATCGAAGTCGCTGACGTCATCTTCGCCGTCGACTCGGTACCCGCGATCTTCGCTATCACCACCGACCCGTTCCTGGTCTACACCTCGAACATCTTCGCTATCCTCGGCCTGCGCGCGCTCTACTTCGCTCTGGCTGCGATGATCCACCGCTTCCGCTACCTGAAGCCTGCGCTTGCTGTGGTGCTGATCTTCATCGGCTCGAAGGTCTTCGTTGCCGACCTGCTTGGCCTCGAAAAGTTCCCGGCGGCTTTCTCGCTCGGCATCACCTTCGCGATCATCGCGACCGGTGTGATCTGGAGCCTGGTCAAGACCCGCGGCGAGCCCGTTCCGGCCGAGTAATCGGCGGCGGCGACAAGAAAAGGGCGATCCGAGAGGGCAGCCAATTTCGACCTCTGAAATCAACCGACCGCGGGGCTCGAAAGAGCGCCCGCGGTTCGCGTTTATGGCTGCTGCACCTCGTCACCCAGCGCGGCGACCAACGCGCGGATCTTCGTCGCCTTTTCGAAGTGGTCGAGCTTGTGCGTCCTGATCCACCATTCTGCCGCCTCCATCAGGCGTTCCGGATCATCATTCCGGTTGGCAAAGAAGGCATAGAATGACAGGCCGACCGACGGCCCCTTCGCCGCAATTTTGCGGTCGCAGACCTCGAGCATCGTCCTTTTCAAGTCGGCTCTCATCCTTGCGCTCCATTCCGGTTTGTGAACCTACGGCTCCAAATTGCGCCCGGTTCCAGTCGTTCGAGGCGGATTGTCGACCCCGTCCCGCCAACCATTGCCAGTCTACGGCCTGATTGCCTCGGTAGGACAGCCGTGTCCAGCCCGCATCAAACTTGACGTCGGCAATATACGTGTATATACACGCATCATGTCCAACTGTTATTGCATCCTCCTGCGCAGAGCCTCCAGGCGCGTCACGTCGCTCTATGATGACGCGCTCGCGCCCATCGGCATCAACCTTGCCCAGTTCAGCCTGCTCAGGAACATTCGGCGGGCCGAGCCCATCTCGCTGACGGATCTGGGTCAGCGCACGGAGCTCGACCGCTCGACGGTCAGCAGGAACGTCAAGGTGCTTGAAAAAATGGAGCTGGTTGTAGTGGCAAACAGCCAGGACCAAAGGGAAACGGCCGTCGGACTGTCCGACAAGGGGCGACAGGTCCTTGCCGAAGGCGCCCCTCTCTGGGACGGCGTCCAGGCGGCCATCGAGGCCAAGCTCGGTGATGACGCCTCCGGCCAGCTGAAGGCCCTGTTGCAGACCCTCTGACAAGCTCAACTCACCATATTCGATCGATGGAAGGAATGGCCGATGTTCGGACCGATGCTTGCGCGTTATCTCGCCAGACGCAACATCCATTATGGTTGGGCCGTCGCCGCCGTCACCTTCCTCGTCATGCTGGCAACCGCCGGTGCGATGGGGTCTGCCGGCGTGCTGATCAAGCCGCTCGAAACGGAGTTCGGATGGTCGAATGCCGAGATCTCGTTTGCGCTTGCGGTGCGCCTCGTGCTCTTCGGCCTGCTCGGCCCGTTCGCGGCCGCGTTCATGAACCAGTTCGGCGTCAGAAAAGTCGTTTCCGCAGCGCTCATCCTCATCGTCAGCGGCATTGTCGCTTCGTTTTTCATGACGGAGTTCTGGCAGATGGTCGCGGTTTGGGGTGTCGTCCTCGGCGTCGGCACGGGCATGACCGCGCTGGTCCTTGGCGCAACGGTCGCAACCCGCTGGTTTGACAAGCGACGCGGCCTTGTCGTCGGCCTGATGACGGCAAGCAACGCAACCGGCCAACTCGTGTTCCTACCTCTGCTCGCCTCCCTCACCGAGGCGATCGGATGGCGAAGCGCGCTGACGGTGGTTCTTGCGGCGCTTTCGCTTGCTTTCGTCCTGGTGTTGCTCTTCATGCAGGACCGGCCCGCAGACGTGGGGCTGGCGCCCTATGGTGGCCGCGCCGTCGTGCCGGCGCCGGCGCAAAAGCAGAGCTTCGCAGCACTTTTGCTTTCGCCGCTTACGGCGCTTCGCGACGCTTCGCGGACGAACACCTTCTGGGTTCTGTTTGCCACCTTCTTCGTCTGCGGCTTCAGCACCAACGGCTTGATCCAGATGCATTGGGTATCGATCTGCGGCGACGTCGGCATTGCCGCTGTCGGTGCCGCCAGCCTTCTGGCTTTGATCGGGGTGTTCGATCTGGTCGGCACGGTCTTGTCCGGCTGGCTATCCGACCGCTACGACAATCGTTGGCTGCTCTTCTGGTTCTACGGCCTTCGCGGCCTATCGCTGCTTTTCCTGCCCTTCAGCGGCTTCAACTTCTATACGCTGTCGATCTTCGCCATCTTCTATGGCCTCGACTGGGTCGCAACCGTTCCGCCGACGGTCAAGCTTTCCGCCGAGCGCTTCGGTGCGGAACGGGCAGCATTGGTCTTCGGGTGGGTGTTTACCGGGCATCAGCTCGGAGCGGCGAGCGCCGCCTTCCTTGCCGGAGCAAGCCGCACCTCGCTCGAGACTTACACGCCGGCGCTGATTGCCGCCGGGCTGTTGTGCATGCTCGCCGCGCTCCTGATCCTGACCGTCGGCAAGCGCGCACCGGCAAACCTGGTTCCGCAGGCGGGCTGAGCGCCAAGTCCTGCCGGCCGCGGCTGAAAACCGCGGCCGGACCAAGGCTATTGAACGGCTGTCGTGCCGTAGACGAGGTTCGGCAGCCAGAGCGAAAGCTGCGGGAACATGCTGAGCATCACCAGCAGCACCATCATCATGCCGAGATAGGGCAGCACCTCGCGCGCATAGGCCATCATCGGCACCTTCAACACCATTGACGAGATGTACATCAGGCCGCCGACCGGTGGCGTGATCCCGGCAATCGTCAGGTTCGTGATGAAGACCACACCGAAATGCACGCGGTCGATGCCGACGCCGTCGATGATTGGGATCAGCATCGGCGTCAGGATGATCAGCGCCGCCGAGCCTTCGATCGCCGTGCCGATGACGATCAACAGCAGGTTGATCAACAAAAGCATCAACAGCGGATTGTCCGTCGCAGCCCCAAGCCAGCCCGACATCGCCTGCGGCACTTGCTCCCAGGCCAGATAGAAGCCGAACGCGGCGGCAGCGCAGATCATGATCATGACGACGGCCGAATCGCGCACCGATTCGGCGAGCACTTCGGGGATCTGGCGGATCGTGAATTCGCGGTAGCCGAAGACGGCGACGAACAGCACGTAGACGACCACGACAGCACCAGCTTCCGTGGTGGTGAACAGCCCGTATCGGGTGCCGACAAAGATGACAACCGGGATTGAAAGGGCCCAAAGCCCGTCGACCAGCGCCTTCATGGCCTCGGCGCGGGTCGCCCGCTCCTTGCGCAATGGCTTGTATCCACGCTTCTTGGCAATGAAGTAGGTGGTGATCATCAGGCCACCTGCGAGCACGAGGCCCGGCACGACGCCGGCGGCAAACAGCCGGCCGATCGAGGTTTCCGCAAGGAAGCCATAGACGATCAGGCCGATCGACGGCGGGATCAGGCTGGTGATGATGGCGGCCGACGAGGTGATGACGGCGGCGAAGGCGCGGCTGTATCCCCTCTCCGACATTTCGACGCCGAGCGTCTTGGCGAGCATTGCCGCATCCGCATTGGCCGACGCCGTAAGCCCTCCGAGCAGCGTGCCGAGCACCGTACACATCTGCGCAAGCGCACCCGTCATATGGCCGACGAGCACATCAGCGAGATTGAGGAGCCTGCGGGTGATGCCCGACGCGTTCATGATGCAGCCGGCGAGGACGAACAACGGCAGGGCCAGAAGCGATACGGACTGGCTGCCTTCGGCCATTTCCTGGGCGAAGTTGGCAAGCGGGATCATGTCCATGTTGATGACGAAGAAGGCCAGTGCGCCGATCGCCATCGCCCAGGTGATCGGGGTCGACATCAGGAAGAGCACGACGACGAGCAACGACGGTCCGGCAAGATGAAAGAAGGTCATATCAGCGATTCCACATTGCGGTGCGCGCGGACGGTCCACGGCCGTTCGACGATCAGGTGCTGGACGAACATGCCGGCGGATGCCAGCGCGAGCGGGCCATAGGAGAAGCTGCGCGACAGGTCGAGCGCGATGGTGTGAACCTGGCGCGAGGTCCAGGCCTGCCAGGCAAACAGCACGGTCATCACCAGGAAGAAGACGGCGAGCAGCAGATAGTTGAACCAGGCGATCGCTTTCTGCCAGCTGCCCGGCAAGGCCGTGACCAGCACGTCGATCGCCGCATGGGTGCCAAGCCTGACGCCGGCAACCGCGCCGAAGAAGACAAGATAGGCAAAGGCCATGATCGCCAGTTCATAGGTCCAGGCTGCCGGTTGCGGGAAGATGTAGCGACTGACGACACCCCAGAGGATCGAGAAGACGATGACGATGAGCGCGACAACGCCGATCGCCTCGTCGGCACGGTGAAGACTGAGAAGAGGAATGGTATCTTCCCGAGCGTGTGAGGGTTCCATGGTGGCCTCGGACATTTGAAGAGCGGGATGCGAGCGGCGTCACGCGCCACCCATTTTCGGCAGGGCTCTGCCGGTCTCGCATGATCAGCGAGAGATCCTGGCGACCCGGCATCGGCCATCGAGCCGATGCCGGGTTTTCAGCAAAATGCGGACGTTCCAGCCTTATTCGGCCATCGCCTTCTGCACGCGGTCGTAGATCCCCGGGGTGATGTTCGGGACCTTGTCGTAGGCGACGCGCGAGGCCTCGACGAAGGCGGGAACGTCGACATCCGTGACGATCTCGACACCGGAATCGGCGAGCTGCTTGGCGTAGGCATCGTCGGTTTCGAGTGTCATTTCGGTCAGTTCCTTGGCGATCGTCTGCCCTTCCTCCAGCAGGACCTTCTGCAGGTCTTCCGGCAGGCTGTTGAAGAACTGGCTCGATGCGACCCAGGCGGTGAACATGATCTGGTGGCCGGTCTTCGAGACGACCTTCCGGGTCTCGTTCAGCTTCGCGCCGGCGATCGAGCCGAACGGGCCTTCGGCGGCATCGACGACGCCGGTCTGCAGCGCGTTGTAGACATCGCCCCAGGGCAGTTCCGTCGGGCGCGCGCCGTAGCTGCCGAAGGTCGCCATCATGATCGGCGAGGAGGGCACGCGGATGGTCACGCCGGCCAGATCGGCCGGGCTGCGCACGGGCTTGTTGGAGATGATGTGGCGAAAACCGAAGAGGCCGTT
The DNA here is from genome assembly GCF_031989085.1 of Ensifer sp. Taxonomy (NCBI): domain Bacteria; kingdom Pseudomonadati; phylum Pseudomonadota; class Alphaproteobacteria; order Hyphomicrobiales; family Rhizobiaceae; genus Ensifer; species Ensifer sp. The sequence goes on from NZ_DALZXU010000002.1 coordinate 460,700, forward strand.
CGGCATGATGATCTTGATGCCCTGCGCCTCGAGCTTGCCGGACAGTTCCTTGTAGAGATCCGAGGCGAACAGACGGTCCGTGGCTTCGAGGCTCGGATAGACATAGGGACCGGCGAGAATCGACATGTCGGGCACGAACTGGCCGAGCTGGCCGTAGTCTGTGGCGCTCAGCAGGCTTGCGCCGCTCATCACCATCTCGTTGACCTTCTTCTGCGCGCCGAGCTGGTCGCCGGTCATCACGGTAATCGCAATGCGCCCTTCAGAGCGCTTCTCGACCCGCTCGGAGAAGGTCTTCATCGCCTTCACGATCGGCTCGTTGGGGTTCACCTGCGAGGTCGAGAACCGCAGGCTGTATTCCTGCGCGTTGGCGCTACCGCAATAGGACAGAGCGGCCATGGCAGCCGCGAGCACGAACTTTTTCATTGGATCCTCCTCTTCCGGACTCCCCTCCGGAACTCATTCATAAGCGAATGAACAAGTTATTTACGAATGAGTCGCGAGCGTCAAGCGGAATGTCGCGTGCCGCAGGAATCCGGCCCCGCGCGCATAGGCCGAAATTGACGAAGCCGCCGCGGGGGTTCCGCGACGGCTTTGATCGAGCGTGTTGAATTGTATTTTTATATCTGAATATTTATACGGAAGAACGCTAGCCCCGGAACGTGTAGTCCTCGATGGATTGCGGCTTCATCTCGATCGAGAAGCCGGGACGCTCAGGCGGCATGTAGGCGGCATTGCGGATGTCGCAAGGCTCAAGGAAGTGTTCGTGCAGATGGTCGACATATTCGATCACCCGCCCCTCCTTCGTCCCCGACACGGCGATGTAGTCGATCATCGACAGGTGCTGGACATATTCGCAAAGCCCGACTCCGCCGGCATGCGGCCACACCGGAAGTTCATATTTCGCCGCTACCAGCAGCACCGCGAGCACCTCGTTCAGGCCGCCCATGCGGCAAGAATCGATCTGAACGACGTCGATCGCGCCTTCGGCGATGAATTGCTTGAACATGATGCGGTTCTGGCACATCTCACCGGTCGCGACCTTCACGGGGCCGATCGCCTGGCGGATCTTGCGGTGACCGGCGACATCGTCGGGGCTCGTCGGCTCCTCGATGAAGAACGGCTTGGCAAAGGCCAGTTGATTGACCCAGTCGATCGCCTCGCCAACTTCCCACACCTGGTTGGCATCGATCATCAGGTAGCGATCCGGGCCGATCACTTCCCGCGCGATGGTCAGGCGCCGAATATCGTCGGCCAGATCGCGGCCGACCTTCATCTTGACGTGGTTGAAGCCTTGGTCGATCGCCTCCTGCGCCAACCGGCGCAGCTTGTCGTCGTCGTAGCCGAGCCAGCCGGCAGACGTCGTATAGCAGGCGTAGCCTTCGCGCTTTAGCGTCGCGATACGCTCGGCCTTGCCGACTTCTGCCCGCTTGAGGATCGACACCGCCTCTTCGCGGGTCAGCACATCCGTCATGTAGCGATAATCGACGATGTCGGCGATCTCTTCCGGCGACATGTCTGCCACCAGCTGCCAGACCGGCTTGCCGGCTTCCTTGGCCAGAAGGTCCCAGATGGCGTTGACGATGGCGCCGGTTGCCAGATGGATGGCACCCTTCTCCGGGCCGATCCAGCGCAACTGGCTGTCGCTGGTCAGGTGCCGCCAGAATCGGCCGGGATTGGCGAGAATCTCTGCCGTCTCCTTGCCGACGACGAGATGCTGCATGGCCTTGATCGCCATGCAGCAGATGTCGTTGCCCCGCCCGATCGTGAACGTCAGGCCATGACCCGCCAATCCGGGACTGTCCGTGTCGAGAATGACATAGGCAGCCGAATAATCGGGGTCCGGATTCATGGCATCGGAACCGTCAAGGCTCTGCGATGTGGGAAAGCGCAGATCGAAGACGCGCAGATCGGTGATGCGGGTCATGTTTGCTCCAATATGTATAAATTAGTCGTCCGCGCGAACGGACTGCTTCTGCGTGCCGAGGCCCTCGATGCCGAGTTCGACAACGTCGCCGGCTTTGAGATAGCGCGGCGGCTTCATGCCCATGCCGACGCCAGGCGGTGTCCCCGTCGAGATGATGTCGCCCGGCTGCAGTGACATGAACTGCGACAGGTAGGAAACGAGATAGGCAACGCCATAGACCATCGTCTTGGACGAGCCGTTCTGCATCGTCTCGCCGTTGACCTTCAGCCACATCGGCAGGTTTTGGGGATCGGGGATTTCGTCCTTTGTCACCAGCCATGGGCCGGTCGGGCCAAACGTGTCGCAGGACTTGCCCTTGGTCCACTGTCCCTGGCGCTCGATCTGGAACGCGCGTTCCGACACGTCGTGGATCGTGCAATAGCCGGCGACATAGTCGAGCGCTTCGGCTTCGCTGACATACTTCGCCTTGCGGCCGATGACGATGCCGAGCTCGACTTCCCAGTCGGTCTTCTCCGAGCCGCGCGGAATGACGAGATCGTCATTCGGGCCGACAATGGCCGATGTCGCCTTCATGAAGATGATCGGCTCGGAAGGAACCGTTGCACCGGTTTCGGCGGCATGGTCCGAGTAGTTGAGGCCGATGCAGATGAACTTGCCGGTGCCGCTGACGCAGGGGCCAAGGCGCGGGCTGCCGGAAACGGCAGGAAGGCTGGCGAGATCGAGCTTGGCGAGTTCGGCCAATTTGGCGGGATCGAGGGTCGCGCCGGAAAAATCGGCAACATGTGCCGAGAGATCGCGCAGCGTGCCGCTTGCGTCGATGATGCCGGGCTTTTCCTGTCCCGGTGCCCCATAACGAAGAAGTTTCATGGTGTTTTATCCCTGATGTGAGTGCTCAGATGGTCCAGCCGCCATCGATGGCATAGGCCTGCCCGGAGGTATAGGTAGCGCCCGCAAGGTAGAGCGCGAGATCGGCGATCTCTTCCGGCGTGCCGATCCGGCCCATCGGCTGGCGCGCGATGAAGGCGGCCCTTGCCGTCTCGTAATCACCCTGCGCACGCATGCGATCCTGCAGTGACGGGCTCTCGACCGTGCCGGGGCAAATCGCATTGCAGCGGATGCCGTCGGCGACGTAGTCGGCGGCGACGGATTTCGTCAGTCCGATGACAGCCGCCTTGGTCACGCCGTAGGCGAAGCGGTTCGGCACGCCCTTGATGCTCGAGGCGACGGACGCCATGTTGATGATCGATCCGTCCTTGCGTGCAAGCATGCCCGGCAGCACGGCGCGGATGGTTCGGATCATCGCCTTTACGTTGAGGTCGAAGGCGAATTCGAGATCGCTGTCCTTCATATCGAGGATCGAGCCGGCGTGCACGAAACCGGCGCAATTGAAGAGCACGTCGACCTGGCCGATCTTGGCGACCAGCGCCTCGACGGCGCCAGCATCGAGTACGTCGAGACGGTGCGTTTCGACGGCCGCTTCGGCCGCAAGCGCCGCCAGCGCCTCGACGTTGATATCGGTGGCATGCACCTTGGCGCCGGCCTTGGCGAAGGCGAGTGCCGTGGCGCGGCCGATGCCTTGGGCGGCGGCAGTGATCAGGACGACCTTGCCCGAAAGACCCGTTGTCATAGTTGACCCCTCATGCTTTGCGTTCGACGACCAGAATATGGTCGGCGGCAAGGACGACCTCGCCACGCTGGTTGATAACTTCGCACCGTTCGACGACGCGTCCGGCGTTTGGCCGCTTCAGATCATCCTCTTTGGAAGAGATCGTCACGCGGGTGCGGATGGTGTCGCCGATATGGACCGGACGCACGAACCGTAGCCGATCGTAGCCATAAGAAAAGGCGACCGGATTGATCAGCGACGCCGTCAGGCCGACGCCGATCGAGAAGATCATCGTGCCGTGGGCGATACGCTGACCGCCCGGCAGGGTCTTCGCGAATTCCGCATCCATGTGATGCGGGAAGAAATCGCCGGTGTGCCCGGCATGGACGACAAAGTCCGTCTCGGTGATCGTGCGACCGGAGGTCAACCTGACATGGCCGAGTTCATAGTCTTCGAAATGGATCGTCTGTTCTGACATCGTCACCGTCCGGGAAGTGGGGCGATCGCGGTTGCGGGCCGCGCGCTCGATTGATAGGCGGCCTCGACCAGAGCCATGGTCTGCCAGGCGTCTTCGACGGAGCCGATCAACTCGACATCCTCACCGCCGACGAAACGCTGCAGGTTGGCCATGCGGTTGCCGAAGGCATCCGGGAACCAGGCGCCCTGAAGCGGCACTTCGACCCATTCGCTGCCACCGGCCGGGCGGATCCAGAGTTCGTCGGGCTCGCCGCGCGGATAATCGAGATTGACGCCGAGCTTCACATACGCGGCACCCTCGGTGCCCGAAATACGGAACTCGCAGGCCTGGAACCTGCGCCCGAAATCATGGTCATGATTGACCGAAAGCACGCAGCGCACGCTGTCGCCGTAGTCGAGAATGGCGGCCGTTCGGGTCTGCGCCACATCGTGATTGGGGTGACCGATCGTCTTGGCATGAACGCCTGAGGGATTGCCGAGCAGCCCGCGGATCAAGTCGAGATAGTGGATGGAATGCATCGCGATCTCGATGCGCGGCAGGCCTTTCAGGAACGGCCAGAGCCCCCACGGGGTGGCGAGCGCAAGCCACGCGTCGAAATCGACGACTTTGCCGAGATGTCCCTGCGCAATCGCATCGCGCAGCGCCAGCATCATCGGCGCGAAGCGCAGCTGGAAGTTGACCGCCGCCTTCAATTGCCGGTCGCGGCAGATGTCGAGAATTGCCGTTGCCGCCGCGAGATCGCCGCCCATCGGCTTCTGGATCAGCGCGCCAGCGCCGATCGGCAGCGTCGACAGGATCGCCGCGTGTGCTGCCGGGGGCGTCGCCAGATCGAAGATCGCGTCCGGAACCGAAAGCGCCTCGGCTTGGCTGGCAAAGGCCGGGATGCCCCAGGCGGAGGCCAGTGCTGCTGCCTTTTGCCTATCGGGATCGAAGATGCCGGCGACGGGAAAGCCCGCCTGGCGATAGGCCGGCAGATGCGCGTCGCCGACGATGCTGCCGGCGCCGAAAATGACGATCGGGCGCGGGTTTTCAGGCCGTGGCCAGGATTGCTGCAGAGCTGTGGGGTCGAAGTGATCAGTCACGAGGCTGCGCCCCTCCATCGTGATGGAAGACCTCTTCCATCATCGCCCACCACTCGCCGTCCTTGCGCGTTTCGAGCGGCTTCTGGCAGGGCATGCAGACCGACCACCATTCCTGATTTTTCGGGTGCGCGGCCATCTTGGCCATATCGGCTGCGAAATCCGCGCCGACATATTCCCAGTAGCCGAACAGCAGGTTTTCCGGCTCTTTCAGGAAGATCGAATAGTTCGTGACGTTGCATTCCGAGATCAGCGCCAGGATCTCCGGCCAGACGGCGGCATGCAGCGCCTTGTACTCAGTGATCTTTTCCGGCTGAAGACCGATCACCATTCCCATCCGTTGCATGGCGACCTCCCCTACTTCGCAAATTCCCGGGTGAACTCTTCGATCGACCGCGCCTTCACCGCATCCCAGTCCCAGGCGATGCCGATGCCTGCCTCCGACGGTGCGATGGCGCGGCCGTTGCGGATCTCCATGCTCTTCTCGGTCAGTTCGTCGAGTTGCGGAATGTACTCGACATATCTACCGTTCGGCACGGCGCAGACGAGGCTCACATGCAGCTCCATCAGGAAATGCGGGCAGACCGGGATGTCGAAAGCTTCAGCAGCATGCGCGACCTTCAGCCAGGGCGTGATGCCGCCGATGCGGGCGACGTCGACCTGGACGATCGAGCAGGCGCCCTTCTGCATGTATTCGCGGAAATGCCGGATCGAATACATGGATTCGCCGACGGCGATCGGCGTCGGGGTCGAACGCGTCAGGCGGATATGGCCGTCGAGATCGTCGGCCGGCAACGGCTCCTCGATCCAGGCGAGATCCAGCTCCTTCAGCCGCGCGGCACGGCGGATCGCCTCGTCAACGGAGAAGCCCTGATTGCAGTCGGTCATGATCTCGAAACCGTCGCCGAGCGCCTTGCGCATCGCCGACAGGCGATCATAGTCCTCCGAGCCGTGCGGCTTGCCGATCTTGACCTTGGACCCGGAAAAACCCTTGGCCTTGGCCTGAAGCGCATCCTCGACGAGGGCTTCCTTCTCGATATGCAGCCAGCCGCCTTCGGTGGTGTAGAGCGGGCAATTGTCCTTGGCGCCGCCGGCAAGTTTCCAGAGCGGCAGGCTCTGCTTCCTGGCGCGCAGGTCCCAAAGCGCGACGTCGACGGCAGCAAGCGCCAGCGCCGTGATCGGGCCGATAGTGGTCGCGTGGGTGGCAAATTCCATCTTGTGCCAGATGGCCTCGATGCAGTCGGCATCCTCGCCTATCAGCATCGGGACGAGGTGGTCGGACAGCAGGCGCATGACGGAGGATCCGCCGGTGCCGATCGTGTAGCTGTAGCCGGTGCCCGTCGCGCCATCGGAATCGGTAATGGTGACAATCGGCGTTTCCTGGCTGACGAAGCTCTGGATCGCGTCGGTCCGCTTCACCTTCGGCTGCAGATCGACCATACGCAGTTCAATTTTCTCGATCCTTGCCATGTCAGCCTTCCAGAGCCTTTCCTGTGTCGATGTCGAAGAGATGGGCGCGGGATAGATCGAAGCTCATGCGCACGCTTTCGCCGGAGCGTAAGGGGCGCGGGTTGAGCATGCGCGAAACCCAGTCGCGGCCATTGAATTGAATGAACACCAGCGTCTCGTTGCCGAGCGGCTCGGTGATCGTCACCGGCAGATCGATCTCGTGCACCGCCGTGGCATCGCCGGCGTGAAGCCCGTGGCCCGAAGGGTAGATATCGTCAGGGCGAAGGCCGAACGTGACCTTCTGGCCAGCGCGAAGCGCGCCTGCAAACCGCGGCGGGATCGGCAGGCGGACGCCGCTTGCAAACACCAGTTGGCCATTGTCGGCGATGGCCTCGTCCATGTTCATCGGCGGCGAGCCGATGAAGCCGGCGACGAACTTGGTCGACGGCTTCTGGAACACCTCTTCCGGCGTTCCGACCTGCTCGATATGGCCGTCACGCATGATGACGATGCGGTCGGACAGCGTCATCGCCTCGACCTGGTCATGCGTCACATAGATCATCGTCGCCTGCATGCGCGCATGCAGCTTCTTGATTTCGGTGCGCACCTGGGTGCGCAGCTTGGCGTCGAGGTTCGACAGCGGCTCGTCAAACAGGAACACGTCGGGCTGGCGCACGATCGCGCGGCCCATGGCCACGCGCTGACGCTGGCCGCCGGAAAGCTGCGACGGCCGGCGCTCGAGCAGATGGCCGAGATCGAGGATCGCCGCGGCCTCATCGACTCGCGCCTTGATATCGTCGGCGGAGCGGCCGGCGATCTTCAGCGAGAAGCCCATGTTTTCGGCAACCGTCATATGCGGATAGAGCGCATAGGACTGGAAGACCATCGAAATGTTGCGGGCACGCGGCGGCAGGTCGTTGACCGCGCGACCACCGATCTCGATGGCGCCGCCGCTGACATCTTCAAGCCCGGCGATCATGCGCAGCGTCGTCGACTTGCCGCAGCCGGACGGGCCGACCAGCGCAATGAACTCGCGGTCCTTCACCTCGAGATCGATGCCGTGAACGACTTCGAGCGCGCCATAGCGTTTGACCAGTTTCCTGAGGGTGACAGGAGCCATGATTTATCCTTTCACCGCGCCGAAGGTCAGGCCCGAAACGAGGTGCTTTTGAATGATGAAAGTGAGCGTGAGCGCCGGGACGATCATGACGACTGCGAGCGCGCACATGCCGCGCCAGTCGATCGTGAACTCGGCGGTGTAGTCGAGCAGGCCGACCGGCAGGGTCTTGGAATTGACCGAACGGGTAATCTGCGAAGCCAGCGCATATTCATTCCAGGAGGTCAGGAACGCGAAGATGCCGGCGGATGCGATGCCGGGGCCAGCCAGCGGAAACTCGACCTGCCAGAAGGCCTGCCAGGGGGTGCAGCCGTCGATCTGGGCAGCTTCCGCCAGATCCTTCGGCACCTGCCGGAAGAAGCCGTCGATGAGCCAGATGGTGAAAGGCACGTTGAGCGCGACATAGGTCAGGATCAGCGAGAAATGCGTATCGATGATGCCAGTGCGGGCATAGATCATGAAGAGAGGCAGCGACAGGGCGATGCCTGGAACGGCTCGCGTCAGCATGAAGCCGAGGAAGATCGCCGACTTCGCCTTGAAGCGATAGCGGGCAAAGGCGTAGCCGCCGGCCATGCCGATTGCGAGCGCGATCACCGTCGACGTAACCGAGATAATCAGCGAGTTGCGGAAGTAATCCCAGACGGGAACCCCGCCCTGACCGGCGCCGGCAAACATGGCGCGGTAGGCATCGAACGAAATGCTTTCCGGGATCCAGACCGGGGGCTTCGCCATGATCTCGACGGTCGGTCGCAGCGACGAGAGCACGATCCACAGGCCTGGCAGGCAGATCACGGCCATTGCCAGAAACAGCCCGATCAGATGCGCCGCCTTCAAGAGACGCCGGCGCAGGCGATGCGAAGAATTGATATCCATTACCACTCGGCTCCGATCTGCTGGCGCGCGGCGGCGAGCTTGCGGAAGAAATAGACGGTGAAGACGATCGACAGCAGGATGGCGACATAGGCCATGGCGTTTGCCATGCCCATGCGGGCATCTGCGTAGGCCGTGCGGCCGATCAGCGTCCACAGAAGTTCGGTGCGCTTTGCCGGCCCGCCATCGGTCATGATCTTGACGATGTCATAGGCGCGCGCGACGTCGAGCGAGCGGATCGTCATGGCGATGAAGGCAAACGGCATGAGATAGGGCCAGGTGACGTAGCGGAAGGTCTGCCACGGCGTGCAGCCGTCGACATGCGCCGCCTCGACCGGATCCTTCGGCATGGCCAGCAGGCCGGCGAGAATGAGGATCGCAAAGACCGCCGTCGACGACCACACCTCGGCAATGATGATGGAGATCATCGCCAGGTTGCCGTCGATCAGCCAGGGGATGGCGCGGTCCGTCAGCCCCAGCGACTGCAGCGCATTGTTCACGAAACCGATGTTGTCGTTGAACATGAACTTGAACTGGAAGCCGACGAGAACAGGCGAAAACATCATCGGGAACATCATGATGGTGCGCAGCAGCCGCTGTCCGTGCGTCGCCTTGTTGACGAGCAGCGCGAGACCAAGCCCAAGCAGCATCTCCGTGTTCAGGGCGACGGTCAGAAGAAGGACGGTGCGACCGAAGGCGACCCAGAAATCCCAGTTGCTCAACACGGTGACATAGTTGCGCAGACCGACGAAGATCCAGAGCGTTTCGGGCTTGGTCAACCGGAACGGCGTGAAGCTTGAATAAAACGAAAAGAGGAGCGGCAGCACGATGACCGCCGCCAGCACGACAAAGGCCGGCAGCAACAGAAGGACCGGCGCGGACAGTTTCTTGAGCTTCATCAGGCATTCCTGAGGGTGACGTCCCAGCGCTCGCGCCAGAAATGACACGAAAGAAACGCTGCAAGGCTATAAATTTTCGACATAATTCGTTCGGTCGAATTCGATCTGAGGACTTATGTCGTAAACGGCGAAGGCGGCGCCGACACCTTGGTATCGGCGCCGCCTTCCTTATGTGAGATCAGAGCTTGCCGGCGTCTTCCAGGATGCCGGTTGCCTTTTGGGCGGCGCTATCGAGCGCTTCCTTCGACGTCTTGTCGCCGAGGATGGCGGCCTGGAGTTCCGGATAGACGGCGTTGGAGATTTCGATCCACTCGGCCGTCTGCGGAACCGGGAAGGCATGCTTTGCCGCTTCCTGGAAAGCCTGCAACACCTCGGTCTTATAGGCGTCGCCTTCGGCAGCCTTGATGTTGTATTCCCAGACTGCGGTGCGCGTCGGCAGCGGACCCGGTGCCGATTCCAGCTTCTGGCTGTCCTCGTTGGTCAGCCACCAAACGAGCGAGGCTGCCGCTTCCTTGTTGGCGCAATCCTCGGTGACCGAGAAGCCGTGGTGACCGGACCAACCGGTACGCTTGCCTGAAGAGCCGGCCGGCTGAACCTTGACGCCGACATTGCCGGCAACCTTCGACGACTTCGGGTCGTTGAAGAAGCTTGCCCAGCCAGGCCAGTCGAGGTTGACGGCGATCGAGCCGGAGGCGAAGCCCTGGCCGAGATCGTCCCAGAGATAGTTGGTCGTGCCCGGGGGAACGGCCTTGTCCTTGTAGAGCTTGACGAACCAGTCGAGGGCCTTAATGCCAGCCTCGGAGTTGAAGGCCGGACGGCCATCCTTGTCGAGGTATTCGCCGCCTTCGGCGACCAGCATTTCATAGAAGCGGCCGTTGATGGCCTCTTCCTTACCGGCAAACTGCGTGCCGTAGAAATTCGGCGGTGCGGCGAAGAACTCGGCCTGATCACTGACCTGGGCCCAGGTATCGGGCGGCGTCAGTTCGTAGCCGTATTTTTCCTTGAAGGCGGCCTTCTTGGCGTCGTCCTGGTAGAGGCTCTTCTGATAATAGAGCGCCGAGACGTCGAACTGCGCGCGCGGCAGCATGACGAGCTTGCCGCCGAGCGTCGAGGCGTCGATGACCGCCGGCACGAACTTCGCAATCTCTTCCGGCGGCAGCAGCGCCAAGAGGTCGGTATAGATGTCGGGATACTGAGGCGCGAAGGAGGAGTGGTTGGAACCGACGCACCAGCTGATGCCACCGGTGGCGATGTCCGACTTGATCTCCTTGTCAAGTTCGAAGTGATTCTTCTTCGACAGGATGTTGACCTTGGCGCCGGTCGCCTTTTCCCATTCCCCGATGCGCTCATAGAGCTTTTCGTATTGCTGTCCGCCGATCAGCTTGGCGTCGATCGTAACACCTTCGAACTTGCCGGGCAGTTCAGCGGCACTGGCCGCTCCCACTGCGCAGGCAAGCATGATGACTCCGGCCGATACGCCGGAAAGCAGCCTGTCCATAACCTCTCCTCCACTGTAGCGCGCCCTCATCCCGGCGTGCATTTCTCATTTGTGAGAAACTAATTCATATACAAACAACAATTTTATCACCCGTCAAGGGTCAACTTTCTTTTGTCGGCGGCATTCTCTGCGTATATGGATATTCATATTCACTAAGGAGGACGCTCATGGACACTGAAGAGTCCGATCGCTACCGCGCCCCCGCGCTGGACAAGGGACTTGATATTCTCGAATTGCTGGCAAGCGTCGATGGCGGTTTGACGCAGGCGGAGATTTCCAAGCGGCTCAACCGCAGCCCGAACGAATTCTACCGGATGCTCGACCGGCTCGTGCGGCGCGGCTATGTCACGCGCATCGACGGCGATCGCTATTCGCTGACGCTGAAACTGTTCGGCCTTGCCCAACTCCACGCGCCGGTGCGGCGCCTTGCGTCCTATGCAACGCCGCTGATGCGCGACCTCGCGCAAAGATCCAAGCAAGCCAACCAGCTCGCGGTGTTCGATCGCGGCTCGGCAGTGGTCATTGCCCAGCAGGAAGCCCCGGATTACTGGGGAATCTCGATCCGTGTCGGCTCCCACATCAGCCTGTTCGACACCGGCTCCGGCCACATACTGCTCGCCTTCCGCACGCCGGAGGAGCGCGAGATGATGATCGCCGAGCATGCGCGCAGCAAAGACGAGATCTCGCTCGGCCCGGAATTCTATGCGCGCCTCGACCAGATCCGCGAGCGCGGATACGAGATGATGGCAAGCGCCCAGACCGCCGGCGTATACAACCTCTCGGCGCCCATTCTCGGTCCTGACGGCCGCGGCATCGCCGCGCTGACAATTCCCTACATCGCGCTCGTCAATGCCCCGTCGGCTCCAGATATCACCGAGACGATTTCGCTGCTGCGCAGCGCGGCGACCCAATTGTCGGTGCTTGCGGGCTCGGATGTGGCGCAATCCACGGAATGAACGCTTGCCGGCTAAATGCCGCCAACAGTATCCCGGGATCGCGATTCGATGAGCATTTCTTATTTGAATGATCTCTTCTCGTGTGAGAGTGTGAGGCGTACGGAGGAGGCCGCATCGTGATCGTCGATACCCATCTGCATCTCATCAACAAGTCCGCCCTGACCTATCCCTGGCTGGCGAGCGTTCCGGCATTGGATCGGGATTTCCTTTATGCGACCTACGAGGCTGATGCCCGGCGTGTCGGTATCGAGGCCGCGCTGCACATGGAAGTCGATGTCGATCCCGGCGAGATGGAGCGGGAGACGTCGGAAGTTCGGCAGCTGTCGCAAAAGCCCGGCAGCCTGCTCAAGGGCGCGATCGCTGCCTGTCGGCCGGAAGAGGATGGCTTTGCCGCCTATCTCGAGCGACAGCAGGCGGATCCGCTGGTCAAGGGCTTTCGCCGCGTCCTGCACGTCATGCCGGACGAATTGTCGGAAGGCGCTATCTTCCGCGAGAACATCAGGCGGCTTGGCGGCAGCCGGTTCACGTTCGATCTCTGCGTTCTGCCGCACCAGATCGCGAAGGCGATCGCGCTTGCCGATCTTGTGCCAGACCTGCAGTTCGTGCTCGACCATTGCGGCGTTCCGGATATTCGCAATGGCGCCGAGCATCCGTGGCGCGACCATATGAGCGAGATAGCCAGGCGCCCGAATGTGATCGCCAAGATATCCGGCGTCGTGGCCTATGCCGATCAAAGCTGGTCGGTGGAAACGCTGAGACCCTATGTCGAGCATACGATCGCGGCATTTGGCTGGAACCGGATCGTCTGGGGCAGCGACTGGCCCGTATGCACGCTCGGTGGAGACCTTGCGACCTGGGTCGCCGCCACCCACGCGTTGCTCAACGGCTGCAGCCTCGACGAGCGGACAAAGCTGCTTTCGGCGAACGCCCGTCGAATCTGGAATCTCGCGTAAACGCGAAGCGAACCACTTGGTTGTCGGACACACCGGAGATCTGCCGATCTCCGGTGTTTCTGTTTACGCTTGGGCGAAGCTTTCAACAAAAAGCCGGTTGAGGTCGTCGACAACGACCCTCGCCGTCTCCTTGCGCTGCAGTCCCGCATTGATGCGATCAGAGGCCGTCTGCTGGAACGCCATGTAGCCATCATGCCGCGGACGCACCCAGGCTCTTTCGAGCGTTGCGCGGGTCGCACGGTAAAAGTCTGCGGTCGCCGCGTTCACGGCGTCGTCGTCCCATGCTTGCCCGTGTCCCGGCTGGCCGCCGCCCAGGGCATAGGTCTGGCGCTGGATGTCGCCACTTGCGATCCAGTAGGCAAAGTCTGTTGCGGCCGCGACATTCTCGGAGAAAGCGGAAACGGCGATGCCGGTACCGCCGAGCGCGGAGCCAACCGGGCCATTCCGGCCCGCGACCGGGATATCGCCAAACTGCACAAGCGACGGTCGGAAACCGGCGACCGAGTAGCTGACGTAACCGTAGATCAACGGCGCACACACCGCCGTTGCCGCCGGAGCCGACATCGCTTCGAGCACCGCGATCGGATCCATCTCGAAGCAGGCGGGATCGATGAGGGCGACGAGTTCGCGAAGCATGTCGAAGGCGGCGACGCCCCCGTCGGGATCGACGAGATCAGCCCGACCATCCGCCGCGCATGGGTGACCGAGATTGCCGCAGAGCGTGTAGAAACACATCAGCGAATGTGGCGGCCGCATCGGCAGCAGGACTTTTCCCTGGCGAGCGAGATCGAGCATATCGGACCAGCTCGAAACGCGATCGCCAAGATCCGGCCGCCATGCCTGGACCTGCGTGGCCGCATCGATCGGGAAGGCCCACTGCCGCCCGTTCCAGGCGTAACTCGGATAGGATTGCCCGACGGAGGCGGCTGCCAGTGCGGAACGCTCGCCCTCCCTCCCGGTCACGTCGAGCGGCGCGAGGCACCCTTCGCTGGTGATCTGCCCGACATGGGGGTGATCGATGACGATCAGGTCGTAGGCCCTGGCGAGTTCCTCGACCGGATAGGTCTCGAAATCCTGCAGCGAGCGCTTCTCCCAGTGAATGGCGACGCCGGTCTTTTCCAACCATAGCTTCGAACATTCGACCATCGGATCATAGCCGCGTGGGTGGCTCCAGGTCATGCCTTTCAGGGTCATGCTCATAGGCCGAACTCCTTGCGGATTGCCGCGCTGTGTTCGCCGATCCGCGGTGCGGCGCGATCGACCTGGGCACGTTTTCCGTTGACCCGGAGTGGCGAACGCGTGGTCAGGATCGACACGTCATCTTCCCGGTTGACTGTCTGCAGCATGTCCAGGGTGCGGAAGCCGTCGCTCTCCAGCAGTTCATTCCAGTTGAGCACGCGCGCACACCAGATGTCGGCAGGCTCGAGCACGGCCAGCCAGTGATCCACGGTGTTTTGGCTGACGCGCTCGGCAATCAGCGCCTTGATATCGTCGCGCGCGGAAAACCACGATGAAGGGTCGTCGCAATAGGGCGCGAGCTCAGGCATCTCCAACAGATCGGCAAGCTTGGAAATCGGCGTCATGGCGATGGCGAGATAGCCGTCCTTGGCCGGATAGACGCCGTAGGGTGCCGAGAGATAGGCATGCGCGCTGCGAAAGTCCGAACGCTTCGGCAGTCGACGGCCGTCATTGAGGTGGGTGGTCAGCACCTCGAACTGGAAATCGACCAGCACTTCGAGCAGGCTGGTTTCAATGAGACTGCCCTTGCCGGAAATGCCGCGGCGGACAAGCGCTGCGAGAATGCCTTGGGCGGCGGCAGCGCCCGCCAGCATATCGCCAATGGCAAGGCCAAAGGGCACCGGGCCTTGTGCCTCGTCACCGTTCAGCCACATCACGCCGGAGCGGGCCTGCGCCAGCAGGTCCTGGCCGGGGCGCTTGACCCAAGGGCCTTCCTCTCCATAGCCGCTGATCGAGGCATAGACGATGCGCGGGTTGATCGCCCGCACGGCTTCGTAGTCGAGGCCGAGCCGCTGGATGACACCGGGACGGAAATTCTGGATCAGGACGTCGGCCTTGGCGAGCAGCGCCTTAAGCGCGGCGACATCAGCCTCGTTCTTAAGATCGATTGCCAGGCTCTCCTTGGCGCGATTGATCGCGTGGAAGATGGTGGAATCGCCGCCGATCTCAGTGTCGCTCAAATAGAGCCGACGCGAGAGGTCGCCGCCATCGGGGCGCTCGATCTTGATGACGCGGGCACCGAGATCCATCAGCCTCAGCGAGCAATAGGGGCCGGAGAGAAACTGGCTCATGTCGACGACGACAAGACCGGCAAGTGGCAGTTCGTTTTCCTCGTGCATCGGCATTCTTATTTCTCTGTCTTGCTGACGAAGTCGGCCGGATTGTTGTATTTCACCGTCTGCAGGTGCTCGCAGTAGAGCACCAGTTCGCCTTCGTTCTTGAAGACCTGATAGCTGGCCCGGATCAGCCCGAGTTCCTTGTAGCGCGGTGTTTTGTCCATGTTGGTGCGGATGGTGTAGATCGTGTCGCCGAGAAAGACCGGCTTGATGAAGCGCAGCTTGTCGTAGCCATAGGAGAAGGCGTTGACGCAGTTCGTCGCCACGAGCCCGAGGCCGGCGGAGAAGACGAAGGCGCCCGCAACCAGCCGGCGGCCAAATATGCCTTCGCGCTCGGCGAACATCTGATCCTGCACATAAGGATGGATATCGACGACCAGCGTGTTGAACAGATGGCTGTCGCTCTCCGAGATCGTCCGACGCAGAGAGCGGATGCGCTGGCCGACCGGCCAATCCTCGTAGA
Organism: Ensifer sp.; assembly: GCF_031989085.1. Taxonomy (NCBI): domain Bacteria; kingdom Pseudomonadati; phylum Pseudomonadota; class Alphaproteobacteria; order Hyphomicrobiales; family Rhizobiaceae; genus Ensifer; species Ensifer sp. The sequence continues at coordinate 476,346 of NZ_DALZXU010000002.1, forward strand.
ACCAGTTTTCCGCGTTCCAGACAGGGAGCGCTGCATGATCCTCCGGCATGTCGGACGGACGCGTCGTCGAAACCCCGACCGTTGGCGAGAATTCATTCATGGGAAGATCCTGCGCCGATTCGCGTGAGCTCGAACGACGGGCATTCGCCAAACCGGTGCACAAAGCGAATTTTTTCAGGGGTTTCGGGCATCTCTTCCTCCACATGTGTTCTTATCTGAAGATAATGTTCACATATGCAGGCCGTTTGCAAGCAGCAAACGAACAGCCGCCAGAGCCGGCATCGGCAAGACCCGGCGGGCGTCGGAGAGAGGTGCGGAAAGGAAGCGCTACGGCTCAATAGCCAAGCGGCGGGCATATACGGTGGAACAGAAACGGACTAGCGCGAGCCCTTGCCGGTGTCGGCAGCTTCCTGCTGGCCGATAGCCTTCGGGTCGACATCCGCGGTTGCTTCGGTCCGGGTCGCGGCGGACAGCCAGCCGACGACGGTGAGGACGAAGAATGCCGAGCCTGCGGCAAACACCGCGATGATCCAGTGGCCGAAGCCGAGCGCCAGGCCAATGGCGCCGGCCAGCCAGAGGCTGCTGCCAGTCGTCAGGCCCTGGACGCGGCCGCGCGACAGAATGATGGTGCCGGCCGCAAGAAAGGCGACGCCAGCGGTCACCGCTTCGACGACACGCAACGGGTCAATCTGAACCCGCTGGTCGAAGAAGCCCTTCATATAGACGCTCTCAAGCGAGATTATCGAAAAGGTGCAGGCCGCCAGAGACACGAGCATGTGGGTCTTCAAGCCCGCCGGGCGGGATTTGGCCTCGCGCTCGAAGCCGATAAGGGCGCCAAACATCAGGGCCGCGCACATCCGCGCGAAAATGACCTGATAGGGAATGTGCGACGAGGGAAACATGTCTGCGGCGATCTGATCCATGCGCAACCAACGCGAAGGCTGCGCATTGGTTCCACATGGCCCCCAAGGGAGAGCGCCGCCACCTGCCCGGCACGGCGCCCTTGAGCGGCGATCCCCGTCCGCTCGTCTTTAGTGTCGTCCGAACTTAGTTGCCGAGCGCTGCGAAGGCAGCATCGAGCCGCTCCTGCGCCTTCTTCGGGTTCTTGGCGCCCTTGGCCGCTTCCAGGTTAGCCGGGGCGTCGCCGACCTGGATGACTCCGACCATCCCCATGCCGTAGTGCGGCGTGCATTTGACGCCATAGACGCCCGCTGCGGTGAAGGTCACCTTGTAGTTCTCGTTGATCTTGCTTTTGAACGCTTCCGCGCCTTCGGGGATCATGCCTTTGATGGTCTCGACATTATGCCCCTTGTCGGTCGGGATGAACGTCACGGTGTCACCGGGCGCAACCTTCAGCGAGGCCGGTTCAAAGACCATGGCGCCGTCCTTGCCCTTGTTGAGCATGTGCACTTCAAAGTCCGCGGCGGCGGCCGGTGCAGCGGCCAGCATCGCCACCATTACAAGACCCAATCCGCTCTTGATTGCATTCAACATCGTCTTCTCCGTTTGACCGAGCAGCCCGTGCTTGGGGTGTTCGCCGCAGTCATAGGCCCCAGGCCGCGGTTGCGATTTGATGCGCGTCAAGTGGATGCCGGATTCAAGCTGCGGCGAATTGACATTAAATAGGAGTCCTATATATATCGGATATGACCGACGGCACGAACCCATCGCCTGGCATTATCGACCGAATTGGAGACGGCTTCGCGCGCGTGGCGACCGCCATGCGCAGCGAGGCATGGACGGCAGCCGACGTGATCGGCTTGAACCCGACCCAGTTGCAGATCCTGATCTTTCTGGTCGGCAGGGGCAAGGCCGGCATGCGCGTCAAGCAGATTGCCGCCTATCTCGGTGTCAGCCAGCCGACGGCGACGGATTCGATCAATGCCCTGACGCGCAAGGGCTTTGTCAAAAAGCTTGCCGATCCGTCGGACGCGCGCGCGGTCGCCGTCGCCGCGACCACCGAAGGCGAGGATGCGGTGCGCAGTGCCGGCATGATCGCCTCGGCAACAGATGACGCCTTCGCCGCGCTGTCGTCGCTCGAGCAGGAAGATCTGCTTTTACATCTCGTCAAGATCATCCGTGCGCTGCAGGCGTCCGGCGCCATCCCGCAACAGCGCATGTGCGTCAACTGTCGGTATTTCCAGCCGAACGCCTATCCGAACGCGAAAGCACCGCACCACTGCGCCTTCATCGACGCAGCGATCGGCCAGGGTGATTTGCGCATCGACTGCGGCGAGTATGAAGGAGCGGACCCGTCACGCCAGGCTGCGGCCTGGACGATCTTCAATCGCGGCGCGGCATGAGGCCGGGGCCGGATACCATGAAGGACACGCAAAACCCGTCGTCTCTTTCGACCCATGCACGCGGCGCTGCCACGCCGACGCCGGCAAAAGGCGGAATGACGAACCTCTTCAGCTTCGGGACCGAAGGACACCATTACACCCGGCGGCCCCGATGATGTCGGCGCCGGTCCGTCGACTGCCATCGGCGGACCGGCATTTTCTCCCTCCACGCGAATAGAAAGAGAAAACCATGAGCAGGATTAATCTAGTTGACCCCAAGTCGGCAACCGGCACCAGCGCCGAGCTGCTGGGTGGCATCCACGCCGCCTTCGGCGCGACGCCGAACATGTTCAAGGCGGTGGCCAATTCTCCGGCAGCGCTTGCCAGCATGTGGGGCTCGTTCGGCGCACTCGGCACGGGCCGGCTTGGCGCCAAGCTCGGCGAACAGATCGCCGTTGCCGTCGCCGACCGCAATGATTGCCACTACTGCCTTGCCGCCCACACGGCGCTCGGCCGCAAGGCCGGCGCGAGCGCGCAGGAAATGGCCGAAGCCCAACGCGGCCAATCCGACGATCCGAGGACCGCAGCAGCGCTCTCGTTCGCGCGCAAGCTCGTCGATGCACGCGGCCAGATCGCGGACGCCGACATCACGGCGTTGCGCGTCGTCGGATACGACGATCAGGACATCGTCGAGGTCATCGCGCATGTCGCGCTCAACCTCTTCACCAACTACATCAACGTCGCGCTTGCCGTGCCGGTCGATTTCCCCGGCGTCAAGCTCGTGCGCGAAGCAGCCTGAGAACCCGCCGGGCAGGCTCTGCCTGCCCGGCCCTCCAAAAGGAACGGCCTCATGATTGCAGATACCCAAGTTCCGGACCTCGACGTCAGTCACTGGTTCAACACATCAGTCCCGCTCGACCTTCCAAAGCTGCGAGGACGCGTCGTCTTCATCCACGCATTCCAGATGCTTTGCCCGGCCTGCGTTTCGCACGGGCTGCCGCAGACGCAGCGCGTGCAGCGCCTGTTCCGCGACACCGACCTTCAGGTGATCGGCCTGCATACGGTCTTCGAGCACCATGCGGCGATGGGGCCAGACGCGCTCAAGGCCTTCATCCACGAATACAGGCTGACCTTCCCGATCGGTGTCGACACGGCATCGCAGGATAGCCCGATCCCCAGCACGATGCAGCGCTACGGCATGCGCGGCACCCCGACGACCATCATCATCGGCCGCGACGGGACCTTGCGTCACCATCGCTTCGGCATCGAAGACGATCTGCTTGTCGGTGCCTGGCTGGCGGATGCCCTTGCCGAGCCCCTACCGGAAACGACAGCGCCGAATCTCGAAGGCTGCACCAGCGACGGCTGCGCGATACCCGTTACAACCGCACATTCGATGGAGACTGGAACACCATGACGCTTAAATCCGCCCTGGTGATCAGGCACGTTCACTTCGAGGATCTCGGCACTTTCGCGGCCCCGCTTCGGCGCGCCGGTTACCAGATCGAGTACCGCGACGTCGGCGCGGAAGGCTTTCTGGACTTCGCGCCTGAGGTCCCCGATCTGCTCGTGGTGCTCGGCGGGCCGCTTGGGGTTTATGAAGAGCTGGCATATCCCTTCCTCGTGCGGGAGATCGATGTGCTGGAGACACGCCTTGCGAGCAGTCGTCCCACGATCGGCATCTGCCTTGGAGCGCAACTGATCGCGCGCGCAAGCGGAGCAAGGGTCTTTCCATCAGGCTTCAAGGAAATCGGATTCGATCCGGTCAGCCTCAGCGACGCCGGTCGCGCGTCTGCCCTTCGTCATCTGGACGGTGTGCCGATGCTGCACTGGCACGGCGATACCTTCGATCTCCCCGCAGGCGCCACGTTGCTGGCATCGACCTCCAGGACCGTCCAGCAGGCGTTTTCAATCGGCAGCACTGTTCTTGGGCTACAGTTTCACCCCGAGGCCGATGCGGGTCCTGCGTTCGAGCGCTGGCTTGTCGGTCATGCCTGCGAACTGACTGCAGCGAAAATCGACATCGCCAAGCTGCGACGCGATGCGGCCGACGTTTGCCCGGCGCTGGCAATCGCCGCCGACGCCATGGTAACGGAATGGCTGGAGCAAGTGCATGCCGGCTGAGGAGACAATGCCCATTCCCCTTGATGCGCTGCTCGTCGGTGAACTCCAGGCTATCGATGAACGCGGGACCTTGAGTGGTATCGACAAGAAGCCCGCTCCGGGTGCCCTCCACCTGTCGGCGACCGGCTTCGTCGGCGATCGTCAGGGCGATCTCAAGCGGCACGGCGGCATCGAGAAGGCCGTGCACCATTACCCCTATGACCACTATGGGCCCTGGAGATCGGAGATCGGGCCGGTGGCGTTGCTCGATCGACCGGGGGCGTTCGGCGAAAACCTGTCGACCTCGGGGCTGACGGAAGAAGATGTCGCCATTGGCGATCGCTTCCGCCTCGGTGGCGCGCTCCTCGAGGTCAGCCAGGGACGACAGCCTTGCTGGAAGCTTAACAGGCGTTTCGAGCGGACAGACATGGCCCGCCGCGTCCAGCAATCCGGACGGACCGGATGGTACTATCGCGTGATCGAGGAAGGACGCGTTTGCGCCGACGACGTCCTCGCCCTTGTCGACCGCCGGTGCCCTAAATGGACCGTCCGCCGGCTCTGGCACTATCTGTACATCGACACGATGAACCGGGACGCCCTTCAAGAGATCGCGAATCTCGAGATCCTGCCGGCGGGCTGGCGCGACTATGCCAGCAAGCGGCTTGCTACCCGGACGGTCGAGGATTGGACACGGCGCCTCGAGGGCGTGCCGGAAGGTTGAGATCGTTCTCGCAGAGACGTCGACACGCGCCCGAACGCGTCAGGCGCTTTTCGCCGACGCTCGAAACCGCGACAGACGGGCGAGCCTCTGCGCGACCTCTTCGGCGACGAAGATCGCATGGTCGTTGACCTGCGGTAGCCCCATCAACTCACCGAACGTTCCGCGCGCCAGCGGCCCGGCGATGAAGAGCGTGTCGTCGCCCTCGCCCCGCCGGTCCATCGCCCGACTGCGGTCATCGCAGGCAAGGCCGAGCCCGACAGCATCCGCATGCAGGTGGCCCGAAATCGCGAGATCCGCAAGCCATGGCTGGCTGGCGAGAATACCCTTGTGCGCCGGCCCGGTGGTGACGATGCAGGCATCGAACGCCAAATCCTGGCGCGTGCCCGTATGTCGCTGCCGGACCTGCGCGGTGATGGTCGGGCCGACTTGAGCGATCGCCATCAGGGATCCGCCGAGAACACGGATGTCGCCGCGCTCCAGCCCTTGCGTGATGACCGCATCGATCTGCGGCGCGACGCGGAAGCGATGTGCATCCCAATAGGGCCTGAGGTGGCGAACGAGGCGCCGGCGCTCCGCGATGGGCAAGGCCCGCCAGATGCACCCGCCTTGCGTGCGCAACGCGTCGAAAACCGCATGCCAGCTAAGGCCGCCCTCACCTGCCTCCCCGATCGCCAGACGCACCCGTTTCAGCAGCGACAGCGCCGTGCGCGATGGATCGGAGGTGAAATCGCCCGATGGTTCCTGCGCCGCCGTCGCGTGGCCTCGCGACCGAAGCCCCCGCCGGGACAGGGCCGTGATCGCCCCTGCGTGACCGCGGCGACGCAGCGAGGCAATGACATCTGCGGCCGTCAGTCCGTTGCCGATCACGAGGACACGATCGTTGTCGCCGATCACCGACAGGGCGCCCGGCACAGTCGAATCAGCAATGAACCGCGGATGGCCGGCGAGTGCCCTGGCGACGCTCCCCGGTGCACACGGCGCCGGATGGGTCGTGGCGACAACGGCAATGTCCGCGATCACCTCCGTCCCTCCATCTGTTCTGATCCGCCATTGGCTGCCGGTCCTTTCGACCGTGACGACGCGCTCTCGACAGTGGTGAACATGGCGGCTTTCCAGATAAGGCGCGATGAAATCGCCGACGTAGCGGCCGAACACCGACCGCCGGGGGTAGAGATGGCCATCGGCGGCCAGCGCATCGGGGTCGTCTGCCGGTTCGCCTTTTCGCGAAAGCCAATGGACGAAATCATCCGGCGCCTCTGGGATCAGGCTCATGCGCGCCGCCGGAACATTGACGCGATAGGCCGGGTCCGCGGTGTCGTATGCAAGGCCGGCGCCCAGATGCCCCCGCGGTTCGAAGACGAAGATCGAAACCGCCTGCCCGACCATGTTTCTGGCGAGATTGGCGGCAACCATGGCACCGGTAAATCCCCCGCCGATGATGGCTACAATCGGTCGGTGGGATCGATTTGTCACGATTGTGAAACCTTGAGCTTCGGCCGGTGGTCGCCGGCAATGGTCTCGCCGAACGGGCCGGTGTTGATCGACGTTTCACGCGTGGGCACTGCATGGCTGAGTGGCAGGTTCGGCAGCACCAGTTCGCCGAAGCGGTAGGCCTCTTCCAGATGCGGGTAGCCGGACATGATGAAGGTATCGATGCCGATCTCGCGGTATTCCTCCATGCGCGCTTTCACTTGATCCGGATCGCCGACCAGGGCCGTCCCCGCGCCGCCTCGAACGAGGCCGACGCCGGCCCAGAGGTTCGGTGCCACCTCGAGCTTGTCGCGCCGGCCGCCATGCAACCGGCTCATGCGGCTTTGACCGACCGAATCCATCCGCTCGAACACCTTCTGCGCCGCAGCAATCGTCTCATCGTCGACATATTGTATCAGCTCATCGGCGGCCCGCCACGCTTCCTTTGCCGTCTCGCGCACGATCACGTGCAGGCGGATACCGAAAGTGACATCGCGCCCCTCCGCGTCGGCCAGCGCTCGCACTTCGGCAATCTTCCTGGCGACGTCCTCCGGCGGTTCGCCCCAGGTCAGATACTTGTCGATCGTTCTGGCCGCCACTTCCTGGCCCTTGCCCGAAGAACCGCCGAAATAGAGCGGCGGATGCGGTTGCTGCACCGACTGGAACAGCAGCTTGCCGCCTTCGATATCGAAATGCTTTCCCTTGAAGGTGACGTCTTCGCCGCGAAGGACGGATTTGTAGACATTGAGGAACTCCTCGGTGACCTCGTAGCGTTCCTCGTGCGAAAGATGGATGCCGTCGCCCTTGTTCTCGGTCGGATCGCCGCCGGTGACGACGTTGATCAGCAGCCTGCCGTCCGAAAGCCGGTCGAGCGTCGCCGTCATCCGGGCGGCCAGCGTCGGCGACAGCAAGCCTGGGCGCACCGCGATCAGGAAGCGCAGCTTCTCGGTCAAGGGAGCGAGCGCCGACGCCACCACCCAGCTGTCCTCGCAACTGCGTCCGGTCGGGATCAGGACGCCGTAATAACCCAGCGAATCCGCCGCCTGGGCAACCTGCCGGAGATAATTCAGATCGACATTGCGCCCACCACGCGCCGTGCCGAGATAGCGGCTGTCGCCGTGGGTGGGCAGGAACCAGAGAACGTTGATTTTGTCAGGCGTGTTGCCCATTGCGAATTCTCCCAAGAATACCATCGATGGCGTGCGGCAAGCGCCGCCGACAATGCAAAAAAGATAAACTCTATAAAATTTATTGACAATGAAAAATCAGGCGATCATTTTTGGGTGGAGGAAAAATTTTTCCCGGATTGCGGTTTGTCGGCCGGGAAGCAGGTCAAATTTTTCGAGGATATCGCATGAACATCGCCCTCGCCGCATCGCCAGCATTCTCGGCAGCCGATCGCTCCATCGGGCATTCGGCTCCCATCACGCCAGCCGAACTCAAATCCGCAATGCGCAACCTGTCGGGCGGCGTCTCAGTCGTGACGGCCGGTATCGGCGACGACCGCACCGGGGCCACGGTCACATCGGCCACAGCTCTTTCCGTTGACCCGCCGACGATGATCGTCAACATCAACCGGACGTCCTCCAGTTGGCCCGTCATCGAACGCTACCGGCATTTCTGCATCAACATCCTTTCAAGCGAGCAGCAACAGGTTGCCGAGCGCTTCGCAGGCTTCGGCGGCCTCAAAGGTGTTGCGCGATATGGCGGCGCCGAATGGCGGCCTCTCGTGAGCGGCGCTTCGGCACTTGCCGGCGCACTTGCCGCGATCGACTGCGAGGTCGAGGAGATCATCGAGCGCCACAGCCACGCCATTATCCTCGGGCGGGTCCTGGCGATCACCTCCGGTTCAGGAGAGCCGGTGCTTTACCACGGTGGCCGCTACGGCAGCTTTCAGCCGTAACGCGAGCAACCAGCTCGATTAAGGTAGAGAACACGGCCAAAGGGCCGAAGTTTGGAATGGCTTCATACCCCGTCGAACAAACGGGGTATTTTTTATCTCCATAAAATCCATGGGTTTTGAGATTATCTTTGCAGGCTCCACGACGGGGCCATCGGCAAACCGTTGAGGAGCAGGGCAATGATCATCGCAAGACGCACCCTTTTGGCATCAACCGCAGCGCTGCTGCTGGCAACGCAGGGGCTGGTTGCTGCCCATGCGGCCGATACCACGTTGACCATCGGCTACCAGCCGATCGTCGAGCCTTCGCGCGTGCCGCAGGCCGACGGCACCTATGAGAAGGTCACGGGGGCAAAGATCAACTGGCAGAAATTCGACGGCGGTGCCGATGTGATTGCCGCCCTTGCGTCCGGCTCGATCGACATCGGCTATGTCGGCTCCTCGCCGCTCGCGGCGGCGGCCAGCCGGGAACTGCCGTTTGAAACCATCTTCGTCGTCGGCCTGATCAGCGAAGCGGAAGCGCTGGCGGTCAAGGATGTCAGCAAGCCGGAGGAACTCGCCGGCAAGAAGATCGCCACCCCATTCGTCTCGACGGCCCACTACAGCCTTCTGACCGCGCTGAAGCACTGGAACGTCGACCCGAAATCGGTCGAAATCCTCAACCTGCGCCCGCCGGAAATTGCAGCGGCCTGGACGCGCGGCGACATCGACGGCGCCTATGTCTGGGATCCGGTCCTGTCGGAGATCAAGAAGACGTCGACGGTTCTGGCAACCTCGGCCGACGTCGCCAAATGGGGCGGCCCGACCTTCGACGCCTGGATCGTCAGCAAGAAATTCGCCGAAGAGCATCCGGATGTCGTGACCGGCTTCGTCAAGGTTACCGGGGATGCTTATGCCGACTACAGGGCCAAGCCCGACGCGTGGAGCGCCACCTCGGCGCAGGCGGAAAAGATCGCACGGCTGACCGGCGCAAAGCAGGAAGAGGTGCCGGCGCTGCTCAAGGGCTATTACTTCCCATCGTTGGAAGAGCAGGCCGGTCCCGAGCTTCTCGGCGGCGCCACCGTCAAGGCTGTCGCACAAACCTCGGCCTTCCTGCTTGAACAGGGCAAGATCCCGGCCGTTCTTCAGGACTACACCCCTTATGTCTCCGCGCGCTGGGCGCAGGAAGCCGCCAAGCTCTCGTTCTGAGCCTGAGGGCGTTCCGTTGACGGGCTGGCGGTCAGCAGAAGCGTATCGCCAGCCCATCGCTTTCGGCAAAACAGCGACCATGAGGACTGCACGATGTCGGTGCTTCGTCTTGAAAACATCTCGTTGCGCTACCCGTCCGGTGATGGCCGATCGCAGGCGCCGCTGATCCTCGATCGGATCAACCTGGACATCGCCGACGACGATTTCGTCGTGGTGATCGGCAGGTCCGGTTCGGGCAAGACCAGCCTGCTCAATCTGGCAGCCGGTTTTCTGCCGCCAAGCAGCGGCGAAGTTACGCTGGATGGCCGATCGTTGTCTGGCCCCGGTTCCGACCGTGCCGTCGTGTTCCAGGACGATGCGCTCTATCCGTGGCTGACGGCGGTCGAGAATGTCGCCTTTCCGTTGCGCCTGCGTGGGCTCGGCAGGGAGCAGCGGTTGAAGGAAGCCCAGGCGCTGCTTGAGCGTGTCGGCCTGCCTTCAGCGGGTGCCGCCAAGGTCTGGGAATTATCCGGCGGCATGCGCCAGCGGGTCGGTATCGCGCGGGCGCTCGCCTCTCATCCAAGGTTCCTGCTGATGGACGAGCCGCTCGGGGCGCTCGATGCACTGACGCGCGTGCGCATGCAGGGTTTCCTCCTGGACATGTGGCAGGCGAGCCGCGCCGGCGCGCTGCTGATCACCCATAGCATCGATGAAGCCTTGTTGCTGGCAACCCGCATCGTCGTGCTTAGTGCCGGCCCCGGCCGGATTGCAAAGGCGATCCCGGTGACCTTCGGGCGGGACTATCTCGCCGGAGTGCCGCAGCCCGAGCTGCGCGCCTCAAACGAATTCAGGCTGCTGCACGATGACTTGACCAGGTTTATTCATTCAGAAGATGAAGGTGTTGCTGCATGACCCTTTCTCTCGAAGCGGCATCCATTGATGAAGAACCGGGCAGCGCGATCGGCGCCCGACCGTCACGCCGATTGCCGCTGCCTTGGATTTCGGTGGCGACGGTCGGCGTGCTGATCGGCCTGTGGAGCCTCGTCTCATACTACCGGCTCGTGCCGCCGCTGTTCCTGCCTTCGCCGCTCGCCGTATCTCGGGCCCTGAGCGGGCTGGCGACGACGGGCTTTGTCGATGCAACGCTCGCCCAGCATGTCGCTGCCAGCCTGTCGCGCATCTTCGGCGCGCTCGGCGTTGCCCTCATGCTCGGCGTACCCGCGGGCCTGGCGATCGGCACCAGCCGCTGGGGCAAGGGCATCCTCGACCCGATCGTGGAATTTCTGCGCCCACTGCCGCCGCTCGCCTATTTGCCCCTCGTCATCATCTGGCTCGGCATCGGCGAAGCCTCTAAGATCGCCGTCATCGCGCTGGCCATGCTGCCGCCGATCATTCTGTCGACGGCCTCGGGGGTCAAATCGGCGTCGAGCGATCACATCAACGCGGCGCGCGCCTTCGGCGCATCGAGACGGCAATTGCTGCAATACGTCATCTTGCCGGGCGCGCTGCCGTCCATTCTCACGGGGACACGCATTGCGCTCGGCGCTGGCTGGTCGACACTGGTTGCCGCCGAACTGGTGGCGGCGACGCGCGGCCTCGGCTTCATGATCCAGTCGGCCGCACAGTTCCTGGTCACCGACATCGTCATTGCCGGCATCGTGGTGATCGCCGTCGTTGCCTTCCTGTTCGAAGTCGTTGCCCGGTGGATCGAACGACGTCTGGTTCCGTGGTCCAGCCGTCGCTGACGCCGATTGCTTAGGCCGACTTCTGCGTCACCCGGCGGCGGGTGGCGATCAATCTGGACGCGGCATAGGTTTGTGTGACGATCTCGGGAACAAGATCGATATCGGGCAGGCTGCCGAGGCCCAGAGGACCGATAGCGTAGAGATTGCTCGTTGGCTGCCCATCCATGAGCACTTCGCCGGCGGGGCTGACGGCAAGGCCGAGCCCGAGTTCGTCCGGTTGCGCCAGGCCACCGGCAAAGAGGGCCTGTATGACCTGTGCCTTGAGATCGGGCGCAGAACAGCGGCAATCGATCACCTGATCGGCCTCGAGCAGATCTTCCTGTGTAGCCCCTGCCCAACGCACCATCAGGCCGTCTGGCCTGCGACGCCCGGCCCAGCCTTTACGCACCACTGTGCGGCCATCGGCCAGTTCCTGTTGCAGGCGCAGGTGCAGAGGCGCCGGCAGGCGATTGCGATGACTGTCGTAAATCGAGCGCAGATGACGGTTGAACTGACGTTTTTCCCGCTCCGGCAATGCCTGCCAGAGCGAGCGCGCGCGGCGGCGCAGCCCGTTCATCGCGGCTTGCCAGCCAAGACCATTTGCTTCCGCGTCGGCGCAGGCCTGTCGGACAAAACGGACGATGTCGCGAAGTCCGGTCGGCATGGGATCGACGGGAAATGTCGGTGCCGCCGAAAGCCTTGTATGCGACTGCGGCAGAAAACCGTGCCGGGACACTATGGTAATCTCGCCTGCATAGCCATTGTCGCGCATCTGCAGCAGGCGGTCGACGACGCGCACGCCGCTGCCGAGCAGCACCGCATGACGCGGCACGGCGAGGCGCCGGGCTCTGACGAGCGGGCGCTCGTCGTCGGCGACCTCCATTTCAAGCGAGCGAATGCCAAAGCCTGTTGCGAGCACCGCGACGTCACACTCGATCGCGCCGTCTTCCTGCACAATCGAGAAGCGGCCGCTGGGAAGCTTCCTCAGGCCCAGCACCGCCTCGCAGGAGAGTTGCATGGTGATATCCGGCCGGCGGGTCAGCGCCTCGGAGAAACGCTGGTAGACATAATCGCTGAAGATGCTCTTCGGCACGAAAATCTGCTGGAAGCCAGGTATGGCGGCGGAGACCGCGGAGCGAAAGTCTTCGTTCCCGCAGAGCCAGTCGTTGAAATCCTCCGGTTGGCCGGCGGCAACCGAAAGATCGCGCACGCGGCTGTTGAGGATCTCGCCGCTCTGCGCTGCGGCCATGACCTGCCCGCCGCTGATGGTCGGCTGCGGATCGAAGAGATGGACGTGAAACGCGGTACGCACCGACTTCATCAGTGCGATCGCCATCATGATCCCGGAAAACCCGCGCCCGATGATGGCGATACGCGGCTTTTCCTGGTGATCTTCGCGGCCGGGCAACATCTTGGCGAACAATCCGTGGACAGTCATGTGAGCTCCCTTGTGGCCCGACTGCGCTCAGCCGGCCAGGTTTGAAACGCATGGCTGTTCCGGTCCCGCACACGGACCGGAGCTCGGGGCATCGCCCGGCACCATGACCGGCCGACGCACCGGCTGAAATCTGCAGTGTCGGGGATGGGGCCGCCAACCGCACCGGCCGGCGAATGGGTATCCGTTGTTCTGGCTGGCCTGGCACCTCGGCACATGGTCATCCCTGACGGCATACTCTATAAAGTTTATGCTCTATTAGAACGCGAATTCGGGCGGACATCAAGCGCTTTGTGCCCGACATCGATTCAGCACCTCGGCGGCCGAGGCGCGTGCGCACCACCGGCTACCGTGCGGCGACGACACTGCTTTCGCGCGTTTCACTGCTTTGGACGACAATCGGCTGGGCAAGTTCCCGTCTCGCGATACCGTTCAGAACCGTCAGTAGATCATAGCCGCGCGACCAGCGACCGAAACCGCTCGCGACATTGATATGCCCGGCCTGGCCGAGATCGACGAGCCGGCTGCCCCAGCGGGTCGAGATGTACCGCAGGCGATCGAAGGGCATGTAGGGGTCGTTGAGACTGCCGACAATCAGGCTCGGAAACGGCAGCGGATGATCGGGCATCGCGCCGAACGAAATTGCGCCGGGATGAAGGCGCTCGGTCGCATCGAGATCGCAGGGTGCCACCAGCAATGCGCCGCGCACCTGGCGCGCGATCGGTCGCCGCGCGAGGCTTGCCACAAGGACACAACCGAGACTATGCGCGACAAGATCCACGACGCCATGGCGCAGAATGGCCTGCTCCAGAGCGCCCCGCCATTGTTCGAGCACCGGATGGTCCCAATCCTCCTGCTCCACCAGCGCCGCCTGCGGTCGATCGTCGAGCCAATGACGCTGCCAGTGTCCAGCGCCAGAGCCGAACAGACCCGGGATGATCAAGGTTTTTGCCATGGTATCAACCTCTTGCGCCAGGATCCACGCGACCGCGGCCAGCTGCTCGGCCGTCGAACATTTCATGAGACGATTATGCGAAGGCGCACGCGGCAAAGTAAGCAAGGAACGTTCAATATCTATAATTTCTATAGCATAACTTTGCTCTTGATATCGACACGCCTCCGAATATGCCGAATCCCTAATGGAACAATAGTGGAGGCAGAGTGTTTCTTCAGACGCGTTTTTTAGCGAAATCAGTTTCGCTTTGAGGCCGCGTGCGGTCAAAAACTGCGTTGTTGGTGACGGTGAAGTTGATAGTTTGACCTGAAGATTTCGAAGCAGACGCTGTTACGTTTTGCTTGGCAGCAGGTTCGCCGAGCGACACCGGCCGGGCGAGACATGGCGAGCTTGCGAGCGAACCGGAAGCGCGTTGTCCTGGGATGGCTCACGGGGTCTGCTTTGAGCGCGATGGAAAGGCGATTGTTAGGCTGGCTTAGGGACTGCCGATCGTTGGGGACAACCGGGCTTCGGCCTGGTCTATGGAGAGGGTGGTTTTGATTTGAGCGGGCATGGCGACATCAGGCGCTGGCGGTTTCGTCAGCCGAGTGTGCTTCCGGGCTTCGGCCTGGGGCTGGGCATCACGCTGTTCTGGCTGGTGCTGATCATTCTGATCCCGCTGTCGGGGCTCGTCTGGCGCTCCAGCAGCCTGGGATGGTCGCAGTTCATCACGCTGGCGCTCGACACCCGCACCTTGAACGCGCTGAAGATCAGTTTCGGCACGGCCTTTGTCGCGGCCATCGTCAATCTCGTCTTCGGCGTCATCCTCGCCTGGGTGCTGGTGCGCTATCGCTTCCCCGGCAAAAGGGTGATCGATGCCATGGTCGACCTGCCGTTTGCGCTGCCGACGGCGGTCGCCGGCATTGCGCTCGCCACGCTCTATGCCCCGAACGGCTGGATCGGCTCGCTGTTGGCCCCGCTCGGCATCAAGATCGCCTTTACGCCCGCCGGCATCGTCATCGCCCTCATCTTCGTCGGCCTGCCCTTCGTCGTCAGGACGGTGCAGCCGATCATGGAAGAGATCGACAAGGAGGTAGAGGAGGCAGCCGCCACCCTTGGCGCCAGCCGCTTCCAGACGATCAGCCGAGTGTTGCTGCCGGGATTGCTGCCGGCCGGGCTCACCGGCTTTGCGCTCGCCTTTGCCCGCGGCGTCGGCGAATACGGCTCGGTGATCTTCATTGCCGGCAACCTGCCCTATGTCTCCGAGATCGCGCCGCTCCTGATCGTCATCAGGCTGGAGGAGTTCAACTATCCCGCCGCCACCGCCATCGCCGCGGTGATGCTGATCATCTCCTTTGCCATGCTGCTCGTCATCAACTCGATCCAGGCCTGGAGCCGGCGGAGATATGTCTATGTCGCCTGATGCCGCTGCCGTCTCCCAGCATGCCGCCTCCCGGCACGTGCGCGCCGCCACCTCGGAAAGCCGCTTTGCGCGGGTAAGCCTGATCGTGGCAGCGCTCGCCTTCGTCGGCCTGTTCCTGCTTTTGCCGCTGGCCGCCGTCTTTACCGAGGCGCTGCGCAAGGGGCCGGCCGAGTTCCTTTCGGCCCTTGGCGATGCCGAGACCTTTTCCGCCATCCGCCTGACGCTGATCGTGGCGGCCATCGCCGTGCCGCTCAACCTCGTCTTCGGTGTTGCCGCCGCCTGGGCGATCGCCAAGTTCGAGTTCAAGGGCAAGGCCTTCCTGACGACGCTGATCGACCTGCCGTTTTCGGTCTCGCCCGTCATCTCCGGCCTCGTCTTCGTGCTTCTGTTCGGCTCCCACAGTCTGCTCGGCCCCTGGCTGCAGAGCCATGGCATCCAGATCCTGTTTGCCGTGCCGGGGCTGGTGCTGGCGACCGTCTTCGTCACCTTCCCCTTCGTTGCCCGCGAGCTGATCCCGTTGATGCAGGAACAGGGCACCAGCGACGAGGAGGCGGCGCTGTCCCTGGGCGCGTCCGGCTGGCAGACCTTCTGGCATGTGACGCTGCCCAACATCAAATGGGGGCTGCTTTACGGCGTGCTCTTGTGCAACGCCCGCGCCATGGGCGAGTTCGGGGCGGTGTCGGTGGTCTCGGGCCATATCCGCGGCCAGACCAACACCATGCCGTTGCAGGTGGAAATCCTCTATAATGAATATAACTTCGTCGCCGCCTTTGCGGTGGCGACGTTGCTGGCGCTGCTGGCGCTGGTCACCCTCGTCTTGAAATCGGCGCTCGAGCTTCGCTACAGCGCCGAGATCGCCGCCAGCCGCAGGCATTGAAAGGTCCGGATCGTCATGGAAGTCCGCGTTCAGAACATACGCAAGGAATTCGGCCGCTTTCCGGCGCTCGACAACGTCTCGCTCGACATCCGCTCGGGCGAGCTGATCGCGCTCTTGGGCCCGTCCGGCTCCGGCAAGACGACGCTTCTGCGCCTCGTTGCCGGCCTCGAAAGCCCGACCGACGGCACAATCTTCTTCGGCGACGACGATGCCTCGCAAAAGACCGTGCAGGAGCGCAACATCGGCTTCGTCTTCCAGCACTATGCCCTGTTCCGGCATATGACCGTGCTCGACAATGTCTCGTTCGGCCTCAAGGTCAGGCCATCCAATCGCCGGCCGCCGGCCGCAGAAATCCGCAAGCGCGCCCTCGACCTGCTCGATCTCGTCCAGCTCTCGGGCCTTGAGAAGCGTTATCCGGCGCAGCTGTCGGGCGGCCAGCGCCAGCGCGTGGCGCTCGCCCGCGCCATGGCGGTCGAACCCAACGTGCTTCTGCTCGACGAGCCTTTTGGCGCACTCGATGCGCAGGTGAGAAAAGAACTGCGTCGCTGGCTGCGCGAGATCCACGACCGCACCGGCCACACCACCATCTTCGTCACCCACGACCAGGAAGAGGCGCTGGAACTTGCCGACCGGGTCGTGGTGATGAGCAAGGGCGCGATCGAACAGGTCGGCACGCCCGACGAGATCTACGATCATCCGGTCTCGCCCTTCGTCTTCGGCTTCATCGGCCAGTCGAATGCGCTGGCCGTCACACTGTCGAACGGCGAGATCTGGTTCGAGGACCGGCCGATCGGCCTGCGCGCCCCGAGCGAGCCCGACGGCCCGGCCACGCTCTACTTCCGCCCGCACGACATCGAGCTGATCGACGGATGTGGCGGCTGTCTCGCCGGCCTGGTCATCGCCAGCCGCCGCGTCGCCGGCACCCGCCATCTCGAAATCGACCTCGGCCGCAACCACCCCCATGCCGAAATCGAGCTGCCGCCCGAACGCACGACAACTCAGGACCGCGCAAGGGTCGCATTCAGACCCACAAAGTGGAAGCTGTTCAGGGACGGACACCCGCTCGCGAAGGCGAAGCCGGATGACGCGGCATCACAAAAGCCGCGGCTGGTCGCACAGGCCTGAAACACGAAAGGGCCGGCGTGGCCGGCGCTTCCTCCAACTGCCGCTTGTGATTGTCGCTATCTGCCAACGGGCAGCGACAACGGCGCCAGGTCGCGCATCGGCCGCTTCTTCGGATCATTTTCCGGCGCCTTGCGACAGGCATAATCCTGAGCCTCCTGAAGCAGCGCAACGGCTCCGTCATAGTCGATCATGGTCGGACGCCCGTTTCGCACCACGCATTGCCCATCGACATGGACTTCCTCGATCGCACGCTCGGCCGCGCAATGCAGCAGGTTGCGCAAGGGGTCGTAGACCGGCTGCATGGCATGGTGCTTCAGGTCGATGATGAGGAAATCGGCCTTGGCGCCGACGGCGATGCGGCCGATGTCGTCGCGACCGAGCGCGCGGGCGCCGGCAAGCGTCGCGGTTTCGAGAATATCGCCCGTCGAAACGTCGAATACCGACTTGCCCGACAGCCGGGCGCAGATCATCGCCTGGCGCATTTCCTCGAGCATGTTGAACGGGTAGCTGTCAGTGCCGAGCGCGACGTTGACGCCCGCGCGACGATAGCGACCGACCGATTCCAGCGCCATGCCGCTGCGCGAGAACGTGACCGGGCAATGGGCGACCGTCGTACGCCGCTCGGCCAACAGGTCCAGATCGATGGCGGTCCGCTGCCGCGTCCAGGAATGGCTGTCGACGAAGATGCAGTGGCCGAGGATCAGGTTGTCGCCGAGGATGCCCAGGCTTTCGAGATACTGAACGGCGGTCAGGCCGGTGCGACGCAGAAGCTCTTCATGCTCCGCCATCGTCTGGGCGGCGTGAATGGTGATCGGCATGCCGCGCTTGCGCGCCTCGGCCGCCGCTTCCTGCAGCAGCTCGGCCGAGCAGGTCTCGATCTGCGAAGGCGCCACCACGCCGCCGAGCCGGCCCGTCGGGTGGGCGGCCGCAGCGTCGACAACGTCGAGCGCTCGCGCAAACGCCTCGCGTCCGCGCGCCTTGTCCCAGACGAAGTCGAGGCGATGGCTGGCTTCGACATGCCATTGCGCTTCACGGAAACCCGGAGCGACGAAGGCTCGTGCGCCGCTTTTCGCGAGCGTCGGCAACCAGCTTTCATGGGGGCCGGCGATGTCGAGCAGCGTCGTCACGCCGCTGCGCATCAGATCACCGAGCATGACCGTCAACGACGCCTCGATGGCCCGGTCGTCGATCTCCAACAAGTTGGAGTATTCGTAGAGTGCATTGCCCCAAAGGGCTGACGTGCCTGCATCTTCGAAGATGCCCTTGGAGATCGGCTCTTCGCCGGAGTGGCAATGCACATTGACGAAACCTGGCATCACCATGCGTTCGGCGCCGGAGGTCTCGCTGGCAAAGTCACCCTCGTAATGCCCGCCGACATGGATGAAGCCGGTGTCGTCGTATGCGACGTCGGCGTCATGGAGATAGACATGGCTTTTCGTTTCGGCATCGAAGCCGACGACGGTGTGCGCCGCGCGAATGACGTGGACTGATCTAGTCATGGGTGGTCCTGAAATATTGCTCGAGGAAACGGCTGTAAACGCCCATCAAAGCGCTGAAAAAGAAGTAAACGACCGCAGCGAAAACATAGCCTTCGAGCACGGCGATACCCTGCCATTGCGGATCGCGCATGGCGGTGCGCACGGTATCGAGGAAATCGAGCAGGCCGACGATTGTCACCAGGGTCGTGTCCTGGAAGAAGCCGATGAACAGGCCGACGAGCGGCGGGATCACCTTCTTCAGCGCCTGCGGCAGCACGATCTTGCGCATGATCTGCCAGTAGTGCAGCCCGAGAGAGTGACCGGCTTCGATCTGCCCCTTCGGAACCGCCTGCAGGCCGCCGCGCACGATTTCCGCGATATAGGCCGCGGCAAAGAGAATGATCGCCACCTGGGCCCGCAGCAGCTTATCGATGGTGATACCGTCGGGCATGAACAGCGGCAGCATCACGGTCGCCATGAACAGGATGCTGATCAGCGGGACGCCGCGCACGATCTCGATGAAGCCGACGCCGAGGACGCGGATCGCCGGCAGACTGGATGCGCGCGCTAGCGCAAGCGCGATACCGAGCGGCAGGGCGCAGGCAAGCCCGATAAAGGACAGCATGAAGGACAGTGGCAGGCCGCCCCATTGGGTGGTCGGCACGGGCGTCAGGCCGAACAGCCCGCCGGCCATCAATATGTAGAGTGTCGGCAGGATCGCGACGATCCAGGCGACGGCAAGCGCCCTGCCCCAGGTCCGCGGCACCATCGACACGCCGCAGGCACCCAGGAACAGCAGCATCGCCGTCAGCGGCCGCCATTGCTCGTCGAAGGGGTAGAAGCCGAAGAAGATGTAGCGCAGCTTGGCCGACAGGAACGGCCAGCAGGCGCCGCTCGACGCCTTGCACTCCGCCGGCGTGCCGGCAAAGATTGCATCCACGAACAGCCAGCCGATCGCGAGTTTGGCGAGGCCGAAGATCGTGCCCAGGCAGACAATGGTGATCGCGGCGTTGCCCGGTGTACCGAAGTAGGCGGAGAGCCAGGTGCGGTTGCCAGCCGGCGGGCGTGCGGCGGGGGCCATCAGGGTCGGGCTGGCAACAAAGCCTTCAAACTGGGTCATGGCTCAGCGCTCCCTCAGCGCAACACGCGCATTGTACCAGTTCATCACCAGCGAGATCAGGATGGAGAGGCCGAGATAGACGGCCATGAAGATGGCGATGGCTTCGATCGCCTGGCCGGTCTGGTTCATGATCGTGTTGGAAACCATCACCAGATCCGGATAGCCGATGGCGATCGCAAGCGAGCTGTTCTTGAAGACCGTGAGATACGTGTTGGTCAGCGGTGGCACGATGATGCGCAGCGCCTGCGGCAGGATGACCAGCTTCAGCGTGCGCGAGCGTGGCAGGCCGAGGGCCGTCGCCGCTTCCCACTGCCCCTTGCTGACGGCCTGAATGCCGGCGCGCACGATCTCGGCAATGTTGGCCGACGCGCTCAGCGTCAGACCGATCAACAGCGCCACGAATTCCGGGCGCACGTGATAGCCGCCGGTCAGGCGGAAGCGGCCGAGTTCGGGAACGTCGAGAGACACGGAGATGTCGGCGAAGAGCAGCGTGATGGCAAATGGAAGCAGGACGGCCAGCGTCGCGATGGCGGCAATCGGCATGTCCTTGCCCGTTGCAATGCGGCGGCGCGCCAGAATGCGCGCGATCACCAGGGCGGCAGCAACGCCAATAACGAGGGCGACGAGCAACGCCTCGAAACCACTGGCCCAGCGCATCGCCGGCATGACCAGGCCGCTGTTGGACAGAAACACGCCCGGCAGCATCTCGATCGCCTGCCTGACCGGTGGAAACACCGAAATGATCAGCGAGTACCAGAGCAGGAGATAGAGGAGCAGCGGCACGTTGCGCAGTGCCTCGACATAGGCAAGCATCAGGCGCGACAGAACCGGGTTGTGCGAGAGCCGGCCGATGCCGACAAGCACGCCGAGGATCGTTCCGAAAAGGACGGCGAGTGCCGAAACCTTCACCGTGTTGGCGATGCCGACCAGGATTGCGCGGCCGAATGTGTCGGTCGGCTCATAGGCGATCGCCGTCTCGGTGATGACGAAGCCCGCCTGGCGCGCCAGGAAGCCAAAGCCGGTGGCGATATCCTGCTTGGCGAGATTGGCGCTCGCGGTGCTGAACATCACCCAGGCGACGAGGACAACCGCGCCGATCGCGATTAGCTGGTAGAGGAACGCGCGGATGCGCGCGTCATAAATCAGGGACATGGCGACACGTCTGCCGGGCAAGGGGAACGTCGAAGACGGAAAGGCCCGCGCACAAGGCGCGGGCCGATGAAGATCAACGGAACGGCGGTGCGTAGAGCAGACCACCTTCGCTCCAGCGGGTGTTCGGCCCACGGGTCAGGCCAAGCGCCGTCTTGGTGCCGAGGTTGCGCTCGAACACTTCGCCGTAATTGCCCACACCCTTGACGATGTTGTAGCCCCACTTGTTGTCGAGGTTGAGCATCTTGCCCAGTTCTTCGCTGACGCCGAGCATGCGCTGGATTTCCGGATCCTCGCTCTTGGTCATCTCGTCGACATTGGCCTGGGTGATGCCGCGCTCTTCAGCCGCCATCAGCATCCACACCGACCAGGAGACGATGTCGCGCCAGTTGGAATCGTTCTGGCGGACAGACGGCGCCAGCGGCTCCTTGGAGATCGTCTCGGGCAGGACGACATAGTCGTCAGGATTGTTGGCGACAGCGCGGATCGAGGCAAGGTCCGACCGGTCGGACGAGATCGCTTCACAGCGACCGGAGAAGAACGCATTGCGGTTCTCGTCAGGGCTTTCGAACACGACCAGCTCGAACTTGCCGCCGATCGAGCGGAAGAAGTCGCTGAGGTTCTGAGCCGTGGTCGTGCCGGGCAGCGTGCAGATCGCCGCGTCCGTCAGTTCCTTGGCGCTGTTGACGCCGAGCGACTTCGGCACCATCAGCCCCTGGCCGTCGTAAAACACCGTCGGCCCGAAATCGAGACCGAGCGAGACTTCGCGCGAAAATGTGTGGGTGGTCTGGCGCGACAGCATGTCGATTTCGCCTGACTGCAGCGCCTGGAAGCGGGTGTTGATGTTCGTCAGAACAAAATCGACCTTCTCCGGATCGCCGAAAACGGCCGAGGCGACAGCGCGGCAGACGTCGACGTCGAAGCCCTGCATGTGCCCCTTGGCGTCTGCGGTGGCAAAGCCCGGCGTGCTCATGGAAACGCCGCAGATCAGCTTGCCGCGCGCCTTCACGGTCTCCAGCGTGGTCGCTGCACTGGCGGCAAACGCCGTCAGACCGATCGCGACGCCGGCTGCGGTGGCGCAAAGCTGCAGAATTCTTTTCTTCATTTTCCCCTCCCGATGACTACGACAATCTCGACCCGTGCAGGTCACGCGATCCTCTTCGCATGCCTCCTCCCGCATGGGCCGGCGCCAGGGTGTACCGTTGGCGCTGTCAATTGCATACGATAGCCGGATACAAATGGCAACATTATTGTATACAATATTGACGCGACTGTCCGGGATCGCTATCGAAGTCCTGGGACATGTTTTGCCGACCGCAGTCGGCGTGCTTGGGGAGGCAACCTTGTCTGAGAGATCAAGCCGCAGCGAGGTCGTCTATCGGTTGTTGCGCCAGGCCATCCTGGAGCAGGCGCTGAAGCCCGGCACCAAGCTGTCAGAAGATACGATCGCCGATCATTTCAAGGTCAGTCGAACCAGCGTGCGCGGCGCGCTCGTTCGACTGAACGCGGAGGGCATTGTCGATCTCAGGGCCAACAAGGGCGCATGCGTCGCCGAGCCGACACTGGAAGAGGCGCGCGACATCTTCTCTCTGCGCCGCATGCTCGAGGCGGAGGTCATCCGGCGACTTGTCGCCGACCTTGGTGCCGCAGGCTTCAAGCGGCTGGAGCAACATGTGCGTGAGGAACAGGCGGCGCTTTCCGACCATGGACCGCTGTCGATACGCCTGGCCGGCGAGTTTCACATCCTGCTGGCGGAATTGACGGGATCGCAGGCGTTGACGCGCTTCGTGCGCGAAGTGGTTTCGCGCTGTTCTTTGATCCTTGCCCGTTTCGCCCGCCTGCACTCACCAGAATGTGCGGTCGACGAACACATTCAGATCATTCGCGCCTTGCGGTCGAAGGATATCGCCGCAGCCGAAAAGATCATGCTTGAGCATCTCGACGCCGTCGAGCTTCGCGCCGAACTCAATCCGGACAAGGCTGAACCGGATATCTCCGAGATCCTCAAGCGCTATGCCGGCGAAAGCTGAAAGCGGACCCAGGCAAGGTCCGTTTCGCCGGCTTTCTTTTTCAATCTGTTGATACGCCGATCAGGGCGAAATTCAGCGACGCTGACGCAGCGTCAGCGCACCATCGTCGCCAACGCCCGCTTCGATGTCGCTATAGCGGGCAAGCATCAGATGCGGCGTGTCGGCCGCAGCCGCATGCGCTCCGGTGATCACGATAACTTCGGCACCGGCGGCCTTGCCGGCGAGGATACCTGCTGGCGCATCCTCGAAAACGATGCAGTCTTCCGGACGAACGCCAAGTTTCTCGGCCGCCATCAGATAGCCCTCCGGGTGCGGCTTGCCCACCGAGACGTCTTCGCCGGTGATCATCAGCCTTGGCGTCGGGATCCCCGCTGCCGCAAGGCGGCGAACGGCGAGGTCGAGCGGCGCCGAGGTGACGATCGCCCATTTTTCCGGAGGCAGCGAGTTGAGGAAGGCGATGGCGCCCTCGATCTCGATGATGCCTTCGACGTCGGCAATTTCGGCGAGCGCAAGTTCATGAGCTTCATGTTCCGGATCGACGCCCGGCAAGTCGAGTGTCCGGATCGTGTCGACGGCACGGACGCCATGCACCGTCTTCATCATTTCGACCGGATCGAGCCCGTTGCGTACCGCCCACGCGCCCCAAACGCGCTCGACGACGGCCATCGAGTTGAGCAGCGTGCCGTCCATATCGAACAGGAGAGCGGAAAAGGTCTTGGCAAAGAGAGATGAAGGCGCGGTATCCAACGGTAATCCCCTGAAGCTGCGGTCAGCGACGGAGAACACCCGCCCGACAATCCGGGAACACCTACAGGCTGGCAGGCGGACGCACAATGCAATTCCGATCAGTGACGATCATCTTCGGCAACGGTCGGTTACGATTGGTCAGATCCTGACCGGGTGCTGAGAAAGCCTATAGGGCCACCGGGAACGTCGTCATCAAAGATCGCACAGGAGAGATGCCCGCCGAATACGGCAGCCGAATCCACGTTGGTCCTGTTGCCGACGGTTCGTGGGTTGGCGCGGTCCGGCGTATGGCCATGACAAAGATGCCGGCCCCAATAGTCGCCCGAGTGGTTGTCCGGCCGCCTGATCCACAGAAAGATGTCTTCGCCCTGGTGCGCCAGCGGCACGGTTTCATCGACGCCCGCATGAACGTAGATGCGCAATGGCTCGACGATGATGGAAGGTAGCCGCATCAGCCATTTCAGGTGCGCGGCCGGTATGGTGTTCCCATAGGACTCAAGGGTCTCCCTGCCGCCATTGACGAGCCACCAGTCGACATCGCTTTCGCCGCTACGGGCACCAAGCAGCATTTCTTCATGATTGCCCTTGAGGGCCGTCCAGGACCAGCTGTCTTTGCGCGGGCCCGCCATGATCCGTTCGATCACGCCTCGACTATCGGGGCCGCGATCGATCATGTCGCCCAGAAAAATCACCCTGCCACCGGGTGCATAGGCGTCGATCTGCGATAGCAGCGCGTCGAGTTCGCTCAGGCAGCCGTGGATATCGCCGACGGCAAAGGTCAGATGCTGCGCGCGCATGCGCCAGTCCTCCGGAACGCCGCGAAAGGGTTACGCCACGACGGATGTCGGGCGCGTCAAGGCCGCCGATAGACTGCACGCGTGGCGGAAACAGCGCAAGGCTGCTTATGTCTTGGCGGTAGCGCCTGCGATTTGCCCTTCGCGCGCGGTGGAAACCCGCAGATGTTAAGTCTGCCCCGATTGCGGGGCAGACGTCAGCAGTCTCGATCCGGTGGGTCGATCAGAGCGCGTTGGCGCCCGGCAGCGCATTCGCCGGCACGATCGCCGCCGGCAGGTCCTTTGCCGTATCGGCGGCCTGGAATGCCGCCCCGTTCGGCGCGCCAGCCGGCCCTTGCCGTGTGCAGTTGGCAAAGGCATCAAGAGTGCGATCATACACCTTCGTCTCCACGTCCATCATGCCAAGCACCGTGTGAAACAGGTTGTCGTGCGACTTCGGCTGGTCTGTTTCCTTGGCAAGGCAACGTGTGTCGACACCCATGGCTGCCTGGTATGGCTTGGAAAACCAGGTGACGAACGGCACCTGCGTCTGCTCGCGCGGCGCGATCGCATAGGGCGCGCCATGCAGATAGATGCCATTCTCGCCGAGCGATTCGCCGTGGTCGGACATGTAGATCATGGCGCCCGAAACATCGTTCTGATGCTTCTCCAGCAACCGCGCAACACTCGCCAGCACATAGTCGGTGTAGAGGATGGTGTTGTCGTAGGCGTTGGTGATTTCCTCGACCGAGCACTTCATCAGCTCGGGCGTGCGGCAATCCGGCTTGAATTTCCGGAATTTCTCCGGATATCGCAGATAGTAGGATGGGCCGTGACTGCCGAGCTGGTGCAGGACGATCACGCTGTTCGCCTTGGTGGCTGAAAGCTTCTTGTCCAGTTCGCCGAGAAAGATCTCGTCGAGGCACTCGCCGTTGTTGCACAACGGGCTGTCCTTCTGACCGGTCATGCTGGCGAAGTTGATGAGATCGGCGATGCCTTTGCTGCCGGTGTTGTTGTCCCACCAGGACACGGAAACGCCGGCGCGTGTCAGGACGTTCACCAGGTTTTCGGTCGAGCGCGCCTTCCAGTCGGTGTACTCGCTGCGCGGATAGACGGAAAACATGCACGGAAGCGAGACAGCCGTGGCCGTGCCACAGCTCGTCGTGTCCGTATAGTTGATCACGTCCAGCGACTTGAGCTCGGGATTGGTCTCCCGCTGGTAACCGTTGAGCGAGAAATTCATCGCCCGGGCGGTTTCGCCGGCAACGACGACCACGACGACCGGCTTGCCCGCCGCAGCCACACGAGCGCCCTGCCGAGCGTCCGTGCCCAGCGGCTGAACCACGATGTTGCGTTCCTTGTAGGTCGACGCTGCGTAGCGGACCGCGGCGGAAACCGGACCGGTCGGATTGAACCGTTTCATCAGGTCCTTGTGCTCGCGAATGACATAGGCAACGCTGGCGAAGTCCGAATAGATCAAGCCGCCGCTGACGAGCAGGCTGGGAACGACGATGGCGAGATTGATGCCAGCCTTGGCAAAAAAGCGCCGATGGCGAACTTTGACCCAAATGACGAACAGGGACGGAATGACCGCGTAAATGATGAGATGCAGCATCAGGCTGCCGGTCAGAAGATGGCTCGCCTCTGCCTGCGTCGTCACGGCCGCGTTGCCGATCATGTCCTTGTCGATGATCACGCCGAAATAATCGACGAAATAGGCAGCCGAAGCCGAAGCGACGATCAGGAAGATCAGCACCGGCTTCATGACGTACTTGACCGACACCATCGTCAAGACTGCGAAGGTCGCCAATGCCAGCGCCGTGCCGAACGACAGGAGCGACAAACGCGAATGATCGAAATAGAGTGCCGCATGCCGCCAGAAGGACATGTTGGTGATCGCCAGCAAATAGACGGTGACGATTGCCGTGAGTGCAATGCTGCCGAGCTCTGGCCGGCCGATTCTTCTGAGCATCAAAACAGTCTTCTCCTGCTGCATCGGTCTCGCCGCTCTTGCCATGCGGCCGACGCAGTTTCGGGCATTCAGTGGACGCCAAGCCGCGTCATGCGGGGGGCGCGGTTCGATTGCAGCCTCCCCCTGCCTTGTCGAGATACGCCCGGTAAGCTGTCAAAACCCCGTCGAGATTGCCGATTGCCTGCGCGATACCCGCTTGGGTTGGCCGGCGGCCAGCAGTTGGCAGCCCCGCAGAAAGCCAATATGGTCGCTGCAACACTGATCATGCCGAGACGACTCGATGCGCCTTCTCCTGGTTGAAGACAGTCCGCGACTGGTAGAGCTGGTCGGTGAAACCATGCGCGACGCAGGCTGGCGTCTCGATGCCGTATCAAGTGTTTCCGACGCAGAAGCCGCAATCGCCGCGCGCGAGCACGACCTGATCCTGCTCGATCTCGGACTACCGGACGGTGATGGCCTGGCGCTGCTGCGCCGGCTGCGCCAGGAGTATCCGGGACTACCCGTGCTGATCATCACGGCCCGCGGCTCGGTCGACGAACGCATTGCCGGCCTGGACGCCGGTGCGGACGATTATCTCGTCAAGCCGTTCCACCACCGGGAACTCCTGTCGCGGTGCCGCGCCATGCTCAGGCGCAATCCGCAGGCTGTGCAACCCGTTCTCGAGGCAGGCGCCCTGCGCTACGATCCGTCGACCGCGGACCTGACCTGTGACGGCATCGTCGTGCCGCTGCCGCCGCGCGAGCGATCACTGATCGAGATCCTGATGCGAGAGGTCGGCCGGGTCGTTCCCAAGCGAAAGCTCGAAACCGCACTTTCCGAGTATGGCCAGGAAATCAGCGCGAACGCGCTGGAGCTTGCGGTATCCCGGGTGCGCAAGCGGCTGCAGGGGCACGAGACCGGCATTCAGATCGAAACCGTGCGCGGCATCGGCTACCTTCTCAGGCGCGCCTCATGACGAAGCCGAACCCGTCGCTGATCGGTATCGTCTCTCGTCGCATCATCGCTTTCTCTCTGCTCGCCATGGCGATCCAGATCGGCGTCGTCTTCGCGGATTACTGGTTCGACGACGACAAGCTCAGCATCCTCATGCTGCAGCAGGAAACCGAAACGCTCTCGAGCGCCATCCGTGTCCGCGACGGTCAAGTCAGTTTCGAACCGGATCACGAGTTGAGCCAGCGCTATCTGGACCGCCATGACCGCGATGGCTCGATCTTCCTGAGGGTGCGCACGGAAGCGGGGACGCCGCTCTATTCGAACTGTACGACGGAATGCGCCGAGCATTTCCTGCCTTTGAGCATCGACGCACCGAATTTTTGGAAGAGGGAAATCCAACCCGGCAAGCCGTTCAGCGTCGCAGGGGGCCAAAGCTTCGAGCGGGCGGGAACGACCGTGCTGGTCGAGCTGGCGATCCTGAAGGACCCGAACGGTTTCATGTACGGCGCCCTGCTGCACGAGATGTTCGATTCCATGATCGTGCCGATGACCGTGATGTTCTGCCTGGTGATCGGCGCAACGATCTGGTCGATCCGAGGCGCCCTGCTACCCGTCGCGAAGGCCGCGCACGCGGCCGATGCGCTCGATCCTCGTGACAGCAATGCACGCCTGCCGCTGACCCGCATGCCGGAGGAGATTGCCCGCCTCGTCAGCGCCGTCAATCGCATGCTGGCGCGGGTGGCCGACCTCATCCAGTCCCAGAAGCTGTTTTCCTCCTCGATCGCGCATGAGATCCGCACCCCGGTTTCCATCGCCAAGATGGAACTCAGCCGCATCGACGATCCCCGCGCGCGCAATGCAGAGCGTGACCTCGATGCGCTGACGCATATTCTCGAACAGCTGACGTCGCTCGCCAGGGCGGATGCGGTCGATCCCTCAGCCTACCAGTCGGCCAGCCTCTCGCAGATCGGTGCGAGCCTTGCCGAGACGATCGCACCCTTCGTCTTCGACCACGACAAGTCGCTCGAATTTTCCGACGAGGGAACGCCCCCCGTTACCGTCATCCCGGCTCTCGTCGAAAACATGATGCGCAACCTGATCGAAAATGCGGTCAAGCATAATCCGCCCGGCACCCGCATCGTCTTGACCTGCGGCCCCGGCGCGATCGTCAGCATCGAGGACAACGGCAAGGGGCTGGTCGATCTTCCGGAGCACCATGAGGACCTCGGCTACCTCAAGCGTTCGGGCCAGATCGGGCTTGGCCTGAAGATCGTTCAGCGCATCAGCGAACTGCATGAGGCGCCAATCACGATCGCAACCGCGCCGGACAAAGGAACGAAGATCTCCATCGACTTCTCCGCGGCGCGATCCGGCGACCTGCCGGCTTGATCGTTCCGGGCGCGCGGCGCCCCTGGAATGCTCTTCGATCAGGAGCGATGCATAAATTTTAATCCGTCTCGCAATTTTGGGCGCATATTCCCTGCCCAATTCCTGGCCATATGCTATTGAGCTGCGCAATCCGTTGTTCTGCCGTCCGCGAGTTTCCATGTCGAAGGCCAGTGCCTACCTCAAGCGTTTCATTCCATCGCTTGTCCCCGTCAGCCATGTCGAACGCTTGCGTGCGTCATTGGGTGCGCTGGTCGGTATTTTGCTGACCGGGCTTGTCAGTACGCTTGCACTCGGCGCCGACGCCAACCTGCCGCTCCTGATCGCACCGATGGGTGCATCGGCCGTGCTGTTGTTTGCCGCTCCCTCCAGCCCGTTGGCACAGCCCTGGTCCATCCTTGGCGGCAACATCGTTTCATCGCTGATCGGCGTCACGGCAGCGCTTTTCATTCCCGAGCCTGTCATCGCGGCCGCCGTTGCTGTCGGACTGGCGATTGCGATCATGTTGCTGCTTGGATGCCTGCATCCGCCGAGCGGCGCGGTCGCCCTGACCGCCGTGCTCGGCGGTGCGTCCATCCATGACGCCGGCTATTGGTTCGTGCTATCGCCTGTGGCGATCAATTCCGCGCTCATTCTCGTTGTCGCCCTTCTCTTCAACAACGCGACGGGTCGGCGCTACCCGCATCTGGCTCCCGCTGCCAACAGCCATCGCACAGATGACCCGCCGCCGATGCAGCGTCTCGGTATCGTGCCGGAAGATTTGCAGGCCGTTCTGGCGCAATATGGCGAGCTTGTCCCCGTCAGCCCGGACGAGCTCGACACCCTGATCCATCAGGCGCAGATCCGCGCCTTCACGCGACGCTCGGGCGAAATTACCTGTGCTGACATCATGTCACGCGACGTGGCGACGGCGACACCGGAAACGCCATTGCGCAAGGCCTGGCAGACATTGCTGGACCACGACATCAAGGCCCTGCCGGTCGTGACCGAAAAGGACGGCCTCGTCGGCATCGTCACCCAGACCGATTTCATCTCGCATGCCATGCTGCAACCGCACGCCGGTCTGCGGCAACGCCTCGGCAATGTTGTCGGCCTCGGGCCAAAGGCCCCACGGCTGGTTTCCGAAATCATGACACGGCGCGTCCAGTCGGCGCTGCCGCAAACGATGATCGCCAAACTCGTGCCGCCGATGGCCGACATGGGCCTGCACCACATGCCGGTGGTCGATGACGACAATCGGCTCGTAGGCATCATCACACAATCCGACCTGATCGCCGCACTCTTCCAGCGCCGCCTCGAAGACGAAGACAAGCGCAACGTGGCCTAAGGGGCATTTTCCGATCGGGACCGAAACGCATTAACGCCTTTGTGTTGCTGCGTACTTTCCTGACGGACAAGCGACCAGCACCGTTCCTAGATATGAATAGGTCATCCTGCAGGGATGCCCACCAGATTCAGCTCCCTTGCCAGGCTTCGGCCCGTGGCACGCCATCCATGCGGCTCACCACGACTACCAACAATTCATTCGATTGACTTAATCGAATGATCGGCTTAATATGAGCAAATGATGACAAACAAACTATCCCCTACGAAGCCGGATCGCGGCGACGCCACGAAAGAGAAGCTGCTTTCGACGTCGATCGACGTCTTCGGGCGCTACGGTTTCGACGGCGCGAGCACGCGCAAGCTGGCGGATGCCGCCGGCGTCAACCTGCAGGCGATCCCCTACTATTTTGCCGGCAAGGAGGGCCTCTACATTGCCGCCGCCGAGCATCTGGCGGCGATCATCGGCGGTCATGTGGCCGATCTGCGCGCCGTGATCCTGGAGCGGTTGGCGCGGCTCGATGGCGAAGGTGCCGCCATGAGTCGGGTCGAGGCCCGCGCGCTGCTGACCCAGATGGTCCAGCGTATGGTCGGCCTGTTCGTCAGCCGACAGTCGGAAAGCTGGGCCCGTTTCATCATACGCGAACAGATGGAACCGACCGAAGCGTTCGCGCGGGTCTATGACAACATCATGGGGCCGATGATCGGGATGGCCGCGCGGCTCGTCGGCACGATCCTTGGCGACGATCCGGCATCCGAGCGCGTGCGCCTGAAGACCCTGTCCTTCGTTGGCAGCATCCTCGTCTTCCGCATGGCGCATGCCGCATTGCTGCGTCAGATGCATTGGGATGCCGTTGGCCCCGCCGAACTCGAAATGCTGCAACGCCACGCCGCCAGCCTCGTCGAGACACTCGGCACCAATGCGGAGTTGCAGCCATGAACCGTAAGCTGCTCATTCCCGTTGTTCTCATCGCCGGTGCGGCAGCAGCCGGCTGGTGGTTCGACCTGCCCTCGCGCCTCGGCTGGGGCCAACATCGGCCAGCCTCCGTTCTCTACGGCAATATCGATATCCGGCAGGTATCGCTCGGCTTCCGGGTCAGCGGCCGCATCGACAAGCTTGCCGTCGACGAAGGCGATCCCGTCAAGGCCGGTGACATCCTCGGCACTCTGGATCCAACGCCTTTCCAGCAGGCCGTCGATGCAGCCTCGGCGGAACTCGCAGCCCTCAGCGCCAATCTCGACAAACTGAAGGCCGGAGCCCGCAAGACAGAGATCGCCCAGGCGCGTGCCGCTCACGAAGAGCAGGTTGCCGAACTGCAGAATGCCGACCTCGCCTATGAGCGCGCCCGGCAATTGCGGCCGAACGGCACGATTTCGCAGGCCAATCTCGATCAGGCGAGTGCCGCCCGCGCCGCGGCGGCGGCCCGCGCCACTTCTGCCCGCGAGGCGCTTGCGCTGCTTGAGGAGGGAAGTCGGGTCGAGGATATCGCGGCCGCCACAGCAGAAGTTCAGGCCGCCACGGCCAAGCTCGCCAGCGCTCGGACCTCCCTTTCTGATACGCGGCTCCTCGCCCCGAGCGACGGTATCGTCCTCTCACGCGTTCGCGAGCCCGGCGCCATGATCGCGCCGTCGGATACCGCCTATGTAATTTCGCTGACGGAACCGGTATGGGTTCGCGCCTACGTCGCCGAACCCGATCTCGGACGGGTCCACCCCGGCATGAAGGTCGAAGTCTTCTCGGACACGGCTCCCGACCGCCCCTATGAGGCGACGGTTGGCTTCATCTCACCCGTTGCCGAATTCACGCCGAAATCGGTCGAAACGCCTGAACTGCGCACAGATCTCGTCTATCGGCTGCGCATCGTCGTGACAAAGCCTGGCGCCGATCTGCGCCAGGGCATGCCGGTCACCGTCAGGTTGCCGCAGGCGGAAAGTGGTGCCTCGTGACGATCGATGAGCCCTTCGTTCGGATATCCGGCGTCGTAAAACGCTTTGGCGACGGTGCGCCCGCGCTCGATCATATCGATGGTCAAATTCTCGGGGGACGTATCACCGGCCTCGTTGGCCCGGACGGAGCGGGAAAGACTACGCTCATCCGGTTGATGACGGGCCTGATGCTTCCGGACGAAGGCAAGGTGGAGGTGCTCGGCTTCGACACGGCCAAGGATCCCGCCCACATTCAGGCAGCCATTGGCTACATGCCGCAGCGCTTCGGTCTCTATGAGGATCTGAGCGTCGCGGAAAACCTCGATCTCTATGCCGATCTGCGCGGCCTGCCGCTTTCAGAACGCAAGGCCACCTACGACGAACTGCTTGAATTCACCGATCTCAAGCGCTTCACGGCACGGCTCGCCGGCAAGCTTTCCGGCGGCATGAAGCAGAAGCTCGGTCTTGCCTGCGCATTGCTACGCAAGCCCCGCTTGCTGCTGCTCGATGAGCCGGGTGTCGGCGTTGACCCGATTTCGCGGCGCGACCTCTGGAAGATGGTCGAAAACCTGACCGCCTCCGGGATCGGCGTCGTCTGGTCGACGGCCTATCTCGACGAAGCCGAAGCCTGCGACGAGGTTCTGCTCCTGAACGAGGGCAAGCTGCTTTTTGCCGGCGCCCCATCCGAACTCACGGCCCGCGTCGCCGGTCGCGTCTTCAAGGTGACCGGCACGTCCGGACGACGGCGCGAGGCGCTTGCCCGCTACCTGGACGAAGACGGCGTCGTCGATGGCGTCATCCAGGGCGAAGCCATCAGGCTGGTGATGGCGCCGGACGTCGCACCGCCCATGGCAGCAACGGAAGCGACCGCCACCGCGCCGCAAGCGACCATAGCGCCGCCCCGTTTCGAAGACGCCTTCATCGACCTGCTGGGCGGTGGCCCGGGTGGCCGCTCTAAGCTGGCGGAGGCGCAGAAGGTCTTTGCCAGCGAGAATGGCAAGCCGGTGATCGAGGCGCGCGGACTGACAAAGCGCTTCGGTGACTTTACCGCGGCCGACGACATTACCTTCGACATTCCACGCGGCCAGATTTTTGGCCTTCTCGGACCGAACGGCGCCGGAAAATCGACGACGTTCAAGATGCTGTGCGGCCTGTTGAAGCCGACCGCCGGCGAGGGCCGTGTCGCCGGATTCGACCTGCGCCGGGATGCCGCCGAAGCCCGCAACCGCCTCGGCTACATGGCACAGAAATTCTCGCTCTATGGCGATCTCAGCGTGGCACAGAACCTCGGTTTCTTTGCCGGCGTCTACGGCCTTGCCGGCGCGCGAAAGCGTGAGCGCATCGGCCTGATGGTGGAGATTTTCGGTTTCGAGCGCCTGCTCGGCATGTCAGCCAAGGATCTGCCGCTCGGCCTCAAGCAGCGGCTGGCGCTGGCCTGCGCCGTCTTGCACGAGCCGGAAGCGTTGTTCCTCGACGAGCCGACCTCCGGCGTCGATCCGATCACACGACGCGAGTTCTGGACCCATATCAACGGCCTCGTGGAGAAGGGCGTGACGGTGCTCGTCACCACCCATTTCATGGACGAAGCGGAGTATTGCGATCGCATCTCGCTCATCTATCGCGGCCGTTCGATCGCTCTCGGTTCGCCCGATGACCTGAAGAAGCAGGTTGCCAACGCCGCCTGCCCCGACCCGACGATGGAAGATGCGTTCATCGCACTTGTACAGGGGTCCGAAGAAAAGCAGGTGGCCGCATGACGGCGCCTGCTGAAATCGAGGCACCGACGACGGGGCGCGCACGCCGCTTCGCCGCGCTGGTGCGCAAGGAGAGCTACCAGATCGTCCGCGATCCGAGCAGCATTCTCATCGCTTTCGTCCTGCCGCTGATCCTTCTGTTCCTGTTCGGCTACGGCGTTTCCCTCGATACCACGCAAACGCGCGTCGGCCTTGTCGTGGAACAGGAGACGCCGTTGACGCGCGATCTCGCCGCGGGCTTCCAGGCCTCGCGCTATTTCACCGTCAGTGTCGGGCGCGACCGCCGAGACTTCGAAGACGATCTCGTGCTCGGGCACATCCGCGGCATCGTCGTCATCCCTGCCCGCTTCGCCGCCGACTACGCCGCCGGACAGCATCCGGCACTGCAGGTCCTGGTCGACGGGTCGGATCCGAACACGGGCAATTTCGTGCAGAATTATGCCCAGGCGACGGTCGCCAACTGGGAGCGTCAACGCTCACAGGAAGATGCCGGCCAGCCCCCGGCGATCTCAGCCGAGCAACGTTTCTGGTTCAATCCGGAACTCACCAGCCGAAATTTTCTGGTGCCCGGCTCGATTGCCATCGTCATGACCCTCGTCGGCACGCTGTTGACCTCGCTGGTCGTCG
The DNA here is from genome assembly GCF_031989085.1 of Ensifer sp. Lineage (NCBI taxonomy): Bacteria > Pseudomonadati > Pseudomonadota > Alphaproteobacteria > Hyphomicrobiales > Rhizobiaceae > Ensifer > Ensifer sp. The sequence continues at coordinate 510,725 of NZ_DALZXU010000002.1, forward strand.
CACGCGAATGGGAGCGCGGCACCATGGAGGCGATGATGGCAACACCGGTGTCGGCTGCGGAACTGCTTGCCGGCAAGCTCCTGCCCTATTTCCTGCTCGGGCTTGCATCGATGACGCTGTGCGTGCTGCTTGCCGTCTTTCTCTTCGGCGTGCCGTTCCGCGGTTCGGTTGCAGCGCTTTACGCGCTGTCGGCGACCTTCCTGATGCCGGCGCTCGGCCAGGGCCTTTTGATTTCGGCAACGACCAAGAACCAGTTTCTGGCCTCGCAACTGGCGCTGATCTCCGCCTTCCTGCCAGCCTTCCTGCTCTCCGGCTTCCTGTTCGAGATCAACTCGATGCCGACGGTCATTCAGTGGATCACCTTCATCGTGCCGGCACGGTATCTCATCCCCAGCCTGCAAACGGTTTTTCTGGCCGGCGACATCTGGCCAATGTTCTTGCAGGCCATCGCCATCATGCTTTTGATCGGCAGTGTCTTTTTCGCGCTCGCGGCGCGAAGCACCCGCAAGAGGATCGGCTGACATGTGGTGGACGAGGCTCCGTGCTCTGATCGTCAAGGAACTGCTGGCCGTTCTGCGCGACCCCAAGGGCCGTGCGATCCTGATCGGTCCGCCGATCCTGCAGCTGCTGGTGTTTTCCTATGCGGCGACACTCGAAGTGACCAATGTCGACGTCATGGTTCTCAACCGCGACAGTGGCCATTGGGGTCAAGAACTCGTGGAGCGCATCGACGGTTCACCGACGTTTCGAAGCATCGCCTACACCGACGACCCGGGCGCGGTGCGCAGTGCCATCGACCGGCAGCGTGCCATTGCCGCCCTGGAGATTGGCCCCACATTCTCGCGCGACATCGAGGCGGGACGTCCGGCAACGGTCCAGATCATTCTCGACGGACGGCGCTCGAATGCGTCGCAGATCGTTTCGGGTTATCTCGGGCGCATCGTTGCCTCACTTGCGGCCGATACGCCGGCCGGCAAGCGCACGGCCTCCGAGGCGATCGCCGTCGTGGCGCGAAACTGGTTCAACCCCAATCTCACCTATCAATGGTTCATGGTGCCTAACCTGGTCGCCAGTATCGCGCTGTTGATCGGGCTGATCGTTACCGCCCTGTCCATCGCCCGCGAACGCGAACTCGGGACGTTCGACCAGTTGATGGTATCGCCCCTCAGGACACACGAGATCCTGATCGGCAAGCTGATCCCGCCGATGATGATCGGGCTGTTTCACATCACCGTCTACATTTTCGCCGCCGTCTTCATCTTCGGCGTGCCGCTGCGCGGCTCGCTGTTGCTGCTCTATGGTAGCGCCGTCTTCTATCTCGCGGCCGTGGTCGGGCTCGGCCTGTTCATATCCGCGCTGTCGATGACGCAGCAGCAGGCGATCCTCGGCGCCTTCCTGTTCATGGTGCCCGCCATGCTGCTTTCGGGCTTTGCCACCCCGATCGAGAACATGCCCGCCTGGCTGCAGCCGGTCACCCTGGTCAACCCACTGCGCTATTTCCTGGTCATCGTGAAGGGTGTGTTCCTCAAGGATATCCCCCTGGCCGAGGTCGTGCGCCAGACCATTCCGCTTTGCGTCATCGCCCTCGTCACGCTCTCGGCCGCGTCATGGTTGTTCCGCCGCCGGCTGGAGTGATCGTCAGGCCCTGATAAAGCCCTCGATCGCCGAGATCTCATTCTGGCGGATGTCGTGGCCACCGGCATGCCATTCGACATCGGTGGCGGCGCCCTGCGCCTTGAAGTAGTCAGCGAGCGCCTGCGTCTGGGGTGCCGGGCAGATCGGATCGCGTTCGCCGGCCGTGATCAGCACCCGGCGGCCGGCAAGCGCCGCATTGTCCTTCGGGCGGAACGGGATCAGCGGATGCATCAGGATCGCCCGGTCGAAAAGGCCGTTCTCGATCAGCACGTTGGCCAGAATGTTCGCGCCGTTGGAATAGCCGAGACCGATGATCTCGGTTGCCTCGTGCGCCTCGGCAACGTCTTTGACGAAGCCCGCCATCTTTGCCGTTGCCCGCGACAGATCCGCCATGTCGTAGACGCCTTCGCCGGTTCGCCTGAAGAAGCGGGCGGCACCATGCTCGGACACGTCGCCGCGCGGCGACACGATCGTGGCGTCGGGCATCAGTTGCGCACCGAAGGTGAAGAACTGGTTCTCGTCGCCTCCCGTGCCATGGAAGACGAAAAAGATGGGCTTGCCGGGCGCGCCGGCTTTCAGTTTGTGTACGTAGCCGTGATCGGCCATGGAAATCTCCTTGTTTCTTGCGGGATGTCGCATCGGTGGCGAAACATCGCCAGTCACGCTGCGCCTTAAGCTTCCAGCTTCTGCAGGTGGCTCTCGAGAACCGGGCGCAGGTGCTTGTGCTGCTGCGGAAGCTTCAGCGCTTCGCCGAGATGGGCGAGATCTTCGTCGCGGTTGAAGCCCGGTTCGTTGGTGGCAATCTCGAACAGGACGCCGCCGGGCGTGCGGAAATATATGGCCCAGAAATAGTCGCGGTCGATCACCGGGGTCACCTGATAGCCGGTGTCCAACAGTGCCTTTCGAACTTCCAGCTGCGTTTCGCGATTGTCGACGGCGAAGGCGATGTGGTGCACCGAGCCCGCGCCCTGTGCGGCGCGATTGACGTTCGGCATGGTCTCGAGGTCGATCAGGCCGGCGCCATTGCCGCCCGGCATAATCAGCCGCGTAACGCCGTCCTTGCGGTCCAGCTCATGATACCCCATGAACTTCAGAAGCTCTGCCGTCGCCCCTTCGTCGCGAAGACGCATGGCGGCCGAATGAAAGCCGCGGATCGCATGATCCCCGGAGATGCCTCCATCCGTCCAGGGCGCGCGCGGGTCGTCGCGCACTTCGACGAGCGCAAAGCCGTCTCCGTCAGGACCGGCGAAATTCAACCGCTTCTCGCCGAATGTCTCTTCATCCTTGAGACCGCTGACGCCGAGCTTTGCGAGCCGCTCGCGCCAGAAGCTGAGGGATCCCTCGGGGACGGAAAAGACCGTGGTGCCGACCTCGCCGGTGCCGGCACGTCCGCGCGGCATCTGCGGAAACGGGAAATAGGTCATGACGGTGCCGGGCGTGCCGGCTTCGTCGCCGTAGTAGAGGTGATAGACATCGGGGGAATCGAAGTTCACCGTCTTCTTGACGCGGCGCATGCCAAGCGTCTTCGTGAAAAACTGATTGTTGGTGAAGGCATCGTCTGCCATCGACGTTACGTGATGCAGGCCCTTGATCTGATTGAGCATTGCCTTGATCCTTTCCGCCCGGCAAGACCGGGCTTTGTCATGACGCATAGATGCGCTCATCCAGGCTGTCGCGAAAGACGGCGGCCGCCAAACGCATTGTCAACGCCTCGTTGACGACGAGAGAAAATCGTTGAACGACCTAGATGCAGAAGTGCAATGGCTTGTGAGCGTAACGGCGGCTGCTTAAGATCGAAACCGGCCACGATGTGGCCAAAGGGAACGCATGGGAGGAGGAGCCCAGACAGTCCGTGAAATACCGCCTCGCCGTTGCCGTCATCCTGTTGCCGCTGGCGGTTGCCGTTCTCGCCTGGCAGGGCAATGCCGTGGCGACGCGCAGCTACCTCGACGAGGCATCGGCCCAGGCAAACACGGCACTCCGGCTCGCGGTGGCGGCGCTCGACGGCCACCTAAATCGCTACCAGGCCCTGCCCGCGCTGATTGCCGACCACGACGATATCAAGGAACTTGCCACGCGGCCACGCGACCGCAGGCTGCGCGAATCCGTCAATGCCTATCTCAAGGATATCAACGGGCTGCTGCACTCCTCCGATATCTATGTGATCACACCGGACGGCGATACGATCGCCGCCAGCAACTATGACGGCCCGACGAGCTTCGTCGGGCAGAACTTCAGCTATCGCCCTTACTTCCAGGAGGCGTTGCAGGGCCGGGCCTCGCGGTTCTATGCGCTCGGTACCACCTCGCTGAAACGCGGCTATTTCTTCGGCGCTCCCATCCGCGTCGGTGAGGACATCCGCGGCGTCATAGTCTTCAAGGTCGATGTCGAAAGCATCGAAGCTTCCTGGCAGGGCGGAGAGTACAAGATCTTCGTCTCCGATCCCGAAGGCATCATCTTCATGACCGGGACGCCGGAGTGGCTCTACACCGCGATCCTGCCGATGACGGCGGAGCGGCGCGCCCAGACCATCGCCTCGCGGCGTTATGCCGATGCAACCGTGCGCCCCTTGCCGCTGACGGTACACGACAGCGCCGGCCACCACCTCATGCGCATTTCCTCGGGCCCGTCCGGCCGCGAGTATCTTGTCGTCTCGCAACATATGGCCGATGCCGACTGGACCGTGAACGTTCTCGCAGACACGGCATCGGTCAGAACCCAAGCCCTCACGACGACGATTGCCGTTCTGCTGCTCATCTGCCTTGCCGGTCTTGCCGTGGCAATTCTCTGGCAGCGCCGCGCGCGGCTCAACGAGCGCATCTCGATGCAGGCGGAGGCGCAGGCCGAGCTCGAGCGCCGCGTCGACGAACGTACCGCCGACCTTGCACGCGTCAACGTGCAGATTGAGGAGGAGGTCGCTGAACGCCGCCAGACAGAGCAGCAACTGCGCCGCACCCAGGCCGATCTCATCCAGGCCGGAAAACTCGCCGGCCTCGGCCAGATGTCGGCAGCGCTATCGCACGAGTTCAACCAGCCGCTGGCGGCCGCCAAGACCTACGCCGACAGCGCCTCCCTTCTGATTGAACGCGGTCGGACCGATGAGGCAAGCGACAACATCAGACGGATTTCGGGCCTGGTCGACCGCATGGCGGCAATCAGCCGGCATCTGCGCAATTTTGCCCGCAAGCCCAACGAAAAGCTCGGGCCGGTGCCGATCGAGGACGTCGTGCGCGACACGATGGAAATCGTTGCTGTCCGGCTGAAGTCGGCGGCAGCCGACATCGACATCGATCTCGGGCCGGAGCCGCTGGTCGTCCGCGCCGGTTTCGTCCGCCTGCAGCAGGTGCTGGTCAACGTGATCTCCAACGCTGCCGACGCGGTCGAGGGGCTGGATGACCGTCACATTCGGCTTCGCGCCTGGCGCGACGGGCAGAAGGTCGTGATTGCCGTCATCGATCGTGGCCCGGGCGTGCCGGCAGCAATCGCCGAGCGCATCTACGACCCGTTCTTTTCGACCAAGGGCGTTGGCAAGGGACTGGGCCTTGGCCTGTCGATTTCCTATAACATCGTCAAGGACTTCGGCGGCAGCCTCGTCGCCACGAACCTTGCGGGAGGTGGCGCGGAGTTTCGCATCGAACTTCCCATAGCCGATGAAGAGGGCCAGGAGGCCGCCGAATGATCGAAAGCCGCGTTCTGCTCGTCGATGACGAAGAGGAGTTGCGCCATTCGAGCGCGCAGGCGCTCGAACTCGCAGGCTTCCGCGTCGAGACGTTCGCCAGCGCCGAGCACGCATTGGAGTTCATCGGTTTCAGCTTCCCAGGCGTCGTCATCAGCGACATCCGGATGCCGGGCATGGACGGTATGACCTTCCTGCAGCGCATTCGGGAGATCGACGTCGAGGTGCCGGTCATCCTCGTCACCGGCCATGGCGATGTTCAGCTGGCCGTGCGCGCCATGAGAGAAGGTGCCTATGATTTCGTGGAGAAGCCTTTCACTGCCCAGATGCTCGCCGGCACCATCCGCCGAGCGCTCGACTGGCGTGCGCTGGTGCTCGAAAACCGGCGGCTCAAGGCTGTCGCCGGCAAGCGCGACGATATCGAGCAGCGGCTGCCGGGACGCAGCCAGGTCATGGTCGACCTGCGCTACCGGGTCCGCGCGATCGGCGCTTCCGACGCCGACACGCTGATCATCGGCGACACCGGCGTAGGCAAGGAGGTCGTCGCCCGCACGCTTCATGATCTGAGCGGCCGGGCAAACAATCCCTTCATCGCCATCAACTGTGCCGCCCTGCCGGAAAACCTGATCGAGAGTGAGCTCTTCGGCCACGAGCCGGGCGCGTTTCCCGGCGCCATCCGTCCACGCTACGGCAAATTCGAACATGGCCGCGGCGGCACGATCCTGCTCGACGAAATCGGCTCGATGCCGATCGATTTGCAGGCAAAATTTCTGCGCGTGCTGCAGGAGCGCGTGATCACGCGGCTTGGCTCCAACGAAGTGGTGCCGCTCGACGTGCGTTTCATCGCCACTAACAAGGTGGATCTGGAGCAGGAGGTGGCCGCTGGCCGCTTCCGACCCGACCTTCTCTACCGTCTCAATGTCGCGACGCTGCGTGTGCCGCCACTTGCCCAGCGCCGCGCCGACATCCCGCTGCTGTTCCTGCAGCTCGTGCGCGAATCGGCGGCACGCTACGGCCGTGACGAGGTCGATGTCTCGCAGAACCTGCTGGCGGAGATGGCGGAGCGCAACTGGCCAGGCAACGTGCGCGAACTGCGCAATGCCGCCGAACGGCTGGTGCTCGGGCTCGACACGGCTTCGAACGAGGCTGCCTCGCCCGGGGCAAGCGGCAACCGTCTGGCCGACAAGGTTGCGGCGTTCGAGAAGGGCCTGATCGCCAGCGCCATCGCCACCCATGGCGGCGCGCTGAAACCGGTCTACGAATCCCTCGGCATCTCGCGCAAGACGCTCTATGAAAAGATGCAGAAATTCGGCCTGGACAAGAAACTCGTCGCGGCGGATCAGTCGACGGAAAGCGAGCTATGACCGGAGCCGCGCCGGCGGGCCGCCTTCGGCTCTGGTGGTGTCGATTGCCGATCCGGCCGCAAAGGGTACGTTAAGGGCGACGACGGGATCGGATAGCCGGCGCGAAGCCGCCGCGTCAGTCGGCAGCGGATGTGGCGACGAACTCGACCTTGATCCGATCCGGGTCTTCGATGAACAGTGCGTAGTAGTCGCTACCACCATTTGCGAACGGATACCGGTCTTCATACAGGCAGGAGATCGCGTTTTCCCGGCAGAACTGTCGCAACCGGTCGACCGTTTCCCGGTCCTTCACGCGGAAAGCCAGGTGGTTCAGACCAACCCCGGATCGGTGATAGGGGCGATGGGCATGTTTCTCCGCGACCTGGACGAATGTCAGATAGGCGTCGGTCCCATGGGCGAGAGTGAAACCGTCATTCCAGCGGTCGTTCTCTTCATAGCCGATCTGTGCAAGCAGGCTCGCCCAGAACCTGTAGGAAGTATCGAGCTTCGAAACATAGATCTCGACATGATGGAGCATGGGCCGGTCTCTCCGTAGATTGTCGGATGTCGCTGAACGGCGATGTATGGCACGACACCAGGCAAGATAGACAAGCTGGCGCGGTCGATCTACCCGAGATCGGCATGGCAGCGACCGCAACCGAAAACGGGGACGCGATCGCTCGCATCCCCGCCGACGATGATGGCAATCGGGTCAGACGTTGAATGCCGCTCCGATCAACGTTCTGGTGTAAGGTTCCTTCGACGCATCGAAGATGCCGTCGGTATCGCCTTCCTCGACGATCTTGCCGTTCTTCATGACGATCACGTAGTCCGACATCGCCTTCACCACCGACAGATCGTGGCTGATGAAGATGTAGGACAGGCCGTGCGAGCGCTGCAGGTCGCGCAGAAGCTCGATCACCTGGCCCTGAACAGAGCGGTCCAGTGCCGATGTCGGCTCATCGAGGATGACGACCTTCGGCTTCAGGATCATGGCGCGGGCAATGGCAATGCGCTGCCGCTGGCCACCCGAAAACTCGTGCGGATAGCGATTGCGCGACGCAGGGTCGAGCCCCACTTCCTTCAGGGCCTCGATAGCGCGGCGGTCGCGATCGGCACGGCTGAGCGCCGGCTCGTGCACGTGCAGGCCCTCGGTGATGATTTCACCGACGGTGCGGCGTGGCGACAGCGAACCATAGGGGTCCTGGAACACCAGCTGCAGCGCCTTGCGGAGCGGACGCATCTGGCCGCGGTCGTAGCCCGAGATATCGGTCGTGCCGAATCGGTAGTAACCGCTGCTCGGCAGGAGCCGCAGCAATGCCCGCCCGAGCGTCGACTTGCCCGAACCGGATTCGCCGACGACGCCGATCGTCTGGCCTTCGCGGAGCTTCAAGGTCACCTTGTCGACGGCGCGGAAGACGGCGTTGCCGCGGGTGAAGAAGCCGCCGCCGATCGCGTAGTCGACCGAGACGTCCCGACCTTCCAGGATGATCGGCGCATTGTCGGCCGGCGGCGCCTTGCGACCGCTCGGCTCAGCGGCAAGCAGCATCTTCGTGTAGTCTGCCTTCGGCCGCTCGAAGATGTCAGCCGTCGTTCCCTGCTCCACAACTTCGCCACGGCGCATCACCGCGACCCGTTCGGCGAAGTGCTTGACGATGCCGAGGTCGTGCGTGATCAGCACGATCGCCATGCCGAACCGCTTCTGCAGCGACTTCAGCAGATCGAGGATCTGGGCCTGGATCGTCACGTCGAGTGCCGTCGTCGGCTCGTCGGCGATCAGCAGATCCGGTTCGTTGGCGAGCGCCATCGCGATCATCACGCGCTGCCGCTGGCCACCCGAAAGCTCGTGCGGATAGCTGTCGATGCGCCGTGCCGGTTCCGGAATGCCCACCAGTTCGAGCAGTTCCAGCACGCGCTTGCGCGCCTGCTTGAACGTGCCGCCTCGGTGATGCACGATTGGTTCGGCGATCTGCCGCCCGATCGTGTAGAGCGGATCGAGCGACGTCATCGGTTCCTGGAAGATCATGGTGATCTTGGAACCGCGCACGCCGTTGAGCGCCTTGGGCGAAAGCCCGACCAGTTCCTGACCGCGGTAGCGGGCAGAGCCGGTGACGGTGCCGTTCTTGGCAAGCAGACCCATGATGCCCATCATGGTCTGGCTCTTGCCGGAGCCGGATTCACCGACCACGGCAAGCGTCTCGCCGGTGCGCACATCGAGGTCGATACCCTTGACCGCTTCGACAGTGCCGTCAGGCGTCGAAAAGTTCACCTTGAGGCCGCGAACGGCCAGGATCGTTTCGTTGGTATCAGCCATATCAGCGGTCCTTCGGGTCGAGCGCGTCGCGCAGGCCGTCACCGACGAAGTTCAGCGAGAACAGCGTCAGAACAAAGAAGATGGCCGGGAAGATCAGGAGCCAGGGCGCCGACTGGATGTTGTTGGCACCTTCCGAGATCAACGCGCCCCAGCTCGTCAGCGGCGCCTGAACGCCGAGGCCGAGGAAGGAGAGGAAGCTCTCGAGCAGGATCACCTTCGGCACCACGACGGTTACGAAGACGATGACGGGTCCGATGGTGTTCGGAATGATGTGCCGGCGGATGATCTGCCAGTCGGTCAGGCCGAGCGCCTGCGCGGCGCCGACGAACTCCCGCCGTTTGAGCGCCAGTGTCTGTCCGCGCACGATACGGGCCATATCCAGCCATTCCACCGCGCCGATCACCAGGAAGATCAGGATGAACGAGCGCCCGAAGAAGACGACGAGAACGACAACGAGGAAGACGAAGGGCAGAGAATACATGATCTCCACCAGTCGCATCATGACGTTGTCGACGCGGCCGCCGATGTAACCCGACGTCGCGCCATAGACGACGCCGATGCCGAGCGACACGAGACTGGCCAGGAGACCGACGGCGATCGAGATCTGACCACCGAGCATGACGCGCACCAGAAGGTCGCGACCGTTCGAATCGGTGCCGAACGGGAAGTACTCGCGGTTGACCTGGCCGGTCACCTTGAGGGTTCGGCCTTCTTCCTCGGTTCCGACGACCTGGGTATCGCGGAACTCGTTGGCACGGTCGAAGTAGCGCGTCGCGCGGGCATCGATCGGCTGTTCCGACGTGATCGTCGCGGTGAAGGTTTCACCGTCGATCTTGAACTCCTTGAGCGTGACGCGAGCACGCGTCGCAATCCCTTCCATGACCCCTTGCAGCGTGGACGTATCCGGGCGCGGCTCGAGGCTTGGACCGATGTTCACGTAGGACGGAAACACCTGGTCGTAGGTGTGCGGCACGAACAGCGGGCCCAGGAACGAGAAGATCGCAATCAGGGCCAGCATGATGCAGCCCGCCATGGCCGCACGGTTGCGCTTGAAGCGCATGGCGGCCAGCTGGAAGAGGCTGCGCCCCTTGGTTTCCGGCGTCACCACCAGTGTCTGGACGATATCAGTCATGGCGAACCCTCGGATCGAGCAGGCCGTAGAGAATGTCGACCAAAAGATTGAAGACGATAACGAAGATGGCGACCAGAATAACCGTGCCCATCACCAGCGTGTAGTCGCGGTTGATCGCTCCGAGGACGAAGTAGCGACCGACGCCCGGAATGGTGAAGATCGTCTCGACCACGGCCGAGCCGGTCAGCAACGCCGCCGCGCACGGTGCGAGGTAGGAGACGACGGGCAGCATCGCCCCGCGCATGGCGTGGGTGATGACGACGGTCCTTGCCGGAAGGCCGTAGGCCTTGGCGGTGCGGATATGGTCGGTGTGCAGCGCCTCGATCATCGAGCCGCGGGTGAGACGCGCGAAGACGGCCAACTGCGGCAAGGCCAGCGCGATCATCGGCAGGATCAGGAAGCGCATCGAGCCGTCACCCCAGCCGCCGGCTGGCAACCAGGCCAGAAGGATGGCAAAGATCAGAGTCAGGACGGGACCGACGACGAAGTTCGGCACGGTGACGCCAAGCGTCGAGACCGACATGATCGTGAAGTCGAGGATACTGTTTTGCCTCAGCGCCGCGATCGTCCCGGCGATGACGCCGCCGATCACGGCGAACAACAGCGCGTACAGGCCGAGTTCCATCGAATAGGGCAGACCCTTGCCGATCAGTTGCGCGACGTTGTTGTCCTTGTAGATATAGCTCGGGCCAAAGTCGCCGGTCACCGCATTGCTGAGATAGTGAACGTATTGGCGCCACAGGGGCTGGTCGAGCTGATACGTCGCCATCAGGTTCGCCATGGTTTGCGGCGGAAGGGGACGCTCGAGGTTGAAGGGGCCGCCAGGGGCAAACCGCATCAGGAAAAAGGAAATGGTGACGACGATAAACAAGGTCGGCACCGCACTCGCCAATCGGCGAAGGATGAAGGAAATCATGGACGTACTCCGGAGGCGACGCGCGGGTCTTTCACCGCGCGTCGTCTCAGTTCGTTATTCGGCGACGCTCAGGAACCGGCTCAGGTGCTGGTTCGGCGAGTTGTCCTGCCAGCCCTTGACGCGGTCGGAGACCAGCCACAGGTCGGCCTGGGTCAGGAGCGGAGCGATCGGCTGTTCCTTCATCAGCAGCGCTTCGGCTTCATGCAGCAGCTTGGAGCGTGCTGCCGGATCCTGTTCCTCGTAGGACTTCTTCATCAGACCGTCGAACTCGGCGTTTTCGAAGTGGCCGTAGTTGAAGGTCTTGTTGGAGCTGAGGCTGAGAGCCAGGAAGTTCTCGGCATCGGCGTAGTCGGCAACCCAGCCGGCACGTGCGACGTTGAACTTGCCGCCTTCCTGCAGGTAGGCGTAGTGCGACGACACGTCGAGGTTCACCAGCGACACCTTGGCGCCGAAGGTGTTCTTCCACATGTCGGCAACAGCCGTTGCCACGCGCTCGTGGTTCGGGTTGGTGTTGTAGCGCAGCTCGATTTCGAGCGGCTTGCCACCTTCGCCGTAACCGGCTTCCTTCATCAGGGCGAGCGCCTTGTCTTCGCGGTCGAGCTGCGACAGCGTGCCGAACTCGGCCTTGGACGGCTCTCCGTAGCTCTCGATGCCCGGGGGCACCATCGAGTAGGCCGGCAGCTGCGAACCTGCGTAGATTTCCTTGGCAAGGAAGTCGCGGTCGACGGCCATCGAAAGCGCCTGGCGCACGCGCACGTCGCTATAGGGCTCCTGGCGGGTGTCGAAGGCGTAGTAGTAGGTCGCAAGCGTCGGCGAAACGTGGACCTGATCACCGTGCGACTTGCGCAGACGATCGAGCTGATCGGCCGAGAAGTTGTAGGCGAGGTCCATTTCCTTGGCTTCGAAGCGGCGAACCGAGGCAGCCTGGTCGTCGATCGGGTAGAAGATCACCTTGTCGAGCTTGACGTTGGCGGCGTCCCAGTAGTTGGGGTTCTTGACGGCGGTCAGGCTGTCGTTCGGAACGTGAGCGGCAAGCGTGAACGCGCCATTCGAAACCATGACGCCCGGCTTGACGAAGTCCGCGCCGTTCTTTTCGACGCTCGCCTTGCTGACCGGAAGAGCGGTCTGGTGCGCAAGCAGTTCGAGGAAGAACGGGGTCGGGCGCTCAAGGGTGATTTCGAGCGTCTTTTCGTCGACGGCCTTCATGCCGAGCTGGTCGGTCGGCAGTTCGCCCTTGTTGACCTTTTCGGCGTTCTTGATCGGGAAGAGAATGTTGGCGTAGCCAGCCGCAACCTTCGGATCTTCGACGCGGCGGAACGAGAAGACGAAATCTTCTGCCGTCACCGGCGAACCGTCGGACCACTTCGCGTCAGCGCGCAGCTTGAAGGTGTAGACCGTGCCGTCGTCCGAAAGCTCCCACGTTTCGGCTGCACCCGGGACGATCTTGCCCGAGGCGTCATAGATCGTCAGGCCTTCGTAGAGATCCTTGAGGATGAACTCTTCGATGTTGATCGACGTATGGGCCTGGTCCAGCGTCTGCGGCTCACCGGCGTTGCCACGATGCAGGACAGCTTCGGCAAGAGCCGGGCTTGCTCCGACGAGCAACGAGCCGATCAGCGCGGCGGCGCTAAGGTTGAGTTTCAGTGAGGCCATTTCGTTTCTCTCCTTCCCCTTTTTTGGGTTTGTGATCGCAGGAGAGAAGTGCAAATCTTTCTCAAACGCAAGGCGGATTCTGCAGCCCACTGCATCTTTATCTATAGAGCCACAATTTTACGAAACCACAGATTGTATTTCGTTTGCGATCCATTTCGTCGTTTTTGCGACGGCGATGTGACGCGCAGGCGACAATCCACGCCAATCTACTGCAACGTTTTAGATACGGGTCCCACGCTCCCGGCTCGCCGGCGGGAATCGGCGACAATGCAAACTTCGTGAATTCAAGACGCAGTTTACGTAATGTGCGGAAAGAAACAGGGGCTTTGCCGCAATCTTCTTGCAGGACAGCCAAAATGTGACAAAGCCGGCGTTCCCTATAGGCGTTTTCCGGCTCGGTGCAACGAGCCAATGCCGCGCGGGAAAGTGGTATTTGGCATGATTGGCTCGTCGATCCGGGGCACACCACCAGAAAGCGAAACGGTTAGATTGAAGCTGTTGCATCCAGTCCACAGTAAAATCGATTGAAGCGTCTCCCGCCCCCTCGCAGCCCGTCTGTCGCCCGTTGCCAAACCACTTTGATGAACTATTGTGCGCCTGACTTCGGTGGGCGCGACCATTTCGCACGCGTTGTCACGCCGCACGACACATCCAGCCATCGACAGGCGTCGGTGCAACCACGTGCGGTGCCTCGCCGGACCATTTTTCGTGGCGCATCAGTGTGCGTCCAAACACTATAGGGAGATTATCGAATGGCATTGATCACATTGCGGCAACTGCTCGACCATGCGGCGGAGAACGACTACGCGCTGCCGGCGTTCAATGTGAACAATCTCGAATACATTCAGGCCGTCATGCGTGCTGCCGACGCCACTGATTCTCCCGTCATCCTCCAGGCAAGCCGCGGCGCCCGCTCCTATGCCGGCGACGCCTTCCTTCGCCATCTGATCCTCGGCGCCGCCGAAGAATATCCGCATATCCCGGTGTGTCTGCATCTCGACCATGGCGACCAGCCGTCGACCTGCATCTCGGCCATCACCAACGGCTTCACCTCGGTCATGATGGACGGTTCGCTGGAAAAGGACGGCAAGACCGTCGCCAGCTATGAATACAATGTCGCCGTCACGGCGGAAGTCGTGAAGATCGCGCACGCGGCCGGCGTTTCGGTCGAAGGCGAACTCGGCTGCCTCGGCAACCTTGAGACCGGCGCCGGCGACAAGGAAGACGGCCACGGCTTCGAGGGCAAGCTGTCGCGCGAGGAACTGCTGACCGATCCGGAGCAGGCTTTCGACTTCGTCACCAAGACCGGTGTCGACGCGCTCGCAGTTGCCATCGGCACCAGCCATGGCGCCTACAAGTTTACGCGCGAGCCGGATGGCGACATTCTCTCGATCGAAACCATCGCCAAGATCAACAAGCGCCTGCCGAACACCCACCTCGTCATGCATGGTTCGTCGTCGGTTCCGAAGGATCTGCAGGATCTGTTCAACGCCTATGGCGGCAAAATGAAGCCCACGTGGGGCGTTCCGGTATCGGAAATCCAGAAGGCGATCCCGCTCGGCGTGCGCAAGGTCAATATCGACACCGACCTGCGTCTGGCCATGACCGGCACGATCCGCAAGAACTTCGTCGAAAACCCGGAGAATTTCGATCCGCGCACCTACCTGAAGCCGGCAACGGCGCTGATGACGGAAGTCTGCCGCGAACGCTTCGAAGCTTTCCGCACCGCCGGCAAGGCCTCCAAGATCCGTACGCTGCGCCTGCCGGAGATGGCAAAGCGCTACGCCGCCGCCTGATCGAAACGAAGCACGCCGTCGTCAGAATGTCGGCGGCGTGTTGATCCATAAGAGTACAGTTTCGCCGTCATGCCGGTTGGACCAGGCGTGGCGGCGTTTGCTTTCGAAGTAGAGCGAATCGCCGACATCGAGGTCGTAGAATTGGTCGTTGTCGAGAATGAACTCGACCCGTCCCGAAAGCACATAGACGAATTCCTCGCCCTCATGCCGATAGGCGCCCTCGCTCGACGCGCCGGGCTCGAGCACGAAGCGGTGGCAATCCATCTGGTTGCGGCCATCGGCAAGCAGTTGCACGGTGACGCCAGGCGTGGTCTTCGGCCAGGCGCGCCACTCTCCAGCGCGAACGACGGCGCGGGTATCGGCCTCGGCCTCACCCGACAGGCTCGAGACCGTCGTTCCGAAATACTCAGCGATATTGTGCAGAACCGCGACCGATACGCCCTGAGACGTGCGCTCCAGTGTCGAGAGCGCGGAGGCGGCAATGCCGATTTCGCCGGCGACCAGTTCCAGGGTCTGGCCGGCGGCGTGCCGTAGACTGCGCAGCTTCCGGCCGACCTGATTGTCGATGCCGTTGTCACCTGGCGCCGGCGCGTCGTCGTCCCCGCCACCTTCGGCTTCGAGCGCCTCCCGGATGGCTGCGGGATTAAGTCCCCGTTCGACCCGGAACCAGGAGATCCGCTTCAGTCGCGCGAGATCACCCTCCGTATACTGCCGGTGGCCCGTGAGCGAACGCTCCGGCACAACCAGTCCTTGCGTCTCCCACAATCGGAGCGTCGAGGCGGAGACGCCCGCCAATCGTGCCGCCTCTGCAACTTTGTAGCGCACGCCGCCCATTTTCCGCTTCCCTATCTGTCTGCGCACGGCGGCACGAATCTGCGCCGCGCTCGCGCGCCGTCGAACTTACCCGCCCGCCATCGCCTTTTACAAGAATGCCCCATCAGCCGCGGTGTTCTCTCGATCACCAAATTTGATTTGCATTCCATTTTGAAAGATGTACCACTTCCCGAATAATCTTGCAGAAAAAATGCAATATATTGCCTCCGCCAGCAACAGGACACGCGCCATGACTAGCCTCACCGATCGTAAGAACGCTGCCATATCCCGCGGCGTGGGCATGACCACGCAGATCTACGCAGACCGTGCGGAGAACGCCGAGATCTGGGACAAGGAAGGCAACCGCTACATCGACTTCGCCTCCGGTATCGCCGTCGTCAACACCGGCCATCGCCATCCGAAGGTGATCGAGGCCGTTAAGGCGCAGCTCGATCGTTTCACCCATACCTGCCACCAGGTCGTGCCCTACGAGACCTATGTGCATCTCGCAGAGCGCCTCAACGCGTTGGCGCCCGGCGACTTTGCAAAGAAGACGATCTTCGTCACGACCGGCGCTGAGGCCGTCGAAAACGCGGTGAAGATCGCCCGCGCAGCGACCGGCCGCCAGGCGGTGATCGCATTCGGCGGCGGCTTCCACGGCCGCACCTTCATGGGCATGGCACTCACCGGCAAGGTGGTCCCATACAAGGTTGGGTTCGGCGCCATGCCCGGCGACGTCTTCCACGCCCCCTTCCCGATCGAGCTTCACGGCATCACCGTCGAGCAGTCGCTTGCGGCGCTGAAGAAGCTTTTTGCCGCCGATGTCGATCCGGGCCGCGTTGCCGCAATCATCATCGAGCCGGTGCAGGGTGAAGGCGGCTTCTATCCGGTTCCGGCCGCCTTCATGAAGGCGTTGCGCGAGATCTGCGACCAGCACGGCATCCTCCTGATTGCCGATGAGGTCCAGACGGGCTTTGCCCGCACCGGCAAGATGTTCGCGATGGATCACCATGAGGTCGCGGCCGACCTGATGACGATGGCAAAGAGCCTGGCCGGCGGCTTTCCGCTTGCGGCCGTTACCGGCCGCGCCGAAATCATGGACGCGCCGGCGCCAGGCGGCCTCGGCGGCACCTATGGCGGTAACCCGCTCGGCGTTGCGGCAGCCCATGCCGTGCTCGACGTCATCGCCGAGGAGAAGCTTTGTGAACGCGCCGAACAGCTCGGCGGCCGCCTGAAGCAACGCCTCGCCGCCATCCGCGAGCAGGCACCCGAGATCGTCGACATCCGCGGCCCCGGCTTCATGAACGCCGTCGAATTCAACGATGTGAAGACCAATCTGCCGAGCGCCGACTTTGCCAACAAGGTCCGTCTGATCGCACTCGACAAGGGACTGATCCTTTTGACGTGCGGCGTGCACGGCAATGTCATCCGCTTCCTGGCTCCGATCACCATCCAGGACGAGGTGTTCGCTGAGGCACTCGACATCCTCGAAGCATCGATCCTCCAAGCGCGCGGTTGACGCTTCGCCGGGCGACCGCTAACGCGGTTGTCCGGGCCGTTGAAATGGCTCCGGGCGTCGGGAGGAACGACGCCCGCAAGAACAAACAGGAAGCGGGCCGGTCGGCATGCGACGGGCATCGCTGGAGGATGCCCATCATGACCCTGACACCCGCTTTGACCAAACACCTGCGCGATGCCGGCCTCTTTGCCGCGCTGGACGGCGTTGCGCATGCGCAGGGGACCTGGGCAGGCGAGACCTTCGACGTCTTCAATCCGTCGACAGGCGAACTTTTGGCGACCCTGCCGGATATGGGCATCGAACAGGCAAGTGCTGCAATCGACGCCGCCGCTGCCGCGCAAAGCCTTTGGGCGGCGAAGCCGGCCAAGGACAGAAGCGCCGTGCTGCGCCGCTGGCACGACTTGATCGTCGCCCATGCGGACGATCTGGCAGCCATCCTGACTGCCGAAATGGGCAAGCCGGTCGCAGAATCGAAGGGCGAAGTGCTGCATGCCGCCGCCTATGTCGAATGGTACGCCGAAGAGGCAAAGCGCATCTACGGCGAAACATTTCCAGCGCCGGCCAATGACCGGCGCATGCTTGTCATCAAACAGCCCGTCGGTGTCGTCGGCACGATCACACCATGGAATTTCCCGGCCTCGATGGTCGCCCGCAAGATCGCCCCGGCGCTCGCCGCCGGCTGCGCCATCGTGTTGAAGCCGGCCGAACAGACGCCGCTCGTCGCCGGCGCCATGTTCGTGCTCGCCGAGAAAGCCGGTTTCCCGGCTGGCGTCGTCAACCTGCTGTACGCGTCCGAGGGCGCCGCAATCGGCCGCGAGCTTTGCAGCAATCCCAAGGTACGCAAGATCAGCTTTACCGGATCGACCGAGGTCGGCCGCTTGCTGATGCGCCAGTGCTCCGATCAAATCAAGAAGGTGAGCCTGGAGCTCGGCGGCAACGCGCCCTTCATCGTCTTCGACGACGCCGATATCGACGAGGCCGTCGATGGCGCGGTGCAGGCGAAGTTCCGCAATGCCGGCCAGACCTGCGTTTCGGCAAACCGCATATACGTACAGGCGGCCGTCCACGATGCCTTTGCCGAGAAGTTCGTCGCCCGCGTGGCCGAACTCTCGGTCGGCGACGGCTTTTCCGCCGGCGTCACCATCGGCCCCATGATCGACCGGCACGCCATCGAGAAGATCGAAGCCCATGTCGCCGACGCCACGTCGAAGGGCGCAAGGGTGCGCGCCGGTGGTCGTCGTATCGGCACATCAGGCACCTTCTTCGAGCCGACGGTGCTGACCGGCATCACGACCGACATGCGCGTCGCGCAGGAAGAGACCTTCGGCCCGATCGCCCCGATCATCCGCTTCGAGACCGCCGAGCAGGTGATCGCCGAGGCAAACGACACGATCTACGGCCTTGCCGCCTATTTCTACGCCGAGAACCTCAAGCGCGTGTGGCACGTGGCCGAGGCCCTCGAATACGGCATGGTCGGCATCAACACCGGCCGCATGTCTTCCGAGGCTGCCCCCTTCGGCGGTATCAAGCAATCCGGCATCGGTCGCGAGGGCTCCCGCCACGGGCTCGAGGATTATCTCGAGATGAAATATCTCTGCATGGGCAACATCTGACGTTTGGCGCGCGGGCCTCGCGCTCAATCGATGATGTGATAGCCCCCGTCGACATAAAGCACCTGCCCCGTGATCAGACGGGCGGCGTCATGCGCAAGGAAGGCGGTGGCCGCGCCAACGTCGTCGATGTCGATGAGCTCTCGGGCCGGCGCCTTGACCTTGGTCTTTTCAAGCAGTGCGTCAAACTCCGGGATGCCGGAGGCAGCGCGCGTTGCAAGCGCGCCGGGCGAAATGGCGTGAACGCGAATGCCCTTCGGGCCGAGTTCCGCCGCGAGATAGCGCACGGCACTTTCGAGTGCCGCCTTGGCGACGCCCATGATGTTGTAGTTCTCCACCACCACCTGCGAGCCGTGATAGGTCATGGTGAAGAGCGTGCCACCGTTCTTCATCAGCGGTTCGGCCAGATGCGCCATGCGGATGAACGACCAGCAGGATATGTCCATGGTCTTCAGGAAACCCTCGCGCGGGGCGTCGACCACGCGTCCGCCAAGGGTATCCTTCGGCGAGAAGGCGATCGAGTGCACGACGAAGTCAAGTTCGCCCCAGATCCTCTCGATCTCCTCGAAAACCGCCTCCATCTGGCCGGGAATGGCCACGTCGAGCGGCAGGAAGATAGACGCCTCCAGTTCGCGCGCCAGCGGCTCCACATGGGGTCTCGCCTTGTCGTTCAGATAGGTGACGGCCACTTCGGCTCCGAAGGCACGAAAGGCGCGCGCGCAGCCCCATGCGATCGAACGGTCGTTGGCGATACCGACGACGAGCCCCTTGCGGCCATCGAGAAGCTTGGCCTTCGCTGCGGGAATGGACATGGATCGGCTCCGTTGGGTCAGGCTGCAGGTTCTTTGAGAAGTGAGAGCGTGTGGCGTGCGATCATCAGTTCCTCGTCGGTCGGAAGAACGTAGAGCGCGATTCGGCTTGAAGCTGTTGATATCGTCATCGCGCCAGCGTCGTTCGCGACCGGATCGAGTTCGGCGCCCAGCCATGCCAGCCTCTCGGCGATCCGGGCGCGGATCGGGGCGGAATTCTCGCCGACGCCCGCGGTGAAGACGAAGGCGTCGACACCGCCGAGCGCGGCGGCTAGCATTCCGGCGTTGAGCCCGCAGCGATAGACGAAGTGATCGATCGCGAGTTTCGCATGTTGATCGTCGCTTGCCAGCAGATCGCGCATGTCGTTCGACACGCCGGAGAGACCCTTGAGCCCGGCTTCGTGGTAGAGCAGATCCGACACGGCCTTCGCACTCATGCCGCGCTGGAGGATGAGGTAGAGCACGACGCCCGGGTCTAGCTGGCCCGGCCTTGTTCCCATCGGCAGGCCATCGAGTGCAGTGAAGCCCATGGTCGTCTCGACGCTGTGGCCGTCGCTCAATGCGCACATCGAAGCGCCGCTGCCGAGATGAGCAACGATGACCCGACCGCGCGCAGCCTTCGGCGCGACTTCACGCAGACGCCCCGCAATGTATTCGTAGGAGAGGCCATGGAAACCATAGCGCCTCACGCCCTCGTCATAGAAGCTGCGCGGCATCGCGTAGCAATTCACCGCTTCGGGGTGGCCGTGGTGGAAAGCGGTGTCGAAGCAGGCGACCTGCGGCACATCCGGGTTAATCGCCATCGCCTGGCGAATGGGGGCGAGGTTGTTGGGCTGGTGCAGCGGCGCGAGGTCCTGATAGCTCGCCAGCCTCTCGAGGACCTCGGCATCGATCAGCACGGGCGCCGCGTAGTCTGGGCCACCATGCACCACACGGTGGCCAACGGCGTGCAAGCGAAAGCCCTGCAGCGTCAACAGCCAATCCCTTGCCGCCGCAATGGCCGCGGGGAGATCGCGAACGGCATCTGCATCGTAGCTCCGGTCGACGAGCACTGCGCCCTGCGCGTCTTTCGCCTGGAGGCGCGGACGCGTGCCGATGCCGCCGATCTGGCCCTTAACCTGCCGTTCGAGGCCGGCACCGGTAATCCCGAAGACCTGGAATTTGAGACTGGACGACCCGGCATTGACGACGAGAAGCGCATCCATGGTCAAACCGCCGCGACTTCTAGTGGGCGCCGTTTCGCCGCGTAGAGGGCAGCCACAGCACATGACGCGAGACGCGTGCGCACCGAATCTGCCCGTGACGTGAGCACGATCGGCACTCGTGCGCCAAGCACGATACCCGCGGCATCGGCATGGGAAAGGAATGTAAGGTTCTTCGCCAGCATGTTGCCGGCCTCGAGATCCGGCACCACCAGGATCTGGCCGCGGCCGGCGACGGGAGAGACGATGCCCTTGATGCGCGCCGCCTCCGGATCGATCGCATTGTCGAAGGCAAGCGGGCCGTCGAGCAGGCCGCCGGTGATCTGCCCACGCTCGGCCATCTTGCAGAGCGCAGCCGCTTCGATCGTCGAGGGGATCTTCGTCGTCACGGTCTCCACCGCCGAAAGGATGGCGACGCGCGGCTCGCCAAGACCGATCGTCACCCAGAGATCGATGGCATTTTGCACGATGTCGCGCTTGGCCTCGAGGTCGGGGAAGATGTTGATCGCGGCATCGGTGATGAACAACGTCTCGGCGTGGCCCGGCACGTCCATGATGAAGACGTGGCTGATCCGTCGATCGGTCCGAAGCCCTGTCGCCGAGGCGGCGACTTCCTTCATCAGCTCGTCCGTGTGCAGGCTACCCTTCATCAGGAGCTCGCCGCGGCCCTCGCGGATCAACGCCACGGCTTTTGCGGCCGCGGCATGGCTGTGCGGAGCGTCGACAATCTCGCGCCCTTCGAGGTCGAGGCCATATTGCGCGGCGACAGAGCGGATCTTCGCTTGCGGCCCGACGAGAACGGGCGCAATCAGGCCCATATGCGCCGCCTCCAGGGCGCCACGCAACGATGTTTCGTCGCAAGGATGCGCCACGATCGTGACAGCAGGTGTTTCGTCTCGCGCGGCTGCGACAAGGCGGTCGTATTTGGTCAGTTCAGGCGTCGGTGCGCTTGCTTCGGCCACGTAGAAACTCCCTTGTCGATCAGGATGCTTTGCGGTTGCTTATGGTCTTGCCTGCGGCGATCGGGACCGGCGGCCCGCTGTCGAGACGAAAGAGCGTAGCCACCCGTTGCAACCGTTCTGCTGCGACACCCTTTACCGCACCGGACGCATCGAGCACGTCACGAAGGGCGGCGAAAGCCGATCGCCGTTCCTCAACCGCCTCCGGCAACAACGTCGGAAGTGCCGCAAGGGCAGCATCTTCGTCGATCAGCAGCATGAAGTACTGCTCACGCATCACCGCCTTGAAGGCCGCAAGGGAAAGTTGCCTCGTCTCCGGATGCGCCTGCCGCAGCCGGCGCACGGCCTCGAAACCGCGCTCGTCAGCGCCACCGCGCGCCATGCCGACGAAAATCAGGGACCTGGCAAGACCTTCGCAGGTGCCGCCCTCAGCCATTCGGGATCGAAGGTCGGCGATCCGCGCCTCGACGAGTTCTTGATGCAGAAGGCTTTTTGCTGCCTTGCGCGGTTTCCCCGAGTGGGCGTCCACGCCAAGCGCGGCCTGTAGCGTCGCAGACCCGTAAATGGCATTAAAGCTCTGCTCCGAGAGATATTCGGCCGTCCGCCGCCATGCCTCAAGCCCGTCGACGATCTGTCGCGACACGCTCTCCTGCCATGCGACGAAGGGATTTCCCTCACCTGCCGGTTCACGGCTTTCACGGACCTGCTCTGCCAGAGCCATCACCCCACCCATGAACGGATTGTCGGGTCCGAACATCGCATATTGCAGGCGCAGCGGGTGCAGGTTTCGCATCGCCGCGGCCATGGGCGGCGTCACCGCCGCCCTGACTGCCGGCTGCAGATAGGTGCGGTAGAGTGCAAGGTTGACATCGGAGAGTTTCGCCGCCGTGGCGAAACGGCGCTCATCCTCAGCGTCGTTGCCGCCCAACGCGCGGATATCATCCAGCGTGCGCGGTTCGCAGCGCATCAGCCATTCGCCGGACGTATACTCCTTGCCTTCGGTGACGTCGCTTGTCGGCGTCAGTACGGCTTCGTACAATCCAGGCGGCAGAACATCGATCAGGTCGATGTTGGATGCGAATTCGTCATGCTGCTTGCGCGCGACACCGGCCGACACGAAGATGCCGAGATGCCCGATCGTCTCGTGGACCGTGTAGACAATGGTCTGGCCATAGGCGCGGATCTCGTCGACGCTGTCATAGAGATCCAGAATCCAGTCGAGCGCCTGTTGCGGCGGCGTGATGTTGTCGCCCTTCGAGCAGAAGACAACGATCGGCGATCGGACATTGCGCAGGTCGATCGCAGTTCCGTCCGACGTGCGGATTTCGCCAGCCGCTAGCCTGTTGCCGACGAAGAGTTCATCGACGATGAACTGCATTTCCTCGGCGTTCAGCGTGACGTGGCCGCCCCACCAGCGCTCGAAGCCGAGATAGCGAGCCGCCTCGCTGTCGATCTTCGAATAGAGATTGTATTGCTTGGTCCAGAGCGTGTTCGCCGGGTTCTGGTTCTCGAAATTCTGCACCAGCCACGCACCGTCGAAAATGCCGGCGCCGAGATCGCCTGTTAGCGCCGTCAGCCAGCTTCCGCCGAGAAGTCCGCCGGAATAGCGCATCGGGTTCTGCCCCCTCACGCCCGCCCAATAGGAAAGCGGTGCCCCGGCGATAATGATCGGGCCGAAGAGCTCCGGTCTGAGCGCAGCGACGATCATCACCGCCCAACCGGCCTGGCAATTGCCGATCACGCAGGGTTTGCCGTCCGCCGACGGGTGGCGCGCAATGACCGTTTCGAGAAAGATCGCCTCTGCAAGAGCGATGTCCTCGATCGTCTGACCGGGCACCGGATCCGGCAGGAAGCCGATGAAATAGCAGGGGTGGCCCGCCTTCATCGCCACGCCGATTTCGCTGTCGGCCTTGAAGCCGCCAATACCCGGACCGTGACCCGCACGCGGATCGACGACGACAAAGGGCCGCTTCGACGGGTCAATCACGATGCCGTCGGGCGCAACGATCTTGACCAGGGCATAGTTCACGGGCTTAGCCAGCGTGCGTCCGTCGCAGATGAGCTCGACGTCGAACTCCAGCACGTTTGGAGCGGTTTGCGTGCGGTGCTCCTCGTACTGGGCGCCGCGCTCGCGCATGACGTCGAGAAACAGCACCGAGCGCTGGTACGCATCCAGCGAATAGGCGTAGGCGTCAGCAAATGTCGGGATGGAGGTTGACTTGGGCATGCTGTCCACTCCTCGGTGCAGTTGAGGGTCTGGCCTGTTACCGAACGCTATAGGGCGGTGCGCGTGGTCAAGTATTGATCTACATCAGAAACGACATGCGTACCGCAACCCGGATTGGGGTGTCGCCACGAATGATCGGCGGCGCGATTTGCTGGGTCCGCGGCCGGCCGACGGCGCCCGCTTCTCATCTGTAGTTTCGTGTTCTTCGCACTGCAGCATCTTACAGAAACACGTCCTCCACAAGACAACCCTTGAAATTTCGGACGCAGCTTGCCAATTGGGGCGAAACCCAAAGGAGGTCCCACCGCGATGAGCGAAACTGAAATGTCCGTAGAGAAACATGTCTTCGAAGCCGATGTGGCCAGGCTGCTCCATTTGATGGTGCATTCGGTCTATTCCGACAAGAACGTCTTCCTCCGCGAACTGATTTCCAACGCCGCGGACGCCTGCGAGAAATTGCGCTACGAGGCGATCGTCTCGCCCGAGCTTTTGGCCGGCGACACCACACCCGGCATCAGGCTGACGCTCGACGAGGAGAACAACCGCCTCGTCGTCGAGGACAATGGCATCGGCATGAGCCGCGACGAACTCGTCGAAGCGCTGGGCACCATTGCCCGCTCAGGCACGCGCGCGTTTATGGAGCGCGTCGAGGCGGCGCAGGGCAAGGAGGGCGCACAGCTCATCGGCCAATTCGGCGTCGGCTTCTATTCCGCTTTCATGGTTGCCGATAACGTCGATGTCGTCTCCAGGCGCGCCGGCTCCGACCACGCATGGGTCTGGTCGTCCGACGGCAAGGGCAGCTACACGGTCGCAGCCGCAGATCTCGCAGACGCGCCGGCACGCGGCACGCGCATCACCCTGCACCTGATGGAAGACGCCAAGACCTATACCTCGCGCTGGACGGTCGAGCGCATCGTCAAGGACCAGTCCGGGCATGTACCGGTGCCAATCTCGATCGTCGAAAAGCCCGGCGCCGAGCCGGTTTCGGTCGGTGACGGCACGGCACTCTGGACCAAGCAGAAGAGCGAGATCTCCAAGGAAGACTACGCCGACTTCTACCGTGGCGTTTCCGGCCAGTACGACGACCCGGCCCTGACCGTTCATTTTCGCGCCGAGGGCCGGCATGAATATACGGCGCTCGCCTTCGTGCCTGGCTCCAAGCCATTCGACCTGTTCGATCAGGATCGCAAGGGACGCATGAAGCTTTACGTCAAGCGCGTCTTCATCACCGACGAGGCGGAATTGCTGCCGCGCTACCTGCGCTTCGTGCGCGGCCTGGTCGACACATCGGATCTGCCGCTCAACGTGTCGCGCGAAATGATCCAGGAAAGCCCTCTGCTTTCAAGCATTCGCAAGGGGGTGACGAACCGTGTCCTGACGGCAATCGAGAAGCTCGCCGAGAGCGACCGCGAGGCTTTCGACAAGGTCTGGGAAAACTTCGGCAGCGTGCTGAAGGAAGGCATCTACGAAGATTTCGAGCGCCGCACCCAGCTGATCGGCCTGTCACGCTTCCGCACGACCACGTCCGAAGACGGCCAGCGCAGCCTTGCCGACTACGTCAAGGACATGAAGGACGGGCAGTCGGCGATCTATTATCTGACCGGCGACAACCTTGCCCAGCTCAAGGCCTCGCCACAGCTCGAAGGTTTCCGCGCACGCGGGATCGAGGTGCTGTTGCTGACCGATCCGGTCGACAGCTTCTGGGTGACGTCGGCGCCGGATTTCGACGGCAAGCCGATGAAGTCGATCACTCAAGGGTCGGCTGATCTCGGCGGTGTCGCCAAGCCGGAAGGCAGCACAGACAGCGCGCCTGAAGCGAGCCAGGCGGTCACGGATTTCGTCGCCTTCGCCAAGGAAACGCTCGGAGAAGCCGTGTCGGAAGTCCGCACCTCGGACCGTCTGACGGAAAGCGCCGTCTGCCTGGTCGCGCCGGAACATGGTCCCGATCGCCAGCTCGAAAAGATGCTGCAGGGCGCCGGACGCCTCGACGGCGCGGCCAAGCCGATCCTCGAAATCAATCCCGGCCACGCGCTGATTGCAGCGATTGCGGCCTGCCCGGCCGATGACAGCGCCTTCAGGACCGACGCCGTCCAGCTTCTGCTCGACCAGGCCCGCGTCCTCGATGGCGACAAGCCGCAGGATCCGCGCGCCTTCGCTGAGCGCCTGTCGCGCGTCTTCAACCGTGCGCTCAAGGTTTAACGCGCCGGCCTAAACGCCTGAAATCGTGGAGTTGACGGGGTGAGTGGGAGAAATCCCCCTCACCCTTTCGCTTTTTCGGGCATGTCTGTCATGCCGATTTCGGCCAAAACCTCGGCGGTGTGCTCACCGAGACGCGGGACACCGCGATCGAGCACCAGCGAGGCGTCGGAAAAGCGGATCGGCGTGCGCACGCCCGGGGACGTGCCTCCGGCCGCTCCGGAGTGCGGGGTGGCGATCTGCATCTGGCGATGCGCGACCTGCGGATCGGCAAAGACGTCGCCAACGGTGTTGATCGGACCGCCGGGAACACCCGCCTCTTCCAGCATCGCCAAAAGCGTATCCCGCACGAACCTGGCGGTTTCAGCGGCAAGCGCCGGCGTCAGCGTATCGCGATTGCGGACACGCGATGCGTTGGTCAGATAGCGCTCATCCGTCGCCAGATCGCCGCGGCCAAGCAGGTTGCAGAATTTGACGAACTGCCGATCGTTGCCGACGGCAACGATCAGGTGGCCGTCGGCCGTGGGAAATACCTGGTAGGGGGCGATGTTCGGATGCGCGTTGCCGAGCCGGCGCGGCGCCTTGCCGGAAACCAGAAAGTTGAGCGCCTGGTTAGCGAGCACCCCGGTCATGCAGTCGAGCAATGCCATATCGATCTGCTGGCCCTTGCCGGTGCGCTCGCGCTGCGCCAGTGCCGCCTGGACGGCGATCACACCGTAAAGCCCCGTGAAGATATCGGCAAAGGCAACGCCGATCTTCTGCGGTTCGCGATCCGGCTCGCCGGTCAGGTCCATGATCCCGCTCATGCCCTGGACGATATAGTCGTAGCCCGCGCGGTGCGCATAGGGCCCGTCCTGGCCAAAGCCCGTCACGGAGCAATAGATCAGTCGCGGATTGACCTTCTTCAGGCTCTCATAGTCGAGGCCGTATTTCTCGAGGCCGCCGACCTTGAAGTTCTCGAGCAGCACGTCGGATTGCGCCACCAGCCGGCGCACGGCCTCCTGGCCCTCTTCGGTCGTGAAGTCGAGCACGACCGAGCGCTTGCCGCGATTGCAGGCGTGAAAATAGGCGGCATCGAGCGCGCTGCCGTCTTCGCCCTCAACGAACGGAGGGCCCCAGGTGCGGGTGTCGTCGCCCGCCGGGCTTTCCACCTTGATGACGTCGGCGCCGAGATCGGCCAGAGTCTGGCCGATCCAGGGGCCCGCCAGAATGCGGGCCAGTTCAAGAACGCGAATACCCGTCAGTGGCGCTTCCATGGCCGGCGGCTCAGAAGAACGCCTGGAGGCCGGTCTGGGCGCGTCCGAGGATCAGCGCATGAACGTCATGCGTGCCCTCGTAGGTGTTGACCGTCTCGAGGTTCACCATGTGGCGCATGACCTGGTATTCCTCGGAGATGCCGTTGCCACCGTGCATGTCGCGCGCCATCCGGGCGATATCGAGCGCCTTGCCGCAGTTGTTGCGCTTGACCAGCGAGATCATTTCCGGGGCCATCCGGCCCTCGTCCATCAGTCGCCCGACGCGCAGCGAGCCCTGCAGGCCGAGCGAAATCTCGGTCTGCATGTCGGCGAGCTTCTTCTGGAAAAGCTGCGTCTGGGCGAGCGGGCGGTTGAACTGCTTGCGGTCGAGGCCGTACTGGCGCGCCGCATGCCAGCAGAATTCGGCAGCACCGAGTGCGCCCCAGGAAATGCCGTAGCGGGCGCGGTTGAGGCAGCCGAACGGGCCCTTCAGGCCTTCGACGTTCGGCAGCAGCGCGTCTTCGCCGACCTCGACGTTGTCCATGACGATCTCGCCGGTGATCGAGGCGCGCAGCGACAGCTTGCCGGCGATCTTCGGGGCCGAAAGTCCCTTCATGCCCTTGTCGAGCACGAAGCCGCGAATGGCATTGCCATGGGCTTCGGACTTTGCCCAGACGACGAAGACGTCAGCGAGCGGCGCGTTGGAGATCCACATCTTCGAGCCGACGAGGCGGTAACCGCTGTCGGTCTTGATCGCCCGGGTCTTCATGCCGGCCGGGTCAGAGCCGGCATCCGGCTCGGTCAGTCCGAAGCAGCCGATCCACTCGCCGCTGATCAGCTTGGGCAGGTACTTCTGTTTCTGCTCTTCCGAGCCGTAGGCATAGATCGGGTAGATCACCAGCGACGATTGCACGCTCATCATCGAGCGGTAGCCCGAATCGACGCGTTCGACTTCGCGAGCGACGAGGCCATAGGCGACATAGGAGGCGCCGACGCCGCCATAGGTCTCCGAGACGGTGACGCCCAGCAGCCCGAGATCACCCATCTCGCGGAAGATTTCGGGATCGGTTGATTCTTCGCGATAGGCGGCAATGACGCGCGGCTGCAACCGGTCCTGCGCATAGGCGCGCGCCGTGTCGCGGATCATACGCTCGTCCTCGGTCAACTGATCTTCGAGGAGGAACGCGTCATCCCATTGAAATTGCGTCTTGCCGGCCATGTATCTCTCCCATCGTATTTTTCCACGTGCGGTTATCGCAAGCAGAACCAAGGCTTTCAAACGAAATTGAGGCACCGCCTCATGCGTCTGCGGAATGGCCCTCTTTGCCGGGCGACAACAGGCAGCCCCCTGACAGCGATCGAAATGATCGCTCGTTGGACCTTCCCCGGCCCATCTGTCGGGTCTCTGGCCACGTCTTGCAAATCACTGGCAATATGACGACAAGGTTGCAGGATGATCGGTGGAACGGCCCCGCGGCCAGCCCATCGATTGCCATCCATCGACAGGGGTCCCAATAATCCATCCATGGCCAACGACCGTCTGGAACGCTTCGCGCATAACCTCGACTGGAACCTCCTGCGCACCTTCGTCGTCGTCGTGGAGGAAGGCAGCATCACGGCCGCCGCCAACAGGCTGCTGCTGCAGCAACCGGCCGTCAGCATGGCCCTGAAGCGGCTCGAGCAGACCGTCGGACAAAAACTCATCGATCGCAGGCCGGGCCGCTTCGATTTGACAGATGCCGGCGCCCGATTGCACGCGCAGTGCCGGGACATCTTCGCCGCTGTGATCCGGCTTCCAAACGTGCTTGAGACGGCGGGAGACGAAGTCACCGGCCATCTCGATATTCATGCCGTCAGCCACGCCCACAACCCGGCCTGGGATCGAAAGCTCGAGAGCTACTTTGCCAGACATCCGAAGGTGACGATATCGGTGACCGTCGCCACGACCGTCGATGTATTGAGCGCCGTGGAACGCAACATCGCAACGATGGGGCTTTGCGACGGCAACATCCCCGACTGGTTGAACAAGGCATTTCACGTCCGCGAACGTTATGCGCTCTACTGCGGCCGCGATCATCCCCTGTTCGGCGTCGAGGGCGTCGACTTCAACGACCTGCGTGGCAACCCCTATATCGCCTTCATCGCCGACGTGCTCGGCGGCCAGCACATGAACTCCGTGACGGCCGTGCGCGCCTTAGGCTCGTTCGGTCAGCAGGTTCGGGCCGTATCCTGCAATGTCGAGGAGGTGATGCGGTTGATCGCGTCCAATATCGGCATCGGCATGCTGCCGGATCACCTCGCATCGCCCGCAGTCGACGAAGGGCGCCTTTGGCAGCTGCCGCCCTATCACAACCTGCCGACGACGGACGTGTTTCGCATCTCCAACCCGAACTCGATCCTCAATGCCGCCGAAGCCGCCTTCCTCGCGCACGTGGCCGACACGGAACCGCTCGACCACTGCCTCGCCCATCACCAGAATTGATAACGACATTTCCAGTTATAAATTTGAACGCTGGACATGCGCTGCCTATGGTCCCGCCACATTATGAGCGAGGGCGGAACATGCGTGAATTTGACGTGGCAATCATTGGCGGCGGTATAGCCGGCCTCTCGCTTGCCTATTTCCTTGCCCCGCACCGTTCCGTGGCCGTGATCGAACGGGAGGATGGCCTTGGCTATCACAGCACCGGTCGCTCCGCCGCCGAATTCGTGCTGCGCTACAATGCGCCTGAAGTGTGTGAGCTCGCGGCTATCTCGAAGGTCTTCTTCGACCGGCCGCCCGAGGGCTTCTCCGATGTGGCGCTGCTCAAGCAACGCGGCGGCGTGATGATCGCCAACGCGGAAAAGACGGCACGGCTGGAGGCGGTGTTTGCCGAGGAGAGCGCCGTCAATCCAGACCTGAAGAGACTGACGGTCGACGAAGCGATTGCGCTCGTGCCGATCCTGCGGCGCGATTACGTGGCAGGTGCGTTCTACGATCCCAACTTCTGGGACATCGAGGTCGACAATCTCATGCAGGGCTATCTTCGTGGCGCGCGCCGCCACGGTGCGGCGATCATCGAGCGCAGCGACGTGCTTGCCCCGCATCGAAAGGATGACCGCTGGGTGCTTGCCACAAGTGCCGGCGATATTAGCACGAAAATGATCGTCAATGCCGCCGGTGGCTGGGCCGATCCCGTCGCCGAACTGTTCGGAGTAGCCCCGATCGGCATCGTTCCGCATCGTCGCACGGCAATCACCGTCGACTTGCCTGACGGCATCGATGCGCTGACCCTGCCGGAAATCAACGAGATCGACGAGGATTTCTATATGAAGCCCGAGGGCGGACGGCTGCTTTCCTCGCCGGCCGACGCAACGCCGTGCGAACCGGCGGATGTCCAGCCCGAGGAAATCGACGTCGCCTGGGCCGCCCACTATGTCGAAGAGGCAACGACTGTACCGGTGCGCCGTGTCTTCAAGAGTTGGGCCGGCATGCGCAGCTTTGCGCCCGACAGGCTGCCGGTCATCGGTTTTGCCCGCGAGCGGCCGGACTTCTTCTGGCTCGCCGGCCAGGGCGGCTACGGCATCCTGACCTCGCCAGCACTCGGCGCACTGGCTGCCAGCCTCATCGTCGGGACAGCGACACCGCATGGCTTCGAAGCGGCCGGCCTCGATCCATCGAAGTTCAGCCCGGTGCGTTTGGAAGCCTAGTTGGCTCGCGGCCCGTGCCGCGGCCAGACGGACAGAATTGGGTGCGCCTGCGATCAAGGAAGCGCGCGACCCGACGACAATCTACGAGATCCGGCCGATTGCGCCCGATGTTCCCACCGCCCAACTGAAATCGCGGCGAAAGCAGCGGCGCCAATGCATAACGGGCTCGCCACATTCCCCGACAGGCCGGCAGGACCGGCCTGAAGGACCGCACCCGCGATGCGACTTCGTCAATCGATCATCGCGACCGCCTCAACCTCAAACAACATGCCGTCGACCGCGAGCTTCGGCACCGGGATCAATGTCTGCGCCGGCAACGTGCCGCCAAACATGTCCATGACCGCCGACGTCAGAACCCCAAGCTTTGACATGTCATGATCGACAACGAAGACCGTGAGTTTGGCGACCTGATCCCGCCGTGCACCGACGGCGTCCAGGGCGGCACCCAGATTGGCATAGGCCTGCTTCACCTGGACAGCGAAATCGGGCGACAGGGCTCCAATGCTGTCCTGCCCACCCTGCCCGGAGATATAGGCCAGCCTGGCGCCGCGCGGCACAATCACGGCCGTGCTGTAGCCGTTCGTCGTCGGATCGTAGAGGTTTTGCGGGTTGACGATGGTCAGCTTGAGATCGTTCTCGTTTGCCGTCGCATGAGCGGCCATTCCCGTTGTCATGATCAATATCCCTCCGATAAGCACATGTTTGATTGCGCGTAACATCATCTTCCCTCGGCTCCGGGAACAGCGAGCGGCCTACGCTCCCGGCCAGTAGTCTTGAACCTCGAACATCGTCGCCATGGTGACTCGTACACCGTACTATTTGATGACATCGTACGACGTACGAGTCAACTGTTCGGAGTCGACATCCCTCGCATTGTCGGGGTAAATCGACGTTCTGGTCGGCAAGGAAGACGGATGGCGGAGAAACCCAGCGGCACTGAGAACAAAAGGCCCCGACGGGCGCGTGCCCCACTGCAGTCTGCACAGGAGCGGAACGGCGAACCGCCGCTGTCTCTACCGCGTATCGTAGCGACTGCGGTCGATCTGCTGGATGCCGAAGGGGTCGACGGGTTGACCATGCGGCGGCTGGCCGATCGCCTGGGCGCAGGCGCGATGAGCCTTTATTGGCACGTCGAGAACAAAGAGAAGGTCTTTGATCTGGCGCTCGACTCGGCGCTTCAATATCCCGCGTCACCGCAAGTGGCTGACACGCTGGACTGGCGAGAGGACGTCGTTCGCCTGCTCGAAGACTGGCGCGTCTGCATGTTGCGCCATCCCTGGTCAGCATCGTTGTTGCCGCGCCGGGCCCTCGGCCCGAATATCCTTGGCCGTCTGGAATTGCTGAGTTCAACGTTATCGAGAGCCGGCGTCGCCGATGCAGACTTGAACGCTGCGATCTGGTCGCTCTGGAATTACGTGATCGGCGCGACCATCACGCGGGCGAATTTCGACCGTACGGACGACGACAGGACCGCTGCGCAGCAGCGCGTGACGGGTCTCAGCGAACGCTACCCGACGATCGAACGCTCCCGGCTGCTGCTCGACAGCGACTGGGACGGCACCTTTCGCAAAGGCCTCGACTTTCTGATCGACGGCATTGCCACAAAAAAGGAATGACCGATCAAGCGTCGTGCACGCCGGTCGTTGCGCAAGGCATATGCTCGCTTTGGGTCAGAGCGACCAGGCCATCCCCGACTTTCACGCGCTGCCCCCCCTCGTAGATGGCATTCTACGCGGGGCCGCCGTTCACATTTGATTAACCCAGCCGGTCCGGCTGTGAACTGTAACAGAACTTACAACAAACTGACATTTCGCTTTCATGAAGCGCCGATATGGCAGGTGTCATACCGATGACCGGTCTCCGCGAAAGAGGACCTGCTAGAAATGTTTCAGTTGAAGAACGTAACCCGCCAGTTCGGCAAGAAGACAGCCGTGAGCTCGGTTACATTCGACATCCCCCAGGGCCAGATGGTCGGGGTGATCGGCCGCTCTGGCGCCGGCAAGTCGACGTTGCTGCGCATGATCAACCGCCTTGTCGATCTGTCCTCCGGCTCGATCGAGTTCGCCGGCACGGAAGTGTCGTCGCTGAGAGGTGCTGCCCTTCGCCATTGGCAGCGCGACTGCGCCATGATCTTCCAGCAGTTCAACCTGGTGCCGCGCCTCGACGTGCTCACCAATGTGCTGCTCGGCCGTCTCAACCACCGCTCGACCGTGCTGAGCATCCTCAACATGTTTACCCGCGAAGAGCGCATCATGGCGATCGGCGCGCTGGAGCGCCTCGGCATCGAGCAGACGGCGCTGCAGGCGGCCGGCACGCTTTCCGGTGGCCAGCAGCAGCGCGTGGCAATCGCCCGCGCCCTGATGCAGCAACCGAAGGTACTGCTCGCTGACGAGCCTATCGCCTCGCTCGACCCGCTCAACGCCAAGATCGTCATGGATGCACTGCGCGACATCAACGAGCGCGACGGCATCACCGTGATCACCAACCTCCACACGCTCGATACCGCCCGCAACTACTGCGAACGCATCATCGGCATGGCCCATGGCCGCGTCGTCTTCGACGGCCAGCCGAAAGACCTGACCGCAGCAGCCGTCGCCGAAATCTATGGCGCCGACACGGGCATCGAGGAATCGATGACATCGACAAGCATCAACATTCCCGCGGCGATCCCGCAGGAACAAACGGCATCTGCCGGCCTCAAGCCGCTGGCGCTGGCCGGCATCTGACGCCCGCCAGGATCGAAGGCCCACGTCAAGGGCACCTCTTTGAAACCGAAAATCATCCGGCACAGCCGGAGAACGGGAGAACCTTATGCTGAAGAAAGCTCTTCTGGGCACTGTCGCCCTGCTCGCCCTCCTCGGTCACGCTCAGGCCGAAGACCTCAAGGAATTCCGCGTCGGCATCATCGGCGGTGAAAACGAAGCCGACCGTCTGCGCAACTTCCAGTGCATCGTCGACAAGCTGCCGGCCGCCATCGGCGTCGAAAAGGTCTCGCTGTTCCCGGCCGCCGACTATGACGGCGTCATCCAGGGCCTGCTCGGCGGCACGCTCGACTACGCCGAACTCGGCGCTTCCGGCTTCGCCAAGATCTACCTCGCCAAGGCCGACGCCGTCGAGCCGATCCTGACAACTGTCCAGACAGACGGATCGACCGGCTACCACTCGATCATGGTCGCCCGCAAGGATTCCGGCATCACCAAGATCGAAGACCTGAAGGGCAAGAAGCTCGGCTTCGCCGATCCGGACTCGACCTCGGGCTACCTCGTCCCGCTCGTCACCCTGCCGGAAGCGATCGGCGCCCCGGTCAAGGAATTCTTCGGTGAGACCGGCTTCGGCGGCGGCCACGAAAACCTCGTGCTCGAAGTCGTCAAGGGCACCTTCGATGCCGGCACGACCTTTGGCTCGGGCGTCGGCGAATTCAAGGACGGCTACACCTCGGGCAACCTGAAGAAGATGGTCGACAAGGGCATCCTCGACATGAACGACCTGGTCGAACTCTGGAAGTCGCCGCTGATCCCGAACGGCCCGATCGTTGTGCGCTCCACCATGAACGACGACATGAAGGCGAAGTTCAAGCAGTTCATGCTCGACCTGCCGAAGACCGATGCCGCCTGCTTCTCCGCCATCCAGGGCGGCGACTTCACCGGCTTCACCGAAGTCAACGCCGACTTCTACAAGCCGATCATCGACGCCCGCAAGGCGACGATCGGCGGTTGATCGCTCGACCAATCAAGGACGCTGGCCGCAAAACGGCCAGCGTTCGTCATTTTGCTAGGGCGCTCGTCGCGCCTGTCGACAGAGGCCGGCATTGCCGGAACATTCATGGCAACTTCCATGCTTCCAAAGCATCTGAGTGACAACGGCGCGCTTGTGGAGCGTCACTGGCAGGAGCTGAATTCCCGCCGACGGCTCTACTCGTTCCTCGGCTTGGCCGTTCTCGCGCTCGCCCTTTCCGGCTCGCTCTGGTTTGCCAACGATTCCAATGCCGGCAAGTTTTTCGACCGCCTGCCGCATTTCTTCGACTTCGTCGGGGATCTCGCACCGCGCGACGGGCTGGAAATCTTCCGCGCCATGTTCGACCTGCCCTCCCCCTATGACGACGGCAGCTTCAAGTACAATTACCCCGAAGGTCGGCTCTATCTGACCGAGAGCTTCTACATTCCCGAATATGTGCACAAGATGCTGGAGACCGTGAACATCGCGATCTTCTCCACCGTCATCGGCACATTCTTCGGCTTCATCTTCTGCTTCCTCGCCGCCCGCAACCTGATGCCCAACCCATGGGTTCGCGGCTTGATCCGCAGGCTGATGGAAATCCTGCGCGCCTTTCCCGAAGTGGTCATCGCCGGCTTCTTCCTGGCAATCCTCTCGCTCGGCCCGATCCCGGCCATTGCCGCCGTGTCGATCCACACCATCGGCGCACTTGGCAAGCTGTTCTTCGAAGTGGTCGAGAATGCCGACATGAAGCCGGACGAGGGGTTGCGCGCTGCCGGCGGCAACTGGATCGAACGGGTCTGGTTCGGCATGGTGCCGCAGGTTCTGCCCAACTTCGCCAGCTATTTCCTGCTGCGCCTCGAGATCAATGTGCGCGCTTCCACCATTATCGGCGCAGTCGGCGGCGGCGGCATCGGCGAATTGCTGCGCCTGTCGATCGGCCAGGGCCACCAGGCAAAGACGCTGGCGATCGTCATCCTGCTTTTTGCGACGATCTTCGCCGTCGACCAGTTCTCCGCATGGCTGCGCCGTCGCCTCGTCGGCGACCAGGCCTTCCAGCTTGCCCAATAGGTGCGCAAACATGACCTCCGCAACCAGACTAAGCCCTCTTGAAATGGATGCGATCGCCTCGCGCCATCCAAACCTGTTGCAGGGCTCCTCCAACAAGCGCCTGCGCACCATCCTCATCAGCGCCGGGCTCGTCGTCTACCTCGTCTTCAGCTGGTGGTTCTTCTCGATCGGGCATGTTCTTGGTAACGCCAATTGGGGTATCGCCGGAACATACCTTGCCGACTGGGTCTCCTATGAGGTTCGCCCCGAGCTCAAGATCGCCCGCGACAGGACGATGACGATCGACTACCAGCGCAACTCGCCGCTCGGGCCGAACCCCAATCCGTCCTGGGTCGAGCTCGACAAGGAAACGGTGACACGTACCGTCGAGATCCCGGCGGCCACCGGACAGGCGGTCAAACCGAAGGCAAGCTCGTCGTTCAGCTTCATGACTCCAGGATCGGCGCTCGGCGGTGCCGATGCCGGCACTGCGCAAGGCCGGACCGAAACGCAGACGCAAGAGGTCATCACGCGCGCGGTCGTCACCTTGAACCGCTCGACGAAGATCGAAGTCGCAGATGGCCTGGTCACGGCGACCCATGGCGGCGAGACATTGACCATGGCGGTCGATGGCCAGGACACGGTCACGCCGCAAGGCACCCTTCCTGCCTGGGCAACGCAAAAGCGACCGGGTGAAAAGATCACGCTCGCCTTCGGCGCCGCCGGCTGGGCAGAGGTCGAAGGAGACGACGTTTCGGTGCGTAACCGCTTCTTCGGCTGGGCCAATTTCCTGTTCGACACCAACTCGCCCTACTTCGGCAAGAGCTATGCCGAGGTGCTTTCGCTGGTCACCAGCGGCGAGCGCATCGAGCCGGCGCGGTCGAACCTGTCACTCGCCTGGAACAATATTCTCTACAACGCCGAATGGCAGCATCTCGACGTCTGGACCAAGCTGCTGCAGACAGTGGTCATGGCCTTCGTCGGCACGTTGTTCGCTTCGCTGGTCGCCTTCCCGCTCTGCTTCCTGGCGGCGCGCAACATCACCCCGAATTTTCTGACCAACCAGGTCGTCAAGCGCTTCTTCGACTTCCTGCGATCCGTCGATATGTTCATCTGGGCCCTGTTCTTCACCCGCGCATTCGGCCCGGGACCGCTCGCCGGCATGTCCGCGATCTTCTTCACCGACACCGGTACGCTCGGCAAGCTCTACGCCGAGGCGCTGGAGAACATCGACGACAAGCAGCGCGAAGGCGTGAAATCCGTCGGCGCCGCGCCGCTTGCCGTCCAGCGCTTCGGGGTGCTGCCGCAGGTCCTGCCAGTCTTTGCCAGCCAGGCGCTCTATTTCTGGGAATCGAACACGCGTTCCGCGACGATCATCGGCGCTGTCGGCGCCGGGGGCATTGGCCTGAAACTCTGGGAGGCGATGCGTACCAACTCCGACTGGGAAAATGTCGCCTATATGGTGCTTCTGATCTTGCTGGTTGTGTTTATTTTCGACAGCATCTCGAACGCCTTGCGCTCGCGGCTGATCGGACAGAAAGCGCATTGACGAGATAAGCGTTTTGCAGCCCCGCCATCATGATGTTGTCATGGAAATCGGCTAGCTGCGCATCGCGTCCCGCGAACAATCGACCCGCCGTCCCGGCGGGCCGGTCGATACAGAAAGTGAAGACCGTGCGTTATGCAATCTACTTCGCGCCGCCGGCGAACGACCGGCTGTCGCAGACGGCGGCCCGTTGGCTCGGCCGCGACGCCTTTACCGGCGAGACCTATGAACTTCCGGCACATTCCGGACTTGATGCCGATACCCGACAAACACTGACCGCCGATCCGCGACGCTACGGCTTTCACGGTACCCTGAAGGCGCCATTCCCGCTTGCCGACGGCCGCAGCGAAGCCGAGCTTGTCGCCGCCTTCGAAGACTTCGCAGCAAATCTCGATCCCTTCGAGATCCCGGAACTGACGTTGCATCAGCTCGGCCCGTTCTTCGCGCTTGTCTCCGCAAGCCACTGCCAGCCACTGCAGAATCTGGCAGCACAGGCGGTGCGATCCTTCGAACCGTTCCGGGCACCGCTTTCGGATGCTGATCTCGCACGACGCAATCCCGACAAACTGCCGGAGCGTCAGAGACGATACCTGAAGGAATTTGGCTATCCCTATGTTTTCGAAGAATTCCAGTTCCATCTGACTCTGACCGGACAGGTCCCGGCTGAAACAACAACCACCATGCGGGCCGTGCTCGAAAGCACCTTTGCCGACCATATCGGCAAGCCGCTTCACGTTGCGTCAGTTGCGCTCTTCGTCGAGCCGCAGCGTGGCGCACCGTTCCTGGTCCATTCCCTGCTGCCTCTGGGCAGCGCGACACAACGAAAGATCGCATGAGATGAGCAAAGAACAGGTTCTGACCAACGCCCGCATCGTCCTCGAAGACAGTATTCTCGATGGCACGGTGCTGATCCGCGACGGCAAGATCGCCGATATCTCCAAGGGCACCGTAGCCACAGGCGAAGACTTCGAAGGCGACTATCTGCTACCGGGCCTCGTCGAGTTGCACACCGACCATCTCGAGGCACACTATTCGCCGCGACCTGGCGTTCGCTGGCTGAAGATCGCCGCGATCCAGGCGCATGACGCGCAGGTCGTGACGTCGGGCATCACCACGGTTTTCGACTGCCTGCGCCTCGGCTCCGACGAAGACGGTGGTTTCCAGAAGGGCGAGATGCGCAGCATGGCTGATGCGTTGGCCCAGGCTCAGCAGGAAGGTCGCCTGCGTGCAGACCACCTTATCCACCTGCGCTGTGAGGTGTCGACCTCCGACGTGCTCGACCACTACGAGGACTTCCAGAACGACCCGCAGGTCAAGCTCGTCTCGCTGATGGACCACGCGCCCGGCCAGCGCCAGTTCCAGACGATGGACCAGTACACGCTCTACTACAAATCCAAGCGCGGCCTGTCGGATGCCGAGTTCGATAAATTCGTCGCGCGCCAGCAGGCGCTGTCGGCGAAGTTTGCCGGGCCACACCGTGATGCGCTTGCCAAGGCCTGCGCCGAGCGCGGCATCACCATTGCAAGCCATGACGATGCAACGATCGCCCATGTCGACGAATCGATCGGCTACGGCATCAAGCTTGCCGAGTTCCCGACCAGTTTCGAAGCGGCGGAAGCCTCCCATCGCGCCGGCCTCAGCGTGCTGATGGGCGCGCCGAACATCGTGCGCGGCAAGTCGCATTCGGGCAACATCGCCGCGCGCGACCTTGCCGATCGGGGCGTGCTCGACGTGCTTTCGTCGGACTACGTGCCCTTCAGCCTGATCCACGCGCCATTCGTGCTGGCCGACGAGCTGGAAGCCATCGATCTGCCGAAGGCGATCGCCAT
Source organism: Ensifer sp. (assembly GCF_031989085.1). Taxonomy (NCBI): domain Bacteria; kingdom Pseudomonadati; phylum Pseudomonadota; class Alphaproteobacteria; order Hyphomicrobiales; family Rhizobiaceae; genus Ensifer; species Ensifer sp. The sequence continues at coordinate 549,589 of NZ_DALZXU010000002.1, forward strand.
GGTCAGCGCCACGCCCGCCCGCACAGTCGGGCTTGACGATCGCGGCCGCATCGCCGTCGGCTTGCGCGCAGACGTCTCGCGGGTCCACCGGGTGGAAGGCATTCCGGTGGTGCGTTCGGTCTGGCGTGAAGGTCGGCGTGTCGCATGAGCGCGCTCGAACGCAGGCGCGGCGCCCTTGTCGTTGTCGTCGGCCCGAGCGGGGCCGGCAAGGACAGCGTCATGGGCTATGCCGCCCGGCATTTTTCCGATTGCGCCGACATCCACTTCATTCGCCGGGTGATCACCCGGCCGTCGGATGCGGGCAGCGAGGTGCATGAGAGCGTTTCCGTCGCCGAGTTCGTCGAGATGGAACAGGCGGGCGCCTTCGCCGTCTCCTGGGACGCGCATGGGCTGAAATACGGCATTCCCGAGGAGGTTCGCCGCAACGTCGATAGTGGCGCCACCGCCATCGTCAACGGCAGTCGCGGCGCGCTTCCGGCCTTTCGCGCCGCCTTCGGCGCCATCGCCGTCGCGGTGATCACGGCCGAGCCTTCCGTTCTCGCCAGGCGTCTCGCCGAGCGGGGTCGCGAAAGCGAAGAGGATGTCTTGCGGCGGCTTTCGCGACAGGTGCCGGACGTGACATCGGGCGCCGACGTCACGGTTATCGACAACAGCGGCCGCCTGGAAATTGCCGGTCGTCACTTCGTCGATCTCGTGGAGCAATCGCGCATGACGGTTCGCTCTCCGGCCTGACGGCCTCGCTTCTCAAATGGCATTTACCAGAGACCCCGGAGCGCCCGCTCCGGGGTTTTTGCGTCCGCGGCAACACAATAGGCCACGACACGCCGCGCCGCCCCTTCCCTTTTCCGGCTTTGCGCCAATTTTCCTCTTGTGGCGGCCATTATTATGTATATACATTAAATCAACGAGAGGGGGATCGGCTGATGAGTCAATTTTCGACCACCGCAACGGCGTCCGGCATCTGGCGCAACCTGCGCCTGGTGACCCTGCGCGCCGGTGAGGACAATCTCGGCCTGGTCGAAAAGGCGGCAGTCGCCGTCGTCGATGGCCGCATCGCCTTTGCCGGCGCCGAAAGCGACCTTCCCTCCGATCTCGCCCGCACGCTGGAAGGCACCGATTGCGGGGGACGGGTGATGACGCCAGCCTTCATCGACTGCCACACGCACATCGTCCATGGTGGCAACCGCGCCCGCGAATTCCAGATGCGGCTTGAAGGCGCATCCTACGAGGAAATCGCCCGCGCCGGCGGCGGCATCGTCTCCTCGGTCAAGGCAACCAATGCCCTTACGGTCGATGCGCTGGTCGAAAGCGCGCTGCCTCGGCTTGACACCCTGCTTGCCGAAGGCGTTTCGACCGTCGAAATCAAATCCGGCTACGGCCTCAATATCGAGGCCGAACTCAACATGCTGCGTTCCGCGCGCAAGCTCGGCGAAAAGCGTGCCGTCCGCATCGTCACCAGCTATCTGGCAGCCCACGCCACCCCCGCCGACTACAAGGGCCGCAACGACGACTACATTTCAGAGGTTGTGCTCCCGGGTCTTGATGCCGCTCACGCCGAGGGGCTGGTCGATGCCGTCGACGGATTCTGCGAGGGCATCGCCTTTTCGACCGCCGAGATCGCCCGCGTCTTCGATCGCGCCAAGGCACTCGGGCTTCCATTGAAGCTTCACGCTGAACAGCTTTCCAATCTCGGTGGCGCCAAGCTCGCCGCCGCCTATGGCGCGTTGTCCGCCGACCATCTCGAATATCTGGATGCCGAGGGCGCGGACGCCTTGGCAAGATCGGGCACCGTTGCAGTGCTACTGCCGGGCGCCTTCTACGCGCTTCGCGAAAAGCAGTTGCCGCCGGTCGAGGCGCTGCGCGCCGCCGGCGCACATGTTGCGATCGCGACCGACTGCAATCCCGGCACCTCGCCGCTGACGTCGCTGCTCCTCACCATGAACATGTCGGCGACCTTCTTCCGGCTGACGGTTGCCGAATGCCTTGGCGGCGTCACCCGCGAGGCAGCACGCGCGCTCGGGCTGCTCGCAGAGACCGGCACGATCGAAATCGGCAAGTCCGCCGATCTGGCACTCTGGAACATCGAAGACCCGGCCGAACTCGTCTACCGCATCGGCTTCAACCCACTTCATTCCCGCATCTTCAGGGGCGAAAGGACCGGTCCATGACCATCACGCTGCATCCGGGCTCTGTTCCGCTTCAGGATCTGGAGACCATCTACTGGACCGGTGAGCCGGCCCGCCTCGATCCCTCCTTCGATGCCGGCATCGAGAAGGCGGCAAAGCGTATCGCCGAGATCGTCGCCGGCAACGCGCCTGTCTACGGCATCAACACCGGCTTCGGCAAACTGGCCTCGATCAAGATCGACAGCGCCGATGTCGCCACTCTGCAGCGCAACCTGATCCTGTCGCATTGCTGCGGCGTCGGACTGCCGCTCGCCGAAAACATCGTCCGTCTGATCCTGTCGCTGAAGCTCGTCTCTCTCGGCCGCGGCGCCTCCGGCGTGCGGCTCGAACTCGTTCGCCTGATTGAGGCGATGCTCGACAAGGGCGTCATCCCGGTCATCCCGGAAAAGGGCTCGGTGGGCGCATCCGGCGACCTCGCGCCGCTCGCACACATGGCGGCCGTCATGATGGGACACGGCGAGGCATTCTTCGCAGGCGCACGGATGTCCGGCGCCGAGGCACTCGCCAAGGCCGGGCTGACCCCGGTCGTGCTGGCGGCCAAGGAAGGCCTGGCGTTGATCAACGGCACGCAGACCTCCACCGCACTGGCGCTCGCCGGCCTCTTCCGTGCCCACCGTGCCGCCCAGGCGGCACTCATTACCGGCGCGATGTCGACCGATGCGGCCATGGGCTCCTCCGCCCCCTTCCATCCAGACATCCACACGCTGCGCGGCCATCAGGGCCAGATCGATACGGCGGCCGCTCTTCGCGCGCTTCTTTCCGGCTCGGCCATTCGCGAGAGCCACATCGAGGGCGACGAACGGGTGCAGGATCCCTATTGCATCCGCTGCCAGCCGCAGGTCGACGGCGCCTGCCTCGACCTGTTGCGCTCGGTTGCGCGTGTCCTCGAAATCGAGGCCAATGCGGTCACCGACAACCCGCTGGTGCTTTCCGACAACTCCGTCGTCTCCGGCGGCAACTTCCATGCGGAGCCGGTCGCCTTTGCCGCCGACCAGATCGCCCTTGCGGTCTGCGAGATCGGCGCGATCTCGCAGCGGCGCATCGCCCTTCTTGTCGACCCGGCTCTGTCCTATGGCCTGCCCGCCTTCCTCGCCAAGAAGCCCGGCCTCAACTCCGGCCTGATGATCGCGGAAGTGACGTCGGCCGCGCTGATGTCGGAAAACAAGCAGCTGTCGCACCCGGCCTCAGTCGACTCGACGCCGACCTCGGCCAATCAGGAAGATCACGTATCGATGGCCTGCCACGGCGCCCGCCGCCTGCTGCAGATGACCGACAATCTGTTCTCGATCATCGGCATCGAGGCGCTGACCGCCGTGCAGGGCGTCGAATTCCGCGCGCCGCTGGCCACAAGCCCCGAGTTGCAGAAGGCGGCGGCATCCCTGCGCGCCGTCTCCGCCACGATCGAGGAAGACCGCTACCTAGCGGACGACCTGCAGGCCGCCGGCGAACTGGTGGCCTCCGGCACGCTGAACGCCGCAATTTCCGCCGGCATTCTGCCCAAACTCGGAGCCTGAGATGAGCGTCTTCGAAGTCCGCCGGGGCACCTCGCCGGTCATCCTCGGCTTTCCGCACACCGGCACGGACGTGCCGGCAGCGATCTGGGATCGGCTCAACGACATCGGCCGCCTGCTGGCCGATACCGACTGGCACATCCACAAGCTCTACGAAGGCCTGTTGCCTGACGTTACCGTCGTGCGCGCCACCTTCCACCGCTATGTCATCGACGCCAATCGCGACCCGGAGAACGTCAGCCTCTATCCCGGGCAGAACACCACCGGCCTGATCCCTGAAACCGATTTCGACGGTTTGCCGATCTGGAAGGATGGCGAGGCGCCGACGGAGGCCGACACTGCCGAGCGGTTGCGCCAGTTCCACGCGCCCTATCACGCCGCATTTCTGGCCGAGATCAACAGGGTGAAGGCGATCCACGGCATCGCCATCGTCTATGATTGCCATTCGATCCGCTCGCATATCCCGTTCCTGTTCGAAGGCAAGCTGCCGGACCTGAACATCGGCACGGATATGGGCCGCACCTGCGCGCCCGAAATCGAAAAGGCCGCCGTCGATATTGCCGCTTCGGCAGAGGGTTACACCAGCATTCTCAACGGCCGCTTCAAGGGCGGCTGGACGACACGCCATTACGGGCGGCCGGAAACCGGTGTGCACGCCATCCAGATGGAACTGGCACAATCGACCCACCTTGCTGCCGAAGAGCCACCTTTTAGCCTTGACGCCAGCAAGGCAGAACGCCTGCGTGTACCGCTTCGGGCCATTCTTCAACGCATCGAGACCACCGCATTCGACCTTAAAACGCTGACAGGGAGCGAGGCATGAACATGAACAATCCGCGCCACAACATTCGCGACGTGCGCGCCCCGCAGGGCACCACGCTCAATGCCAAGAGCTGGATGACCGAAGCGCCGCTGCGCATGCTGATGAACAACCTCGATCCGAACGTCGCGGAAAACCCGCACGAACTGGTGGTCTATGGCGGCATCGGCCGCGCCGCCCGCACCTGGGCGGATTTCGACAAGATCGTCGAGACGCTGAAGGACCTCAACGAAGACGAAACGCTGCTGGTGCAGTCCGGCAAGCCGGTTGGCGTCTTTCGCACCCACAAGGATGCGCCGCGCGTTCTCATCGCCAACTCCAACCTGGTGCCGCACTGGGCAACGTGGGATCACTTTAACGAGCTGGATAAGAAGGGTCTCGCCATGTACGGCCAGATGACCGCCGGCTCGTGGATCTATATCGGCACGCAGGGCATCGTCCAGGGTACCTACGAGACGTTCGTCGAGGCCGGCCGCCAGCATTATGGCGGCAACCTGAAGGGAAAGTGGGTGCTGACCGGCGGCCTCGGCGGCATGGGCGGTGCGCAGCCGCTGGCGGCCGTCATGGCAGGCGCCTCGTGCCTTGCCGTCGAATGCAACCCGGACTCGATCGATTTCCGCCTGCGCACTCGCTACCTCGACGAAAAGGCCGAGACGCTGGACGAGGCGATGGAGATCATCGCCCGCTGGACGAAGAACGGCGAAGCCAAGTCCGTCGGCCTGCTCGGCAACACTGCCGAAATCCTGCCGGAAATGGTCCGCCGCGGCATCCGTCCGGACATGGTCACCGACCAGACCTCGGCGCATGATCCTGTCAACGGCTACCTGCCGAAGGGCTGGACCATGGCCGAGTGGAAGGCCAGACGCGAAAGCGACCCGAAGGCCGTCGAGAAGGCCGCGCGCGCCTCGATGCGCGAGCATGTCGAAGCGATGATCGCCTTCCAGGACATGGGCATCCCGACCTTCGACTATGGCAACAACATCCGTCAGGTCGCCAAGGAAGAAGGCCTCGAAAACGCCTTCGCCTTCCCTGGCTTCGTGCCGGCCTATATTCGACCACTCTTCTGCCGCGGCATCGGTCCGTTCCGCTGGGCGGCGCTTTCGGGTGATCCGGAAGACATCTACAAGACGGATGCCAAGGTCAAGGAACTGACCCCGGGCAACACCCACTTGCACAACTGGCTCGACATGGCACGCGAGCGCATCTCGTTCCAGGGCGTGCCGGCGCGCATCTGCTGGGTCGGTCTCGGCGATCGCCATCGCCTCGGCCTCGCCTTCAACGAGATGGTCCGCAACGGCGAACTCAAGGCACCCGTCGTCATCGGCCGCGACCATCTGGATTCCGGCTCGGTGGCATCACCGAACCGCGAGACCGAAGCAATGAAGGACGGTTCGGACGCCGTCTCGGACTGGCCGCTCTTGAACGCGCTGCTCAACACCGCCTCAGGCGCCACCTGGGTGTCGCTGCACCATGGCGGCGGCGTCGGCATGGGTTTCTCTCAGCATTCGGGCGTCGTCATCTGCGCCGATGGCTCTGATGATGCCGCAAAGCGCCTGGAGCGCGTGCTCTGGAACGACCCGGCCACCGGCGTCATGCGCCATGCGGATGCGGGCTATGACATCGCCGTGGACTGCGCCAAGGACAAGGGCCTGCGGCTGCCGGGAATCCTCGGCAACTGAGATTTTCATTGGGGCGCCGAAAGGCGCCCCAATCGCTTTTGAACGGACATGCGCGAAGGTGGATGTCGACGGTCTTCCTTGCCTTGAAAACCAGCAACTGTTAGTGGCAATACGACACAGGAAGAGAAAATGTCGCATTGCCGTTGACGCATTGCGGAGTTCTCTTTTCTTCGGACGCTAACGCTGATTTTTCATGAGAAAATTTATGTCTGAGGGTGAAAGCAAGAGAAGAACTATTAGGCACTTCGCCCTTACCGCAGGGCTACTCGCGAGCGTCCTTGTCGCTTCGCCATCGCAAGCGCAAAACACAAGTTTCCTCGGCCCTGTTCGCAACGGTGAGCGGCAGTTCACGGCCTTGCCCGAATATCTCGGCGTGGGAATGAGCCAGGGCGAAACCAAGAAGCGGGATGTGGTCCTGTCAACAGTTCAGATGCTCGCCCTTGCCGCTGGAATTGAAGTCAGGACGCAACCGGGCCTCGGCCAGAACACGATTGGGGTCATTTTCCGAGACGGCGCGATCCGTAGTGGTCAGATCGACCACGGAAAAATTGATAGTTTCAATTTCGACCCCTACTACACGAGGCTGCTGAACGATACCGCCGCAACCGGCGCCGGAAATTGTGCTTCTGCGGTGAACTACACCGCAGATGGACGGTTCGACAGGGCCGTCGTCGTCGCCAACAGCGATGTGCCCGATCTGGAGCTGGCGACCTGTGTGGCGCAGGCCCAGGCGCACGCATTCGGGATCACCACCTTCAGCTCCAGCAAAGCCGATTTCTCGCGCTTCATCTCGCGGATCATGATCCTCGTCGATCAGAAGAAGAAATGCCTTGCAGACAATCTGATGACAGTGACGTGCAAGTACGTCGACGAGCCCTTTGAGTGAACTGGTCAGCGGCCGACGATACGGCCGCCCTTTCTATCTCCGTCAAGCACCAGCAGCAGCACCAGGCCGGCAAATCCCCCGACACCGCCGAGCAGCGCCGTTCCGGAATAGTCGCTGATCCGCGTGCCAAGAGCAAAAAGCCCAGCGCAAAGCCCGCCGCTTAAGAACAGGTTGACTGCGAGCAGCGAGCTTCCGAGGCCCGGCCGATCCGCGATCAGTTCCTGAAGATAGCTGATCGGGATGGTGATCAACGCTGCCGCGCCGAAAGCACTGATCAAAGTCAAGGCGTAGATCTGCCAGGTGGCCGTCGAAAAGCCGAGCAGCACCATGTAGCCGATGTAGATGGCCGTCCCCAGCGCCAGCGCCTTGAACGGAACCAGGCTCGACTGGATGCGCGCCCAGACGAAGATGAAGACGACTTCGAGGAAGGCGACGATACCGACGATGATGCCGATATCCGTGACGCTGCCGCCGATCTCGTCGGTCATGATCAAGGGTAGCACCGCGGCGTTGACGTGCAGCGTCGACGTGATGGTCGCAACGGCAATGACCCTGAGGAAAATGCACGGCGCCAGGATCTCGCGAAACGACGTCCAGTAGGAAAGCCGGCCGCCGAGCGATGCGTCGGCCCCACCTTCGTTGGGCAATCGAAAATAGACGATCAGCAGATTTGCAAGACAACCAAGGCAGGCGAGCAGATAGGCCGGCAGCATGCTTTCGCCGCCCGCCAGCGCGAAGCCCACAAGCCCTGGCACCAGAACCCAGGACACCGATATCGCCGCGCGCGCGCCCGTCGTCAGCGAGGCCGCGTCATGCCCGCTCATGCGGCGGGCGATGCTGCGCACATTGGCAAAGAGCAGCGTGTAGAGCGCACCGTAGATCGGCATGAACACCAGGACGCTGATGACGAAGCTCGTCTGGTACGGCAGCACGTAGACGATGCCGTAACCGATGACGCCGAACAGGATCGCTGTCGACATCAGTAGCCGGTAATTACCGACCCGATCCGCCAGAATGCCGATCGAGACACTGACAATGACGTTGACGGTCGAAGCGAGGAGGATCAGCAGCGAGTAGACGGCGTCGCTGAGGCCCAGCTCGTTGATGCCGACGACCGACTGATAGGGCGAGGTCGCTGCCCCTGCGAAGCCGAACAGGAAGATTGCCACCATGCTGACCCGCATGGCCGGGTTGCGCATGGCGCTGAGAAGCGTTGATGTCATGATGATGCACGTCCGCGAAGGAGGCGATGTCAAGAGGGGAGTTTGGCGTCGGCGGCACCCGCCGACGATTTATTGCGTGAGATGGCTTACACCGATTCGGCCAGCGCGCCGAGAATTTCACCTCCGGCGTGTATTCGAATTCCTGATCGAAGGGAAAGACCGGGCGCTGGCGGTGGAGGCTGGCAAGACCGGCAATGTCCTGGTTGACGACGCCGTCGGTCAAAGCCATCAGGTTGGGATTGGCGATCGGCGCAAGTTCCGGTGAAAGATAACCGGATTTGACCACCAGCAGCCGGACCGACTGCGGGTCGAGGCCGAGCCGGCGAAAATCCTCGATGTTGTGATAGGGCCGACGCCGCGCCGAAAGCACGACATCGATCGCGCCCGCGCGCACCACCGCCTGGCGCTCCTTTTGCTGACCGGGATCATCAAGCCGCACGACGTCGACCAGCATCTCCGCAACCGGGCTTGCCGGATCGAGGCTTCCGCCGATCTTCAGCATCAATGTTTCGCCGACGCCGGCTGCAAAGCAGGCATCGACCGCCGGACGATCGGCGATACCGGCGATGAGCGCGCCGCGCCAGCCGCGCGCCAACAGCGCCTTCAGCACGTCGGCGCGATCACCAACGCCGCCGCCGGTCGGGTTGTCGCCGGAATCGGCGAGAATGATCGGCGATGTCGTCGCCTTCTCGGCGATATCGAGCATCGCGTCGAGCCCGCCCGTCACCGGACCAAACCGGAAATTGCGGCGCTCCGCCCAATATCCTGCCGCGATGTCGGCGGCCGCATGCGTCGCTGCAGCCCGGTCGGTTGCGGTAATCACGGCGCAGGCCGTGGCGCGCGGCTCGTCGGCCCAGACATAGCCGACCATCAGGTTGGCATCGAGAACGCCCGGCCGTCCATCGACATCGGGTAGCTGCAGGTAGAGACTCCTTGCCGGCTCATCCTCGGTCGACGTGCACTCTCCCGGCAAAAGGACCGGGATCTTCGCCCAGGCGACGCCTGGCCGGGTGCCGCCAAGCAGCGATGAAACGAGCATGGTCCAGGCGCGGATCATCGTTTCGCGCGTGTCGATGTGCGGCGCCGTGCGATAGCCGGCGAAGATGTCGATCTGGTCAATGATGCGCTGGCTGACATTGCCATGCAGGTCGTAGCTGGTAGCGATCGGGCAATCCGGTCCAACGACACCTCTTGCAGCCGCGATCCAGTCGCCCTCGGCATCCTGCATGCCGTCGACTTTGATTGCGCCGTGCATCGCAAGATAAAGCCCGTCGATCGGCAGCGCCTGCTCCAGGCGCTCGATAAACTCGGCCTTGAATGCATCATAGGTCGGCCGCGAGACCGGGCCGCCGGGCACGGCCCGAGCGTGCAGCAGCGGCAAATGCTCGATGCCTTCGGCGTCAAGGAAATCGAAATATTCAGCCTGAAGCAGATCGGGGCCGCGCAGGACACGGAAATCCTCAGCTGCCATCAGCACCGGCGAATAGGTGCTGCACTCCGTGTGGATACCGCCGACGGCAATGCGCATGAAAGCTCCTGTCACAGCTCGGGGCTCAAGGGGGCGATCGCCGCGAAGCGCTGCCAGTCCTTGGCGGATTTCGGGGTCCATGCGGCCTCGGCTATGGCACACAGCCTGGGGAAGACGAGATGGTTGAAATAGCCGCGCGACAGGAAATGCTCCGACCAGATGCAGGCCTGGACGCCCTTCATGCGCGGCTTCAACTCCTCGGGAAACGCTCCCTCGGCCTCATAGCCATAGGTATGCGCCGGCGTTGCCGTGCCGGCCCAGCTTGCGCCCGGTTCCTGCCAGGCATCGGCCTGCGCCATGTCGAGATAATAGGCCTGGCCGGGGGTCATCATCACGTCATAGCCTTCGCGCGCCAGCTCGATACCGACCTCGGGCCGCTCCCAGGCCATCAGCAGCGTGCCTTCGGTCGAAACTCCGCCGCCATGGGCAACCTCGTTCCAGCCCGCAAGCTTGCGCCCGCGCGCCGTCAACATCCGCTTGACCTTGCCCAGGAAGAAAGACTGCAGCGCAAACGTGCCGGAGAGCCCCTCTTTCTCCATCAGCTTCTTCGCCAGCGGCGAGGCAAGCCACGAGCCGTTGGCAACCTCGTCGCCACCGATATGGATGTACTGGCTCGGGAATAGTTCGACGATTTCGTCGAGGACTTTTTCGAGGAATTCGTAGGTGAAATCGATTGCGGGATTGAGCGCGTTGTTCGGGTAGCCCTGAACAGAGTGGTAGCTCTCCGGTGCCTCCTGCCCATCGGCCAGATCAGGCAGGGCAACGAGGGTCGCGGTGCTGTGGCCGGGAATATCGATCTCGGGCACGATCTCCACATGTAGCGCTGCGCCTTGAGCGACCAAGGCCCTCACCTCGTCCTGACTGTAGAAGCCGCCGACCGGCGCCGCACCGTTGCCGAGTTGCGGCAGCAGCGGCTCATCCGGCCCGCGCAGGACGCCGAGCGTCGTCAAGGTCGGATAGGCCTTGATCTCGAGCCGCCAGGCCTCGTCATCCGTCAGATGCCAATGGAAGATGTTGAGCTTGAACCAGGCGAGGATGTCGATAAGGCGCGAGACGTCGGATGTCGGGTAGAATTGCCTGGAGACGTCGAGATGGCAGCCCCGCCAGCCGTAGCGCGGCGCGTCGCCGATCTTGCCCTGCGCCGGAAAGCGGAATTTGTCCGGATGGGTACGGGCGCCATTCAGCAGTTGCGCGAGCGTCGTCAGCGCATATTGCCGGCCAGCCGGTCCGCCATAGGAAAGGCCGATCTCACCCGTCGAAAAGGCGAGTTCGTAGGCTTCAGGCGCCAGTGCCGCATTCTTTGCAAAGACGATCGCTCGCCCCTGGGAGGTAGCAACCAGGCTGAAGGGTGCGTGGCCATCAGAAAACAGCCGGTGAAACAGCGCCAGCACGCCGCCGATCGCCGCGATATCGTCGGGCGCCGTACCGGCCGCCGGGTAGAGGACGACGGGAAAACCGTCGTCGGCCGCGACATCGACCTGCGCCGGCCATGGCTGGATCGAAAACGGCACGTCGAGCTTGCCTTCGGGCAGGCGCCGGGGCGGCGGCTCGCTGACCGCATTTTCGAGAAGCAGGTCGGAGACGGCAACCGGGACATGCGCGCCGCTTGCCAGCGTCAGATAGGCCGATTTCGCACCGTCCGTGCAATGCTTCGCATTGCGGTGCAGGCCGCTCACCGTAAACGCCCAGCTTTCGCCGGGGGCAAGCGTCAACCCCACCGGCGGCGCGAATTCGTGGAAGTTGGCGTTGCGACGCAGGAACATTGCGTTGTCGCAGGCTTCCGGCACGATGACGCGGGTTAGCGAGGTATAGGCAAGCCTGAACCCCGAGAGCGGCGCATCCGAAAAATTGAACAGCGTGAAAGTGAACCGGCCGAACGCGCCGCCGTCGGGCTGCCAGGACGCTTCGAGACGATAGTGAACCGGCGCCATGATCTTCCTCCGAGAAGTCTTAAGGTCAGTAGTGGCTTGATTGCGAGAAAGTGCGCGCCAGTTCCGCCTGGCCGGCCGTCAATCCGCAATCGACCGGAAGGCAGACGCCGGAGATGGCTGCAGCCATCGAGCCCGCGAGAAAATGGACGGCATTGGCGACGTCGTCGGGATTGACGATGCGCTGAAGCGGATACCAGCGGCGCGCCTCTTCGAAGACTTGCGGGTTGACCGCGGCACGCGCCTCCCATGCCTGCGTCCTTACCGTGCCCGGAGCGACGGCATTGGAGCGGATGCCGAATTTGCCGTATTCCACCGCGATCAGTCGCGTCAGATGCAGCAGGCCGGCCTTGGCGACGCTGTAGGCGGGATGCCCGAAGACATTCATGCCGTTGACCGAGGCGATGTTGACCACCGAGCCCCGGCTTTCCTTCAGCATGTCTTCGACGGCGCGAAAGCACAGGAACGCCGCTTCGAGGTTCAGCGCATTGTCAGCGCGCCAGATTTCCGGCGTCGTCTCATGCAGGCTTACGGCGCGCGCAGCGCCAGCGTTGTTGACCAGCGTGCGCACGACCCCACGCGCAGCAGCGGCTGCTGCAAGCTCGGCGACACTTTTCGCATCCGTGACATCGCAAGCAATCGGTACGAAGCGTGTGCTGTCTCCAATCTCGAGTGCCGCCTTGTCCGCGGCCTCGCTGTCGATATCGGCAAGCAGCACGACATCGTGGTCGTCACCGAGGCGCCGGGCGATGGCGCGGCCGATATCGCCGGCTGCACCGGTGACGATGGCGACAGAGTGCGTCATGCGAAAACCTTTCGCGGCACATCAGTCTCCCATCAGCTGGCGGTCGTCACCGTCGCGGTGGGTCACCAGCTGCTGTTTGATGCGCCGAAGTGTAACTGTCGCCTGCGGCTGGACCCGGTAGGCGACGAGGCTTGCGAGGATGTCGAGCAGCGCCAGATAGGCGACGCGGGTGGAGGTGGGACGGTAGATGTTGTTGCCCTCGGGCAGATCGACCGGAACAGTGATCGTTGCGGCGGCCGCGACAGGGCTGTTGCTCTGGGTAAGCGCGATCGTCGGAACCTTGAGCTCGCGCGCCAGCGTAAAGGCTCGCACGAGTTCAGCGTTGCGGCCGGAGAACGACGAACCGATCAGCACATCGCTCGGACGCGCGGCAGCCGCCATCATCAACTGCATGCTGTGGTCGGAACTGGCGGTCACGCGCAGGCCATAACGGAAGAGCCGGTTCTGCAGCTCGCTGGCGATCATCGAGGAGTTGCCGCCCGACCCGAAGGCATAGATCATGTCGGCGGAGGCGATACGCTCGACGGCCTGCTCGATCGCCGCGTGATCGAGCGAGCGATGCAGCAGGAACAATGCGTTCTGCGCCTTGGTGATGATGTCCTGGGCGACATCGCCCGTTTCGCGGCTCTTCGGTTCCGGCTTCAGGTAGCGCATGCCAATATAGGCGGTGCGCGCCAGTTGCACCTTGAAATCGGAGAAACTTTCGCAGCCGAGCCGGCGACAGAAACGCGTGACCGTCGGCGGAGAGACATCGGCCTTGCCAGCCAGCTCGATGATCGACGCATTCACCGCGAACTCGAAGTCGTTCAGCAGAATATCGGCGATCCGGTTCTCCGATTGCGAGAGCCGGCCCTTTTCTTCCTGAAGTGTCGCGAAAATATCCATCGGCAGCTGATGTCCTTAAGGTCTCTCAGCTTTCCTTCGGCTTGTAGGCGATGCAGTCGATCTCGACCTTGCAATCGACCATCATCGACGACTGGACGCAGGCCCTAGCCGGTGGATGCGCACCGAAATATTCCTGATAGATCTTGTTGAAAGTCCAGAAATCGCGCGGGTCGTCGAGCCAGACGCCACAACGCACCACGTGCTCCGGACCGTATCCGGCCTCTTCCAGAATGGCCAGAAGATTGGCGATCGTCTTGTGCGTCTGCGGGATGATTCCGCCTTCGATGATCTCGCCCTTTTCCATGGCGACCTGCCCGGAAACATGCAGCCAGCCGTCTGCCTCGACGGCGCGCGCAAAAGGTAATGGCTTACCGCCAGCACCGACTTGCTCGGTGCCATAACGCTTGATGGTCATGTGTGCCTTCGTGCAAATTATTTTCTTTGATCGTTGACAAGTGACCATATTAAGCCGAATTTGACCAGCGAAAAACACCATTCATGAAAAGAATTTCAATCCAGGGCGAAAACATGCGGGATCCCTTCCTCAATCCGTTTCCCTCTTCCGACGCTGCGCGTCATGCCATCTGGGAGATGCTGGTGCCGCGCGACATCGACGCCTTCCTGGCAGCCGACTGGTCGATGGTTGCGGGCGATTTCGTCGAAGACGGATTCATCGGCATCGACGGGCGCCGCGAGACCAATCCCGACAACTGGCGCCTGACCTTCCCGTCGCTCGCAGCCTATCGCGACGAATGGCTGCGACAGGCGAACGACTTCGCGGGCCTTTCCTTTGCCGAGGACACGCGCACGGCGATCTTCACCACCACGACGCTCGAGGACATCGAAATCAACGGCGATTTCGCCCTGGTCCGCAAGAAGTTCGATGGCGGCTTGAAGAAGTCCGACGGCAGTTTCGACGTCATGCAATGGCAGACCCTCTACTACTGCCGCCTGCACGAAGGACGCTGGAAGATTTCCGGCTTCACCGGTTACCTGCCGTACCCGATGGGCGCGGCTTAAACAGGCGACGACTTGAAAGGCAACGGCATTGCGGATTTTCACAGCGGCGCTTGCGACGGAAACCAACACGTTCTCTCCTATCTGCATAGACCGCCGGGCCTTCGAGGCATCGCTCTATGCGCCGCCGGGCGAGCATCCGGAAACCCCGACCCTCTGTACGGCGCCGATCACGGTCGGTCGCCGCATAGCTGCGGAAAAGGGCTGGACGCTGATCGAGGGCACCGCCACCTGGGCGGATCCGGCCGGGCTCGTCAACCGACAGACCTATGAAGGTCTGCGTGACGAAATCCTCGGCCAGTTGCGCGCAGCACTGCCTGTCGATGCCGTCGTCATGGGCCTTCACGGCGCCATGGTCGCCGATGGCTACGAGGATCCCGAAGGCGACCTTCTGACCCGGATCCGCGAGATTGTCGGCCCCGATGTTCTGGTCTGCGCCGAACTCGATCCGCACAGCCACCTGACGGGCAAGCGTGCTTCGGCGTCCAACTTCTTCGTCTACTTCAAGGAATTCCCGCACACGGATTTCGTCGACCGCGCCGAGGACCTCTGGCGCATCGCCATCGACGCGCTGGAAGGCCGCGTCAATCCTGTCATGTCCATCTTCGACTGCCGCATGATCGACGTCTACCCGACGTCGCGCGAGCCGATGCGCTCGTTCGTCGACAAGCTGATGCGGATCGAGGCGGACGATTCCGATATCCTGTCGCTGTCTGTGGTGCACGGTTTCATGGCCGGCGACGTCCCCGAAATGGGAACGAAGGTGCTGGCCGTGACGAACGGCAAGCCTGAGAAGGGGGCAGCGCTGGCGCGGGAACTGGGGCTCGAGCTCTTTTCGCACCGCGGCACCTTCATCATGCCGCAGATCGACGAGAAGCAGGCCGTCACCCAGGCGCTCGCGGCTACCAAGGGCCCGGTCGTGATTGCCGATGTCTGGGACAATCCAGGAGGAGGTACGGCGGGCGACGCGACAGTCCTGCTCGAAGAACTGCTGGCGCGCGGCGCAACCAACGCCGCCGTCGGCACGATCTGGGACCCGATGGCTGTCCAGATCTGCATGGCCGCCGGCGAAGGCGCGGAAATTCCGTTGCGCTTCGGCGCCAAATCGGCACCCGGTACCGGCAACCCGGTCGACGGTGTCGTCAAGGTTATCAAGCTGGTGCGCGATGCGGAGATGCGGTTCGGCGAGAGTTTCGCGCCTTTCGGCGATTCAGCACTCATTTCCTACCGCGGCATCGACATTATTCTCAATTCGACGCGGGCGCAAAGCTTCGATCCCAGCCTCTTCTCGGTGATGGGCGTCGACCCGCGGACGAAACATATCCTGGTCATCAAGTCGACCAACCACTTCTACGCCTCGTTCTCGAAGATCGCGGCCGAGATCCTCTATTGTTCGGCCGGCACGCCCTACCCGAACAATCCCGCGAGAACCGCCTATCGGCGCGCATCGGCCAATATCTGGCCCAGGGTTGCCGACCCGCATGGCCTTAAGAAGGGCGCGGCCTGAGCCGCCGCGCACTTACCCGGCCGAGCCCCCGAGGTCGGCAGCTGCCGGTCAGGCGGCACCAAAACAACCGACGCCATTGCTTATGAAAAAGGCCGCCGTCCAAGCCATGGACGGCGGCCGATTGCGTAGGCGGTCTGCTCAGGCCGCAGCCGGGTTTAACAGCCCCATGTCGATATCCGTGAGTTCCACGCGACGCTCGAGCGCTATCCCCGCCTCGTCGAAGAGATGGCAATCGGCGGCACGAATGCCCGTCTGCACCGTCTCTTCCGGGCGGATCGCCACCGTGCCCGGCAGCATCGCGCAGTAGTTCTCGCCTTCGCCGCTGATGGCGGCATAGGCGACGGTGTGTGCGCCAAGACGTTCGATCACGGTCGGCGTCACGGTCAGAGTAAGGTCACCGGCGCCAAGCAGGATGTGTTCCGGCCGAACACCCAGCGTCAATGTCCGCCCGACGAGGCCGCCATGCGGCCGAACAGGAACGACGACCGTCTGGCCCTTGTAGTCGACCACCACGCCTTCGTCGCTTGCGCCTTTGCAGGTCACCGGCAGGAAGTTCATCTTCGGATTGCCGATAAAGCCGGCGACAAAGATGTTGGCTGGCTTGTGGTAGAGCTCGAGCGGCGCGCCGGTCTGGGCGATTTCACCGGCATTGAGCACGACGATCCGGTCCGCCATCGTCATCGCTTCGACCTGGTCGTGCGTGACGTAGATCATCGTCGCCTTCAATTGCCGATGCAGCTTCGCCAGTTCGATGCGCATGTCGGCGCGCAGCGCCGCATCGAGGTTTGAGAGCGGCTCGTCGAACAGGAAGATCTTCGGCTCACGCACGATCGCCCGGCCGATGGCCACGCGCTGGCGCTGGCCGCCCGAGAGCATGCCCGGCTTCTGCTGCAGGCGCTGGTCGAGGTGGAGAATGCGAGCCGCTTGCTCCACCTTGGCCTTCAGTTTCTCTTCCGCCATCTTTTCGACGCGAAGCGGAAAGGCGATGTTCTCGAAGACGGTCATGTGCGGATAGAGCGCATAGGACTGGAAGACCATGGCGATCCCGCGCTTGACCGGCGGCAGGTCGTTGACCCGCTTGCCATCGATCAGGATGTCCCCCGAGCTGGTCCCGTCGAGACCGGCTATCATCCTGAGCAATGTCGACTTGCCACAACCGGACGGCCCGACGAAAACCACGAACTCACCGTTCCTGACTTCGAGTTCGATGCCCTTCAGCACCTCGAATGTCCCGTAGAATTTCTGAACCCTGTTGAGATTGAGCTGTCCCAAGAAACTGTCTCCGGCCGCCGGCTGCAAGCGGCCCGTTCATAGCGGATTGGTCAGGGCCGCGAACTGGAGGTCCGCGGCCCGATGATCTTACTTGTACTCTTCGAGTTCGCCAGCTGCCTTCTTCAAGGCGTCGGCCGGCTCGGCCTGGCCGGTCACGACCGACTGGACCATGGCGATGATGACGTTCTGGAAGCCCTTGTAGTCGGTGAAGAGCGGCTCGGGACCACCAAAGGCGATGCCGTCGATGAACGGCTTCCAGTAGGGATCCTTCTTAACGAACTCATCGACCATCGGCGACGGACGAAGCGGCGTCAGGCCGGCAGCGCCCTGCAGCTCATACTCACCTTGCGGACCGGGCGAGGTGATGAACTTGGCAAATTCGATCGCCTTTTCCTCGACGCCGGAACCCTTGAAGACCGCCAGGCTGTCGGTGATCAGCAGCGTGCCCTCACCCTTGGCCGACGGGCCGAGCGGCAGCGGCGCGACGCCCCAGTTGACCTTGGTATCCTTCAGGCGCACGGCCGCACCTGAGCCCGACTGCAGCATGCCGACCTTGCCATCGAGGAAGATGGCGCGCATCTCGTTCTGTTCGTAGGCGGTCGCACCTTCGACGGAGTACGGCGTGATATCCTTGTAGGCCTGGAGTGCGGCCAGAACTTCCGGGCTGTCGATGACGATCTTGTCGCCGTCGATCACCTTGCCGTTGTTGGTGTAAACCCAATGCATGAACTGGTGCATCGTGTTGTCGAAGGTCTTGGCCGGGAGACCATAGCCGGCAAGGCCGGTCTTTTCCTTGATCGCCTTGGCAAACTCGATCTCTTCGGCCCAGGTCTTCGGCGGCTTCTCGGGATCAAGGCCAGCCTGCTTGAACAGGTCCTTGTTCCAGTAGAGCGCCTTGGTCGAGAAGGCGACGGGAACGCCCCACTGGTTGCCGTCGAAGGTCACCGTGTCGACGATGTTGGGGTAGTAGGTCTTCTTCTCCTCGTCCGTCATCGGCACGGGCACGATCAGGTCGTTCTGGGCGAACTCCTTCAGTGTGCGCGAGCCGACATAGGCCATGGCGACCGGCGTGCCGGCGGCCGCGAGCGTCGTCGCCTTGTCCTGGCACTGAGCCCAGCCGACAACTTCCGGCGTGACCTTCCAGCCCGGGTTCTTTTCTTCCCACTGCTTGATGTACTTGGCATGCACCGCGTCCATGGTGTCGCCGCAGTAGATCCAGCTGATCTCCTGGTCGGCGGCCTGGGCGGCGATGCCGCCGAGCGTGGTCGAGCCGAGCAGGGCGAGTGCGAATACCCCTGTCTTGAATTGAATTGACACCTTTTTATGCTCCCGTTCTCTGGTGGTTGGTTGGTCTTATTGTTTCACCGCGCCCGCGGTCAGCCCGCTGACGAGATACCGTTGTAGGAGAAAGATCACGACGACCGCCGGGGCGATGCCGACAAAGCTCGCCGCCATGAGCTCGTTCCAGATGACCTCCTGGCGGCCGAAATAGGCAAACAGCCCAACCGGCAGCGGCATGTATTCGGTCTTGGAGTTGAAGGTCAGTGCGTAGATGAACTGCTGGGCATAGGCGCCGATGAAGGTTGTGATCGCCACCACCGTGATGCCCGGCATGGCGATCGGCAGGATCACGCGGCGGAGCGTATAGAAATGGCTCGCACCGTCGACGAAGGCCGCCTCGTCCAGCTCGCGCGGGATGCGCATCATGTAGGTGCGCAGCAGCCAGATCGCCGACGGGATCAGGAAGGCAACGCCCGGCATGATCATGGCGAGATAGGTGTTGAGCACGCCGAAGCTGCGCATCAACCGGAAGAGCGGGATCAGCAGGACGGCGCCGGAAAACATGTTGACCGCGAGGAAGGCCCCGAGCAGCAGCCCGCTGCCGCGAAAGTTGAAACGGGCAAAGGCGTAGGCTGCGGGAATGACCAGGATCAGAACGATAGCCGTGACGATCGTCGAGATGAAGAAGGAATTGAAGATGTATCGGGCAAAGCCCGGCACGCTTTCCCACATGGTGTAGTAGGCCGCAAACGAACCGTTCTCGGGCCAGAACTTGTAGGGCGACGAGAAAAGCAGGCTGAGCGGCTTCAGCGATACGATGAAGCCTTCGACGAACGGCGCCAGAATGAAGGCCAGGAACACGAAGATGCCGGCATAGATGGCAACGAGTTCGTACCAGCGATAGCGGTTGATCATGGCAGGCTGGCTCATTTCTGTTCCCCCGCGGACAGACGGCTGGTGACCCGGAAATAGGCAAAGCAGAAGATCGACAGGAAGATGCAGATCAGCACGGCACGGGCCGCACCCTCCCCGTACTTCTTCGAGCCGATGGCGGTGCGATAGGTGTCGATGATCATCGTGGTGGTTTCGCCGTTCGGGCCACCCTGGGTGAGGATCCAGATGATATCGAATGAGTTGAAGGTCGCGATCAGCGACAGCATCGACATGGTGATCAGCGACGGCACCAGCAGCGGCAGCGTGATCCGGCGGAAACGGTAGAACCGCCCTGCCCCGTCCGTCCAGGCAGCCTCATAGAGGTCCTGCGGGATCGCCTGCATCGCCGCCAGCATATAGAGCGTGACCAGCGGCACGCCGATCCACACGTCCGTGACGATCGTTGCCCAGAAGGCGGTGGAGCCGCGAGCGAGGAAGGCGATCGGTCCATCGATCAGCCCCCAGTTCTGCAGCACGCCGGAAATCATGCCGAACTGGCCGTTATACATCCAGCCCCACATGAAGATGCCGATGGCCATCGGCACGATCCATGGCGGCATGGTGAGCAACCGGAAGAGTGCGCGGCCGGGCACGGCCGCATTCAGCATCGTCGCGCCGAAGACGCCGATGATCATCTTGATCGAGACCGAGAAGAAGGTCCACACGAAGGTGCGGAAGATGACCTCGGCGAAGGTCTCATTGAAGATCTTGTCGTAATTGACCCAGCCGACCCAGTTCGTCGTCTTCTTCAGCGAGGCGTCCGTGAACGACAGGATGAAGGTGTCGACGAGCGGATAGGCGACGATAACCGTGACATAGAGCACGGCGGGCAAGAGCAGGATCCAGGCGAAGATGATCGTGCTGCGTTGAACACTCATCCCGCTTCCCCTCATGCCGCGCGTGAATGCAGGGCTTCGTCGAAGCGATCCCAGATGGGCCTGAGATCGATCACGCTTCGCTTGCGGCGGGCCTCGTCCATCGACAAGGCGAGGATGCCGGCTTCGAGCGCATCGATCGTCGAAACCGGCAGCGGCCGGCCGTCGCGGACGTGGCCGATGATATCAGTCGCCATCTGCTCGTCGGCACCATAATGCTGCGACAGTTCGGTGGCGGCGTATTTGTTCTCGATCACCTTCTTGCCGGTCAGCATCTCGTGCACGTCGAAATAGCCGCGGATGAAGTCGCCTTCGGCCATGCCGCGCGATCCCATGATGCAGAACCGGCGGAACTGGTCCGGCACATTGAGATTGGTGTGGAAGTTCATGCCGACGCCATTGGCATATTCGACGATCGCGACCTGGTAATCGATGATGTCGCCGTCGCTGTCGAACACCTTGTCGGAGCCCATCCAGCCGCTTGGCTTGCGATGGAACAGCTCGAGGTCGTTGATGCCTTCGCGCGCCGGGTCGTTGGCCGGAATGAAGCTCTTGCGGCCGCCGAAGCTCGCCACCCGTTCCGGTCTTGCACCGATGACGCCGTTGTAAAGATCTAGGTCGTGGCAGCATTTTTCCAGCATGAAACTACCGGAATAGCGCTCGTAGCGGCGCCAGTCGCGCATGAAGAAGGCGCCGTGATAAGGCTCGATATGTTCGGAGGCCTCGATCGAGACCACCTGGCCGAGCTTGCCCTCAGCAAGGGCCGCGCGCAGATCGCGATACATCGGCGCATAGCGCAGCACGAGGCCGACCATCAGCCGCTCATGCCCGAATTTCGCCATCAGTCCCGCAAGCTCGAGGCTCTCCTGAACGGTCGTCACGATCGGCTTTTCGCTGAAGACCTTGAGGCCGGCCTCCAGCCCGATGCGGATGTGATCGAGATGCAAATGGTTCGGCGAACCGATCATCAGGAGGTCGAGCTTTTCATTGGCGATCAGCTCTTGCGGCGTCGCATAGGCCGTGCCGGCGGAAATTCCCTTCTCGATCAGGCCCGGCAGCCCGGCAGGCGCCGGATCGACGTATCCCGCGATCTCGAAGTTCTCGTCCATGGCTTTGAAAACGTAGCCCAGATATCCGAGACGGAATCCGAGTCCGATTATCCCGACTTTCATGCTCGCACTGTTCCCTTGCCTTATGGCGTAATTTATTTTCGCAGACTGGTGCAGTTTTTTCAGGTCGTCAACCTATATCCGCGCATTTTGTAAAATTGTGAAATTCATTTTCATAACGGAGGCAAATGCCGCAATTGCAGGCTTTCCACCGGCAACCAAAGATGGCGCCCTCCTCACAACTCTCCGACAAGGGGAAATCGGTCCAGACCACTGCACGTTGCGTGAGTGGTTTCTAATTGGTTCTGGATCGTCCGACGAGGCGGTTGCGCCAGCGCAATAGCTGCAAAAGGGGCCGGGCGAAGAAGGGGGCCGGTATCTTCCGATGGTCGCCCACGGTCCCCTGCCGCGCGCAAGGCGCATCGGGCTCAATCAGGAATGCGACGACCACCGAACTGCCGGAGGCGCGAAGCGCAAGTGGCCCATCAGAGGGAAACAGGCCCTGATCGGCCTCCGCAAATCCGACATCCGCGACCTCTATCGCACCGGAGAAAACGTAGAAGTAGAGGTGCCGCCCGGGCCCCTGCGGGAAGGTGGCACTCACACCCGCCTCGAGCCTGATGTCGAAGATATCGATTGCGTTGCGCACGAAGAACGGCGCAGCACCGCCCTCCTCCCCGACAAGATGCCGCCACCTATTGTCGGGTGCGGCTGCAATGGGACCGTGCTGGATATGTGCCGGTAGGTCGGCTGTGTGCGGACGAACCAGGATTTGCAGCATCCTGAGCGGCGGATCGTTCGGCAGTGTCTCCTCCGAGTGCCAGAAGCTGCGTCCCGCATTCATCACCATCAGGTGCGCCCCGTCCGTCACCAGTCGCCCGCCTGCCCTATCATCGTGACGCATGACCCCGTGCGGTACCCAGGAGAGGATTTCATCGTTGCGATGCTCGTGCATGGCGATCAGCCTGCCGGGTGCAAGCATGGACTCGACCACCATTGCCAGCGGACCATAGCCGTGGTCCCGGGGTCTGGGCAGCAGCCATCCAGGCATATTGAGGCGGATCTTGAACCCGCCCATATCCCTGACGACAGGACTTTTGGCGCCGCGGTAAAGCACGTTTTATCTTAACACGAAAAGGCGCCAAACGCCGCAGCGCTCTCGCCTGCCGGCGGCGTCCGCTCTAGCGCCCCACTCGCGAACCAAGGCTCCGTTCGGCCGCCTGCAAACCGTCATGAATGAGGACGGCAAGCACGGCGACGATGAGGCCGCCTTGCACGACAAAGGCAAGATTGTTCGATTGCAGTCCGGCGATGATCACCTCGCCGAGCGTCCTTGCCGCCACGGTCGAGCCGATCGTCGCCGTCGCCAGGCTGATGACGACGGACAGCCGGATGCCGGCAAGGATGACCGGCATCGCCAGCGGCAGCTCGACCTTCATCAGCCTCTGACGCCCGGTCATGCCCGTGCCCCTTGCCGCTTCCATGATCGCCGGCGGCAAGGTCGTCAGCCCCGTCAGCGCGTTCTCGAAGATCGGCAGCAGGCCATAGAGGAAAAGCGCGATTAGCGTCGGCTTTTCGCCGAAACCGAAGATCGGGACAGCAAGCGCAAGCACGGCGACCGGCGGAAAGGTCTGGCCGATATTCACCAGGCTGCGCGAAAGCGGCAGGAACTCCGCCCCCGACGGCCGTGTCACCAGGATCGCCAGCGCCAGCGCGACGACGGTCGCGCCCGCCGTTGCGATCGCAACGGTACGCAGATGCAGCAATGTCAGCTGTAACAGGCTGCCCTGATTGTAGATCGCCGGCGCGTTCTGCTGCACAAGTGGCCGCAACAATGGCTCGAACCATTGCGGCTGGACGAGGAACGCGATCAGAAAGGCAAGGGCCAGCAGCCGAAACAGATTGGGAAGTCTGAGCATCAGGTTGGCCCCGCGGCACGCTGCGCCAGGCCTTCCAGACTGACCCTGCCGATGACGGCGCCATCGGGTCCGACGACGGGAAGTGCCTTGCGTCCTGACCAGAGCAGCGCCGACAAGGCTTCGCGCTGGCTGGCCGCACTCGATATCGCCTCGCCTTCCGCCGCGCCAGGCTCGACGGCGTCCGCGACGGTTTCGATCGCCAGCAGCCGAAACGGTCGCTCGCCGGCGCCGATCAGGCTTTCGACGAAGGTAGTCGCCGGTTTGACGAGCATCTCGGCCGGCGTCGCGTATTGCACCACCTCGCCCTTGTCCATGACGGCAATCCGGTCGGCCAGATGAAAGGCCTCCTCCATGTCATGGGTGACGAGGACGATGGTCGTCTCGAAATGTTTCTGGATCGCCAGGAGATCGTCCTGCGCCTTGGCGCGGATGATCGGATCGAGCGCACCGAACGGCTCGTCCATCAACAGCACCTTCGGCTCCGCGGCCAGCGCCCGGGCAACGCCGACGCGCTGCTGCTGGCCGCCGGAGAGTTCGTGCGGATAACGCGGCCCGAACGCCGCCGGGTCGAGCTGAAAGAGCGTCAGCAACTCCTTGACCTTCGCGTCGATGCGGGCGCGATCCCAACCGAGCAGCGTCGGCACGGTGGCGATATTCTGGGCAACGGTGCGATGTGGAAACAGGCCATGCCCCTGGATGGCATAGCCAATCCGGCGGCGCAGCTCGTAGCCCGGCAGCGCGCGATTGTCCTCGCCGTCCAGGCGGATCGCACCCGAGGTCGGCTCGACCAGACGATTGATCATCCGGAGCAGTGTCGTCTTTCCGGAGCCGGAGGTGCCGACAATCACGGTGACCGTGCGCGGCGCAATCGTCAGGCTGACATCCCTGACGACAGTGGTTTCGCCGTAGCACTTGGTGATGCCTTCGATCTCGATCATGCGCTTTGCATCCGATTGTGGTTTGGTGTGGCCGTCTCGATCACGGCGTCGAGGACAATGGCCGCAGTGAACGCCAGAAGCACGGTCGGAACCGCGCCGAGCAGCACCAGGTCCATCGCCGTCTGCCCGACGCCCTGGAAAACGAAGACGCCGAAGCCGCCACCGCCGATCAATGCCGCGATGGTGGCAAGCCCGATGTTCTGGACGAGGACGATGCGAATGCCGGTGAGAATGACGGGGAAGGCCAGCGGAAACTCGATGCCGGCAAGGCGCTGGAAGTCGGTCATGCCGATGCCACGCGCCGCCTCGTTGGCCTCCCTCGGCACGCCGGCAAGCCCGACCACGGTGTTGGCGACGACCGGCAGAAGCGAATAGAGGAAGAGGGCGACGAAGGCCGGCGCCGTGCCGATACCGCGAATGCCGATGGCGGCAGCGCCGGGGACATGAAGCGCGATCCAGCCGAGCGGTGCGATCAGGATGCCGAAGAGCGCGATCGACGGGATCGTCTGGATCGCATTCAACGCGCCGAGCAGGCCGTCACGCAGGCGCGGGGCGCGATGGCAGAGAACACCGAGCGGAATGCCGACAGCCGTGGCGGCGGCAAGCGACCCCAATGCCAGCATCACATGCTTGCCGGCCTCGGACCAGAATGTATCGGCCCGGCTCGCATACTCCTTGAGGAGCGAGAGGCCATCCCAGGCGCCTGATATCAGCACCACCGCGATAAAGCCGAGCACCGCGAAAAGAATGACGACGCGCACCAGTGGCGTCGGCCTGAGCCGCGTCAGGGCGTCGGCGGCCAGGAGAGCCAGCGCGAACAGCAGGAGCCAGAAGCCGGAGGCGGGCGAAACCCGGGCATAGGTATTTTCGGGCGGCGTCAGGTGGCCGGCTGCAGCACCTATCGCAAGCGCAAACACGGCCAGCGCGCACAGGGCAATGGTAAGGCGCAGCACGCCCGGCGTTTTTAGAATGGCGAGGATGATGGCGACAATGATGAAGAGGAGAACGAGAGCCGCCCATGTCGGCGGTAGCGCCTCGCTGATCGAACGGCCTTCGCCCGCAACGATGCGGTTGGCCCGGAAGGTCGCGAATGGCGCAAGAAAGGCGCCATAGGCCGTCAGTGCGGCAATGATTACGCCGAGCTTGTCCACCCGCAGCTGCATCAGATCCCTTTTTTCCCCACCCGGATCCCGCTTGACGGACCCTTGTCGTTCCATGCCCAGAAAAGAAAACGCTGGCCGGATGGCTGCATCCGACCAGCGTCGCGCTTTTGCGTCAACCTATTTCAGGAAGCCGTTTTTCTTCAGGAAGTCCTGGGCGACCGCCTTTGCCGGCTCGCCACCCACCTGCACGCGGCCGTTCAGTTCCTGCAGCGTCACCAGGTCGAGTTTCTCGAACACCGGCTTCAGCAGGGTCTCGATCTGAGGGTTTTCCTTCAGCACCGCCTCGCGGATGATCGGAGCCGGCTGGTAGACCGGCTGCACCGATTTGTCGTCTTCCAGCACCACGAGCCCGGAAGGCGCGATGCCACCATCGGTTCCATAGACCATGGCGGCATTGGCGCCGTTGGTCTGGTTGGCGGCCGCAGCGATCGTCGCTGCCGTATCGCCACCCGAAAGCGTGATCAGTTGTTCCGGCTTCAGCGTGAAGGCATAGGTCGTCTGGAATGCGGGAAGAGCCGCGGCGGAGTTTACGAATTCGGACGAGGCCGCCAGCACGATGTTGCCGCCGCCGGCAACGTACTTGCCAAAATCGGAAAGTGTGGCCAGTTTGTTGGCTTCGGCCACATCCTTGCGCAGGCCGATCGCCCAGGTGTTGTTGGCGGGCGACGGCGTCAGCCAGACGATCTTGTTGGCGTCGTAATCGAGCTTCTTTGCCGCCTCATAGGCCTTGGTCGCATCCTTCCAGGCGGGATCGTCGGCCTTTTCGAAGAAGAAGGCGGCATTGCCGGTATATTCCGGATAGATGTCGATCTCGCCGGCGGTGATCGCCTTGCGCACGACAGGGGTCGCGCCGAGCTGTACCCGGTCTACGGTCTTGATGTTGTTGGCATTCAGCACGGCCAGGATGATGTTGCCGAGCACGCCGCCTTCCGTATCGATCTTGGAGGAGACGACGACGTCGGCGCTGGCGGCGGCTGCCGTGAGCGTGAAGGCAAAGGCTGTACCGATAAGCAGTTTGGTCAGGCGCATGGAATTCTCCCTCGAAATTCAGTCCGGCAGTTTGATCACGGAACAATCCCGCCGTCCGGGCAAGCCATTCCATATATGTCAGTCCCAGACGAAAAATAGGGTTGCGCATGGAGAGTGTGGCGGACGAAATATTCCAACATTAAGTAAAACTACTGAAAGCATAGACTAACGCGTGCGCCGCATCCGATTGGCCGTTGCAATCTGGAGCGTTGTCGGTCACTTTGATCGTGGCCCGCCAGACACTGCGCTTTCACTCTTGGTTGCGATGCCGCTCGACCCGAACCGCCTGGGGGCTGGCGGCAAGGGTTCGCCCGGCGAATGTTCGGGGACTTGATGTCGATCTATCTTCTCGCGCTTCTCATCGGCGTGGTCGCTGGCCTTCGCGCCATGACCGCACCCGCCGCCGTCAGCATTGCCGCCGCTGCGGGCTGGCTGCAGCTTAACGGCACCTGGGCTACCTTCCTGGCTTTCCGCTTCACGCCTTACATCTTCGGGCTGCTTGCCCTTGTCGAATTCGTGACCGACCAGTTGCCGGGCACGCCAAGCCGCAAGGTGCCGCAACAGTTCGGCGCGCGTATCGTCAGCGGCGGCTTCAGCGGCGCGGTCATCGGCACGGCCGGCGGATCGCTGATCGGCGGCCTGATTGCCGGCATCATCGGCGCCGTGATCGGTACGCTTGGCGGCTACGAGGCGCGCAAGCGGCTGGTCGCAGCAACAGGTGGCAAGGATCTGCCGATCGCCCTGCTGGAAGACATCGTTGCCGTCCTGCTCGCGCTTTGGGTGGTGTCCTCGGTGTCATGAGCAAACGCTTCGACGCCATCATCATCGGCGCCGGACAGGCGGGACCATCACTCGCTGGCCGCCTGAGTGCTGCCGGCAAATCCGTGGCTCTGATCGAGCGCAAGCTCTTTGGCGGCACCTGCGTCAACACCGGCTGCATGCCGACCAAGGCGATGGTCGCCAGCGCCTACGCCGCTCACATGGCCCGCCGCGGCGCCGATTTCGGGGTGGCGACGGGCCCGGTTTCCGTGGATTTTGCCCGTGTCATGGCGCGCAAGGACAAGGTCAGAACCGACGCCCGCTCGGGCGTTGAAAACTGGCTCAAGGGCATGGAAAACTGCACGGTGATCGAGGGCCACGCCCGCTTCGAGGACCCGCACACCGTCCGGGTGGGCGAGGATATCCTCACGGCCGACCAGATCTTCCTCAATACCGGGGGCCGTGCGGCAACGCCGGATTTTCCCGGCGTCAACGACGTACCTTTCCTCACCAATGTCTCGATGATGGACCTTGCCGTCCTTCCTCGGCACCTGATCATCGTCGGCGGCAGCTATATCGGGCTTGAGTTCGCGCAGATGTTCCGGCGTTTCGGCTCAGAGGTGACGGTGATCGAGAAGGGCTCGAGACTGATCGGGCGCGAGGACGCCGACGTGTCGGACGCAGTCCTTGCGATCCTCGCGAAAGAAGGCGTTCAATTTCGGCTCAATGCCGAATGTATCCACTTTGCCAGACACGGCGACGACGTCGCAGCCGGCGTCGACTGCACCTCCGGCGCGCCTGAGATCATCGGCTCGCATCTACTGCTTGCAACCGGACGCCGACCGAACACCGACGATCTTGGCCTCGACAAGGCGGGCGTGAAGACCGACGCGCGCGGTTATGTCGAGGTCGACGACGCCTTGCGCACGAACGTGCCGCATATCTTCGCCATGGGTGACTGCAACGGCCGCGGCGCCTTCACCCACACCGCCTATAACGACTTCGAGATCGTCGCCGCCAACCTGCTCGACGGCGAGCCCCGAAAGGTCACCGATCGCATTTCGACCTATGCGCTCTATATCGACCCGCCGCTCGGGCGCGCCGGCATGAGCGAGACGGAGGCGCGCAAAACGGGGAGAAACATTGCCGTG
This sequence comes from Ensifer sp., assembly GCF_031989085.1. NCBI lineage: Bacteria > Pseudomonadati > Pseudomonadota > Alphaproteobacteria > Hyphomicrobiales > Rhizobiaceae > Ensifer > Ensifer sp. The sequence goes on from NZ_DALZXU010000002.1 coordinate 577,993, forward strand.
GGAACACGGCCGATGACCCGTGTCGGCCGGGCGGTCGAAAAAGGCGAGACCGACGGTTTCATGAAGGTAGTCGTCGATGCCGACAGCCAGGAGATCCTGGGCGCATCGATCTTGGGCACGGGTGGCGATGAGGCGGTGCAGAGCATTCTCGACGTCATGTATGCGAAAAAGCCCTACACCACGATCACGCATGCGGTGCATATTCACCCGACGGTGTCGGAACTGATCCCGACGGTTTTCGGCGATCTCAAGCGGGTGGGCTGACGACCGGAATACCGGTCGCCATACCTCGGCTTACACCAGCGCGGAGCGCGCGAGATGGTAAAAATACATCGCGCCGCGCTCCAGGATGTCGTCGTTGAAATCGTATCGGGTCGTGTGCAATCCGCTCGAATCTCCGTTGCCGATCAAGACATAGGCGCCCGGAACCTTTTCCAGGAGGAAGGAAAAGTCCTCGCTGCCCATCAGCGGTTCCGCAAGTTCGACGAACGAACCTTCGCCGAATTTTTCGGCAATCACGGCACGCGCGTGCTCGACCGAATCCGCGTCGTTGATCGTCGCGGGATATCCGACCTGCCAGCCGAAGGCGACATCGGCATTGAAGCTCTGCGCCTGGAAGCGGGCGATCTGCTCGACGCGCTCCTGTAATTGCTTGCGCACCACGGGATCGGTGGCCCGCATGCTGATCTCGAGCACCGCCGTATCGGGAATGATGTTCGATGCAGAGCCCGACTGGAAAGAGCCGACGGTGACGACGGAGGGCTGGTGCGGCGAGACGTTGCGCGACACCAGCGTCTGCAACGCCATGACGATGCTCGAGCCGACAACGACGGGATCCACCGTCAGCTCCGGCTGCGCCCCATGGCCGCCCTTGCCCTTGATCGTCAGCGTCAGCACGTCGATCGAGGCGGCCATGGCACCGGCGCGCGTCGAAAAGGTGCCGGCCGGCAGGCCCGGCCAATTGTGGAGCGCAAAGACGCGTTCGCAGGGAAAGCGCTCGAACAGTCCATCCTCGATCATCAGCTTGCCGCCGCCGAAATTCTCCTCGGCCGGCTGGAAGATCAGATGGACCGTTCCGTTGAAGCTTTCGTCCTGTGACAGCGCCCAGGCAGCACCGAGCAGCATGCTCGTATGCCCGTCATGGCCGCAGGCATGCATGGCGCCTGGATGTTTGCTCTCATAGGCAAGCCCGGTCTCTTCCTGCATCGGCAGTGCATCCATGTCGGCGCGAAAGCCGATCGAACGGTTGCTGTTTCCGCGCTTCAGCGTTGCGACGATGCCGGTCGTTGCAAGACCGCGTGTCACTTCGAAGCCCCAGGACTGCAGCAGGCCGGCGACGAATTCGGAGGTCTTGACCTCGGAGAGGCCGATTTCCGGCATTTCGTGCAACCTGTGGCGGATATTGACGAGTTCGGGCAGGAACTCAGACAGGGTCGCGTCGCGCATGGGTCTCTCCTCAGGCCATCTGCAGGAACTGGCGCAGGCGCGCCGATTTCGGGTCACGCATCACCTGCGACGGGGCGCCGCGTTCCTCGACGAGCCCCTTGTGCAGGAAGATGACTTCGCTGGAGATGTCGCGCGCCAGCGACATTTCGTGCGTCACCATCACCATGGTGCGCCCCTCCTCCGCCAGCTTCTTGATCACCAGCAGCACCTCGTTGACGAGTTCCGGATCGAGCGCCGAAGTCGGCTCGTCGAAGAGCATGACATCGGGTTTCATCGCCAGGGCGCGTGCGATCGCCGCGCGCTGCTGCTGGCCGCCGGAGAGCTGGTTAGGGTAGTGGTCGCGTTTCGGCGTGATGCCGACCTTCTCCATCAGCACTTCAGCTTCGCCGATGGCGTCCTTGCGCGTCATGCCGAGCACATGCATCGGCCCTTCGATGATGTTTTCGAGAATGGTCTTGTGGGACCAGAGATTGAAGCTCTGGAACACCATGCCGAGGCGGGTGCGGATATGTTCGAGCTGGCGCTTGTCGGCCGCCACGAGCTTGCCGTCCTTGCCCTTCACCGTCCGGATCACTTCGCCCGACACCGTGATCTCGCCCTCGTCCGGCGTCTCCAGATAGTTGATGCAGCGCAGAAGCGTGCTCTTGCCCGAGCCACTGCTGCCGATCAGCGAGATGACGTCGCCGGATTTCGCTTCGAACGAAACGCCCTTCAGCACCTCGACCGAGCCGAAGCTCTTGTGGATGTTGTTCACGGACAGCGCGGTTGCGACCATCGTCGTTCCTCCTGTGGCGCAAGCTGCGCCTTGTGCTTATGCCTTCGCCGTGCGGTAGCGGGTCAGCCGCTTCTCGACGACGTTCATGACCCGCGTCAGGATGAAGACGACGGTGAAATAGATGATGCCGGCCGCAATCAGCGGTTCGAAGATCAACAGCGACTGGCGCTGCAGCATGCGCGCCGTGCCCATCACCTCAAGAATGGTGATCGTCGAGGCGAGCGACGTCGTCTTCAAAAGGATGATCAGGTCGCCCGTCAGAACCGGCAGGCAGGAGCGCAGCGCCTGCGGCAGCGTGATGCGCCGAAGGATCATCGACGAGCGCATGCCGATCGATTTGGCCGCCTCGATCTGCCCGCGCGGGATCGCCTTGATCGCGCCACGGATGACTTCTGCATTATAGGCCGCTTGGTTGAGGCTGAGCGCGAAGATCGCGTACCAGAGACCGTCGCGAAGATAGGGCCACAGGAAGCTGTGGCGAACCCAGGTTCCCGGCAGCACCTGCCCGAGACCGTAATAGACAAGGTAGATCTGCACCAGCAGCGGCGTGCCGCGAAACGCAAAGGTGAAGACATAGGCCGGCATCGAAAGCATGCGCCGGGTCGAAAGCCGGGCGAGCGCGACAAGCGTGCCGATGACCAGGCCGAAAATACCGGCAACGGCCGTCAGGAGCAGCGTGAGCGGCGTCGCCTTGATCAGCGCCGGCAGGAAGCCGATGACGTTGGTGATCGTTTCCATCAATGATGCCCCCGGTTCAGGCGGCGTTCGATCTGGGCGATCACCAGAACGGAAACGAGCGTGATCATGAGGAACAAGACGGCCGTCAGCCCGTAGAAGAAGATGTATTGCTTGGTGCCGGCGGCGGCGCGGTAGCCGGTGTAGAGCAACTCGCTGAACGAGCCGAGCACGCTGATGATGGCGCTTTCCTTGGTGATCGACAGCCAGAGATTACCCATGCCCGGCACCGCATGGCGCATCATCTGCGGCAGCACGATGCGGGTGAAGACCTTGCGCGGTCGCATGCCGATCGAGACGGCGGCCTCGATCTGGCCGGGCGGAACCGCGAGAAAGGCCGAGCGCAGCACTTCCGTCATGAAGGCGCCGGAGACGAAGGCGAGCGCGATGATGGCGGCCCAGAAGGAGCTGAACTGGAAGGTCTCGGCGACAAGGCCGAAATGCTTCAGCAGCCGCTCGGCGCCGCTTGCCACCGAGAAATAGAGAAGAAGGATGACCAGGAGCTCGGGAAGCGAGCGCACGACGGTGGTGTAGATATCGGCGATCAGCCGCGGCAAGCGGTGCTTAGAAAGCTTTCCTGCAGCGCCCAATAGCCCGAAGACGATCGCAACCGCATAGGCGACCACGGAGACCTGCAGCGTCATCACCAGGCCCCAGGCGAAATCGTCGCCCCAGCCTTCGCCGCCCCAGGCAAGCAATTGCCAGTAATACTCCATCCGTCGCTACCTGTTCCCGATTGGTGTCGTCAGCCAAGGGCTGCGATGATGCCCGGACGCTACGGTCCGTTCGGCAAACGAGGGCGAAGGGACCAGGCCCGACGCCCTCGGTAAGATCAGTTACTTCTGGCCGAAGATCCACTTGTCGACGAGGGTCTTGACCTGTCCGTCCTTTTCGAGGGCGGCAAGACCGGCATTGACCTTCTCGAGCGTCGCAGCGTCACCCTTGCGCACGGCATAGGCCACACCTTCGCCGAGAACGGCGTTCTTCGGAACCTCGACCTTGACTTCGTAGTCGGCGCCGTCAGGCGACTTAAGGAACGTCTGGATATAGAGGTCGGGGATCAGGACGTAGTCGACGCGGCCGGCGACGAGATCGGCCACCGAGTTGTCGGCAGTGTCGTAGCTCTTGGCTTCGGCGCCCGGCAGGTACTTGGCGACGTAGGCGGACTGCACGCTCGAGGTCTGCACGCCGATGATCTTGCCCTCGACACTCGCCGGATCGATGATCTGGCCGGTGCCGTCGGCAGCGTCGACCGTCTTGATCTCGCTGGTGTCGGACTTGGCGCCGACGAAGGACGTGCCTTCGGTGTAGTAAGGCGTCGAGAAGTCGACGACCTTGCGCCGCTCATCGGTGATCGAGAACGCACCGATGATGAAATCGACCTTGTTTTCCTTCAGCGACGGGATGAGACCATCCCATGCCATCTGGTTGATGTCGCACTTGACCGCCATCTTCTCGCAGAGCGCGCGGGAAAGGTCGGCCTCGAGGCCTTCCCATTCGCCGCCGGCATTGACCTGCGTGAACGGCATGTAGGGCTCGGGCGTCATGCCCAGGCGCAGGGTGTCCTCGGCGAAAGCAGCGCTTGCCGCCATCGAAAGGGCGATCCCTGCAAACAGGGCCGACTTCAACGTTCTCATGATAATTCCTCCGCGAATGTGTATCTGGATCAGAGCGTGTTGCTGAACCAGCGCAGCGACATGCAGGACAGGCCCGCGTCGATCTTGCCGATTTCAGTGGTCTTCATCGGCACGACCTTGTAGCCGAGCTTGTCGAGCATCTCGATGGTGCGCGGGAAGTCCGAGCCGACCATGACGACGTCGTTGACGCGCAGTGCATTGGCCGCCGGCTCTTCGCCCTCGGGAATGATGACCTGCTTGAAGCGGTCGAACACGCCGGACTTCGCAAGGCGCGCAGTCGACAGCACGGTCTCTTCGTCGAGAAGCGAGCAATCGGTCTTGAAATGCAGCACGCCTTCAGGGGTGGAGACGATCTCGCTCTTGCGGCCGAGCTTGTCGAGGCAGGCCTGCAGCGCTTCGGCGCCGACCTTGTCGGTACGGGCCGAAAGGCCGATCATCACGCTTTCGCGGGTCGTCAGCACGTCGCCGCCGTCGGCAAGGCCGGTGCCCGGCAGATCGAGAACGGTCTCGAACATCGCACGAAGCGTCGGCTCGATCTCGATCGTCTCCTTGACGCGCGTGGCCGCACCCGGACGCAGCAGGATCGCGCCTTCGGTGAAGACCAGCGCCGGATCTTCGACGAAGATCGAATCCGGGAAGGCTTCGAGCGCCGGAAGAACGGTGACCTTGACGCCCGCATCCTTCATCGCAGCGATGTAGGTATCGTGCTCGGCCTTCACGCCCTCATAGGTCGGATTGCCACGATCATCGGCACGCAGGCCGTTGACGACGGTGGTCGAGGGGGTACGCACGATGATGTTGTTGAAATTGTAGACGGGGCGTGCTTGCGACATTTGTAGTACCTTTGGCTTGGATGAGGTGCTTCTATCGATCGGATGGGACGGCGTAAAGCTTTTGCGTACCGGCCGGTTCTCTACGCGACAAATGAACGCCCGCGAGCATGCAGCGCACGGAGCCGCCGGCAAGCTCGATGGTCGGCACGTCGAAGGCGAGCACGCGGGCCGAAGCCTCGAGCGCCTTGATCTGGTCCGCACGCAGCGATGCGAGCGCGCGCGCCGACATCGCGACCACCCGCCCGTCGGCCCCATCGAGTTCGATCGCGTTGCCGGCGAAATTCTCGATCTGATCGATCGTGAGGTCGATGACCTGACGGCCCGTTTCCTCCAGTCGCGCGCAGATTTCCTGCCGACGCGCGACATCGGGGATCATGCTGGTGCCGATCAGCGCGAAATCCGTGCCGATGCACATCAGCACATTGGTATGGTAGATCGAATTGCCATTGCGGTCGACTGCGCCGAACACCATCGGCTCGAAATTGAAGTGGGTGCAGAAGCGCTCCAGCGCCACCTCGTTGGTGCGGTTCGAGCGCGCGGCATAGGCGACGCGACCGATATGGTCGAGCACCATGGCGCCGGTGCCTTCGAGATAGACGCCGTCCTTTTCAAGGCCGGAATAATCGATCACGTCCTGGACGCGGTACTCTGACTTCAGCATCTCGACGATGTCGGCGCGGCGTTCGCTCTGGCGGCTTTCCGAATACATAGGATAGATCGCCACATGGCCGCCCGAATGGGTGGAGAACCAATTGTTCGGAAACACCGAGTCCGGGCGCGTGACCGTTTCGTCCTCGAACATGTGAACGGCGACACCGGCGGCCGACAGGCCATCGGCCATGCGCGTCACTTCATCGAAGGCGGCCGTCGCGATCGCCGAGGGCTTGCGTGCCTCGTCGGTCGATTGGAACGCGTTATCCTTGGCCGTCATCGGGTTCGGGCCGAAATGATGCGGACGGATCATCACGACGCCCTTCGGCGCCTGTACGGATAGTCTCTTCATGTTATGCAGCGCTCCGCTCGGCAGGGGCCGCCGGCTGCTGCCGGAACAGACCGTAGAGGTCACGCGGGTGCTCCGGCTGCGTCGTCAGGTCGAGCTCGGTGTAGAAAGCGGTGCCCTGGATCTTGTCGCGCAGGAAGCGCAGCGCCGAAAAATCCTCCGTGGCAAAGCCAACGGAATCGAAGATGGTGATCTGAGCGTTGCTGCGGCGGCCTTCGGCATCCCCGGTGATCACCTGCCAGAGCTCGGTGACCGGGAAATCCGGCGCCATCTGCTGGATCTCGCCTTCGATGCGGGTCTGCTCCGGATATTCGACGAAAACGTCCGCGCGGCGCAGGATATCGCCCTGCAGTTCGGTCTTGCCGGGGCAATCGCCACCGACAGCGTTGATGTGCACGCCGGCGCCGACCATGTTGTCGGAAAGGATCGTCGCATTGCGCTTGTCGGCCGTCACAGTCGTGATGATATCGGCTCCGGCAACAGCCTCTTCGGCGGTCTTGGCGACGACGATCTCGAAATCCATGTCGGCGAGGTTCTTCAGGAACTTGTCCGCTGCTTCGCCGTCGATGTCGAAGACCTGCAGGCGCTTGATCCCGAGCAGCGCCCGGAATGCTAGGGCCTGGAATTCGGACTGCGCACCGAGGCCGATGATCGCCATCGAACGAGCGTCGGGACGGGCAAGATACTTGGCGGCCAGCGCCGAGGTTGCCGCCGTGCGCAGGCCGGTCATGATCGTCATCTCGGACACGAGGCAGGGATAGCCCGTGCTGACATCCGACAGAACGCCAAACGCTGTCACCGTTTGCAGGCCGACGTTCGGGTTCGTCGGGTGGCCGTTGACGTATTTGAAGCCGTAGTGCTCTCCATCCGACGTCGGCATCAGTTCGATGACCCCCGTCTTCGAATGGCTCGCAAGCCGCGGGGTTTTCTCGAACGCGTTCCACCTGCGGAAATCGTCTTCGATATATTCCGCAAGACCCAACAGGAACGTTTCAATGCCGGTCGATTTGACCAGCTCGATTACGTTGCCGACACCGACATACTGAACCACGATTCCAACTCCATCGCGAAATTTGATGAAGTCAGCGTAGGCATGCAAGAAGCGAGTTGAAATTTTAAACCTGCGCAAAAACAAAACTATTATTGAGCAAATTGCACAATCGAGTTATGCAGAATTCATGCATATCTTCGATGACCTCGATCACCAGCTGATTTCGCTCCTGCGAGAAGACGGCCGCGCGCCCTACTCCAAGATTGCAACGGTGCTGGGCATTTCGAGGGCGACGGTGCAGACACGCATTGACAGGTTGCTGGAAAGCGGCGCCGTGCTCGGCTTCACGCTGCGCGTGCGGCAGGATTATGACGATCGCGCCATCCGGGCGATCATGATGATCGAGGTCAGCGGCCGCAACACCACCAAGGTCATCAAGTATTTGCGCGGGTTGCCCGAGCTTTACGCCCTGCATACGACCAATGGTGGCTGGGATCTGGTTGCCGAAATCCGCGCCAACAGCCTCAGCGATTTCGACCGGATCCTGCGCGAGGTGCGCGACGTCGAAGGCGTATCCAACAGCGAGACGAGCATTCTGCTCAGCACCGTTTAGTTCCCACCCGCAAGCGCGCGCCCAGACCGCGCCAGACAGGCAAGACCGTGAGCCACATTCCCCAGATCGACTACGATACCGCATCGCAGACCATCCGTGACGCCCATGACGAGGAGGTGCGCGTGCGTGGCCGGATGACCAACATGAAGCGCACGCTGCTGCATTCGCCGGTGGCGCACCGGATCTATGCCGAGTGGTTCACGTTGAGGGAAGAGTTGCGGCCGGCTCTCGACGACCGGGCCATCTGGCTTTTGTCGCACGCAATTTCGGAAGCCATGCAGTCGCCGATCGCGATGGGGTTCTTCCGCCGCGCCTTCGCCAATTCCGGCGTCGACTTCCATGCGGTCGTGCCGACCGCCGACGAACAGCGGCTGATCGACTTCGGCCGGGCGATCGTCGCCAATTCCAACGCCGTTCCGGCGGAAATCTGGGATGGGCTGAAGGCGCGCTACGACAACGCGGCTCTCGTCAACCTGGTGGCATTTGCCGGGATCATGGTTGCAACCGCACTGTTCAACAATGTGGTCGAAGTCGAATTCGATCCGGAGTTGGCGCCGTTCATCGATTGACGCGGTCGGTGGCCCGAGCCAGTCGGGCCGCCCGCACGGCGGGTGTCAGTCGGCGTATCGGGTCACGAATTCCGGGTTGCCGCGCAGGGTATTGCTGACGGTGCAGATTTCGTTTTCGGCCGCCTCGGCAATCGCGTGCCGGGTCGCGTCGTCGAAGTCGCCCTTGATGTCGAAAAGGATATCGAATTTGGCGATGCGCGACGGTTCGTCATGCGCCTTCTCGCCCGTGACCTTGGCGCTGAGTTCGATCAGCCGGTCGAGCACGCCGAAGCGGCTCGCGGCAATGCGCGCGCTGAGGACGAGGCAACTGGCAAGCGAAGCGTAGAGCAGATCGAGCGGCCCATAACCGGCTTGAGACGGCGCGGTAACGATATCGAGTTCGCCGCCTGTGACCGACGTCACGTGCGGGAAGCCGGTTTTGCCGACCACGGCCGTGGCACCCGTTTCTCGCGTCCTTACCTTCACGTCTGCCATTTTACTCGCCTTCTCCAATATGCGCGGTTTCGGGCTCAGTCACTTGGCTGAACCCTATCGTCTGTGACACCGCGGGCCACCTGTGGCCCACGGTGCTGATATGTCCGCGCTCAGTCGCCAGCGCAAGTGAGCGCGGAGAAATCAGTTCTTCTTCACGAGGCGGTAGAAGACGAAGTCCGAGGTGGCGCCGTTGACGTAGCCTTCGACCTTGTCCTTCATCGCAACCTGGGTCGCGGCCTGGAACATGATCACGATCGGCGACTTTTCCTGCACCTTGCGCTGCAGGTCGACGTAGAGCGCCGAACGCTTGGCCGGATCGGCTTCCTTCAGCGCAGCCTTCGTTTCTTCGTTGAGCTCGGCCGGAACGGCCCAGCCGTTACGCCACGTGGTCGTCGACTGGTACTTGTCGTCCGCATTGTCCTCGTTATAGGCAAACGCCTTGGCGTTCGAATGCGGGTCCATGAAGTCGGGGCCCCAGTAGAGCAGCATGGCTTCGTGGGTACGAGCACGATACTTGGTGATGACCTGGCTGCCGGTCCCCGGGATGATGTCGAAGGTGATGCCGGCTTCGCCGAACGAAGCCTGCAGCGATTGCGCCATGTCGGTGAACGGCGTCGAGTTGATGACGTCGAGCGTCACCTTGATCGGCGTCTTGATACCGGCGTCTGCGAGGATCTTCTTCGCCTTTTCGACATCGTAGGTGTACGGCGTCTCGTCGAGCGAGCCCGGGAAGCCCTTAGGCCAGAAGGCCTGATGGACGTCCATCTGCCCCTTCAGGAAACTGTCGGTCATGCCCTTGTAGTTGACGAGGTAGCGCGCGGCTTCCCAGACGGCCGGCGGCTGCAGGGCTGCGGCCTTCTGGTTGAACGACAGGAAGTGAACGGCTGCCTGCGGATAGGACTCAACCTTCATGCCGCCCTTGGCCGAAACGCTTGCCATCTGGTCCGGCGTCAGGTTCTTCGCCATGTCGACGTCGCCGGTTTCAAGCATCAGCTGCTGTGTTGCCGCTTCTGCGACGTGACGGATGATCACGCCCTTGATGGCCGGAGCGCCACCGAAGTAGTTCGGGTTGGCCTGCAGGTTCAGAAGTTCGCCGGCGCGGAAGGCCTTCAGCACGAAGGGGCCAGAACCGGCCGAGTTCGCCTTCAGCCATGTATTTCCGTAGTCGCCGTCTGCTTCGTTCGCCTTGACGGCTTCCGCGTCGACGACCGAGGCCGGACGGGCGGCGAGCACGTTGAGAACGAAGGCGGACGAGAAGTCGCCTTCATATTTGATCGTGACCTTGTTGCCGTCGGCGGTCACCATCTTGTCGATGTTTTCGGGCGTCCAGCCGAGCTGCGTCAGGATGAAGGCGGGCGCCTTGTTGAGCACGACGACGCGCTTGAACGAATAGACGACGTCTTCGCCGCGCAGCGGGTTTCCGGACGAGAAGGTGACGCCGTCACGCAGGGTGAAGGTGATCGTCTTTGCCGCATCGTCGGCGGTCCATTCGCTGGCAAGACCAGGCGCAAGCTTCAAAACGTCGGGTGCATCGTACTGTACGAGGCGGTCATAGGTCTGCGTCACGTATTCGCCGGACGAAAACTCATAAGCTTCGGCCGGGTCGATGCTGACGATATCGTCGATATTCTGGGCAACCACCAGCACTTCGGCAGGGGTCTCCGCCAGGGCTGCCGGCGATACGCTCAGCATCAGGGACGCCGCGAAAACCGCGGCCGTGAACATTCTCATCATTGCTCTCCTATTTTCGATGAGGTTTGGTTTTTGTTGTCGTCGCCGGCTTGGGGACTGCCTGAGGCGCGCCGGTCTCGTTGGGCAAGGTTGTGCGCGAGCGGAACAGCGGCAGGGTGCCGGTCCAGATCAGCCGGACGGGTGCATCCGTCCTGTTCCACCAGTAATGGGGCTGGATGCCGCGAAAATGCAGGCCGTCGCCGGGTGTAAGTGTCGTCTCGTCATCGTCGAGGCCGAACAGGATTTCGCCCTCGAGCACGTAGACCAGTTCCTCGCCTTCGTGGCTGAACACTTCGGAGCGATGTCCGGCTGGAATGGTGATGACGAAGCTCGACAGCTGGTTGCCGGCAAAATCGGCGCCGATGCGCTCGTATGCGACCGGCGATCCACCGACGGAAAAGACCATGCGTTCGCTGGCGCGCGACAGGCCGGTATCGATCGCCGGCGCCAGGATGAAGTGATTGAGCTCGGCGTTCAGCCCCTGGGCGATCTGGGCGAGCGTGCCGAGCGAGGGCATGGCGAGGTCGCGTTCGATCTGGCTGAGATAGCCGACCGAGACGCCGGCCGCATCGCTCAGCGCCTGCAACGTCATATGCATCTGCCGCCGCCGCGCACGAATGAGCGCGCCGATCCGCGGCTGACCTGCGCCCGCAGATCGGCCGGATGCGGTGTCTGCATCCTCAGATGGCACGGTCACGATGGATTCTCCTACCCAGTAAAATTTTTTTGATTTAAGCAAACTTATTTATATACTCCAAGCGAATTCTTGCGCTATCGACAGCCGCGAAGCCAAGCGAACGAGGGATGGAATCGCCACGTGGCAAACAACAATTCGACTACGGCGCCCGCGCCGACGCGCCGCGCCGGGGCGCAAAGCCCAGGCAGACGGCGCCTTTTCTCGGCTCTGGGCTTTCTCGTCACACTCTGCGTGACCTTCATAGGCCTGCTTGCAATCACCTTCTTCATCGGCCGCATCGTGCCGATCGACCCGGTGCTCGCCGTTGTCGGCGACCGGGCGCCCGTCGCCGTCTATGAGCGCGTCCGCGAGGAAATGGGTCTTGACCGTCCGCTCGCCGCCCAATTCGTCAGCTATGTCGGCGACGTGGTGACAGGCAACTTCGGTACGGCCGTGTCCACAGGCAAACCCGTGATCGAGGACCTCGCCCGCGTCTTCCCGGCAACGCTGGAGATGGCGACGCTCGGCATCATTCTCGGCGTTCTCATCGGCGTGCCGCTCGGCGTGATCGCCGCGAGCCGCCGCGGCTCCTGGCTCGACCAGGCCATCCGCGTGATCGGCTTGCTCGGATACTCCGTTCCGGCCTTCTGGCTCGGTCTCGTCGGCCTTGCGGTCTTCTATGCCAAGCTGAAATGGGTTGGCGGCCCAGGCCGTGTAGATATCTTCTACGACGGCGTCGTCAGCCCGATCACAGGGCTTATCCTCGTCGACAGCATCATTGCCGGCGACTGGGAGATCTTCCGCAACGCGGTCTGGCACCTGATCCTGCCGGCGTCCTGCCTCGGCTTTTTCTCGCTTGCCTATATCGCCCGCATGACACGCTCCTTCATGCTCGACCAGCTGAGCCAGGAATATGTGACCACCGCGCGCGTCAAGGGTGTGCCGGAGCGGCTGGTCATATGGCGCCATGCCTTCCGCCCGATCCGCGTGCCGCTGATCACTGTCATCGGTCTTTCCTATGCCGGCCTGCTCGAAGGCTCGGTGATGATCGAGACGATCTTTTCGTGGCCGGGCATCGGCAATTACCTGACCGTCGCCCTGCTCAACGCCGACATGGCGGCCGTCCTCGGATCTACGCTGGTGATCGGCGCGGTCTTCATCGGCATCAACAAGATATCGGACGTGCTCTATCGCGTGCTCGATCCACGTGCGCGCTAGGGAGAAGCGGACATGACAACACTTCGCGACTGGCTGATCGACGACAGCCCCGCCTCGCCGATGCAAGCGCGCCTCGGCCGCATCTACCGGATCTTCGGCGCGCTGATGCACAATCCGCTCGCCGTGGTCGGCGCGATCATCATCCTGGTGCTCGTATTGACTGCCCTTTTCGCACCCTGGATTGCCACGCATGACCCGTTGCGCCAGTCGCTAGGCGAACGCCTGCTGCCGCCGAGTGCCGCACACTGGATGGGGACCGATGAACTCGGCCGCGATATCTGGTCGCGCGTCGTCTACGGCGCACGCATCACGCTGGCAATCGTCACGCTGGTTGCCGTGCTTGCGGCGCCCGCAGGTCTCGTCATCGGCGTTGCCGCGGGCTATTTCGGCGGCTGGGTCGACCGCATTCTCATGGGCATCACCGACATTTTCCTGTCGCTGCCCAAGCTCATCCTGGCGCTTGCCTTTGTCGCAGCGCTTGGGCCGGGCATCGAGAACGCGATCATCGCTATCGCCATTACATCCTGGCCCGGCTACGCCCGCGTCGCCCGCGCCGAGACGATGACCTTCAAGAACTCGGAGTTCATCTCGGCCGTGCGCCTGCTCGGGGCGTCGAGCCTTCGGGTCAATCTCGGTCACGTGCTGCCGCTCTGCACATCCTCGATGATCGTGCGCGTCACGCTCGACATGGCCGGCATCATCCTGACGGCGGCCGGCCTCGGCTTCATCGGCCTTGGCGCCCAGCCGCCGCTTCCCGAGTGGGGCGCGATGATCTCGCGCGGCCGCTCCTTCATTCTCGACCAATGGTGGGTGGCGACGATGCCGGGTTTCGCGATCATTCTCGTCAGCCTCGGATTCTGCTTCCTCGGCGACGGCCTGCGCGACGTGCTCGATCCGAAGAGCGGGGAGCAACGCTGATGAAGCCGCTTCTCGAAATCGAAAACCTGCGCGTCACCTTCCCGACACCGCGCGGCGATCTGGAGGTCGTTCGCGGCCTCTCGTTCACCCTCGGCCGCGAACGCCTGGGCATCGTCGGTGAAAGCGGTTCTGGCAAATCGATGACCGGCCGCTCGATCCTGAAACTGGTGCGTGCGCCGGGCAAGGTGACGGCCGACAAGCTGACCTTCGACGGCATCGATCTGCTGACGCGCTCCGAGCGCCAGATGCGCCCGATCCGTGGCGCCCGCATTTCCATGGTGATGCAGGACCCGAAGTTCTCGCTGAACCCGGTCATGACCATCGGCGAACAGATCGCCGAGGCGCTTCTGACGCATCAGCGCCTGCCGCGTCGCGAGGTGAACAACCGCGTGCTGACCATGCTGGAATCGGTTCGCATCGCCGATCCGGAACGGGTCGCCAAGCTCTATCCGCACGAAGTTTCCGGCGGCATGGGCCAGCGCGTGATGATCGCGATGATGCTGATCCCCGAACCCGACCTTCTGATCGCCGACGAGCCGACCTCAGCCCTCGACGTCTCGGTGCAGGCCCAGGTTCTCGACATCATCGACGAACTGGTCAAGCGCAAGGGCATGGGCCTGATCTTCATCAGCCACGACCTCAATCTTGTCTCCAGCTACTGCGACCGTATCCTCGTTATGAACACCGGCGAAGTGGTGGAAGAGTGCCAGGCGGGCGAACTGATGAACGCCAAGCACCCCTATACCCGCGGCCTCATCGCATCGATCCCGCGTCTCGACGAAACCCGGACCGAGCTTCCCGTGCTCGACCGCAGCGCATGGGCAAAGAAATGACGGCGCTTTCCCTGAAAAACCTCGATATCTTCTACGGCGAAGCGCACATCACGCACGACGTCAATCTCGAGATCGCCGATGGCGAGAGCTTTGCGCTGGTCGGCGAAAGCGGCTCGGGCAAGTCCACCGTACTGAAGGCGATCGCCGGCCTTGCGCCTGAGTGGAGCGGAGAAATCAACGTCTTCGGCAAGCCGCGAAGCCACGGCATCGACCGCGCCTTCTCCCGCCAGTGCCAGATGGTCTTCCAGGATCCCTATGGCTCGCTGCATCCGCGCAAGACCGTCGATGCGACGCTCGGCGAAGCCCTGACGATCCACGGCATCGGCGATCGCAGCGCCCGCATCGAAGAGGTGATGTCCTCCGTCGGCCTCGACCGGAAGTTCCGTTTCCGCTTTCCGCATCAGCTCTCCGGCGGCCAGCGCCAACGTGTCGCCATCGCCCGCGCCCTGATGCTGAAGCCGAAGGTGCTGCTGCTCGACGAACCGACCTCGGCGCTCGACGTGTCGGTGCAGGCTGAAATCCTGAACCTGTTGAAGCGTTTGCGGCAGGAGCAGAACCTGACATTCCTGATGGTCACGCACAACCTTCCGGTCGTCTCCTTCCTTTGCGACCGCCTGGCGGTGATGCGCCAGGGCCGCATCGTCGAGGTGGCCGATGTGGCCGACCTCAAGCGCGGCGACCTCAAGGACCCCTATTCGCGCGAACTGATGCAGATCAGCGCAGCGCACGCGAATTAATCAACATTCCAAGGACATATGATGAACAGTGAACAGATCGCTGCCGCGTTGGCTGACTTCGACGCGGCGATTGCAAGGGAAACCGACGCGGACGCCATCTTGGGCGCGCTTCAGACGCTTTGCCGCCAGGTGATCGGCGCCAAGCTCTTCACGACGATGACCGTCGACATGGTCAACGAAGTCGCCCGCCGCGCCTATACCTCGCATCCTGAGGAATACCCGACCTCCGGCACCAAGCCGATCCGCTACGACAGCTGGTTCGACATCGTGCACAAGGAACACAAGACGTTCGTGGCCAACACCATCGTCGACATCTCCAAGGTTTTCGGCGACCATGAGACCATCTGGGCGCTCGGCTGTGGTTCGGTCGTCAACATCCCCGTGGTCGTCGGCGGCGTGCTGCTTGGAACCGTCAACTGCCTCGACGTCGAGCATCATTACACGCCTGAGCGCGTAGCACTCTCCAAGCATCTTGAACTGCCGGCCAAGCTGGCTTTCCTGGCTGCCGCCCACGCGGCCAAGGCCTGATCGATGACGGCCGGGGGCGCAAACGCCCTCGGCCATTTCCGACCGGAACGATCGCGACCGGCCGGACGGAGCCGCCGAGACGCAAAGTCCCGGCTTCCACTCTCTGCCGACCGCTGAACCTTCAGACGCAGTCAGGCGCAGGCATCCGCCCGTCTTAGGGCGAGCGACGTTTTCGACGGCCAAGAACGCGCCGGGACAGCGCGTCCAGACATGCGGCCCTCGATCAGGCCGCCGCTCCCTGTGCAAGCAGCACCTCGATCTCGGCACGCGTCGGCATCGCCGGTGCCGTACCGCGGCGGGTGACGGAGATCCCAGCCGTGGCGCAGCCGAAACGCGCCGCCTCGACCGGCGCCAGGCCCTGCGCCAGTGCCGCGGAAAACCCGCCGACGAAGGCATCGCCCGCTCCGGTCGTATCGATGACGGGGCCGCTTGCCATGGCCGGAATGACGACCGACTGGCTGGCATTGTGCAGGAGTACGCCCCTTGCGCCGAGCGTGATCAAGGCGGTGCAAGCGCCCTTTTTCAATAACGCGTCTCCGGCCCGCCGCGCATCGTCGGCGGTGGCAAGCTCAAACCCGACCAGCGCCGCCGCCTCGGTCTCGTTCGGCACGATGTAATCGCACAGCGGATAGATCGCGTCCGGGAAAGGTTCTGCCGGCGCCGGGTTGAACACCGTAGTGACGCCGGCCGCACGGGCAATCTCCAACGCGCGCTGCGCGGCAGCTGCCGGCTGCTCGAGCTGGGTGACGAAGATGCGCGATTGCTCGATCGTCTCCCGTGCCGCCTCGACGTCGTCGATGCCGATCGAACCGGCAGCACCGGGATAGACGATGATGGCGTTTTCGCCGTTCTGGTCGTTGACATAGATGAAAGCGGCACCCGTCGGCAGGTCGTCCATCTGGACGATCTTTGGTGTCACGCCCGCCTCGGCATAGGTGCGAAGCGCCATGTCGCCGAAGGTGTCGCGGCCGATCTTCGATATGAACGACACCGGGCTGCCGGCGCGCGCAGCGGCAACCGCCTGGTTCGAGCCCTTGCCGCCCGGCCCGACCGAGAAACCACTGCCGGTGATCGTCTCGCCGACAACCGGCATGCGTCGAGCCAGATAGGCCGTATCCGCCACGAAGATCCCGAGGATCGATACACCAACCTTCATTCCTGCCTCCAGCGATCACGCCGCCGCGAGTGGGCGAGCGTAGATCCAGTTCAAAGTTCACGACTTCAAGATGTTATGACGATATGCCGAAGCGGATTGTGCGCAGGCTGACGCAACGTCAGTCAGGCCCCGTCAGGCGGGATCACGCCCTTGGTGAACAGGAAGCAGCCGTAAAAGCGCGTCTCGCCTGTAGTGATGACGCAATAGGCCTTCTTTGCTTCCTCGTAGAAGGCGAAGCGTTCGATGCCGTACATCGGTGCGGGCTTGCCCTCGGCACGGTCGATTTCCGTCTGGACCTCACGCTGCACCTCGGCGATCTCCGATGGCGCGCCCATGATTTCCATGCGACCCGCCGAGGGTTGCAACGGCGTGTCGAGTGGCAGCACCGACAGGATCGCCTTCACGGCGCGGGCCGCAGAGACGTTGTCGATGTGCAGGAGCTTGCCGAGCGTGGTCTGCCGGGCGATCGCATCCGACGGAAAATTGGTATCGGAAATGACCAGCGTATCGCCGTGCCCCATGGAGCGCAGCGCGTGCAGCACATCGGCATTGAGCGCCGGGTCGAGATTTTTCAGCATGACAATCCTCCTCCTGGCGCCGGCTCGCATGCTCCCGAGTGGCGCGCAACCCCGTGATGCCGGGCCGGCATCACACACTCCCAATCCTTCGCTGCGACTGCGCAGACAGTCGCATCCCGGTGCCGGCTCCCCCGCCTCCGGGATGGCGTTTCCCTACTCGCCGTAGGGGATCCAGATGTTCTTGACGTCGGTGGCGCGGCGCAGATAGGCCTGCCCTTCGGCTGCCGACCGATCGAACCAGTCGGTCGCCTTGCCATAATCGACGAAGGTCCGCTTCAGGTTTCCGGCCGAAAGCTTCTCAACCAGCGTCGCCAGCTCCGGCGTACCGAAGGCCCAGAGCGCGTCGACGTCGTTGTGGCTTGCCAGCGTCTTTGCCAGCTCCATCGCCGAACCGGTGACGATGTTGACGACGCCCGCCGGCACATCCGACGTTTCCAGGATCGAGTAGAAATCGGTCGCAGCCAGCGGGTGCTGTTCGCTCGGGACCGCGACGACGCGGTTGCCGGTGGCGATCAGCGGCGCAACCAGGCTGATGAAGCCGAGCAGCGGCGCCTCCGTCGGGCAGACGACGCCGGCAACTCCGATCGCTTCGGGCATGGCGAGCGCCACGCCGCGCAGCGGCGGCTGGTGGACCACGCCCTCGTACTTGTCGGCCCAGGCGCCGTAGCTGAAGAGCCTGGAGATCGATGCCTCGACCTCTGCCTTCGCATTGGCGGCCGATGCACCGGTCATCGCGGCGATGCGGCCCGCGAATTCATCGGCGCGGCCACTGAGGTTCTCGGCGATGTAGTAGAGGATCTGTGCGCGATTGTGCGATGTCGCCGACGCCCAGCTTGAGGCGGCATGCGCGGCGACCACGGCATTGCGGATATCTTTGCGATTGCCCTCGCCGACCTCGCCGAGGACCTTGCCCTTCGGCGAAAGAACGGCGCGCGAATAGTTGCCGTCAGGCCGCGCCTGCTTGCCGCCGATGAACAGCTTGGCCGTGCGATCGAGCGACGGCGCGGCGAAATCGCCGGAAACCGGCTTCAACGTCGGTTCGGCCGCAGCTGCGCGCAGCTTGCGCCCCACCCAGGCCTTGGGCTTCAGATATTCGTAGCAGCCTTCGCGACCGCCCTCGCGGCCGAAACCGGATTCGCGCTTGCCGCCGAAACCGGCCGCCGCATCGAAGAGATTGGTCGCATTGACCCAGACGACGCCGGCGGCGAGCTTGGCTGCAACGTTGAGCGCCAGGCCGATCGTCTCGCTCCAGACACTTGCGGCCAGACCATAGCGCGAGTGGTTGGCGAGCTGGATCGCCTCATCCGGGGTGCGGAAGGTCATCGACACGGCGACGGGACCGAAGATCTCCTCGGTCGCCACCACAGACGTCGGTTGCACATTGGTAAGCAAGGTCGGCGGATAGAAGCTACCGCCCTTGGGCAGCTCGATCTTCGGCTGGTGGAGCTTGGCGCCTTCAGCGACACCCTTGGCGACCAGGCTCTCGATGCGCTGTAATTGCACCGGCGCGACGATCGCCGCCATATCGATTGCCTTGTCTAGCGGATGGCCGACACGCAAGCTCTGCATGCGCCGCGTCAGGCGCTCGTAGAAGAGCGGCGCCACGCCTTCCTGCACCAGGAGCCGCGAACCGGCGCAGCAAACCTGCCCCTGATTGAACCAGATCGCATCGACGACACCCTCGACCGCGCCATCGATATCAGCGTCATCAAAAACGATGAAAGGCGACTTGCCGCCGAGCTCGAGCGTCAGCGACTTGCCGGTGCCGGCCGTCTTTTCGCGGATCAGGCGCCCGACTTCGGTCGACCCGGTAAAGGCGATCTTGTCGATATCGGCATGCTCGACGATCAGCGCACCGGTTTCGCCCTCACCGGTCACGACGTTGAGCACGCCTGCAGGCAGGCCAGCTGCGGACGCAAGCTCGGCAAAGAGCAGTGCCGTCAGCGGCGTGAACTCGGCCGGTTTCAGGATGACGGTGTTGCCGAGCGCCAAGGCCGGGGCGACCTTCCAGGCGAGCATCAGGAACGGGAAATTCCACGGGATGACCTGGCCGACGACGCCCACCGGCACCTGATCGGCAAACTCGGTCTCCTGCAGCTGCGCCCAGCCGGCGTGGTGGTAGAAGTGACGGGCCGCAAGCGGTACGTCGATATCGCGGGTTTCCCGGACCGGCTTGCCATTGTCGATCGCTTCGACCACCGCGATCAGCCGCGCATGGCGCTGGATCATCCGGGCAAGGGCATAGAGGTGGCGCGCACGGGCGTGACCTGGCAGCTTAGCCCAGGGGCCTTGCGCCTTGCGGGCAGCGGCGACGGCATCGTCCACGTCCTTGGCGTTGCCAAGCGCGATCTTTGCCAGCAGAGCTCCGGTGGCGGGCTCATGGCTCTCTAAGGTCTTGCCGGAGGACGGTGCCACAAAAGCCCCGTTGATGAAGTGGCCGAACTGCCCCTTGTGCCGCGCCAGCCACTGGCGGGCTTCGGTGTCTGCTTCCGGTGCGGGACCATAGGACATTTCGTCAAAATACCTTGCGACTGTCATCGGGATCATCCAATCGGGTGTCGGTTGAGGGCCGAGTAGGCGCCGGTCACGTGATGCTCGAGTTGGCGTTCGATATCGCCGAGCAGGCTCGAGGCGCCGATGCGGAACAGATCAGGCTCCAGCCACTCGCGCCCGAGTTCGTCCTTCATCAGGAACTGGTAGTTCAGGATGTCCTTGGCGGCAGAAATGCCGCCGGCCGGCTTGTAGCCGACCTTGATGCCGGTGCGTTCCTGATAGGCGCGGATCATGCGCAGCATCACCAGCGTCACCAGCAGCGTGGCGTTGACGCCTTCCTTGCCGGTGGAGGTCTTGATGAAATCGGCGCCGGCCATCATGCAGACGAGCGAAGCGCGGGCAACGTTGCGCAGCGTCTTCAGGTCACCGGTCGCCAGGATCGCCTTGACATGCGCATCGCCGCAGGCTGCGCGGAAATCGCGCATCTCGTCATAAAGCGCCTGCCAGTTCCCGGTCAGCACATGCTCGCGGGTGATGACGATATCGATTTCCTTGGCGCCATCGGCAACAGAAGCCTCGATCTCGCGCAGCTTGACATCGTGCGGGATGAGGCCGGCGGGAAAGCCGGTGGAGACGGCTGCAACCGGAATGCCGGAACCGTCAAGGGCCTCGACGGCGGTCGACACGAAACGGTGATAGACGCAGACGGCGCCGGTGGTGATATCCCGATTGCCCATACCGAGCGCATCGAGAATGTCCTGGCGCACCGGCTGGCGTGCCTTGGCACAAAGCCGCTTGACGCGCTCGGTCGTGTCGTCGCCGTTCAGCGTCGTCAGGTCGATGCAGGTCACGGCCTTCAACAGCCAGGCGGCCTGCGCATCCTTCTTCACGGTGCGGCGGCCCGGCAGCGTCGAAACGCGCCGTTCTGCAGCCGACAGGTTGACGCGCTGATCGACGACCCAGCCGAGATCGAGATCCATGCCATCGTTGCGCGGCCAGTTGTGGCCGGAGGCCGAATGGACCGCGGTTTTCGCGGCAACAGTCTTCACTGCAAGGTCTTCCAAGCGATTGCTCCTAGAACGCCCTGACATCGCCGCACGATAACACGGGATAGTTCCGCGGCGGCGGCGATTCTCGTTTTGTTATATTTCTATCGTATTTTTGTTAGCATTCCACCACTTGTTGACGATGTCAAGCGATGGAGGCGTTGCTCTTCGAAATCGAACGCAATCGCAATCGGCAGATCAGTTCATAGGAATGCGCGTATCGCCGTCCTCGGTAATCACAGACTTGAACACACTAGCGGGCGCGAAAAACGCCGGCTTCAGCTTACCGATCTTGCTGCGGTCAATGACGAGATGGCTTTCGCGGGCGAGCGAGATCACCTTCTGCTTCACCGGAACCTCGTGAAAATGTACACATGTCGCACCGCGCACCGGATCCACGCCCGCGGCCGAAAGAAAGGCAACATTGATCCCGAGGGAATCAAGGGTATCCAGGCCAGAATTGCCCGAGAACGAAGCCGAGGCCGGATGATAGACACCGCCGAGCATGACGATGCGGACATTGGGTTTCCGCGTCAGTCGGTCCGCCACATTCAGCGAATAACACACTGCAGTCATTGCATATTTGTCGGGTATGAGATCGACAAGATATTCGAGCGTCGTGCCACAATCGATAAAGACCGTCTCGTCGGGGCGGATATGCCGTACCGCGTGCAGGCAGGCCTCGCGCTTGGCCGCCGCATGACTGTCGGCCTCCCGTGCCAGCTCGTAGGGCATGTCGCCATCGACCTCGCCAGATGGCACGATGTGGCCACCGAGAAAGGCGAATTGGCCGGGATTGTCGGCAACATCCCGACGAACGGTCATCTCTGACACGCCGAGCAGCGCTGCGGCATCGCGCAGATGGAGAACGCGCCGGCCGGAGAGGGCGTCTGCGAGCTGAAGGATGCGGGCTGTCTTGCGGCTGGCCATGATCGTTCCCTGGGTGGCTCGTTCGAGCCCCTGCCGTTACGACAGTCGGCTCGAACAGTATTTGTGACAATTATCACAATTTGAGCCCATCCGGCAAGAATTATCACATGCCCCGGCAGAAACCTTTCAGTGCCGCTACCTTAGAGAATGGCGGCTTCGGCGTCGCGCCCATCGCACGCCGCCGAAGCCCACGATCAGTCGCCAATCGGCGCAGTCCGCGCAGCAAGCCAGGCCGCCGTCTCCGGGTCGAACAGGCCTGCCATGGTGCTGGTTATGCGCCAGTGATAGGCGTCGATCCACTGCCGCTCGGCCTGACTCAACAAGGCAAGGTCTGCGAGCCGCAGATCGATCGGCACCAGCGTCAGGCTGCGGAAGCTCATGAAGCCGTCGCCGTCGTCGATCACCTCCACCTGGTTCTCGATGCGGATGCCGTATTCGCCTGCCTTGTAGTAGCCGGGCTCGATGGTCGTCACCATGCCTGGGCGCAGTTCGATCTCGTTGACGCGCCGGTCGAAACGCTGCGGTTGCTCGTGCACCGACAGGAAATGGCCGACGCCATGGCCGGTGCCGTGATCGTAATCGAGGCCCAGGTCCCAGAGCGGCCGTCGTGCAAAAGCGTCAAGTTGATGGCCGTAGGTTCCCTTCGGGAACTTCAGCGAGACCATCGAGATCAGCCCCTTGAGCACAGCCGTATAGGCGCGGCGGATCTCGTCGCTGATCGCGCCGATCGCCGTCGTGCGGGTCGCATCCGTCGTGCCGGTGAAATATTGCCCGCCGGAATCGAGCAGATAGACACCGCGCGACGTGATCGGCGCGTCGCTCTTGGCGCTCGCCGCATAGTGGCACATGGCGGCGTTGCCGGCAGAGGCCGAGATCGTGCGGAAGCTCGGCTCGACGAAGGTCGCCTCCATCTGCCGGAAGGCAAGGATACGATCCTCTGCCTCCAGCTCCGTCACCGGCCGCCCCTGCTCTTCCCGCGCAGCTGCATTGGCTTCCAGCCACGCAAAGAACCTGATCCATGCGGCACCGTCGTGACGATGGCAATCGCGAAAGCCGGAAAGCTCGACCGGGTTCTTCAGCATCTTGGCAAGGGTGATCGGGCTGCGCAGAAGCCGGACGGTGCCACCGGCTTCCCGCGTCGCATGCGCGACCGCCGAAGGCGCGAAACCGGGATCGACGACGGCCACCCGGCCGGCCGTCGCGCTACGGACCCGGTCGAGCAGCAGATCCGGCTCGGAGATATCGACCCCTTCGAGCTCGAAATCCTGGAGGTCGTTGGGCAGCTTTCGGTGGTCGACCAGCCATTCGACCCGGCCTTCCCGGTCCGCGATCATGAAGGATTGCGGCATCGGATTGAACGCGATGTCACGGCCGCGAACGTTCAGGAACCAGGCAATGTTGTCTGGCTGGGCTTCGATCAGCACATCGGCGCCGTGGTCCGCCAACATCTGACCAAGACGGCGCTTCTTGTCGGCAACGCTTTCTCCGGCATAGTCGCGCGACAACGCGATCACAGTGCCGAGCGGCTTGTCGGGTTGCTCCGACCAGATCGCATCGACGAGATCATCGGTCACGGCAATCCATTGGGCGCCGGCTGCAACAACCGATTGGCCGCAGTCGGCGTCCCATGTCGATGGCAGCAGCATGGAATTGAAGCCGACGCGTTCACCTTTGCGCAGATTCTTGCGCAGCCAATCCTTCAAGGGCGCGTCGTAGAAATGCTCGATGGAGAAACTGTCGACATCGATTTCCTGGCGAACCTGCACCTGATAGCGGCCGTCGACGAAGATGGCGGCACGGTCGCGCATGACGACCGCGACGCCCGCCGAGCCGGTGAAGCCGGTGATGAAGGCGAGCCTGTTGTCGTGCGGGGCGCAATATTCGCCCTGATGCTCGTCGAAGCGCGGGACGACGTAGCCGTCGAGCCCCCGCTCCTCGAGTGTGCGGCGCAGGGCCGCGAGCCGGCTCGCCATATCCGGCCTGTCATTCGATGTCATGTGGTCATTCCCTGTTGGATAGTGGTTTTTACGCGCCGCCGATCGTCTCGGCGAAGTGACAGGCGGTCATGCCGTGGCCAACCGGCCGCAACGTCGGCTTTTCCTGTCGGCAAAGCGCGGTGGCGTGCGGGCAACGGACGTGGAACGGACAGCCGGGCGGGATGTCGAGCGGGCTCGGCAACTCGCCGGAGAGTGCCGGCGCCCGGCGCCGGCTTGTCGGGTCGAGCGACGGGGCTGCCGCAAGCAGCGCCTGCGAATAGGGGTGCATGGGCCTTGCAAACAGCGCCTCCGAAGGGCCGATCTCGACGATGGCGCCGAGATAGATCACCGCCACGCGGTGCGAGACATGCCGCACGAGCCTCAGATCATGCGCTACGAAAAGCACCGTCAGGCCCAGATCATCCTGCAGCTCCAAGAGCAGATTGACCACCTGCGCCTGAACGGAGACGTCGAGCGCCGACACCAGCTCATCGGCAACAAGGCAGGTCGGCTCCAGCGAAAGTGCCCGCGCAATGCCGATGCGCTGACGCTGTCCGCCTGAGAATTCGTGCGGATACTTGTCGGCAGCGCCATCGGGCAGCCGCACCAGGTCGAGCAACTCGTCGACGCGCCGATCGATGCCGCCCCCCTCGCGCATGCGATGGACCGTGATCGCTTCCCGCAACGTGTCGCGCACCGTCATGCGCGGATTGAGCGAGGTGTAGGGATCCTGGAACATCATCTGGACCCGCTTGTTGTAGTCGCGCCGTCTTGCGCCCCTGAGGTCGATGACGCTTTCGCCCTTGAAGCGGATGTCGCCCGATGTCGGCCGGTTGAGGCCGGCGATGCAGCGCGCAAGCGTCGACTTGCCGCAACCGGACTCGCCGACAATCCCGAGCGTCTCGGCCGGCATCACGTCGAGGTCGACGCCGTTCAGGGCCGAGACGACCTGGCGCGGACGTCCTGCCAGTGTGTCGGACAGCGAACGCGGCTTCTCGAAGCGCATGACGAGATCGTGGATCGAAAGCAGTGGCGAGGCCGCCAGTGGTGATGGAGCGATCATTGCGCCGCCTCCTGCGCGCTGAAGTGAACGAGCGCTTGCTCGCGGTGATGGCAGGCGACCTGGCGCTGCGGCCCGGTGCTGTCGAGCCTGGGACGGACGTCGCGGCATTCGGGCCCAGCCACGGGACAGCGGGCCGTGAAGGCACAGCCCGCCGGCAGCGCGTCCAGGGACGGCGGTGCGCCGGGGATGGAGTAGAGCGGCGTTCGCGGCGCGACATTGCGCGGGATTGAGCGCAAAAGACCGAGCGAATAGGGATGTCGGGCGTCGCCGATCACATCGGCCGTCGGCCCCGTCTCGCAGAGCCGGCCGCCATACATGACAGCGACCCGGTCACAGGTCTCGGCCACCACGCCCATGTCATGGGTGACGAGGATCACGGCCATGCCGAGGTCACGGCTGAGCGCCTGGATGAGACGCAGGATCTGATCCTGGATGGTGACGTCGAGGGCGGTCGTCGGTTCGTCGGCAAGCAGCAGCTTCGGGTTGGAGGCAAGGGCGATGGCAATCATCACCCGCTGGCGCATGCCGCCGGAAAACTCGTGCGGATAATCGCTGAGGCGGTCCCGGGCGGCGGGAATGCCGACCATGTCCATGAGCTCGATCGCGCGGGCCTTCCTCGCTTTTGCATCGAGATCGGTGTGGGCGGCCAGGTTTTCGGAGATCTGCAAACCGACCGTCAAAAGCGGGTTCAGCGATGACATCGGCTCCTGGAAGATCATTGCGATCTCGCGCCCGCGCACCCGTCGGAGCGCCGCCTCGCCAAGCGGCACGAGATCCCTGCCCTTCCAGAGAATTTCGCCATGCACACGGCCACGTGGCCGCACGATCCCGAGGATCGAACGCAGCGTGATGCTCTTGCCCGAGCCGGATTCACCCACAAGGCCGAGGATCTCGCCTGCCTTCACCTGAAACGACACGTCGTCGACGGCGACCAGAGGACGCTCGGCAAGACCGAATTCGGTGCGCAGTCGCCTGACGTCCAGGACCGTTTCCTTCTCGATCTCGTTCATGTCAGCGGCCTTTCGGTCGGAGCAGGTCGGCAAGCGCATCGCCGGCAAGGCTGAAGCCGAGGCCGGTGAGCACGATGGCGATGCCCGGCATCAGGCTCATCCACCACGCCGTCAGCAGGAAGTTGCGGCCCTCGGCGATCAGCACGCCCCATTCGGCGGCCGGCGGCTGGGCACCGAGGCCGAGATAGCCGAGCGACGAACCAAGCAGGATGGCGAGCGCCATGTCGGTCATCCAGTAGACAATGATCGGAGAGGTCGCGTTTGGAAGCAGATGCCGGAAGATGATGCGCCGGTCGGAATAGCCGAGCACGCGGCCGGCGGCTGCATAGTCGTTGGCCTTCTGTGCCATGATTTCCGCCCGTGTGAGGCGAGCGTAGTAGACCCAGTTCACCGCCGTGATCGCCACATACATGTTGACGAGGCCGGGCCCGAGCACCGCGACGATGGCGATCACCAGCACGAGGAAGGGAAAAGTAATGATGGCGTCGACACAGCGGCCGAAGATGGTATCGGCGATGCCGCCGTAATAGCCGACGAACGCGCCGACCGTGACGCCGATCACGAGCGCGAAGATCGTCGCGAAGAAGGCCATCTGCATGTCGACGCGATAGGCCCAGATGACGCGCGACAGCACGTCCCTGCCGAAATTGTCGGTGCCGAAGGGATGCGCTAGGCTCGGCCCCTGCTGGATGGCGCCGAGATCGAAGGCGAGTGGATCATAGGGCGCGAGAAACTGCGGAAACAGCGCCAGTGCGATCGACAGCGCGAGGATGGCGAAACCGATGACGAAGGACGGTCGCGAGAAGGCGCGGCCAAGGAAGGCGCTGACGCGACCCATCTTTCGCACGGGAGATTGCAAGACCATGCTCATGATTGGCGAAGCCTCGGATCGAGCCAGGATTGTACGATGTCCGTCATGAGGAAGACGACGGAAACCAGAACGGCGAAGGTGAGCGTCAGCCCCTGGATCAGCGGGTAATCGCGCGCGAAGATCGCCTCCAGCATCAGCCGGCCGACGCCGGGGACAGCAAAGACGGTCTCGGTGACCAGCGTTCCGCTCATCAGGTTGCCGATCGAAAGGCCGAGCAGCGTGACGGTCGAAACGAGCGCGTTGCGCAGCACATGCCGCGTCATGACAATGCGCCGCGAGAGCCCCTTGGCGCGTGCGAACTGCACGTAGTCGGCATCGAGCACCTCGATCAGCGAGGCCCTGAGATTGCGCAGGATGATGGCCGAGGTATAGAGCGCGACGCTGAGCGCCGGCAGCATCAGATGATGCAGATTGTCCAGAAAGGTCTTGCCGTAGCCGCCGACCGGAAACCAGCGCAGCTGGGCTGCCAGCACCGTCAGCAGCAAAAGCCCGATATAGAATACCGGCATCGACAGGCCGATCTGGAAGACGCTGCGGATGGCGACGTCAACGGGACGATTGACCCGCGAAGCCGCAAGGAACGCAAGTGGTCCGGCAAGGCAGAGCGCCAACAGCACCGAATAGAGGCCGAGAAAGATGGTTGTCGGCAGCCGCGCGAGGATGATCTCGGTGACCGGCGCCTTCAGCATGATCGAACGGCCGAGATCGCCGGTGAGCGTGTTCTTGACGAAGACCAGAAACTGGATCGGCAGCGGCTGATCGAGACCGAGATTGTGGCGGATCTGTTCGAGCTGCGCGTCAGTCGCCTTGGCCTCCGCCATGGCGATCGCCGGGTCGCCGGGCAAAAGCCGGACCAGCAGGAAGATGAAGATCATCACCAGGAGAAAGGTCGGGATGATCTGCAGCAGCCGCGCGAAAAGATAGGATAACGAGGGCATGGATTGAACCTTGTGAACGATGTCGGACGGTGTTCGCCGCCCGACATCCAGAATTCAGGCAGGCGTCACTTCGCCCGCCAGGCCTCGGAGAAATCGTTTGCGCCGAGCGGCGTCTGCACATAGCCCTCGACCGACTTCGACACGGCAACGGCAAAAGGCGTTTCGAACAGGAAGAGCAGCGGCGCACCCTCGGCGTAGATCTCCTGCATCTTCTTGTATTCGTCCTTGCGCTTTGCCGGATCGACCTCGACGTTGGACGCTTCGAACAGGGTATTGAACTCCGCGTTGTTCCAGCCAGTGCCGACGGCCTGGCGCTGTTTGTAATAGCCGAGCCAGCCGGTGACCTGCGCCGGGTCATTGACGTCGTTTGCCCAGCCATAGCTGTGGATGTCGAAGTCGCCAGAACGGTTTTTCTCGCCGCGGGTCGGGTTGTCGACCTGCTCGACCTTGAGGTTGACGCCAAGCGGCGACCACATCTGCTGAAGGGCGGTGAACAGGGTCGCGTCGTCGGCGCTGCCCGCAAGCGTCGTGAGGGTCACATCGAAGCCGCCGGAAAGGCCGGCCTCGTCGAGCAGTTGCTTGGCCTTTTCCGGATTGTAGGCGTAGAGCGGCTCCGGACCATAGTGAAGCTGGGTCGCCGCCGACATCAGCGACGTCATCGGCTTGCCGGTGTCGAAGGTGACGAGCTTGATCAGCACGCTCTTGTCGGTGGCATAATTCAGTGCCTGGCGCACCTTGACGTCGGCGAGCGGGTTCTTGGACCCGTCCTTGCGTGTCTCGCGCGTGTTGATCGGCGCATAGACGATGCGGGTCGAGGGAAACAGTTCCATCTTCAGCGCGGGATCAGCACTGAGCTCGCCGACGCGGGCGAAGGGGATGAACTCCGCCGCGTCGACTTCGCCGGCCTGAAGCTTGAGAATACGGGTGGCATCGTCGGGGATGATGACGAAATCGACCTGGTCGAGATAGGGCAACGGCTTGCCGTCCTCGCCTGGGCGCCAGTAGTTGGGATTGCGTTCGAAGGTCATGCTCGAGCCCTGCACGCGGCTCTTCATCGTGAAGGGACCCGAGGTGACCGGACCTGCCTCGAAGAAGGCGCGAGCCTTCTCCTGGTCGTTTGCGCCGGCCGCTTTTTCGAACGCTGCCTTGGGCAGGATGCCGGTGTTGAAGGTGGCAAGGATCGAGACGATGGTCGGATCCGGGTTCTTGAGCGCCAGTGTCACCTGGTTGCCGTCGGCCGAAACCTTGTCGACGGCGCCGAGCAGGCCGGCCCAGGGGCCGAACTCGGGATTGCGGGCCCGGTCGAGCGAGAAAACCACATCGGCACCGGTCAGGGCCGACCCGTCGGAGAATTTCAAACCGTCGCGCAGCTTGAGCTTTATGGAGAGACCGTCTGCCGCGACGTCATAGCCTTCGGCCAACCCCGGCACCACGGCGCCGTCAGGGCCATTGCGCAGCAGCGTCTCGTAGAGACCGGTCACCATCCAGAGATCCGGATTGCGGTCGGCATAAACCGGGTCGATGACCGTGGAATCGTCGTAGCGCGCAAAGGTCATGGCCCCGCCACGCTCGATGGCAAGCGCCGACGTGGCCGCAGCCAGCCCGAGTGCGGCACCCAGTAAGATCGGCAACAAACGTTTCATCTCTCACTCCTCCTGTTGATCGACCGGCCATCGGCGGGCCACGCCTTGCATCATTTGGATATTGGATCCAATTTTTCCGAATATTTTTCTTTGCGTCCGGATTGATGCGAAGGCATTCTTGTTGTTCCCCTTCATGAGCCGGCCAACAGCGGGGCTTGCATAGCCGACTTTAGCTGGACTAAAGTACAACAACAGACGCGAGTCAAGCGGAAAGAAAACCATGCCTCTCGATACCGACGAGGCGCCAGCGGCAGACGCCGGCGCCCCCCTCACCGACATGCCCCAAGCCGCAACGATCGGCCAGATGCTCCGGGCTCGCCGCAAGGAAATCGGCAAGACGATGAAGCAGGTGGCGCGCGAAGCGGGGCTGACGGAAGGCTTCATCAGCCAGATCGAGCGCGGCATTTCCACACCGTCGCTGATCTCGCTCTACAATGTCGCCAATGCGCTCGGCACCAGCGTGGACACTTTCCTGTCGCAGCCGCCGCAGCACGCCCATTCCATGGTGTCGCATGCGGGTGAACGTCGCGGCTACAATGTCGAGACGAAAGAGCGGGTCTACGAGTTGCTCGAACGCGGCTTCCCCGGTGCGAAGCTCAATGGCTGCATTACCCATATGCCGGCCGGTTACGCCTCTGAACTCACCAGCCACGAAGGCGAGGATTTTCTGTATCTCATCGAGGGCGAAATGCTCTACGAGATCGACGGCAAGGAATATGTATTGAAGGCCGGCGACACCCTGCATTTTCCCTCGTCGCTGCCGCACCGCGCCCGCAACATTGGCGCGGGGCCGGCCCGTGAACTCTGGGTCGGCACCACGCGCATCATAACTGAAGTGTAGCCTGCTGGGCCTATTGCTTGCGCGGCCAGGTGTCGGCGAGCCTGTAACCTGACGGCCACGGATCGGCGGGATCGAGCATCACCTGGTGCGTGCCGGTGACCCAGGCGCGGCCGGAGATTTCGGGGATGATGGCCGGCTGCCCGCCGACCGTCGTTTCGCCGACGATGCGGCAATCAAAGGTCGAATCGATGATCGAGTGGCCGACGAAACGCTGCCCCACCTTCATCTGCCCGCGCGCGTGCAGCACCGCCATGCGCGCCGAGCACCCGGTGCCGGTCGGCGAGCGGTCGAGCTTGGCCGGCTGGATCACCACTGTGTTGCGGCCGTGCAGGACGCCGTCGCGCTCTTCGATCGGTAAAGTCAGCTGGCAGAACGAGATATGCGCCCATTCCGGGTTTTCGGGATGGGAGAAGCCGAGCTGCTCGTTGGCCGCGCGGGTGATCTTGATGCCGGTCTCGGCCAGTTCGCGGGCCTCGTCCGGCGTCACGGAAAAACCGAGCGTGCGCGCATCCGTGATGACGAAGCTGTCGCCGCCATAGGCCGTGTCGACGGTCAGCGTGCCGAGGCCATCCACCTCGATCTTGGCGTCGAGCTTGCCGGCAAAGGACGGAACGTTGGTGACGGTGATGCGTTCGGCCTTGCCGTTGCGGCAGGTGGCGACGACATCGACAAGGCCACCTGGCGCCTCCAGCACCATTCTGGTTTCCGGCTCCTGCATCGGCACGATGCCGCTGTCGAGCAGCACGGTCGAAACGCAGATCGAATTGGAACCGGACATCGGCGGCGTGTCCTCCGGTTCCATGATGATGAAGCCCATGGTCGCGCGCGGGTCCTTCGGCGGCACCAGCAGGTTGATATGGCGGAAGACGCCGCCGCGGGGCTCGTTGAGCACGAAATTGCGAAGGGCCTGATCCTCGGCGATGAAACGCCGCTGCTCCCAGAGCGTCTTGCCCGGCGGCGGCGCCACGCCGCCGACGATGACGTCGCCGACCTCGCCCTCCGCATGACATGAAACGATATGAATGACCTTGCTGCTGCGCATTTTCGCCTCCATGCGATGCATGCGGTTTGCGTCCACATGCCCTGCTTGAAATCTAGTCCGTCGACACGGTCTGACGAGCGCGTTTTCGCAACCGAACGACACGACGGCTTTCGACGTGACGACAGTCATAGAAATATTGGATCCAATATACAATCTGAAATATGCGAAAATCTTTCGAGGGCTTCCGCATCTGTTGCCCGACCGCAGGAATAGACCTATGACCGAAGAGACGGCAGGCGCCGAACCGCCTCCGCCAGAGACAAAAACACCGGGAACTGCACGCGATGAAACTTGATGCCGTTGATGTCAGGCAGGCCGCTTCCGCAGCCGATATCGTCTATGAGGCATTGCGCAAGGCGATCATCGAGGGTGCGCTCGCGGAAGGCGAGAACCTGCGGCAGGACCAGATCGCGCAGATGTTCAACACCAGCCGCATCCCCGTGCGCGAGGCGTTGTCGCGGCTGGAACAGCATGGCTTGATCACCACGCAGCGCTACAAGGGCGCCGTGGTCGCCGGTCTCTCGATCGAGGAGATCGAGGAAATCTTCGAGTTTCGCGCGCTTATCGAGGCCGAGGTCATCCGGCTTGCGGTTCCCAATCTGGATCGAAAGACGCTCGACCTTGCCCGCAGGCATTGCGACGAATTCGGCAAGGAATCCGATTCGGCAAAATGGGGCGAGACAAACCGCAATTTCCACTACGGCCTCTATGAAGCGGCTCGGCGCCCCTACTATCTGCAGATCGTGCGCGCCTCTCTCGACCGTATTGACCGCTATTTGCGGGCCCAGCTGACGCTGACCGATGGCATGAAGCGTGCAGCCCGCGAGCATGAAGCGATCCTCGACGCCTGCGTCAGAGGCAATGCCGATCTCGCCTCCCTGTTGACACGGGATCACATCCTCGATGCCGGCCGCTCGCTCGTGGTTTTCCTGAGGGACCAGCGGCGCTGACCGCCTCTTCGCAGACCATCGGCTGCCGCGAAACGCATTGTTCACTTCCATGCTGATCGCCATTCATCTCTTGGACGTCTGCGGTTGACAAGGCGTCGTGAACCTTGAAAAAGTGAGGCCCTATCGAGACCGGTTGCGTTGGGAGGACTTGATGTCTGTGCGCGCGTTTTTCGGCCTTTCCACTCTTCTTGTTTCTGTATTTACCGCCGGTTATCCGGCCTTTTCGGCCGAAACCGGCCGTCAGGTCGAGATTTCCCAGGATGCGGATTATTTCGGCTTCGATCTCCGCACGGAGCAGAACGTCTCCCTCGACCAATGCGAGACCGCCTGCATTGCGGACCAATCCTGCCGCGCCTTCACCTACAATCCCAAGGTGAATTGGTGCTTCCTCAAGTCCGACTTCAACCAGTTGAACGACTTCCCCGGCGCCATCGCCGGCAAGATCGTGCAGGCACAGGCAGCGCAGCCGGATCTCGGCGCGCCGCCGCGCCTTTCTTTCCTCACCAACCAGATCCTGCAGGATGCGCGCGACGCCAAGGCGAACCTGGCGATTGCCGATGACCAGCAGGGCTTCGGCGTCAACGGCCTGATCGAGCAGGCGCGGGCGCTGGCATCGTCGGGCACGATCGATGGCGCCCTCAAGGCCTTCCAGGGCGGGCTTGCCATCACCCCCGATGACAGCGAGCTGTGGCTGGAGACGGCGCGCACGGCAAATCGGATCACCGGCAATACCGAGGTCGCCACACAGGCCGCCCTTGCGGCCATCAACGGCTACCAGCTGACACGCACAGCCGAAAGCCGCGCCCATGCGCTGGCCGTTCTTGCCAAGGCTCTGGAAAATTCCGAGAACTTCCGCGGCTCGCTCAACGCCTACAAGGCCAGTCTCGAGCTCATGCAATCGAAGTCGGTCGAAACGGCCTATCTCGACCTGAAAGAGCGTAAGCGTTTCCGCGTCATCGAAAACACCGTCGACGCCGACAGTGCCTCGCCGCGCGCCTGCGTGCAGTTCTCCGAGCAGTTGCTGAAGAGTGGCGCCGACTATGCATCCTTCGTCACGGTCGACGGTGCTGCCGCCAAGGCGGTGGAGGCCAAGGGCGACCAGATCTGCGTCGAGGGCCTGTCGCATGGACAGCGCTACAAGCTGACGCTGCGCACCGGCCTGCCCTCGTCGGTCGATGAAGTGCTGGAGGCGCCGGTCACGCTAGAAGTCTACGTCAAGGACCGCGGCCAGGTCGTGCGCTTCACCGGGGACAGCTTCGTGCTGCCTTCGACGGCGCGCCGCGGCATTCCGATCGTCTCCGTCAATTCGGATAGCGCCAAAGTCAAGCTCTATCGCATCGGCGATCGCAGCCTGGCGCAGGTTCTTCAGAACTCGCAGTTCCTGACGCAGATCGACGGATACAGCGCCCAGCGCATTCAGGACGAAAGCGGCGAACTGGTCTGGGAAGGATCGATCGCCATCGAGAGCGTGCTGAACAAGGAGGTTGTCACCAGCTTCCCGGTCGACGAAGCCCTGCCCAAGCGCAAGGCCGGCGTCTACGTGTTGACGGCGGCATCCGAAACAGCGCTTAGCCAGGACTGGGACGCCCGTGCCACCCAATGGTTCGTCGTCTCCGACATTGGTGTGTCGACCTATGCGGGCACCGACGGCCTCAATGTCTTTGCGCGATCGCTGGCAACCGCCAAGCCGATCGAAGGCGTCGAGCTGCAGCTCGTCGCCAAGAACAACGAAATCCTCGGCACGGCAAAGACGGATGGAGACGGTCGCGCCACCTTTACCGCAGGCCTGATCCGCGGCACGGCGGCGCTGACCCCGGCGGTGATCACGGCGAAGAACGGCGAAGACGATTTCGTCTTCCTCGACATGACCCGCGCCGGGTTCGACCTGTCGGACCGCGGCGTCACCGGCCGCGCCGCCCCCGGCGCGATCGACATTCTTGCCTGGACGGAGCGCGGCATCTACCGCGTCGGCGAAACCGTGCATGCGGCAGCGCTCGCCCGCGACGTCAACGGCGTGGCGATCCAGAACCTGCCACTCACCTTTGTGTTCCTGCGCCCGGATGGCGTCGAATATCGGCGGATGATCAGCGACGGCGGCAAACTCGGCGGACACACGCTCGATCTCGATGTCCAGGAAAACGCCATGCGCGGCACCTGGACGATGCAGATCTTTACCGACCCCAAGGCCTCGCCGATCGGCGAGAAACAGTTTCTCGTCGACGATTTCGTGCCAGATCGCACCGAGTTCGATCTGACGAGCGAAGCCAAGGAAATCGCCATCGGCGAACCGGTGCAGGTTGCCGTCGATGGACGTTATCTCTACGGTGCGCCGGCCGCGGGCCTCGAGCTAGAAGGCGAAGTCGTGCTGAAACCGACGCGCGAGAACGCTGCCTTCAAGGGATACGTCTTCGGCCTTGCCGACGAAGAGGCGAGCGAGGACACGCGCCTGCCGCTCGAAGACCTGACGCCGCTCGACGAGGAGGGCAAGTCGACCTTCGACGTCGCGCTCGCCGAAGTCCCATCCACGACACAGCTCATCAACGCCAACGTCACCGTGCGCATGCGCGAGGCCGGTGGCCGTGCGGTCGAGCGCTCACTGACGCTGCCGGTGAAGCCGGAAGGCCCTGTTATCGGCATAAAGCCGGAATTTTCCGGAGACCTGCAGGAAAACTCTGTCGGCAAGTTCCGCGTGATCGCGGTCGACCCCGACGGCGGCAAGGCCGCCATGCCGGGTGCGCTCTGGAAGCTGATCAGCGTCGAGCGCAATTATCAATGGTACCGCGACGGAACCGCCTGGAAGTATGAGCCTGTCGTCACCACGAAGCAGGTGGCGAACGGCACTCTCGACGTGACCGCCGATGGCGGCGAGATCTCCGTGCCCGTCGGCTGGGGCCGCTACCGCCTCGAAGTCGAGACGACGGCCCTCGACGGTCCGACGTCAAGCGTCGAATTCGATGCGGGCTGGTATGTCGCCTCCACGTCGACCGAAACGCCCGACGGCCTCGAAATCGCGCTCGACAAGGAAAACTACGCCGTCGGCGAGACCGCCAAGCTCAAGGTCTCGCCGCGTTTCGCCGGCGAACTGCTGGTCACCGTCGGAACAGAGGACCTGGTGACGACGAAGAGCGCGACGATTGCCGCCGAAGGCGGGGAAATCGATCTGCCCGTCACCGCCGAGTGGGGTGCTGGCGCCTATGTGACCGCAACGCTCTACCGACCGGGCGAGGCGCAGGAAAGCCGTATGCCGATGCGCGCCATCGGCATCAAGTGGCTGACCGTCGACCCGGCCGATCGCAAGCTCGCCGTCACGCTTGAAGCACCCGAAAAGACCGAGCCGCGCAAGCCGCTCGACATCAGCCTGCAGGTGGCAGGCGCCGGCGCCAACGAGGAAGCCTATGTCACGGTTGCCGCCGTCGACGTCGGCATCTTGAACCTCACCCGCTACGAAGCACCGGATCCGGCCGCCTGGTATTTCGGCCAGCGCCAGCTGGGCCTCGAAATGCGCGATCTCTACGGCCGACTGATCGACGGCTCGCTGGGTGCCACCGGAAAGTTGCGCACCGGCGGCGATGGCGGCCAGGTCGCGCTGCAGGGAAGTCCTCCGACGGAAAAACTCGTCGCCTTCTTCGAAGGCCCGGTGAAGCTCGATGCCGACGGCAAGGCGACCGTCAGCTTCGATATCCCGCAGTTCAACGGCACGGCGCGTATCATGAGTGTCGCCTGGACGAAGTCCGGGGTCGGCCATGCGGTGCGCGACGTCGTCATCCGCGACCCTGTCGTGGTGACCGCGAGCCTGCCGCGGTTCCTGGCGCCGGGAGACCGGGCCGAACTCCGGCTCGATATCGCCAACACCGATGCACCTGCGGGCGACTATCAGGTCCAGTTGACCACCAACGGCCCGGTGACGGTCGAACAGGCAGGTCCGAGCGAGACGGTGCGCCTCGATGCGGGCGGCAAGTCGGCCCTGACGCTGCCGCTGGTTGGCCAATACCCGGGCGACGGGCTGATCACGGTGACGCTCACCGGCGCCTCCGGCCTCTCGCTGGAGCAGGCGCTGAACATTCCCGTTCGCCCTGCCTCCCTTCCCGTCACCCAGCGGCAGGTCGTCGACCTTGCCGCAGGAAGCAGCCTGACGATCGACGGCCAATTGCTCGCAGACAGCGTGCTTCAGGGCGCCTCGGTTTCGCTCAGTGTCACCCGTTCGGCCGCCTTCGATATTCCGGCCATCCTGATGGCGCTCGACCGTTACCCCTACGGCTGCGCCGAGCAGACCACCAGCCGGGCGCTTCCTCTGCTCTACATAAGCGAGCTTGCCAAGCAGTCGGGCCTTCCCGAAGACGACGAGGTGAGCAAACGCGTTCAGGAGGCGATCTACCGCGTGCTTTCCTACCAGTCGTCTTCCGGCAGCTTTGGCCTGTGGGGCCCGGGTTATGGCGACCTCTGGCTCGACGCCTATGTCACCGATTTCCTGACGCGCGCACGCGAACAGAAATACGACGTGCCCGAGGCAGCGATGGTGCAGGCGCTGGAAAATCTGCAGAACGGGCTCGGCTACGACACCAATGTCAGGGATCGCGGCAACGAGATCGCCTATTCGCTCTATGTGCTGGCGCGCAATCGCAAGGCCGCGGTCAATGACATCCGCTACTACGCAAACACGCTGATCAACGACTTCCCGACGCCGCTCGCAAAGGCGCATGTGGCAGCGGCCCTGGCGCTCTATGGCGATGCCCAGCGGTCGCAGGAGATCTTTGCGTCGTCTGCTAACATGTCGACGGGCCTCGTCAATGTCAGCCTGTCGCGGTCCGACTATGGCTCTTCACTGCGCGACGACGCCGCGGTTCTGGCTCTCGCCGCCGAAAGCCGCCCGGTTCCGCCCATCATCCCGGAACTGTCGAAGATCGTTGCACGGCAATGGGACCAGAAGAAATACACCAGCACCCAGGAACAGGCCTGGATGCTGCTCGCCGCACGCGCCGTGCAGGGCGGCGACGAGGACATGTTGCTCGACGTCAACGGCGCATCGAAGACCGGCGCCTATGCTGCAAGGATCGCCGGTGACGCGTTGCTGTCGCACCCGGTGGTCATCCGCAACGAGGGGGCGGACGCCGTCTCTGCGGTGGTGACAACGGTTGCAGCCCCGGCCCAGCCGCTGTCGGCCGGCGGCGATGGCTTTGCCATCGAGCGCACCTACTACACGCTCGACGGTGCCGAGGCCAATGTCAGCCAGGCACGGCAGAACGAGCGTTATGTGGTTGTGCTGAAAGTGACGGAGACCAACGACTGGCCGTCTCGCGTTCTGGTGTCGGATCTGCTGCCGGCAGGCTTCCAGATCGACAATCCGAGCCTGGTCGACAGCGCACAGCTGACCAACTTCGAATGGCTCGGCGAGATCAGCGCGACGCACACGGAGTTCCGCAACGACCGGTTCGTCGCCGCCTTCGACCGCGGCACGGGCGACAGCCGCGAGCTGACGCTTGCCTATGTCGTACGGGCGGTGAACCCCGGCGTCTATGACCATCCCGCCGCCAGCGTCGAGGACATGTACCGGCCGCAGTTCTCGGCCCGCACCGCGACGGGGCGCATGGAGGTTCTGGCAGCCCAATAGGTCAGGCGATGTCGATTGGACCCAAACTGCTGATCGCGATCCCCGTCGGCCTGTTGCTGACGGGGCTATCGATTTTTGGGCTCGAGAAAGCCGACAGGGCCTTTCCGCCGCCGCTGGAGGCGGCGGGCGTGGTGTCGCGCGAAGTGCTCGATGCTGACGGACAGTTGCTGCGGGCCTTTGCCACATCAGACGGTCTGTGGCGGTTGAAAACGTCGGTGGACGACGTCGATCCGCAGTTCCTGCGCATGCTGGTCGCCTATGAGGATCAGCGGTTTTATGAGCACGGCGGCATCGACGTCCTCGCGCTCGGGCGCGCCGCGATGCAGTTCGTCACCAATGGCCGCATCGTCTCCGGCGCGTCCACGCTTTCGATGCAGGTGGCGCGGCTGATCGAGCCGCGCGAACAGCGCAGCATCGCTGCCAAGCTGCTGCAGATCGCCCGCGCGGTCCAGATCGAGCGTCGTCTGAGCAAGGACCAGATCCTTGACCTCTATCTCAGCCACGCTCCCTATGGCGGCAATCTGGAGGGCGTGCGCGCAGCCAGCCTCGCCTGGTTCGGCAAGGAGCCGAAACGCCTTTCGGTCGGCGAAGCCGCCCTGCTCGTGGCGCTGCCGCAATTGCCGGAGAAACGCCGGCCCGACAGAAATCACGCAGCAGCCGAGACGGCTCGCCAACGCGTCCTGACCCGCATGGCCGTTGCAGACGTGATCGGTGAAGGGGAGGCAGAGCGCGCGGCGATCACCGCCGTTCCTACGCGGCGCCTGCAACTCCCGGCGCATGCAGCGCACCTTGCCGGGCTGGCGCTGCGCAGGCAGCCGACGGCCGAGAAACACCAAACGACGTTGCGCCGCACCGTCCAGCGCGGGCTCGAAGCGGTCGCACGCGACGGCGCCGCCAAGTTGGGTCCGCGGGTCTCCGTTGCCATGATCATGGCCGACGCGCGCACCGGCGAAATCATCGGCGAAGTCGGCTCGGCCGACTATTTCGATGCCAGCCGCTCGGGCTGGATCGACATGACACGGGTCACCCGCTCCCCCGGCTCGACGCTCAAGCCCTTCATCTACGGCCTCGCCTTCGAGGAGGGTCTGGTCAGCCAGGAAACCATCATCGAGGATCGGCCGGCCGATTTCTTCGGCTATCGTCCGCGCAATTTCGACATGAGTTATCAGGGCGACGTCAGCGTGCGCCAGGCGCTGCAGCTGTCGCTCAATGTGCCCGCGATCCGCCTGCTCGATGTCGTCGGGCCTGCGCGCCTGATGGTCCGGTTCCGCCGCGCCGAAGTGAAGCCGGTGCTGCCAGCCGGCGAAGCACCGGGGCTGGCGATCGGCCTCGGCGGCGTAGGGCTGACGCTGCGCGATCTGGTGCAGCTCTATGCCGGCCTCGCCAATCGTGGCTTCCCGGTGCGCCTCGGCGACGGCATCACCGGTACGGCAGGCCCGATCGACGGCGAGCCGCTGCTGTCTCCGGTTTCTGCCTGGCATGTTTCGGATGTGCTGTCGGCCGTGCTGCCGCCGGCCGGAAGCCGCCAGCGCGGCATCGCCTACAAGACCGGCACCAGCTACGGCTACCGCGACGCCTGGTCGGTGGGTTACGACGGACGATATGTTCTCGGCGTCTGGGTCGGGCGGCCTGACAACGGCGCCGTTCCCGGCCTGACGGGCTATGGTGCCGCGGCACCCATTCTGTTCGAAGGCTTTGCCAAATCGGGACTGCCGATCACGCCACTGCCGGATGCGCCATCCGGCGCCGTACGCATCTCGCAGACGGAGCTGCCGATCAGCCAGCGCCGTTTCTCGATGACCGCCAGCGGCCTGGTCAACGCTTCGGCGCGCGAGCCGGCGCCACAGATCGTTTTCCCACCCGAGGGCGCCCGCGTCGAACTGGGCACCGGCCTTTCGACCATGTCGCCCCTGACCCTGAAGCTGCAGGGCGGCCGCGCGCCCTTCCGCTGGCTTGCCAACGGCAAGCCCTTGCCTGACCCGACCCGCAGGCGGACGACACAATGGCAGCCCGATGGCGCCGGCTATTCCACCCTTACGGTGATCGACGCTGTCGGCCGGGCCGCGAGCGTTCGTGTCTTCATCGAATAGGGCCAAGCGGTCTTTTTAAACGCACTGTGCCAGAACGGATCGGCAAACTGGCCGACAGCACCACGTAAGGTTGACGAATTAGTAAGCCTTGTCGATGGAGGGTGCAGCCACCCGAATCCCGCCGGCGTATAAGCGTTGCGTGGCGGCCCCCCGCTCGCCCAACCTGCCCACCTGCATGAAGGATCGCATCCATGTCGAAGGCCATGACCATCATCGTTGCCGACGACCATGCCATCGTGCGCGAAGGCTTGAAGATGCTGCTTTCGACGCTCGCGGACGTATCCGTCGTTGCCGAGGCTGCCGACGGCGAGGCCGTGCTGGCACTCGCCCGCAGCACACCGGCAGATCTTCTGGTCCTCGACCTTGGCATGCCCGGCGTCACGGGCATCCAGTTCATTGCGGATATCCGGGAACTTGCGCCGAGGATGAAGGTCCTGGTGCTGACCGCCAATATCGAACCACGCACCGTTCGTGCCGCCATCGAGGCTGGTGCCAGCGGCTATCTCACCAAGAACGGCGACCCTGCCGAACTCGCGGACGCCGTTGAAGCACTGCGCACCAACGAGAGCTATCTCGCGCAATCGATCCGCTTCGCCGTCAGCGACCCGGCGCGACAGACGCTGCATTCGGCGACCGAAGAGGCACTTTCGCCGATTCCGCTGACCCGGCGGGAGATGCAGATCCTCTCGCTCTCCGCCCAGGGGCTGACCGCGCGGGAGATCGCCGAGCGGCTGGGCATCAGCCCCCTCACCGCCCGCAAGCACCGCGAAAACCTGATGCGCAAGCTGAGCCTCCACAGCGCCGCCGAGATCGCCGCCTATGCGGTGCGCATTGGCCTGCCTGTCGGATGAGCTTCGAAAGCACCATCCGCCCCCAGGGGTGACGTTCCTTTAACCACCGCGACATCCCCCGCGACTTCGGCGGTGCGAAATACGACACCTGCCGTATGTCGCCCGAGCACAACCAAGCGTAGTTCTCCACCTGCCCGCTTCGCACACTTGCTGGACCGGGCCGAATGCCCCGCTGTCCTGCTGCGGCGGCGGGCAAAGCGGAGGAACGGCGGATGCCATCGATCGATCACTGGATTTCGTTTGCGGTCGCGACCGCGATCTTTGCCTGCATGCCGGGGCCCGCCATTCTCTACATGACAGCGCAGACCCTTGCGCACGGCCGCAGGGCCGGCTTCCTCGCGGCATTCGGTATTCATATCGGCTGCTACGTGCATATCGCCGCGGCAACGCTCGGCCTTGCTGCGCTCCTCACGCACGCCCCACTTCTCTATGCGGCGATCAAGCTTGCCGGCGCGGTCTATCTCGTCTGGCTCGGCGGCACGATGCTGTTCGAAATCGGCAAGCGTGGCGAGCAGAAGTCCAACGCCAAGCCGGGCGTCTTGCGCGACAGCATCGTGGTCGAAATTCTCAATCCGAAGACGGCGTTGTTTTTCGTGACGTTCCTGCCGCAGTTCGTCGACCCTGATGCAGCGATGCCGGTCACGCTCCAGTTCCTAATCTTCGGCCTCCTCGTCAACCTTGCGTTGTCGATGGCGGATGTGGCCGCAGTCCTGCTCGCGTCACTCACGCTCGGCCGTTTCACCGGCGGCGAGAGCCGTATCGTCCCGCGCGCCTGCGGCTCCATTCTCATCGGCCTCGGCATGATACTGGCGACACAACCGATCTGAGACAGGGGCCTGACGATCGAGCGCGCCCTTTTCTATTGCGCCTGTTTCGGCGATGATGGCGGCGCCTGAAACGTCAGCGGAACACTTGATCCCTTGCACGTCCATCATCTAGGGATGGCAGGCGCCGGTTCGAGAAGAGGACGGTCGCATGCTCAGTCCTGCAGAGATATCGCAAGCGGCAGAGAGCCTTCACCGGGCGGAAAGCGAGCGCTGCCAGATCGGCCTTTTGTCTCTCAAGCACCCCGGCATGACTGTCGATGACGCCTATGCGGTTCAATCCGCCTGGGTCCGGCGCAAGCGCGACCTCGGCCGACGCATCATCGGCTTCAAGATCGGCCTGACGTCAAAGGCGATGCAGCAGGCGCTCGATATCGATACACCGGATTCCGGCGTGCTGTTCGACGACATGCTGTTCGAGGACGGCGCGACCATCCCCGCCGGCCAGTTCATCCAGCCCCGGGTCGAAGCGGAGATCGCCTTCGTGATGAAGGCGCCACTCAAAGGGCCGCGCGTGACCGTGCTGAACGTGCTCAACGCCACTGATTTCGTCATCCCAGCAATCGAGATCCTCGATACGCGCATCGTCCGGCGAGATCCCGAAACCCATGAGACGCGGCGCATCGCCGATACGATTGCCGATAACGCAGCCAATGCAGGGCTCATCCTTGGCGGGCGGCCGATGCGCGCCGACGCGGTCGACATGCGCTGGATGGGCGCGATCCTCTCGCGCAATGCCGAAGTGGAGGAAACCGGATT
Source organism: Ensifer sp. (assembly GCF_031989085.1). Lineage (NCBI taxonomy): Bacteria > Pseudomonadati > Pseudomonadota > Alphaproteobacteria > Hyphomicrobiales > Rhizobiaceae > Ensifer > Ensifer sp. The sequence goes on from NZ_DALZXU010000002.1 coordinate 620,376, forward strand.
GGGCGCAGGCGTCCTCAATCACCCGGCCCGCGGCATCGCCTGGCTAGCGAACCGCCTGGCCCAGTATGGCGATGCGATCGAGCCGGGGCAGATCGTGCTCTCCGGTTCGTTCGTGCGGGCGGTGGAGGCGCGCTGCGGCGATACATTCGTCGCTGATTTCGGCATCCATGGCACCGTCAGTTGCCACTTCGGCCAAGGCACCGCCAGCCCAGATGCCGGCAATCCCTGACCGCCTGCCTGGCGCGCTACTGCACCAGGATCGCGCGGAAATCGTTGACGTTGGTACCGGTCGGGCCCGGTTTGAAGATATCGCCAAGCGCGTCGAAGGCGCTCCAGCTGTCGTTTCTCTGCAGGAACGCGGCGGCATCGAGCCGTTGCGCGGCAAGCCGCGCGATGGTCGTACCATCGGCAAAGGCACCGGCATTGTCCTCGGAGCCATCGATGCCGTCAGTATCGGCCGCGAGCGCCGAAACGCCGCTGGCGCCATCGATGCCGAGCGCCAGCGACAGCAGGAACTCGCTGTTGCGTCCGCCCTTGCCGGCGCCCTTCATGGTCACGGTCGTTTCGCCGCCGGAGAGAACCACGACCGGCTTGGCGAAGGGCCGGCCGCGCCCAGCGACCTCGCGGGCGATCGCCGCGTGCACGCTGCCGACATCGCGCGCCTCGCCTTCTATGGCGTCGGATAGAATGATCGCTTCTATGCCGGCTTCGCGCGCCTTTGCTGCGGCCGCTTCAAGCGAGACCGAGGCGGATGCGATCAACCGGACTTCATTGGCGGCGAAACGCGGGTCGGACGGCGACGGCGCGTCGGCCGCTGGGCTGGCGAGCCATGCCAAAACGTTTTCAGGCAACCTCAAGCCGTAGCGTTCGACGATCTTGAGCGCGTCGGCACGGGTGCTTGCGTCGGGCAATGTCGGGCCCGATGCCACCAGCGCAGGGTCGTCGCCGGGAATATCGGAGACAATGAGCGAGACGACCTTGGCCGGATAGGCCGCAGCCGCAAGCCGCCCCCCCTTGATCAACGAGACGTGCTTGCGCACCGCATTCATGGCGCTGATCGGCGCGCCCGACGCAAGCAGCGCCCGGTTGACGGCGACTTCGTCTTCCAGCGAAAGGCCGGGAGGCGGCGCCGGCAGCAATGCGGAACCGCCTCCGCAGACAAGGGCAACAACCAGATCGTCCTTCGTCAGATCGGAGACCTCGGCAAGCAGGCGCCGCGACGCGTTCAGGCCATTGTCATCGGGAAGCGGATGCGACGCCTCGAGCACCTCGATGCGTTCGCAAGGGGCTGCATAGCCGTAGCGGGTCACGACGACGCCGGACAGCGGACCATCCCAGTGGCGCTCGAAAGCCTGTGCCATCTGGGCCGCACCCTTGCCGGCGCCGACGACAACGGTGCGGCCTATCGGCCGCGCCGGCAGGTTGGCGGCAATCACCAACGCCGGATCGGCGGCGGCGACCGCGGATGTAAACAACGTTTCCAGAAACCTGCGCGGATCGGCAATGGCAGCCATGTCTCTCCCTTTCATATGATATCTCGGGCGGCGGCTCCTCCTTCCGCCGCCCGGAGGCACGATCGGCACGGCGGAAGGCTCCACCGGCCGGTCATGCGCATTTCAAGCCGTCATTGCCACGGTTGCGGGCAACGCTTCAGGCGACCTGGTGGTTGGCCATGCGCTCGAGCGCGCGCACAAGGCCGGAATGATCCAGTCCACTGTCGCCGTTGGCGGCGCAGTTGTTGAACAATTCCTGGGTCGCGGCCGTGTTCGGCAAGGAAATCCCGAGCGACTTTGCGCCCTGCAGCGCGAGATTCAGGTCCTTCTGGTGCAGCGAGATGCGGAAGCCCGGATCGAAGGTGCGCTTGATCATGCGATCGCCATGCACTTCAAGGATGCGCGAGGAGGCAAAACCGCCCATCAGTGCTTCGCGCACCCGCGCCGGGTCAGCCCCAGCCTTTGAGGCGAAGACGAGCGCTTCGGAAACCGCCTCGATCGTCAACGCGACAATGATCTGGTTGGCCACCTTGGTTACCTGGCCGTCGCCGCAGTCGCCGACGAGCGTGATGTTCTTGCCCATCAGCTTGAACAGCGGCAGAGCGCGGTCGAAGCTTTCCTGCAAGCCGCCGGTCATGATCGACAGCGAGGCGTTCTTGGCGCCGACTTCACCGCCCGAGACCGGCGCATCGACGTATTCCGCCCCGGTTTCGCGCACTTTCCTGGCGAACTCCTTGGTCTCGATCGGCGAGATCGAGCTCATGTCGATGACCAGCTTGCCCTTCGAAAGACCGTAGGCGACGCCGTTCTCGCCGAAGAGAACATCCTTCACTTCGGGCGTATCCGGCAGCATCAGGATGATGGTGTCGACAGCTTCGGCCAGCGCCTTCGGCGTCTCGACGAACTTCAGCCCGTTGTCGAGCAATTCCTGTCGCGGCGGGATGGCGAATTTCGAGGTGATGACCGTGTGTCCGGCATCCTGCAGATGGCGTGCCATCGGCGTGCCCATGATGCCCAGTCCAATAAAGCCGATCGTTGCCATTGTGCTTAACTCCTGATCTTGATGATGTCTGCGGATTGCGTGCGCTGGCGCTCGGTGCCAAGCCAGCCGAGGCCGTCGGCCGTCGTCGTGCGCGGCTTGTATTCGCAGCCGATCCAGCCGTCGTAGCCTGCCGCCTCGAGCGCATCGAAAACGTAGGGATAGTTGATCTCCCCGGTCCCCGGCTCGTTGCGGCCCGGGTTGTCGGCGAGCTGAACGTGGACGATGCGGTCGGCGAAGCGCTTGTAGGTGCCGATCAGTTCGCCCTGCGTGCGCTGCTGATGGTAGAGATCGTACTGGATGAAGAGGTTGTCGCTGCCGACCTCGTCGATGATCGAAGCGGCCTGCTCGACCGTGTTGAGATAGAAGCCGGGGATATCGAAGTCGTTGATCGGCTCGATCAGCAGGCGAATGCCCTGCTTGCCGAGTTCGCTGGCCGCAAGCCTGAGGTTGGCGACCAGGGTGCCGCGCAGCACCTCTTCCGAGATCCCGGCCGGCGCGATGCCGACCAGGCAATTGACCTGCTTGCAGTCGAGCGCGGTCGCGTAGTCGATGGCACTCGCCACGCCCTTGCGGAACTCGTCGATCCGGTCGGGCAGGATGGCGATGCCGCGCTCGCCGCCGGCCCAGTTGCCGGCGGGCAGGTTGTGCAGCACCTGCGTCAGGCCGTAGCGCTGGAGCGCACCACGCAGGCTCACCTTCTCGAATTCATAGGGAAAGAGATACTCGACACCCTCGAAACCCGCCTTGGCAGCAAGGGCAAATCGATCGAGGAACGGCGCCTCGGTAAACAGCATTGTCAGGTTCGCAGCGAACTTCGCCATGCGGTATTTCCTCCTTGAGATTGTTCTTAGTCGAGCAGCGCTTCGATCGCGGTCGGCGCGTCTTCGCCGCGCGCCGCCAGTTCCTCGAACTCGACGACGGCGTTGATGTCGACGCCCATGGCGATGTTGGTGACGCGCTCGAGGATGAATTCGATGACGACGGGAACCTGATGTTCGTCCATGAGAGCCCGTGCCCGGTCGAACGCGTCCTGGAACTCGTTGGGGCTGCGCACCCGGATGGCCTTGCAGCCGAGCCCTTCGGCGACGGCGACATGGTCGACGCCATAGCCCTTCTCCGCATCGCCTGACGCATTGATGTTGTCGAAGGCGAGGCTGACCTCGAAGTCCATGCTGAAGCCGCGCTGGGCCTGGCGGATGAGGCCGAGATAGGAATTGTTCACGACCACATGCAGGTAGGGCAGCTTATGCTGGGCGCCGACCGCCAGTTCCTCGATCATGAACTGGAAATCGTAGTCGCCTGACAGTGCGACGATCGTCCGTTCGGGATCGGCGGCCCGAACACCGAGAGCGGCGGGAAGTGTCCAGCCGAGCGGACCGGCCTGGCCGCAATTGATCCAGTTGCGCGGCTTGTAGACGTGCAGGAACTGGGCACCGGCGATCTGGCTGAGACCGATGGTCGAGACATAGCAGGTGTCGCGGCCGAAGGCCTTGTTCATCTCTTCATAGACGCGCTGGGGCTTGAGCGGCGTCTGGTCGAAATGGGTCTTGCGCAGCATGGTCCGCTTGCGTTCGCGGCATTCTTCCGCCCAGCCGGTCCAGTCGCGAAGCTTGCCGGCAGTCTTCCACTCGGTTGCGACGTCGAGGAAAAGCTTCAGCGCAGCACCCGCATCCGAGACAACGCCGAAATCCGGAGCAAAGACGCGCCCGATCTGCGTCGGTTCGATGTCGACATGGACGAACTTGCGACCCTCGGTATAGGTCGGGACGTTACCGGTGTGGCGATTGGCCCAACGATTGCCGACGCCGAGCACGAAATCCGAGGCAAGCATGCTGGCATTGCCGTAGCGATGCGACGTCTGCAGGCCGCACATGCCCGCCATCAGCGGATGGTCGTCGGGGATCGTGCCCCAGCCCATCAGTGTCGGGATAACGGGAATGCCGGTGATCTCGGCAAATTCGGTGAGCAGGTCCGAGGCGTCGGCGTTGATGATGCCGCCACCGGCGACGATCAACGGCCGCTCGGCCTCGTTCAGCATCGCGATGACCTTCTCGGCCTGGGCGCGCGTGGCCTTGGGCTTATAGGGTTCCAGCGGTTCATACGTTTCGGGATCGAACTCGATCTCGGCGAGCTGGACGTCGACCGGCAGGTCGATCAGCACCGGACCCGGACGGCCGGAACGCATCAGGTGGAAGGCCTTCTGGAAGACGAAGGGTACCAGTGCCGGCTCCATGACGGTGACGGCCCATTTGGTGACGGGTGCTGCGATCTTGGCGATATCGACCGCCTGGAAATCCTCCTTGTCCAGTCGGGCACGCGGTGCCTGACCGGTGATGCAGAGGATCGGGATCGAATCGGCCGACGCAGAATAGAGACCGGTGATCATGTCGGTGCCGGCCGGCCCCGAGGTACCGATACAGATGCCGATATTGCCATGTTTGGCCCGGGTGTAGCCTTCTGCCATGTGCGAGGCACCCTCGACATGGCGGGCGAGGATGTGACGAACCGAGCCGCGCGCCTTGAGGGCCGAATACAACGGATTGATCGCCGCACCCGGCACGCCGAAGGCACAATCGATGCCCTCTTTTTCGAGAACGTAAACAGCCGCGTCGACGGCACGCATCTTAGCCATGGTAACTCCTCCTGTTTGATGAGACGATAACCCATAATGGACGATACTCAATCACTAAATGGAATGCATTTCCATCATACGGAAATAAACATCTTCAAGAATTTCGAAACAATCGATCCCGGTCCTGCTAGAGGATGATGGACGCGACTCGGGACGGGCTGGAGGACGGAAGATGGATGCGGCAGGCAAGGGTAAACGTGGCCGGAAGGCCGGCGAGAATGCAGCACCCGGCTCAGTACAGGTGCTCGACCGCAGCCTGACGCTGCTGGCGATCGTTGCTGAAAACGACGGCTCAACCCTGACGCATCTGTCAGACGTGACCGGCATGGCACCATCGACCGTGCACCGGCTGCTGACGTCGCTCGCCAACCACGGCATGGTGATGAACGATCCGGACACCGGCGCCTGGACCATTGGCCTCAAGGCCTTCGAGATCGGCAACGCCTATTTGCGCTTCCGCAAGCTCGGCACCATCAGCCGTCCATTCCTGAAGCAGTTGATGGAAGAAAGTGGAGAAACCGCCAATATCGGCATCGAGGAGGGCGGCGACGTCGTTTTCATCTCGCAGGTCGAGAGCCATGCGCCGATGCGCGCGTTCTTCCGCCCGGGCCGCCGCGGCCCGATCCATGCCTCAGGTATCGGCAAGGCGATCCTGTCGACCTGGGCCGACAAGGATGTGGCGCATCTCCTCGCCGGGCGCGATCTCGCGCACTTCACCGACAAGACGCGCGACAGTCTGCCGGCGCTGCTGCAGGACATCCAGACCATCCGCCAGCGCGGCTGGTCGGTCGACGACGAAGAACATACGCTCGGCATGCGCTGCGTGGCGGCACCAATCTTCAACGAATATGGCGAGACCATCGCCGGGATCTCGATCTCGGGGCCGTCGGTGCGCGTCAACGACGACAGGCTGGCGCTGCTCGGTCCGGTCGTGCGCGAGCGCGCCGATGCACTGACCCGGGCCATGGGCGGCAAGCGGCCGGAAGAGCTCTGACGAGGAAAGTCGCCCATGGTGGCAGGCCGTAGCGCTGACGAGCAGCGTTGGGTGACACGGCGCTAGCCACATCCGCCATCATTCCTGGCTCGTCACAAGAATCTCTCGTAGTTCCTTAGAACTGCGGGACCAGCCCAAGTCCTTGGGCTGGAATGTCTTAGACGTGACGGACGTCAGGGCGCTGGATACCGGTACAAGGCCGGAATGCGGGAGCTCGCCTTAGCTCTCGCGAAAACGTGCTCCCAAGGCTTTCCAGCTTTCAGCTTTGGAATGCAGCCGCCACACCGGCTCAGACCGTTTCGAGTTTCCGGCTACCGTCGATCTGCGCCGCAACGGCATCGGCACGCGCACGATGTTTCATGGGCTTGCCGGCGACATAGGTCTCGGCCACCGAGCGGTCGTCCCCCATCGTCTGCAGGATGAACAGCTCTTCGGCCAGCGTCTTGGCCACGCGCATGCGCAGTTCCATCGACGGTTTGGCGCGGCTGTCGAGCACGACGATATCGGCGTCTGCGCCGATATGCAGCGAACCGATACGGTCATCGAGATCGAGCGCCCGGGCATTGCCGAGCGTCATCATGTAGAAGGAGTTGAGCGGCGAGAGCCGCTGCCCCTGCAGGTGAAGCACCTTGTAGGCCTCGTCCATGGTTTCGAGCATCGAGAAGCTGGTGCCGGCGCCAACATCGGTTGCAACCGACCAGCGCGCGCCGAGCTTGTCAAACCGGTCGCGATCGAACAGGCCCGAGCCCAGGAACAGGTTAGACGTCGGGCAGAACGTGCCGACGGCCCCTGTCTCGGCCAGAACCGAAATCTCGCGATCGCTCAGGTAGATGCAGTGTCCGAGCAGCGTCTTGCGCGTCAGGAGGTCGTAGCGCGCATAGATGTCGGTGTAATCCTTCGCGTCCGGATAGAGCGAGGTGGCAAACGCGATCTCGTCCTTGTTCTCGGACAGATGGGTCTGCACGTAACATTCGGGATGTTCGGCAACGAGCGCCCGGCTCATCTCCATCTGTTCCGGCGTCGAGGTGATGGCGAAACGCGGGCTGATAGCGTAATGCCCGCGGCCGCGTCCATGCCACTTGCCGATCAGTTGCTTCGTCTCGTCATAGCCAAGCTGTGGCGTGTCGCGCAGCGCGTCGGGCGCGTTGCGATCCATCATCACCTTGCCGCCGATCATCAGCATGCCGCGGTCTTCGGCGGCACCGAAGTAGGCGTCGACGCTTTCCGGATGCACCGAGCAATAGGCAACCGCCGTCGTCGTGCCATTGGAAAGCAATTCGTCCATGAACCGGCCGGCGATGAACTGCGCATGCTTGGGCTCGCGGAACTTCTGTTCCTCGACGAAGATGTAGGTGTTCAGCCATTCGAGCAGCTGCGCGCCATAGGAGGCGATCGCCTGAGTCTGCGGAAAATGCAGATGCGTGTCGATCAGCCCCGGCAGCACCAGGTTCGGCCGGTGATCGGCAACCTTGACTGAAGGACCGGCACGCCGCGCGACGTCCGAATGCTCGCCGATATCGGCAACCTTGCCGCTCCGCACCAGAACGGCACCGTCTTCGAAGTAGCGATAGGAGGCGGCATCGTCGATGCCCTCGGGCTTTTCGACGAAGGTCAGCACGCGGCCGCGGATCAGCAAATCGGTCATTGAACCTTCTCTCCCTTTACGACGGTCTCATACCAGGCGACGAGGAGCTTGCGCTCCTCGTCCGATATGCCGGTGACATTGGCGGGCGGCATCGCGTGCGAGCGACCGGCCTGCAGATAGATTTCGCGGGCGTGGTTGGCGATCTCGGTATCGGTCTCGAGCGTCACCCCCTTCGGCGGCACGACCAGTCCCTCCCAGCCGGGCTCCTTCGCATGGCACATGGAACAGCGGCCGAGCACGGTGTCGCGCACCTTCGGAAAGGCCTCGGCGGTGACGAACGGCTGCTGTGCGGCCGAAACCTTCGCCTCTTCCTCGCCGCTCAGGATCTTCGGCACGGTCGACAGCCACATGATGACGATGAAGAGCAGCGCGGTCGCAAGCCACGTCCAGGTCGGGTTGCCCTTGTCCGCATGGCGGGTGTTGAAATAGTGGCGGATGGTGACGCCCATCAGGAACACCAGCGAGGCGATGATCCAGTTGTACTGGGTGCCGAACGCCAGCGGATAGTGGTTCGACAGCATCAGGAAAAGGACCGGCAGCGTCAGGTAGTTGTTGTGGGTCGAGCGCTGCTTGGCGATGACGCCGTATTTCGCGTCCGGTGTGCGACCGGCGATGAGGTCGGCGACGACGATCTTCTGGTTCGGAATGATGATGAAGAACACGTTGGCCGACATGATCGTCGCGGTGAAGGCGCCGAGATGCAGGAAGGCGGCGCGGCCGGTGAAGAGCTGTGTATAGCCCCAGGCCATGCCGACCAGGATGAAGTACAGAAGCACCATCAGCTTGGTGTTGTCGCGGCCTGCCGGCGACTTGCAGATGGTGTCATAGGCGAGCCAGCCGAAACCGATCGATGCCAGCGAAATGGCGATCGCCGTCGTCTTCGAGACATCGAGCACATTCGGGTCGATCAGATAGAGGTCGGCACCGGCATAATAGACCATGCACAGCATGCCGAAGCCGGAAAGCCAGGTGACGTAGGATTCCCATTTGAACCAGATCAGGTGCTCGGGCATGTTGGCCGGCGCCACCAGATACTTCTGGATGTGGTAGAAGCCACCGCCGTGAACCTGCCATTCCTCGCCATAGGCGCCAACCGGCAGGTCGGGTCTCTTCTTCAGGCCAAGGTCGAGCGCGACGAAATAAAACGACGAACCGATCCATGCGATACCGGTGATGACGTGCAGCCATCTCATGGCAAAGGTCAGCCAATCCCAGGCTATGGCATACTCGTACATGCAATTCTCCCATTTCTCCGGGCCGCATTATGTGTCATTGCTGGAGGTCGCGGGAACGTCGCTGCTTCACCAACACTTTCAAAAAAATCTATATAATCGCGACGGAATGGATGCGTTACATAACGCCCGGAGGAGAGATCGGGAGGCATGTCATATCTGGACAATGTACGCGTCTTCGTGCGCGTCGTAGAACTTGGAACCCTATCGGCGGCTGGTCGCGACCAGCGCGTAACGCCGGCGGTCGCCAGCAATAGAATCAAGGAGTTGGAACGCCATATGGGCGTTCGGCTGTTCAATCGGACGACGCGCAAGCTGACGCCCACGGAGCACGGCCGCGTGTTCTACGACGGTGCCGTCAAGATCCTGGAAGCGGTCAACGAGGCGGAGAACGCCATCGCCGACCTCTCGCACAATCCGAAGGGTGCGCTGAAGATTACCGCTCCTTTGGGGATAGGTCGCAGGCTGATTGCCTCGGGCATTCCCGAGTTTCACGACAAGTATCCCGATATCGAGGTGCGGCTCAGGCTCTCCGACCACAATGTCGACATCCTGTCGGAAGGTGTCGACGTCGCCTTCAAGCTGGGTATTCTCGAAGATTCGAACCTGCGCATGCGCGGCATCATGAACTGCGAGCGGGTCGTCTGCGCAGCACCCGCCTATCTCGAGAAGCGCGGCACGCCGCAAACCCCGGACGAGCTCATCGCCGACAAGCACGACTGTCTGCTGCTGCGCTATCCCGGCTCGAAGGAATATTTCTGGACGCTGCAGACACCGGAAGGCGTCAAGAAGCTCGAAGTCACCGGCCCCTATGATTCAGACGACGGCGACGTGCTGACCCAATGGGCGCTCGACGGGCGCGGCATCATCAACAAGCCGCTCTTCGAAGTGAAGAGCCATATCAATGCCGGCGAGCTGGTGCCGATCCTGACGGCGACGCCGCCGCTCGGCGTGCAACTGGCGGCGATCTATCCGCACAAGCGCTTTCAGGACCCGAAGGTGCGGCTGATGATCGACTACATGGCCGAGCGCTGTCAGCGGCTGATCGGCAAGATGCTGGCCTGAGGGCCGGCAGATCGGCCGAATTCTGCGTCGTGCCAGAAGAGGCCTCCAGGCCCGACCGTGGGTGCTCACACTGTGAATGGGCGAGGGACCACGTCTGCCGGCCACGCTCCGGCTGGTTTTCCGATGGTGCGCCTGCTCAGGCGCCGACGCGCTTTCCCGGTTTCGTCGACGTGATCGCCGGCGTTTCCCAATTTTGATTGAGGGCCGCCGTCATGATCTCGGCGGCGGCCAGCGCCGCGATGACGGCGGGCCTCTTGTCCTTTACCGCAGTGCCGCCGATCGGGCAGACGAGCCGGTCGAACAGATCCGGCCGGCCGATTTCCCGCGACAGCCAGCTCTTGAACGTCGACCGCTTCGTCTTCGAACCGATCATGCCGACATAGGAGGCGTCGTCGCGGCGCAGCGCCTCGGCCGCGATCAGAAAGTCGAGCGCGTGGTCGTGGGTGAGGATGACGAAGGCGCTGCCGCGCGGGGCATCGCGCACCACCGCCTCGGGCATCGCCGTCAGGCAGGTCTCGATGCCATGGATGCCGGCAGCCTCGAGTTCGTCCTCGCGCGTGTCGACCAGGATGGTGCGCACCGGCACGAGCGACAGCGCCATCGCCAGGGCGTCGCCGACATGACCCGCGCCGAAGACATAGACATGGGGTCGGCTGGCAATCTCCAGATCGCTGCGTTCAATCAGCATGGCGGCTTTCTCCCGATCGATGCGCGTGAAGGCGAGCGCGACACGCCCGCCGCAACACTGGCCGATCTCGGGACCGAGCGGGATCGTCATTGTATCGGCACGGTCGCCACGCTTCAGTGCACGCCGTCCATGGTCGATCGCCATATACTCGAGCTGGCCGCCGCCGATGGTGCCGAACAGTCCGTCCGCCGCCACCAGCATCCAGGCGTCGGTGTCGCGCGGCGTTGAACCGGCAGCCCCCGTCACCTCGACGAGCACGCAGTCCGGCTCGCGGCGCAGGAAATCCCGGATATCCTCTCGGCTCGCAACCATCGCCATCGACCCTTACGCCACCGCCCCTTGTCTTGCTGCGGCCCGTAGCCGCTCGATCGCCATCAGCACCCGCTCCGGCGTTGCCGGCGCGTCGATGCGCGGAGCGATACGATACTCCGCAACGCTGGCGGCCGCCATCGACAAGGCTTCCAGAACCGAAATGCCCAGCATGAACGGCGGTTCCCCGACCGCCTTCGAGCGGCGGATCGTCTCCTCGCGGTTGACGGACCACTCCGCCAACCGGACGTTGAACACGCGCGGCCGATCCGAGGCAAGCGGGATCTTGTAGGTCGAAGGTGCATGCGTGCGCAGCCGACCCTTGGCATCCCACCACAGCTCTTCCGTCGTCAGCCAGCCCATCCCCTGAACGAACGCGCCCTCCACCTGGCCGAGATCCAGTGCCGGGTTCAGCGAGCGACCGACATCATGCAGGATGTCGGTGCGGTCGACCTGATATTCACCCGTCAACGTGTCGACGCTGACCTCGGAGCAGGAGGCGCCATAGGCATAATAGAAGAACGGTCGGCCACGGCCTTCCGAACGGTTCCAGTGGATCTTCGGCGTCTTGTAAAAACCGGCGGCAGACAGCTGGATGCGGGCGCCGTAGGCAAGCTTGATGAACTCGCCAAAAGGCAGGCGTTCCGCGCCGACGCGCACCGTGTTGGGTTCAAAGGCAATATCGGTTTCCGCAACGCTCCAGCGTTCTGCGGCAAAGCGCACCAGCCGCGCCTTGATCTGCTGGGCCGCATTGGCGGCCGCCATGCCGTTCAGATCCGTGCCCGATGATGCAGCAGTCGCCGACGTGTTCGGCACCTTCGCGGTCGTCGTCGCCGTCACCTTGATGCGGCCGAGATCGACCTGGAACTCGTCAGCCACCACCTGGGCGATCTTGGTGTAAAGCCCCTGCCCCATCTCGGTGCCACCGTGATTGAGGTGGATCGAGCCGTCGGCATAGACGTGCACGAGCGCGCCGGCCTGGTTGTACTCGGTCTTGGTGAACGAGATGCCGAACTTGACCGGCGTCAGCGCGATACCGCGCTTGATGATGTGGTTTTCGCGGTTGAAGGCGATCACCGCCTTGCGGCGCGCGGCGTAATCGGCCGAGGTCTCCAGCTCCTCGATGATGCGGCCGATGATGTTGTCCTCGACCGTCTGGTGATAGGGCGTGAGATTGCGGCCCTCGCCGCCGTAGAAATTGAGCTTGCGGATCTCGAGCGGATCCTTGCCGACAGCATACGCTACGTCCTCGATCATGCGTTCGCCGCCGACCATGCCCTGCGGGCCGCCGAAGCCGCGAAACGCGGTGTTGGAGACGGTGTTGGTCTTCAACGGCTTCGAACGCAGGCGCACGTTCGGATAGAAGTAGCAGTTGTCGGCATGAAACAGCGCGCGGTCGGTGACCGGACCGGAGAGATCGGCGGAGAAGCCGCAACGCGCGGCAAACACCGCATCAACCGCTTCGATGCGGCCCTCGTCGTCGAAGCCGACCTTGTAGTCGACATGGAAATCGTGGCGCTTGCCGGTTGCCGACATGTCGTCGTCCCGGTCCGGGCGCACCTTGACGGCGCAGCGGTACTTCTTGGCGGCCAGTGCGGCCACGGCTGCAAAGATGTTGGCCTGCGTTTCCTTGCCGCCGAAACCGCCGCCCATGCGGCGCACGTTCACGGTCACGGCATTCGACGGTACGCCAAGCACGGTTGCCACCATGTGCTGGGTTTCGCTCGGATGCTGCGTCGACGAATAGACCAGAACCTCGTCGTCCTCGCCGGGGATGGCGAAGGAAATCTGGCCCTCGAGATAGAAATGATCCTGACCGCCGATGCGCATTTCGCCTTGAAGGACGTTCTTCGCCTTGGCGAAGCCGGCTTCGATGTCGCCGCGCTCCAGCTTCAAGGGATCGATAACAAGCGGATAGTTGGCGGCAGCCGCTTCCAGTACGTCGGTGACATGCGGCAAGTCACGGTACTCGACCTTGACCTTGGCGGCGGCACGCCGTGCGGCCTCGCGCGACGTCGCGATGACCGCGAAGATCGGTTGGCCATGGAATTCGACCTTGCCGGTCGCAAACACCGGATCGTCGTGTTTGTGTGCCGGGCTGATGTCGTTTTCGCCGGGGATGTCGTCGGCGGTCAGGATGCCGATCACGCCTTCACTGGCTGAAACCGCGTCGAAATCGATCGACAGGATATCGGCATGGGCGCGCTGGGACAGGCCGAGATAGCCGTGCAGCGTGCCTGAGGGTTCGGGGATATCGTCGATATATTCGGCGGTTCCCGACACGTGCTTGTGGCCGGATTCGTGTTTCTCGTTTTCGTGGACGCCACCGCGGATGCGGTCGATGGGCTGCATCACATTCATGGGTCTCACCTCCTAGACGGCAACGGCGACGGTACGGTCGAGCCGGATCTGTCCGGCCGCCTGTGTTTCCAGATAGAAGCGGCGAAGCAAGTTCTTCGCCACCAGCTGGCGATACTCCGCAGAGGCACGCCAGTCGGTCAGCGGGGTGAAATCCTGGTCGAAAGCGGAGATCGCCTGATCGACCGTCGCCTCACTCCATGCCTCGCCCTTGAGCGCAGCTTCGACATGGTCGGCTCGCTTCGGCGTTCCGGCCATGCCGCCGAAGGCGATGACCGCATCGGCGACGCGGCCGGCACCGTCGAACGTCAGCCGGAAGGCGCCGCAGACCGCTGTGATATCCTCGTCGAGCCGCTTGGTGATCTTGTAGACGGCAAAACGCGTGTCGGCTTCGAGGAAGGGGATGTGCACCGCCTCTACGAATTCGCCGGGCTCGCGATCCTGCTTGCCATAGGCGATGAAGAAATCCTGGAGCGCGACGCTCCGGCGGCGCGCACCCTTGCGCAGCGTCACCGAAGCACCGAGCGCTATCAGTGCGGGCGGCGTGTCGCCGATCGGCGAGCCATTGGCAATGTTGCCGCCGACGGTGCCCATGTTGCGCACCTGCTGCCCGCCGATGCGATCCCAGAGCTCGCGCATTTGCGGGAAATGCTCGGTGATCACAGGAAAAGCTTCGGCGTAGCTGACACCGGCGCCGAGCGTCACGCCCTTGTCGTCGACGGTGATGCGGCGCATCTCTTCGAGATGCGTCAGGTGCACGACCGGCGCGATGTCACGCATGAACTTCGTAACCCAGAGGCCGACATCGGTCGAACCGGCGACGATGGTCGCCTTCGGGTTGGCTTCGAGCACATCGGCAAAGTCGTCGACAGAGGCCGGTAGCATGAACAGCTCCGATCCCTCGCCAATCACCACGCGGCGACCGTCCTGAAGGCTCGCGAGTTCGCCGGCGATCCGGTCGCGTTCGGCAAACAGCGGATCCGTGCCGAGATCGCCGATCGTGGAAATCGCTTCTGCGGCGCGAATGATGGCGGCATAGCCGGTGCAGCGACAGAGATTGCCCTGCAGCGCCTTCTCGATTTCGGCGATCGAGGGCTTGGGGTTTTCCATCCAGAGCCCATAGAGCGACATGACGAAGCCCGGCGTGCAAAAGCCGCATTGCGAGGCATGCGTCTGGACCATCGCCTGCTGAACCGGATGCAGCGGGCCGCCCGGCGTTGCCAGGCTATCCACCGTCACCACGTGGCAACCGTCGAGCGAGCCGACGAAGCGGATGCAGGCATTGACGGATTCGTATTTCAGCTCGCCGCCGAGCAGGCGGCCGACCAGTACGGTGCAGGCGCCGCAATCGCCTTCAGCGCAACCTTCCTTGGTGCCACGCAAGTTGCGATCGATGCGCAGGAAGTCGAGCAAAGTCTGGACCGCCGACACGTCGGCAAGCTCGACGAGGCGATGGTTCAACAGGAAACGGATGGTGTTGCGGATCTGGATGGTCATGGGCGATCAGCTCCCGCGATAGGTCGAATAGCCATAGGGCGAGAGCAGCAGCGGCACGTGATAGTGCGCCGCCTGGTCGTCTATGCCGAAACGGATGGGGATGACATCGAGAAACGGATTGGCACCGCGCGCCGCTTCCGATCCGAGATAGTCGCCGGCATGGAAATGCAGCTCGTAGGTGCCTGCCTGCATCAGCGATCCGCTCAAGAGCGGCTGGTCGCAGCGTCCATCGTCGTTGGTGCGGACCGAGCGCAGATGCGTCTGTTGATTGCCTTCGATGCGGTAGAGCTCGATGCGCAGGTCCTTGGCCGGTTTGCCACTGGCCGTATCCAGCACATGGGTCGTCAGACGGCCGTCGTTTCCACCATGAGATTGCATGCGTATCGCTCCTCCCGAAGTCAGCTTTCCAGTTGGCAGTATCGAGGTGAGCCAGGGCATTGAGAAGCGGGCGGTTCATTCGAGACTTTCAAAATTTTCAGGGGGAATGACGTCGGAAAAATCCCGTTAGGAATCAGGCCGCAGAGACAAATGTCTGGAGGACTGCTTGTTATGAGATACCCCCGCGATCTTCACGGCCACGGCCCTGATACCACCACCGTCTGGCCCGATGAGGCGCGGATCGCCGTGCAATTCGTGATCAACTACGAAGAAGGCGGCGAGAACTGCGTGCTGCACGGCGATGCCGCATCGGAGGCCTTCCTGTCGGAAATCGTCGGCGCGCAGGCCTGGCCCGGGCAGCGCCACTGGAACATGGAATCGATCTACGAGTACGGCGCCCGCGCCGGCTTCTGGCGGCTGCACCGCATGTTCACGGAAAAGGGCGTGCCGGCAACGGTCTATGGCGTTGCAACGGCGCTGAAACGGTCCCCGAGCCAGGTAGCAGCCATGCAGGAAGCCGGCTGGGAGATCGCCTCTCACGGCCTGAAGTGGATCGAGCACAAGGATTTCAGCCCGGAACGGGAGCGGGCGGAGATCGCCGAAGCGATCCGGCTGCACACGGTGGTCACCGGCGAACCGCCGCGCGGCTGGTATACCGGCCGCTGCTCGGACAACACGCTTGACCTCGTGACCGAGACCGGCGGCTTCGACTATGTCTCCGACAGCTATGCGGACGACCTGCCCTATTGGCATGAACATGCCGGCCGTCAGCAATTGGTGATCCCCTACACGCTCGACACCAACGACATGCGCTTTGCGACGCCGCAGGGCTTCAACAGCGGCGACCAGTTCTTCAGCTATCTCAAGGACAGTTTCGACGTGCTCTACGCGGAAGGTGCGGCAGGCGCGCCGAAGATGCTGAGCATTGGCCTGCACTGCCGTCTCGTAGGCCGGCCGGGGCGCGCCGCAGCCCTTGCCCGCTTTATCGACTATGTCAAAGGTCACGAAAAGGTCTGGCTCGCCCGGCGCATCGATATCGCCCGCCACTGGGCGAAAACCTATCCGTTCAGGGCCTCTGACGATCGCCCGTCGCGGCTGTCCGAGTCCGATTTCGTTGCCCGCTTCGGCGGGGTGTTCGAACATTCCGAATGGATCGCCAAGCGTGCCTTTGCCGGCGAATTGTCCGTCGCCAACGACACGGCGATCGGCCTTGCGGCAGCACTCACGTCCGTTTTCCGCGAGGCAACACCGCAAGAGCGGCTCGGCGTGCTCAATGCACACCCGGATCTCGCCGGCAAGCTGGCGCAGGCCAAGCGGCTCACCGAAAGCTCGACCAGCGAACAGGCCTCGGCCGGCCTCGACGCGCTGACCGACGCAGAACGTGCGCGCTTCACCGAACTCAACAGCGCCTATGTCGCCAAATTCGGTTTCCCCTTCATCATCGCCGTCAGGGGCCGCAGCAAGGATGACATCCTGGCGGCCTTCGAAACCCGGATCGGCAACGACCGCGACAGCGAACTGGAGACGGCCTGCCGCCAGGTGGAGCGCATTGCGCTTCTGCGCCTCAAAGATATGCTGCCGAGCTGAGTGCGGCGATGACGATCGACGGCGACAGCCTTCCTGAATTCGCGCGCAAGACGATCAATCTTGCCTCCGCCGGTCTCGGCGCCAGGCCGGTCTTTGCAACCGACGAATTCTTCGCCCCGCTCGAGCGGCTGCTGCAGGACTGTCCGGCCGTCTTTCATCCGGGCGTTTATGACGAGCATGGCAAATGGATGGACGGTTGGGAAACGCGGCGTCGACGCGGCCCCGGCCATGACCATGCCATCGTCGCCCTTGCCGCGAGCGGCCGGATCGCCGGTTTCGATGTGGATACGACCCATTTCATCGGCAACTACCCGACCGCCTGCGCCATCGATGCCTGCCTGGCGCCGGATGGCCCTGATGAAACCACCGTCTGGACCGAGCTGTTGGGCACGAGCCCGCTCGGCCCGAACGCGCACCACCACTTTACCGCCATCGCCGAGGGCAACTGGAGCCATGTCAGGCTGCGGATCTATCCCGACGGCGGCGTCGCCCGGCTCAGGGTCTATGGCACGCCCGAGCTCGACCGGGCGCGGGTCGGCGAGGCGCCCGTCGATCTTGCATCATCCTTGCTCGGCGGCCGGATTGTCGTCTTTTCCAATGGCCACTACGGGCATCAACGGCTGCTCGCCCCCGGTCGCGGGATCAATATGGGCGATGGCTGGGAAACACGGCGCCGGCGCGAACCGGGCAACGACTGGGTCATCGTCAGGCTCGCTGCCCGCACGAAGATCGAGCGCATTGTCGTCGATACCGCCCATTTCAAGGGCAATTTCCCTGACGCCTGTTCGGTGCAGGCGGCAGACCTCCGCGCGGGCGATTGCGCGGTGGATGCGCTTGTCTCCGCCTCCTCGCTCTTCTGGCGGCAGGCGCTGCCATGCCAGAAGTTGAGCGCCGACAGCATCCATGATTTTGGCCCCGAGATGATCGAAGACATCGGTTTTGCCACCCATGTCCGTCTCAACATCTACCCCGATGGCGGCGTCAGCCGGCTGCGTGTCTTCGGGCGCATTGCAGGTGCCGGCACCCCTTAAACGACCAACATCAGACGGAGGAGCGTCACATGAAGGAGATCGAGATAAAGCCGCTGACACGCGAGGCATTCGCACCATTCGGCGACGTGATCGAGACAGAGAACGCCCACAGCTTTCCCATCAACGGCGGAAAATGTACCCGCTATCACGATCTTGCCAAGATCGAGACCGCCGGCGACAAGGGTCGGCCGATGATCAGCCTCGTGCGCGGCGAGCCCTATCCGCTGCCCCTGACGCTCACCATGGTCGAGCGGCACCCGCTCGGCAGCCAGGCGTTCATTCCCCTGACAGACAATCCCTTTCTGGTGGTCGTATCCGAGGAGACGACAGAAGGTCCGAGCGAACCCATCGCCTTCCGCACGGCACCCGGCCAGGGCGTCAACATCGCCCGCAATGTCTGGCACGGCATCCTGACGCCGCTCGATGACGTCTCGGACTTTGCGGTGGTCGACCGTGGCGGCGAAGGCGTCAACCTGGAAGAGCACTTCTTCGAGCAGCCATTCCTGCTGCGCTGAAGACAGGCCTGCAACTGGAGGACGGACCCGCTCGGCCGGGTGGGGACCGTCATCTTTTCGCAGCCCCGCCTAGTACCCGCCGTCGCGCCTGAATTTCGTCGGCGTGTAGCCAGTCAGGCGGCGGAAGTCGCGCGAGAAGTGGTAGGGGTCGGGATAGCCGCAGTGGGCGGCCACAGCCGAAACCTTGGCCCCCGGCGCGACCAACAGGCGTTTCGCCTGGTTGATGCGTTCGTGCCGCAGCCAGTCCATCGGCGTCGTGCCGATCGTATCCTTGAACCGGCGAAAAAGCTGCGAGGCGCTGAGATGCGCGAGCCCAGCGAGCTCATCGATCGTCCATGCACGGGCCAGGTCCTTGCGAACGGCCGCCAGAACCGTGCTCACCCGGTCGCCCAGTGCCGGATCGTCGTTAGTCGCGGCCCCCGCCAATCGCGGCGCGCTCAGATTGGCGATCAGCCCGGCGATGGCTGCACTGACGAGCGCATCGGTCGCAGACGAGCGATCATCGAGATACTCGATGACGGACCGGTACGCCGCCTGCGCCGCCGCGCTGTCGGACGGTTCGAACAACGGCTGCTGCTGGACGTTGAGAAAGGCATAGACGTCGTCGAGCCCGTGGCCATCGATACCCATCCAGAGGTAGCGCCACTCAGCCGCGTCCGGGCAACAGCGATGTTCATAGGCCTGCGCCGTATCCAGCCAGATCGAGAAGCCCTTCTCTGCGATGAAGCGCTGGCCCCGCACCTCGATCAGACCCTGGCCGGCAATCGTGTGAACGAGCACGTGCTGGTGGAAACGCTTACGGATCGGCGGCTCGTCGGGCAGCGCGACGCGCGCCCCGGCCACCAGCGCCCTGTAGGGAAATGCTCCAGCCAGGCGGGCGGGTGTATGAAAATAGATCTCTTCGTGCTCGGCCAGCATAGATGGCACAATGCCACATGCATGCGAGTTTTGTCCATCATTTCGCGAGATCGCTGCATTTCCCTGCGATAGGCGATGACGCTATCCTGCAGCTTTGCAGGGAGCGCGGCCAATGACAGTGAACTTACCGACTTCGGACCAATCGGAGGTGACGTTCGCCCCGCTCTCGCCCGATTTCGCACGCGATCCCTATCCGACCTACAAGGCGCTTCGCGACAAGGGCGGCCTGCACTATTTCGCGGATTTCGACATCTGGCTTGCCTCGCGCTTCGAGGACGTCTCGGCGATCGTGATGGACAAGCGCATGGTCCGTTCGCTCGAGGATCTCGCCACGGTTGAAGAGATCGCCCGGATCCAGCGCGCCGGCAACTGGCACGACATGCCGAACCACTCGCGCTTCGTGCAGTTCAGCCTGCTCGACAGCGACGGCGCCGTGCACGACCGGCTGCGCCGGCAGGTGTTCAAGCTGTTCACGCCGGCGATGATCGCCAAGCTGCGCGACCAGATCCAGGCCTATGTCGATAGGCTGATCGACAGCCTTTCCGATCGCGGCGAGATCGATTTCGTCGACGATCTGGCAGCCCACGTTCCCGGGCATATCATCGGCCGATTGCTCGGCGTTCCCGACGAGGACTGTCCCCAGCTGCGCATCTGGTCGGAAAACATCGTCCAGTTCTTCGACGTCGATCGCTCGGATGAACGCAAGCGCATCGCCGAGACCAACACGACTGAATTCTACGAATACCTCACAGCCCTGAAGCACGAGCGCGAACGCTGTCCGAAAGACGACCTGATCTCCGTTCTGATCGAGGCAGAACGCGCCGGAGCGATGAACGCTGACGAGTTCATCTCGACCTGCATGCTGATCCTGATGGCTGGACACGGCTCGACGATCGACGTGCTGGGCAGTGGCATGCATGCACTCTTGCGGTTTCCCGAGCAGATGCTGCGCCTGCGCCAGGATCCGGCATTAATCCAGACGGCGGTGCAGGAAATGTTCCGCTACGAATCGCCGTTGCCGTTCTTCCATCGCCATTGCATCGAGGATGTCGACATCGGCGGGCAAACCTTCGCGCGCGGCACCAAGTTCGGCGTTCTCTATGGTTCTGCCAACCGCGACCCAAGGCAATTCGACGATGCCGACAGCTTCGATATCGGCCGCAGCCCTAACAGGCATCTCGCCTTCGGCGGCGGCGTGCACTTCTGTCTCGGCAACCATCTCGCCCGGCTGGATATGGACATCATCTTCAGCACCTTGTTGCGTCGTTTCCCGACGATCGCGCTTGTCGACGAGCGGCCTGAATACAAGCGCGGGCTCTCCGTGCGCGGGCCCAAGCGACTGCAGATCGCCATAAGGCCAGCTTGAACGACGACGATGGCGCCAGGGGCGCCCATCATCATCAGACCGATTTCAGATTTGAGTGGAGACCATTTATGCCCAGGATCGTATTTGTGGATGCCGAGGGGAAGTCGACCGAGGTCGAGGCCGAAATCGGCCAGTCGGTGATGTCGGCCGCCGTTCAGAACGGCATCGACGCCATTGCCGCCGAATGCGGCGGCTCCTGCGCCTGTGGCACATGCCACTGTTACATCGATGCGGCGTGGAGCGAAAAGCTGCCGACGCCCGATTACCAGGAGCAGGACATGATCGAGTGCGTCGTCAATCCGGACGAGCGCAGCCGCCTCAGCTGTCAGATCACGGTTTCGGCGGCGCTCGACGGTCTCGTGGTGCATCTGCCGGACGGCCAATACTGACCTTCGGTTTTCGCGCCGGCGGACACAAAAAGACCGGAGCCGCAGGATGCCTGCGGTCCGGTCAGCTTCGCGGGGGGAAGTCCTTGGTTTACGGGGCCGGGGCAACGTCTGCCCCGGCTTCTTTTGCTATTCGGCGAAGAAGGCGAAGCGAATGACGAAGAGCGCTGCGACCAGCTGCGTCGCCGGATGGATGACGCTCCACTTGCCGGTAAACACCTTGAGCACGACGTAGCTCACGAAGCCGAAGGCAAGGCCGTTGGCGATCGAATAGGTGAAGGGCATGGCAAGCGCGGTCAGCGCCGCCGGGGCCGCTTCCGTCAGATCGTCCCAGTCGACTTCCGTCAGTTCGCGCATCATCAGGCCGGCGACATAGAGCAGGGCCGGAGCCGTTGCGTAAGTCGGGACGGCAGCGGCCAACGGCGAGAAGAACAAGGCTGCCAGGAAGAGCACGCTGACTGTCAGCGCCGTCAGGCCGGTGCGGCCGCCCGCCTGAACGCCCGAGGCGCTTTCGACATAGGCCGTGGTGCTGCTGGTGCCGATCAGCGAACCGGCAACGATCGCGGTGCTGTCGGCCAGAAGCGCCCGGCCGAGACGGTTCGGCTTGCCCTCTTCCACCAGCTTGGCGCGCTTGGCGACACCGATCAGCGTTCCCGTGGCATCGAAGACTTCAACGAGCACGAAGACGAGGATCACGTGGATCAGGCCGCCATGCAGCGCGCCCATGATATCGAGCTGCATGAAGGTCGGCGCGATGCTTGGCGGCGTCGAGACGATGCCCTTGAACTCGCTGACCCCGAGCAGCATCGACAGGACGGTGACGACGAGGATGCCGATGAGGATCGAGCCGCGAACCTTGAGCGAATCGAGCACTGCAATGACGAAGAAGCCGAGGATCGCCAAGAGCGGGCCGGTCTGCTTCAGGTCGCCGAGACCGACCAGCGTTGCCGGATTATCGACGACGATACCGGCATTCTTCAAGGCAATGATGCCGAGAAACAGGCCGATACCGGTGGCAATCGCGCTTCTGAGCGAATGCGGAATGCCGGCGATCAGCCAACTGCGCACCCCGGTCACGGTCAGGATCAGGAAGATCACGCCGGAGATGAACACGGCGCCCAGTGCCTGCTGCCAGGTAAAGCCGAGGGCCGCGACGACGGTAAAGGCGAAGAAGGCGTTGAGGCCCATGCCCGGCGCCATGCCGATCGGCCAGTTGGCGACGAGCGCCATGACCGCCGAACCGAGCGCCGCGGCAATACAGGTCGCGACGAAGACGGCATCCCTATCCATGCCCGTGGTCGACAGAATGTCGGGGTTGACGAAGATGATGTAGGACATCGTCAGGAATGTCGTAACGCCGGCGATCACTTCGGTGCGCACGGACGAGTTGTGCTCTTTTAACTTGAATAGTCGTTCAAACATATTTCCTCCCTTGGCGGCGTCGCCACGACGCAGCCGAACGACAGAGATCGGGACATAGTCTCCTCCAGTCACCGACCAGTGCATTTCGATCAACCCGGAAAATCCGGCATGATCGCATCACGGACCGTTCGTGGTCCGTGCCGGGCGGGCGATCGTCCGCCCCCTTGAGACGACGCGAATGCCTTGTGCACAGCCTTGGGATTGTGCGTCTTCCCGCGGCAGACTGCTAGCCGTCCATTCCAGGGTTCGGTGATGAAAGACTTTCAAATTTTTCGGACCCATTACCGGGCGATCGCGACGCCGGACCCGGAGCTTTCGCGCCTGTTTCAGCGGCCGAAGCGTGGGCGAAAATATCGTCGAAAGGCCTCTTGACCTTCCAACGGTGGGAAACCCCATCTTTGTCTCACATCGAATTGAAGGAGACAAGCAATG
This sequence comes from Ensifer sp., assembly GCF_031989085.1. Taxonomy (NCBI): domain Bacteria; kingdom Pseudomonadati; phylum Pseudomonadota; class Alphaproteobacteria; order Hyphomicrobiales; family Rhizobiaceae; genus Ensifer; species Ensifer sp. The sequence goes on from NZ_DALZXU010000002.1 coordinate 643,366, forward strand.
CAGACTTACAAGATCGACAACATGACCTGCGGACACTGCGCCGGAACCGTGCAAAAGGCGATCCTGACCGTCGACCCGCAGGCAGTCGTCAGGGTCGATCTCGGCTCGCGCGAAGTCAGCGTGGAGACAGTCGCCGCACCCGGCCCGATCGCCGAGGCGTTGATGGCTGCAGGCTACGAGAGCCGCCAACTCTGACAGCGGCAACGAAACGGTGCCACCGGTCACCGTTGACGCCCCGGCCATCGCGCCGGGGCGTTTGTCGTTCCTGATGGCCGTGCAGGGCCAAGATCAGGGGCGCGCATCCGTCGGAAGAAATCTTTCGAACCACCCTTGACCTTCCCATCGTTGGAAGCCCCATCTTCCGGTAAAAGAACAGTACAAAGGAGCACGATCATGGGATCCGTGACGACCATCGAAACCAAGAACGCCAGGGCAATTGCCGGCGATGCGCTGATCGCCAGCATTCCGGTCGAAGGCATGACATGTGCCTCCTGCGTCGCGCGCGTCGAAAAGGCCATTCGTGCCGTTCCAGGCGTCACCTCCGCTTCCGTCAATCTCGCGACGGAGCGGGCGGACGTCCGTTTCGATGCAACGACGAAGACCACCGACATCGTGAAGGCGATCGAAAACAGCGGCTATGGCGCGGCCGAAGAATCGATCGAGCTTTCGATCGAAGGCATGACCTGCGCCTCCTGCGTCGCCCGCATCGAAAAGGCATTGAAGGCAGTGCCCGGCGTCAGCAATGCGACCGTCAATCTCGCGACCGAACGCGCCTCCGTGCGCCTGACCAAGGGCATCGCGACGATCGCCAGCCTGGAAGAGGCCGTGCGCGCGGCCGGATACGACGCCAGGCGCATCACCGGCGCGGAAAACAATGACGAAGAAGCCGAAAAGCGCGAGCGCGAAGCAAGGCGCCTCAGCCGCTCCTTGCTGATCGCCGCCGTGCTCACCTTGCCGATCTTCGTTCTCGAGATGGGCTCGCATTTCATTCCGGCCGTACACGACTTCGTCATGAACAACATCGGCATGCAGGAGAGCTGGTATCTGCAGTTCGTGCTGACGACGCTCGTGCTCTTCGGCCCGGGCTTGCGCTTCTATCAGAAGGGCATCCCGGCGCTCCTGCGCCTGGCGCCAGACATGAATTCGCTGGTCGCCATCGGCACCGCTGCCGCCTGGGGTTATTCGGTCGTCGCCACCTTTGCATCCGGATTGCTGCCAGAGGGTACGGCCAACGTCTATTATGAAGCCGCCGCCGTCATCGTCGCGCTGATCCTGCTCGGCCGGGTGCTGGAAGCCCGCGCCAAAGGTCGAACCTCCGAGGCGATCAAGCATTTGATGGGTCTGCAGGCAAAGACGGCCCGTGTCGTTCGCGACGGCGAGACGATCGAGATCGCGCTTGCCGACGTTCATGCCGGCGACACCGTGCTGGTACGACCCGGCGACCGCGTGCCGGTCGACGGTACCGTCATCGAGGGCAATTCCTATGTCGACGAATCGATGATCACCGGCGAGCCGGTTCCCGTCGAGAAGATCGCCGGCGCCGACGTGGTCGGCGGCACGATCAACAAGACTGGCTCCTTCACCTTCCGCGCCACCAAGGTCGGTGCCGACACGGTGCTGGCGCAGATCATCCGCATGGTCGAGCAGGCCCAGGGCGCCAAGCTGCCCATCCAGTCGCTGGTCGACAAGGTGACCGCCTGGTTCGTGCCGGCCGTTATCGCGATTGCAGCCATCACCTTTGCGATCTGGCTGATCTTCGGCCCCGATCCGGCCCTGAGCTTCGCGCTCGTCAATGGCGTGGCGGTGCTGATCATTGCCTGCCCTTGCGCCATGGGTCTTGCGACCCCGACCTCGATCATGGTCGGGACCGGCAGGGCGGCGGAAATGGGCGTCCTGTTCCGCAAGGGCGAAGCGCTGCAGACCCTGCGCAATGCCGAGATCATCGCCGTCGACAAGACCGGCACGCTGACCAAGGGGCGCCCGGAACTAACCGACCTCGACACCGCTCCCGGTTTTGAGCGCGGCGACGTGCTGGCGCTCGTGGCCGCCGTCGAAACCCGGTCCGAGCACCCGATCGCCGAGGCGATCGTCGAGGCCGCCAAGGCAGAAGGCATCGCCATCGCGGCGCCCTCGAATTTCGAAGCCGTGCCCGGCTTCGGCGCCAGCGCCACAGTCAGCGGACGCAGCGTTCATGTCGGCGCCGACCGGCTCATGGCCAAGCTTGGTCTCGACGTCTCGGCCTTTGCCGAGCAGGCGGCCCGCCTCGGTTCTGAAGGCAAGAGCCCGCTCTATGCCGCTGTCGACGGCAAGCTTGCCGCCATCATCGCGGTTGCCGATCCGATCAAGGAAACGACGCCGCAGGCGATCCGCATGCTGCACGACCTCGGCCTCAAGGTGGCGATGATCACCGGCGACAATCGTCGCACTGCCGAGGCGATCGCCGCCAAGCTCGGGATTGACGAAGTCATCGCCGAGGTACTGCCCGACGGCAAGGTGGCCGCCCTGAAGCGCCTGAAGGCTGATGGCCGCGCCGTCGCCTTTGTCGGCGATGGCATCAACGACGCGCCGGCCCTTGCCGAAGCCGATGTTGGGCTGGCGATCGGCACGGGGACCGACGTGGCAATCGAAAGCGCCGACGTGGTGCTGATGTCCGGCGACCTGCTCGGCGTGCCGAACGCGATCGCCCTGTCGAAGGCAACGATCCGCAACATCAAGGAAAACCTGTTCTGGGCCTTCGCCTACAACGCGGTCCTGATCCCGGTCGCGGCCGGTGCGCTCTATCCGGCCTATGGCCTGCTGCTGTCGCCGATCTTCGCGGCAGGCGCGATGGCACTATCGAGCGTCTTTGTGCTCGGCAATGCGCTCCGCCTGCGGAGTTTCCGCGGTGTTGTCGCACAAACGCCGGCGACGCGATAACACGACACGTCTCCCCGGCGGGTGACCCACATGGCGCCCGCCGGGCAGAGTTCCTATATTCGATCTGAATACCAGCGCGCTCTGCGCTCCTCGAAAGGTGAAGCCATGAACATCGGCGAAGTCGCACGCGCCTCCGGCGTTTCGACGAAGATGATCCGCTACTATGAGACGATCGGCCTCATTCCGCCGGCTGACCGCAGCGAGGCCGGTTATCGCAACTACGGCGACAACGATGTCCACACCCTTCGCTTCATCCGCCGCTCCCGCGATCTCGGCTTCACCGTCGAGCAGATGACCGACCTCCTGACGCTCTGGCGCGACCGCTCGCGCGCGAGCAGCGAGGTGAAGAAGATCGCACTCGAACATGTGGAGATCCTCGAACGCAAGGCGGAAGAACTGAAGGCGATGAGCCGGACGCTGAAGCACCTGGCCGCCAACTGCCACGGCGACGGCCGGCCGGATTGCCCGATCCTCGACGACCTCGCCGCCATGACCACCGAACCGGGCAGGACGCCGGAGCCGGCGCGCTTCGGCACCGCCGGCATCGACCCGGTCCGCAACCGCCGGCAGGCCTGATCCGGTGAAGGCTCACGCATTCGTGAGCCCCGGCGGCAGCGGCGGCATTGACAGGAATCGTCAGCATTTCTACGGATTGATGATGGAAAAGGTGAAACACGCATATCAGCGCCTGCTGACCATGCTCAAGCTGGTGACGATGCTGTCGCTGGCCGTTCTTCCTTTTTCGACCGCCGCCGGCATGACCCACATGGCATCGCACGCGACCATGCAGATGGACGTTACGGCCGACGTCAGCGCGTCAGCGCAAAGCGAGCATTGCCCCAGCGCCGACAGCAACAAGACGAAACCGATCAGCGACAGCGGCAAGGCCGACAAGAAGGATTGCTGCAAGACGTTCTGTGCGTCCGTCGCCGTGCTTGCCGATAGCGGCGAAGACCGCTTTGGCCTGCCCCGCTCCACACTGAACGCCGGTCTGCAGTCGCAGCTGAGCCCTGGTGACCGTGCCGGTCTGCACCGCCCCCCAAGAGCCTGATTTCGTGAACAGCCGACCCTAAGCGGTCGAGGTCTTGGCCTGCCCGGTTTTGCCGGTCGGATGCCGATATCCATCATTCACATTCAGGTTGAACCATGAAACGTCTGTTTCCCATGGCGCTCCTGCCCATCCTTCTGGGCGGATGCGCAACCACTATGCCTGCCGACGTCACGAGCCTCGCCGATCCCGCGGAAAGCACCGCGACCAACGCCAGCCAGACCTATCGAAGCCCGGTGGCCGGTTACGTCCACCGCGAACCGGTCGGGCCGAAGCGCTGGGTGCCGCTCAACGATGCACAATCCCCCGCCAAGGGAGGTGCATCATGACCAAGTTCAAGCTCGCAGCCCTCATCGGCCTGCCGCTCCTGCTTGCCGGCTGCGCGACGAACGCCGAGTATTCGGCAACCGATGCCGGCTTCACCGCCGTCGAAGCCAAGGTCGGCGCCGGCACGGCCAAGCGCAGTGTCTGGATCCAGAACCGCGAACAAGCCGCAAAGGCAGACGCGCAGGTGAAGGCATTGCTCGCGCGCAAGTCCGTGGATGCCGACACCGCCGTGCAGATCGCGCTTCTCAACAACAAGGGCCTGCAGGCGGCCTATGCCGATCTCGGCGAGACCTCTGCGGACGCCTGGCAGGCGACGATGTTCCTCAACCCCACCCTATCCATCGGGACCACCGGGATCGGCGCGCCGGAGCTACAGGCCTATCGCGCCATCGAAGGGCTGATCACCACCAACATCCTGGCGTTGATCACACGCGAAAAGACCATCGCCGTCGCGGACGCGCGCTTCCGCCAGGCGCAGCTGGCAGCGGCCCTGCAGACGCTTGCGCTCGCGGTTGAAACCAGACGCGCCTGGGTCGAGACGGTATCGGCCTGGGAAACGGTGGCCCAGCTCAACAGGGCGCAATCGGCCGCCGACGCGGCCTCCGAACTCGCCGCCAAGCTTGGAGAAACCGGAGCCATGGGCAAGGCCGATCAGGCTCGCGAACATGTGTTCAATGCCGAGCTCGCCGGCCAGGTGGCCGAGGCGCGCCTGGCGGCGCGGCTCGCCAAGGAAAACCTGACACGGAAAATGGGGCTTTGGGGGGCGGATACCGACTATCAGGTGCCAAACCGCCTGCCCGACCTGCCCAAGACGCTCACCCGGCGCGATAGCATCGAGGCAGAGGCGCTCAAGCGCCGCGTCGACCTGCAGATGGCGCGGCTCGATCTCGAGGCCGTGGCAAAGTCCTATCGACTGACCGAGGCCACGCGTTTCGTCAGCGATCTCACGCTCGTTGCCGGTGCGGAAGCCGAACGCGAGCGCGAAGACGGCGATACCAAGGTCGAAACGACAGCTCAGGCCGAGTTGGAGTTCTCGATCCCGATCTTCGACACCGGCCAGGCGCGCCTGCGCAAGGCGGAACTCGCGCATATGCGCGCGGCGAACCAGCTTGCCGAGAAGGCGGTCAACGTTCGCTCGCAAGCGCGCTCGGCCTACCAGGCCTATCGGTCGCGCTACGACATCGCCCGGCACTACCGCAACACGGTCGTGCCATTGCGCACAAAGATCGAGGAGGAGGCAACCCTCAGCTACAACGGCATGATTACCAGCACCTTCGAGCTGCTCGCCGACACCAGGTCCAAGGTGGATTCCGTGATCCTCACCATCAACGCGAAACGCGATTTCTGGCTTGCCGATGCCGATCTGGTGGCGGCCATCCATGGCGGCGGCGAGGCAGGCACGGCTGCAGAGGCTGCCGCTCCCGCCGCAGCTGATGCGGATTGAAAGGAACGATGACCATGTTCAACAGACGACAAATCCTCGGCGCAGGCGCGGCACTCGTTTCCACCACCGCCTGGGCACAGACCTCGAATTCCGGCTTGCCGGAAGCGGAAGGCATGGACAATGCCGCAACGCAGAAGCCGCTCGTGCCGACGAGCGGACCGGACTACAACCCGGTCGTGACCCTCAACGGTTGGACCTTGCCGCACCGGATAAACAACGGCGTCAAGGAGTTCCATCTCGTCGCCGAGCCGGTGGAACGCGAGATGGCCGACGGCATGACCGCCTATCTCTGGGGCTACAACGGCCAGTCCCCCGGCCCGACGATCGAGGCGGTCGAGGGCGATCGGGTGCGCATCTTCGTCACCAACAAGCTGCCGGAGCACACGACGGTCCATTGGCACGGCATGATCCTGCCATCGGGCATGGATGGTGTCGGCGGACTGTCGCAGCCGCATATCCCGGCCGGCAAGACATTTGTCTACGAGTTCGACCTCGTGAAATCGGGGACCTTCATGTACCATCCGCATGCCGACGAGATGGTGCAGATGGCCATGGGCATGATGGGTTTCTTCGTCATCCACCCGAAGGACCCGGCCTTCATGCGGGTCGACCGCGACTTCGTCTTCCTGCTCAACGCCTACGACATCGATCCCGGCACCTATGTCCCGCGCATCATGGAGATGACGGACTTCAACATGTGGTGCTGGAACAGCCGCATCTTCCCGGACATCGACCCGCTGGTCGTCGCCAAGAACGACCGGGTGCGGGTGCGGGTCGGCAACCTGACGATGACCAACCACCCGATCCACATGCACGGCTACGATTTCGAGGTCACCTGCACGGATGGCGGCTGGGTCCGCCCGGAAGCTCGCTGGCCGGAGGTCTCGATCGACATTCCGGTCGGCGCCATGCGCGCCTACGAGTTCGACGCCAAATACGAAGGCGACTGGGCGATCCATTGCCACAAGTCGCACCATACGATGAATGCGATGGGCCACGATGTCCCCACCTTCATCGGCGCCGACAAGAAGGCGGTCGCGGCGAAGATCCGAAAAGTCGCGCCCGACTACATGCCGATGGGCACGGCCGGCATGGCCGACATGGGCGAAATGGAAATGCCGCTTCCCGACAACACGATCCCGATGATGGCTGGCTGGGGCCCTCATGGCGCGTTGGAGATGGGCGGCATGTTCTCCGTGGTGAAGGTGCGCGAAGGCATCTCCTCCGGCGATTACAGCGACCCCGGCTGGTACGAAAACCCGCCGGGCACCCAAGCCTGGGAATGGACCGGCGCGCTGCCGGATGCCACCCGCGCTACCGATGCCAAGACAGTGATCACGCCCCCTCCCGCAAAGAAAGGCTGACCCGAATGCCCTCTGCCAATGCAAGCAATGCAACCAAGGAAACCAAAAGATGAAGACGACACTTTTCGCGCTGGCGTTCCTCGCCACCTCCTCGCTCGCATCGCCTATGCTGGCGAGTGGTACGCACGGCGGTGGCCATGAGGCCATGTCGATCGGCCAGCCCGGCGACGCCAAGAACGCCACGCAGACGGTGCGCGTGACAATGAAGGAAACCGACGACGGCAAGATGATCTTCACACCCGCGAGCATCAAGGTCCGCCAGGGGCAGACCGTGCGCTTCGCCCTCAAGAATGTCGGCGAACTCGAACATGAATTCGTGCTCGACGACAAGGCGCAGATCCAGGAACACAAGGTGGCGATGGAGAAGTTCCCGGACATGGAACATGCCGACGCAAACGCCATTCGGCTCGAGCCGGGCAAATCCGGCGAAATCGTCTGGACCTTCACCAACACCGGCACCTTCGAATTCGCCTGCCTGGTCCCCGGCCACTACGACGCCGGCATGCACGGGCCGCTCGAAGTCGTGAAGAAGTAACTGTAACCGATTGAAAGGATGCCATTATGAAAACGTTCGTCACGCTGTTTGCCGCTCTGGCGCTCGCCGCTTCCGCCCACGCCGCCGAGTTCACCAAGGGAACGGTCAAGAAGCTCGATACGTCTGCCAAGAAGGTGACCATCGCCCATGAGGACCTGAAGAACCTCGATATGCCCGCCATGACCATGGTGTTCCGGGTCAAGGATGAGGCTATCCTGGCCAAGCTCAAGGAAGGGGCCGCCATCGAATTCGTCGCCGACCGCGTCGACGGCAAGCTGACAGTGACCGAGATCAAGTAATCACACGTCCAAGGCCCGGTATAAGATGTGACCGGGCCTTGGACACGAGGCCGAACAGACAGGAAAGGAGCGTTCGATGTTGAACCTCAAACGCAGACATTTCATCGCCGGAACGATCATTGGCATGTCGATGCTGACATCAGGCATGGCGCTCGCGGCCGGCCCGATGACGGTCTACAAGGACCCGCAATGCGGGTGCTGCGAACAGTGGGCCGATGCAATGGAGGCAGCCGGCTTCAAGGTGGATATTCGCGACGAAGCCGACATGACCCCGATCAAGACCCGGTTCGGCGTTCCGGCCGACATGGAGGGCTGCCACACCGCCGTCATCGACGGTTACGTGGTCGAAGGGCATGTGCCGCTTGAGGCGGTTCAGAAGCTTGTGACCGAAAAGCCGGATGTGGCCGGCATTGCTGTGCCCGGCATGCCGGCGGGCTCGCTCGGCATGGGCGACGATCCGAAGGCGTCCTATGATGTCTACACCATCGCCAAGACATCCGGCGCGGCGGCGACCGTCTATTACAAGGTGCGGCCGGCGCAATAGCGCGATCGAGGGGCCTTCAGGCGGCGCGCCACGCGCCGTCGTCGCCCTTGGCCAGCAGCGGCGTTCGGAACACACCGACAACCCGCTCTGGCCAATGCGGCGCGAGGTCGGCCAGGGGTTGTCTCCACCGCTCGGTCTGCAGCATGGCGGCGCCGATCGCGATCGGCTCCACGCCGCAGGTCCGCATCAGCGTCAGCCCGGCCACGATCGACGTGCCGCTGGAGATGACGTCGTCGATGAGCGCAACACGCTTGTCCTTTAGAAGAGGCAGCATGCGCGGATCGACATAGAGCCGCTTCTTCTGGTCGGGCGTAGTGATCGACGACAGCGGCACGGAAAGATCGTCGACGTACCAGAACTTTCGCGAGGTGCCGAGCGGCACGTAGCGGCCATGGCCGAGCTTGCGGGCGACGGCGGCAGCGAGCGTCAATCCCAGCGTCGGCAGACCCGCGATCACATCCGGCTCGAAAGGCGCAAGTTTCGCGGCGAGTTCGGATGCCAGCGCTTCCTCAACGGCGAAACTCGCCTGATTGATGATCAGCGACGCCAGTGCGTGCTTGCCATCGGCGAGCTGGCGGATCGGCAACAGGATCTGGCGACCGTCTTCAAGCGTTGCCGGGAAGAAATCGCGATAACCGCTTCCAGCGTCGAAGCTTTTCGGCGGAAAGACTTCCTGCCAGAATTCATGCGGCTCCATCGGCATGGACCTCTCCTGCGTCTCTTTTGCCCTCAACGAAAGGCGATGAAAACACCGGGGCACTGTTCTGGTTCCGGCGGTTTTCGTCTATACCGATTATCACTTCGATCAAACCGAAAGGGCGCCCCGGCCGACGCAAATCTGGGGAATTCGACAGCCCTCCACCGATAGACATGCAAGGAACTGCCAGACAATGCGCGTGCCAGACGGGATCACCAACGACCTGCCCTTCCTTACCGAATTCCGACGTGATCTGCACGCCCATCCCGAACTCGGTTTCGAGGAAGTCCGCACCAGCGATCTGGTCGCAAGGCTGCTTGAAGAAGCGGGTCTTAAAGTCCACCGTGGCCTTGGGAAAACCGGTGTGGTCGGCACGCTGCAGGTCGGCAACGGCACACGCTCGATCGGCCTTCGGGCCGATATGGATGCACTCGCCATGCCGGAGCTGGCCGACCGGCCATACAAATCCAAGGAAGCCGGCAAGATGCATGCCTGTGGCCATGACGGCCACACCGCCATGCTACTGGGTGCGGCTCGCCATCTCGCCAGGACACGCGATTTTTCCGGTACGGTGCATTTCATCTTCCAGCCGGCCGAGGAAGGTCGCGGTGGCGCCAGGCGCATGGTCGAGGACGGCCTCTTCGAGCTCTTCCCCTGCGATGCCGTCTACGGCCTGCATAACATGCCGGGCCTGGAGCCTGACGAGATGGCAGTGGTCTCCGGACCGCAGCTCGCCTCGTCGGACAGCTGGCGGCTGACGTTCCGCGGCGTCGGCACCCATGGCGCCAAGCCGCATCTCGGCCGTGATCCGGTGACCGCCGCCGGCACCTTCCTCGCCTCGCTGCAATCGATCGTCGGTCGCGTCGTCGATCCGCTGCAGCCGGCCGTTGTCAGCGCCTGCTCGGTCCGCGCCGGCGACCCGAAGGCTCTCAACGTCATTCCCGATACCGTCGAGATCGGCGGCACGGCGCGCGCCTATACACCGCATGTGCGCGACCAGCTCGAGGAAGAGATTGGCCGTCTCGCCCGTGGCACCGCCCAGATGTATGGCATCGAAGTCGACTACGCCTTCGAGCGCCGCATTCCGCCCGTGGTCAATGATGCCGATGCGAGCGAACGGGCGCTTTTGGCCGCTCGCGCCGTCTTCGGAGAGAAGACGCGCACACAGTTTCCGCCGTCCACCGCCGGCGACGACTTCGCCTTCTTCGGGCTCGAAGCCCCCGGCTGCTACGTCTGGCTCGGCAACGGCCCCGCCGTCGACGGCGCGCTTCACCACAACACCGCATACGACTTCAACGACGGGGCCATAGGTCCCGGCGCGACTTTCTGGACGACTTTGGTGGAACAGGAATTGAGCGCTTCGGCGGATCGCTGACGGAAGAGCGTTTGGCCCGTCCAGGCCGCGCCTGACTGCATTCGAGGCAGGGCGACAACTGTCGCCCCGCTTGGAGCCTCAGAGGACCTCGAGGACCGGGTTGTCGAGCACCTTGCCTGTCAGCACGTCAGCAATGCCGCGATCGGTCTGGTGCGGGCCGACGTTGCAGGCGAGCGTCGCGCCGAAACACGCCTTGAAGACGAGATAGGGCGGCTGCCAATCGACGATCCGCCCGACAGCGTCGCGCAGACGCGCGAAACCGGCCGACACCTCGGCGAGCGGCGCATCCGAGACGAGGCCGCAAAGCGGCAACGGCAGGATTGCATCGATCTTGCCTGAGGATGCCACCGCCATGCCGCCGCCGGCGGCGATGACGGCATTTGCCGCCACCATCATGTCGTGGGCGTTACCACCGAAGACCGTGAGGTTGTGGCTGTCATGGGAAACGGTCGTTGCAAACGCGCCGCGCCATTCGCCCCAGCCGGTGAGCAGGCCGACGCGCGGCTTGCTGTCGGCGCGGCCGTGGCGATGGGCGACGGCAATCAGGGTTGCGCCCACAGGCGGAACGACGAAGCCGTTTTCGACGTCAGCCACGGCCACGCCCCATTGGGTAAAGCGCGGGCGATCGATCGTGGCGATACGGACCTTCGAGCCCGACGAGGCGATGGCGAAGTCCGTCTCGCACAGCGGCGCGATCTTCATCGTGTCGGCGAGTGCCCGAACATCGGCCTGCGGCGGAGCGTCGATCATTCGCCCGCCCGAAGCGACAAGCCGGCCGCCGGCAATGACCGAACGGGCGCGCAAATCCTGAAGATCCTCGAAGATCGCAATATCTGCTCGCCGTCCCGGAGCAACCAGACCGAGGTCGCTACGGCCCAGGCGCTGAGCGGCGTTCAACGTTGCGGCGCGCAGCGCCCATTCGGGCCTGAGCCCGTAGCGCACCAACCGCCTGACCACGTCGTCGAGACCGCCGGAGCGGTCAAGATCATCGGGGAAGACATCGTCGGTGCAGAGCGTCACTGTCTGCGGAAGGTGGCCGAGCGCGTTCAGCGCCGCGACGAACTCCGGCAGCAGATGATCGTGCGAGCCACGCAGTTCGATCGTCAGACCGGCGCGGAGCTTGGCCACGAGATCGTCGGCGGAAACCAGCTCGTGGTCCGAGCTGACGCCCGCGGTCACGAAGGCCTGCAGGTCGGCTCCGGTGAGGCCGCGCGCATGGCCGTTGACCGGCTTTCCCGCTGTCAGCCCCGCCTGGACGATGGCGTGCATACGTGGATCGCCATCGATCACACCGCGCATGTTCATCATCTCGGCAATGCCGCCGATCTCGGGCCAGGCAAGCATGGTGGCGATGGCACCGCCGTCGAAATCGGCGCCGGCCACTTCCAGACCAGGCGCTGAAGGCACGCTCGAAGGCGCCAGCAGCACGCAGCGCAGCGGCAGGTCCGCGATCGCATCGGCCGCCCACCGCACGCCGGCGATGCCGCTGACATTGCCGAACTCGTGCGGATCCCAGACGATCGTCGTGACGCCGCGCGGCAGCACCGCATCGGCATAGGCCGCGGGCGTCACCATCGAGCTCTCAACATGCATGTGCGTGTCGATCAGCCCCGGCGACAGAAAAGCGCCAGAGGCATCGACCACCGCGACTGCATCGCTGCGGCTCCCCGGCGCATGCACGCTCGCAATCAGCGGGCCGACAATGCCGACGTCGGCCGCGCGCCGTTCGCCGGTGACCATGTCGACCACGGTGCCGCCGATGATCAGCAAATCGAATGCCTCAGCGCCACGCGCGGCAGCAACGGCGCGGGCGCGCAACGTCGCATCCATCAGGTCCATCGGCTCCTGCAGACGGCTCGGCTGGTCGCTCACTTGGCGGCTTCCTTCATCAGGGCGCCAAGGATCTGCGCACGGGCGGTTTCCGCGTGTACGTCCGTCGCGTATTCGGCATTGAAGGCGGCATGGCTCTCGCGGGTTTCGACCACGGTGCGCCCACGGGTGAGCGCACCAGCAAGTTCAGCATCGATGCGCGCCTTGCGGAAGGAAATCGCGCCTGGATTGACGAAGGCAACAGCGGCTGAAGGATCGTAGATCGCCATGCCCGGTCGTCCGCGGCTGGTGCCGATCGAGACATAGCCCGACAGCAGATCGGCGATTAGGGCGGCGTTGACGCCGCCGGCCGCGCGAATGGGTGCGATATCATCGGGATAGGCAAAGACCTTGCGGCAAAGGTCAAGATCGACCATGCGCAGCGGCAGGCCGTGGGCGAGCACGATCGCCAGCGCTTCCGGGTCGGCGAAGGCGTTGAATTCGGCGGATGCCGTGTGGTTGCCGCTGGTGACGCCGCCGCCCATCCAGGTCAGGTCGGTGATCTTTGCGGCCAGATCCGGCCTGGCAAGGCAGAGGGCTGCCAGGTTGGTGAGCGGCCCGAGCGCCAGGATCCGGCGGGGTTCGTCTCCGTCGTCCAGCCAACGGCACAGGGCATCGAACGCGTCACTCGCGGGAAGCGGTGGGGCCGTCGGCAACGACAGGCCGGCGGTCGGCATACCGGTCTCGCCAAGGATCCGCTCGGCGGTCTCAAGCTTGCCGAGAACCGGCAAGGCGCGTCCCTCATGGATGGGAAACATCCAGCCAAAGGCCAGCGCGGCGCTCGCGGCATTGCGCCTCACCTGCTCCATCGGCGTATTGCCGAAGACGAGCGAGACGCCGTCAACCGGCTCATTGGCATGGAGAACGACGAGCACCGCAGCGATGTCGTCGAAACCCATGTCGGTATCTATCCAGATCCCCATTGCCGGTTATCCGAACCGCTCGAGCCGCGCCGCCCTGGCGACCGGCAGGTCGAAGGCAAGCTCGGTGCCCGGCTGGTGCGCGGCAAGGCCCGCATCCTCCTCGGCCTTGATGGCGCCGAGCGGCGTATCGAGCAGATATTCGCGGGTGCTTCCGGAGAAAGAGGCTCCGCGCACAGTGCCTTGGAAAGGACCTGAACCAAGGGTCACCATGCGCGGACGCCACGCAAGCCCTGCCGTGTCAGGCGGCAGGGATTCGGAAAGGGCTATTGGGCCGTTTGCGGCTTTGAGCTTGCCGCCTTCAACCGCAAAGATGTTCTCGAAGCCGACGAAGTCGGCGACGAAGCGGGAAACCGGGCGATTGTAGATGTCTTCCGGCGTGCCGATCTGTTCGATGGCGCCGTTGAGCATCACCACGATCCGGTCAGCGAGCGACAGCGCTTCGCCCTGGTCGTGGGTGACGAAGATCATCGTCACGCCGGTTTCCTTCTGGACGCGCTGCAGTTCGGTGCGCATCTCCAGGCGAAGACGGGCGTCGAGGTTCGACAGCGGCTCGTCGAGCAGCAGCACCTTCGGCTCCATCACCATCGAGCGAGCAAGGGCGACGCGCTGCTGCTGGCCGCCGGAAAGCTCGGCCGGTTTGCGGGTCGCGAATTTCGACAGGCCCACGGATTTCAAGCCGGCGGTGACGCGCGTCTCGATATCGCTTGCAGGCAGCTTCTTCAGGCGCAGACCGAAGGCGACGTTCTCGAACACCGAGAGATGCGGAAACAGTGCATAGGACTGAAACACCAGGCCGACCGAGCGCTTGTTGGCCGATACGCGGGTGATATCCGTGCCGTCGAGGCTGATGCGCCCAGAGGCCGGCGTCAGCAGGCCCGCGATCGAGCGCATCGTCGTCGTCTTGCCGCAGCCGGACGGGCCGAGGAACGCCACCAGTTCGCCCTTGCGGATCGATAGGTCGAGATCCTTCACCGCGACGGTATCGCCATAGGCGAGCGTGAGTTTTTCGAGGCTGAGGAAGGGTGCATCAGACATAGCGGGAAAATCCTAGGAAGCGTTCGGCAAGGAAAACGATGCCGATGGACATGAAGGCGAGCAGCGCAGACAGAGCCGCGACCGACGGGTCATAGGTGATCTCCATGTAGGAGAGCATGTCGATCGGCAGCGTGCGCACGCCGGGGCCCGACAGGAACAGCGACACCGGCACCTGGTTGAAGCTCGTCACGAAGCCGAGAATGAAGGCGGCAAGAATGCCGCTGCGGATGTTCGGCATCACCACCCGGAAGAAGGCGCCGGCACGCGATGAGCCGAGCAGCACGGCCGCCTCCTCGATATCCGAGCGCAGGTTGTTGAGGCTGGCCGAGACGACGCGCACGGCGTAGGGCAGCACCAGCGCCGTATGCGCCAGGAACAGCGCCAGCGTGATGTTAAAGCCGAACGGCACGACAATGTAGCGCAATAGCGCCAGGCCGACGATGATGCCGGGCACGATGATCGGCAGCGACACGATCGTGCGGATGGTCTCGCCGAAGGGCAGCTTGTAGCGCGACAGCGCGTAGGACGCGGGAATGCCGAGCACCAGCGCCATGGCGGTGCCGCCAATGGCAAGGAACATAGATACGGCGAAGCTCTCGCGGAAGCTCTCGACGGTGAAGACCTTCACCACCCATTTCAGCGAGAACCCCTGGGGCGGGAAGGCGAGCGTCTCGCCGCCCGACAGCGACGCCGCGACGATGATAAAGAACGGCCCGATCAGGAAGGCGACAACCAGAAACAGGACGAGAGGCGAAAAGATACGAGGGGTCATCGCTTGTTCCTCGCGGTGGCGAGCCGTTTCAGAAGGAGATTGGCAGCAAAGCTCATGACGATCAGGATGAAGGCAATGACGCTGGCCGAGACGAAATCATTGGCGACAGTGACGCGCTGATAGAGCAACGTCTCGAGCATCAGCACCTTGGAGCCGCCGAGGATGGCCGGCGTGATATAGGCCGTCAGAGAGCCGGTGAAGACCAGCGTTCCACCGATGACCAGACCTTCCTTGGTCAACGGCAGGATGACCTTCCAGAACACCTGGAACCAGTTGGCACCGAGCACGCGCGCCGCAGGGATCGCGTCCTTCGGCATGTTCTCGAGCGCGCTGATCAGGGACAGGATCATCAGCGGCAGGAACAGCTGCAACAGGCCGATGAACACGGCCGTCTCGGTGAAGAGAAAGCGGATCGGTTCGTCTGAAAGGCCAATGAGCTGCAGCGCCTGGTTGACGATGCCGGTGCGGCCGAGAATGACGATCCAGGCATAGGTCCGCGCGACCGACGAGATCATCAGTGGCAGCACCACGAGGCCGATCATCTGCCCCTTGCTGCGCGGCGACAGGTTGACGATCGCAAAGGCGGCTGCATAACCGATCACGGCGGAGACCGCCGTCACCATCAGGCCGAGCCGGAACGTGCGCAGGAATACCGTGCGGTTCAAGGGATCGGTGAAGAAATCGACATAGGCCGTAATCGACCAGCTGTCGGCGCTGCGGAAGCCTTCGGCAAGCAGAATGACGACGGGCGCCAGAAAGACGATCGCCGCAAACACCGCCGCCGGCAATGCGAGCGCCAATGCCTCGGCGCGGTTCTGAAACATCCCTCGTCTTCCTTTCGTGACGTTCATTCATTGCGGGCTCGGCTCAATTCGCCGCACGCCCGCAGAGCGCCCCCACCCTTGGGATGGGGGCTTTTCTCAGTGGTATTACTGGCCGACCTGGGCGTTCCACTCGGAAAGCCAGGCTTCGCGGTTGTCGAGGGCGACGTCGGACGGAATGAGCTTGAGGCTCTTCACGGTCTCTTCGCCATAGGTGAGGTTTTCAGCGATTTCCGGCGCGACCTTCACCTCCTTGTTGGAGGGGCTGTCGACCAGCTTTTCGGCGAGCGCCGTCTGGATTTCGGTCGAGAGCCAGAAGTCCATGAATTCGAGCGCCAGGTCCTGGTTCTTGCCGCCCTTGGTCAGGACCATGACGTTCATGCCGCCGGTCTGGCCTTCCTTGGGCGTTGCCCACTTGATCGGCAGGCCGAGCTTGGTGAAGCCTTCCCAGGAGAAGCGGCCGATGGGAGCGGCCCAGATTTCTTCCTGCTGCATCAACTGAACGAGCTGCGACGACTTGACGTAGAAGGTGACGATCTCGTCCTTCTTCGCGCCGACGGCGGCGATGGCTTCCTTCAGATCCGGCGTATTCTTGCCGATTGCCTCACCGACCATGTAGAGCGCCGGCGGGCCCTGGTTGGTGGTGACGTTCGGGAAGGCGACATGGCTGGCGTTCTTCTCGTCGAGCAGGTCTGCCCAGGAGTTCACTTCCATCTTGTCGGAACGATAGACGATCGACGTTGCGTAGAAGGTGTAGCCGACGCTCATGCCGTCGCCGTTCGGGTCCTTGGCGATGTCGTAGAGCTTGTTGAAGTTCGTAAGCTTGCTGTTGTCGATCTTCTCGATCAGGCCGGCGCGCGAGGCAGAAAGCGCATCAGCCATGGCGACGACGGCCATGTCGACGACGGGATTGGCCTTGTTGGCTTCCATCTTCGCCAGGCGCTCGACGCTGTTGCCAGTCTCGACCACGAGCTTGCAGCCGCACTTGGCTTCAAAAGGCGTGTAGACCAGTTCCTTGAAAGCGTCCTGGGCGAAACCGTAGACGGAAATGGTCAGGGTCTTTTCCTGGGCGGAAGCGACATTGGCGCCGACGAGCAAAAGCGCGCTGGAGGCGAGCAGGAACTTTTTCATGGCTGGTGTTCTCCTTCTGGGGTCGTGATTTTGGCTGGGGCCTTGGTATGGACTGGGGTCACGGTTCTGGCGTTGGCCATCGGCGGCGCAGGCTGAAACTGGGCTTCGGGCGGAGCGGCGCACGATTGCCGCACGACCAGTTGCATCGGCACTTCGGCGTTGTCGGCGGTCACCGGCGCGCCGATGCCGGCATCGGCCGGGTCGCGCTCGCCGATCGCCTTGACCAGCGCCTCGACGGCGATCGCTGCGATGCGCGTCATGTCCATGCGCGCCGTGGTCAGCGCCGGCGTCACCACTGGCGACCAGATGAGATCGTCGAAACCGGTGACGCTCGCCTTCTCCGGGACGTTGATGCCGGCGCGTTGCAGCTCGGTGAGCGCCCGCAGCGCATGAAGATCGGAGACGCAGGCAAAGGCGGTGAAGCCTTCCGCCACCTTTTCGGCGAGGCCGAGCGGGCAGCCCTTGCCCTCGACGCGCTCGAGCGGTTCGATCCACAGGATCTCGACGAAGGCGCCGTCACCAAAGGCCGAGCGGATGCCGCCGATGCGGTCGTTCTGAACGTTGGAGGCGGGATTGTTGCCGATGACGAGAACGCGCCGATGCCCAAGCGCCTTCAGATGCTCGGCGATCTGCCGGCCACCGCCCCAGTGGTCGGCCGCAACGGTATTGCCGGGCGTCGAAGGCGTGTCGATCACGGCGACGGGACAGCCGACATCCGCGATGCGCGTTCCGCGCCGGGGCACGATCACCATGCCGTCGACATCGCGGTCGATCAGCCGTTCGATCGCCTTGGTCTGGGTGGTGACGTCGCCGCGGGAGTCGGCGATGAGAACGCCATAGCCGGCCGACGACGCGGCGAGCTCGATCGCCTGTGCGATCTGCGGGAAGAGCGGATTGGCAATATCGGGAAGAACGAGGCCGATGACGGCGGTGCGGCCGGTGCGAAGCGCCCTGCCCGCAAGGCTCGGGACATAACCGAGTTCGGCCGCCGTCGCCCGGATCTTTTCGGCGAGCTCCGCCGAGACCCGCCCCTTACCGGAGAGCGCGTTGGAAACCGTCGCCGCAGAGACGCCCAGTGTTCTGGCAATCCTCGTCAGTTTTGGTCCGGAACGCGCCAAGGCCGTGGTTTCCGCTATCGGTGATTAAACGATTAATCATGCGATATATCAGAATCTCGTCACTGTCGAATCCTTTTGCCGGCTCAGGATGATTTTTGCGGCACGGAAGCGCAGCACCTGTGGAAATGCCCGGCGTTTGCCGATCGCTCGCTACCACTAGGCGTCAACTCTCAGCCCCGAAACCCAGGCTTGAACAAGCGCTTTACAGCAGGATCGGCAGAAGGCACTGCGCCTGCCCTTATTCGCTCGATCGGCGGCTGCCGGATGGTGGCGGCAGGTAGACAAACGGGCCCTATCGGCCGCCCCCTCAGAGAGCGCCGTCGGAGGTCATCGCCATCACGTCGACGAAGGCACCGCTCTTATCGAACCGGCAACGGAAAGCCTTGATGCCTTCGCTGCCCTTGTCGACCGTGCCGTCGATCCAGACGCTGCCGTCAGGCTGTTGCGCCGGCGCACCTGTTTTCACATAGGTCGGCTTCGTCGCGTATTGCCCCGCCACTTCGCCCCGACAATAGGCCGGCCTGTTGCCGGCGGTCACCGGCGCACCGCTCCCGACGAGGGCGGTCGCCGTCGGCAATTGTGTTTGCGCAGGCACGGGCGCGGACGTGCCCGAGGATTCGCAGCCGTAAAGCCCGAAGGCCAAAACGATGGAGACGACGGCTAAACCTGTATGCCTCATGTCTTCCCTCCAATGTTCAAGTGAAAGCCTATGACTGAGCGATGCAGCGATATGCCTGAAACCGGCCACGCGGGTTTGGCTCGCCGCAACAGGGCTGGACGCCCACGTTTTGGCCGATGGGCGCACACAAACTCCCACAGATCCTGCAGGATGTCGCCAACATTCGTATTGCCGTGAGCGGCCCGCGGCCGGCGACGAAGATGCGCGAGAGCCGGAACGACGTCTTCCTTTCCCCCGCGACGCGGACTAAGGCTAGGCAAACACGACCGGGCAACAGCATGACCTTTCAGCGACGACGTCGGATCATCACGCGCCAGCGCACCGGGACCGCGCTTCTCGTTGTGGCGCTCATTTCATTTCTGGCGGGAATGACCGACGCGATCGGCCTTCTGACGGTTGGCGACTTTGTCTCCTTCATGAGCGGCAACACGACACGCGCTGCAACCGCGCTGGCCGATGGCAGCATTCTGCGCGCACTCGTTCTGCTGGGCTCGCTCGCAGTCTTCGTCATCGGCAATGCCATGGGCACGATCGTCGCAAGCCGGTTTCGCGCCGTCGGCGTTTTGTGCAGCGTCGCTGTCATTCTCACCGTGGCCGCAGCAGGTGGCGACCACTTGCCGAACGTGCCGCGCTTTTATCTCATCGTCCTGGCCATGGGTGTCGTCAACGCTTCGGTCGAGCACATCGAGGGCCTGCCGATAGGGCTCACCTATGTCACCGGTGCCTTGTCGCGCTTCGGGCGCGGGCTTGGACGATGGATCATCGGCACGGGAAATAGTCAATGGACGATGCAGATCGTCCCCTGGGTCGGAATGCTCGCCGGAGCCGTCGTCGGTGCCCTCCTGGAATACCGTTTCGGACAGGCTTCGCTCTGGGCGCCGGCGATCCTGGCCGGGCTGTTGTGCATTCTGGTTCAGATGATTCCCGGGCGCTGGTCGCGACGCTATGCGCAGCGTTGAGCGGAACGCCCTTCGCTTGGCGACGCCGGCGGCGGGTGCAATTTTCAATGTTGACCGACAAAACGAACCAAAATTCCCACTAAATTACTAGGGAATTTGTATGATGCACCGCAACCGCCCGATGTGTACATTCGGATGGCAAACGCGACATCGCGTGACGAGTATTTATGCAGGAGTTAGGGAAATGACTGGCAACACGATCGATTTCGGTACGCTTTCAGGACAGGGCAGGAAAGGCCGCCGCTCCGTTTTCGCCGCGGCTACCCTGGCCATGGCGTTGTCGACGAGCACGGCAGCGCTTGCGCAGGACGCAAAATTCGATCCGGATGCCTCCATCGTCATCGGCTCGCTTTATGAGCCGCAGAACCTCGACAACACCGCCGGCGCCGGCCAGGGCATCAACGAAGCCTTCAACGGCAACGTCTACGAGGCGCTGTTCACCCTGACCGACGCCGGCGACGTTGCGCCCGGCCTCGCCGCCGAGCAGACGATCAGCGAAGACGGCCTCACCTATACGTTCAAGCTCAAGCCGAACGTGACCTTCCACTCCGGCGATCCGCTGACGGCGCAGGATGTGAAATACAGCATCGAGCGCGTTGTCGCGCCCGATTCCAAAAGCTCGCGCAAGAAGAGCCTGGCGACGATCAGCGAGATCCAGACGCCCGACGATCAGACTGTGGTGGTCAAGCTCTCCGCCCGCTCCATCTCGCTGCCCTATAACCTCAGCTACGTCTGGATCGTCAACGATGCGGCAAAAGATCTGAACGCCAAGGAAGACGGTACCGGCCCCTACCGCCTGGACGAATGGCGTCGCGGCTCCTCGCTGGCGCTGACCCGCAACGACAAGTACTGGGGCACGGCACCGACCAATGGCGAAGTCGTGTTCCAGTACTTCACCGATGCCACGGCGCTCAACAATGCGCTGCTGACCGGAGCGGTCGACGTCATAACCAGCGTCCAGAGCCCGGATTCGATCGCCCAGTTCAAGGACAACGCGGATTTCACCGTCACCGCGGGCCAGTCGACCACCAAGGAACTGCTGGCATTCAACGACCGTGTAGAGCCCTTCAACAACGTCAAGGTTCGCAAGGCGATTGCCCGCGCCATCGACGACAAGAAGCTCCTGCAGTCCATTTGGGGCGAATACGGCACGCTGATCGGCTCGTTCGTGCCGCCGACAGACCCCTGGTATGTCGACCTGACCGCAGTCGACGCCTATGACGTCGAAAGCGCCAAGGCGCTTCTGAAGGAAGCCGGTCTTGCCGACGGCTTCTCGTTCAAGCTCGACACGCCGAACTACGATCCGCACCCGATCGTTGCCCAGTTCCTGCAGAGCGAGCTTGCAAAGGTTGGCATCAAGGTCGAGATCAACATCATCACCGCCAACGAGTGGTACACCAAGGTCTACAAGGCGCACGACTTCCAGGCGACCCTGCAGGAACACGTCAATCACCGCGATATCGTGTTCTACGGCAACCCGGACTTCTACTGGGGGTACAACAACCCCGCGGTCGTAGACCTCATCAAGGCTTCGGAAGCCGCATCCAACACCGACGAACAGACGGCGAAGCTGACGGAGGCCAACCGCATCATCGCCGAGGACGCCGCCAGCAACTGGCTCTACCTCTATCCGCAGATCGTCGTCTCGAGCTCGGCCGTCACAGGCTATCCCGTCAATGGTCTGAACTCGCAGTTCTTCGCTTACAACATCAAGAAGAGCGCCAACTGATCGCCGGTTTCGCCGGCGCGCCATCATAGCGGCCGATCGAGGGGCCCCCGAGCATATCGGGGGCCCCATCGCTTTCGGGAGGCTGCCCGTCATGACAATGACCACGCAATGGTCATTGCCACCAAAACGAATGACAGACTTGCTCGCCACGAACGCAGCCGCCTTCCAAACACGCTGCAGATCCCACTGAAATCTGTGAGGATATAAGGGATTATGCAGTAGCCTCCCTGTCGATTTTGTGCAAAAGCCAGCGCTCCGGCTCCAGGTGTCGCACCCGTCGGACGAAAGGAAGCCAGCCATTCTCGCCTATATTCTGCGCCGTTTTGCCATCCTGATCCTGTCGTTGCTGATCGCGGCGGTGGTGCTGTTCGTCTTGTTGCGCTTGCTCCCGGGCGACCCGGCGAATGCGCTTCTTTCCGTAGGTGCCGACCAGCAGCAGATCGAGGCCGCGCGCGAGCAGGTCGGGTCGAACCTGCCGCTTCATGAGCAGTTCCTGCGTTTCGTCGGAAGCCTTGCCCGTTTCGATCTCGGAACATCCTTCGTCAGCGGCAAACCCGTCATCGAGGAGATCGCCACGCGCCTGACCGTGACCGTGCCGTTGGCGCTTTTGGGTTTTGTGCTCGCCGTCATCATCGCGGTTCCGCTCGGCATTCTCTCGGCGGTCAAGGCCCACCGCTGGTACGGCGCAGCCATTTCGACGGTTTCCCAGCTCGGCATCGCCATTCCGGTCTTCTGGGTGGGGATCCTGCTCGTCACCGTCTTTGCGGTCAATCTCCGGCTCTTTCCGTCGGGCGGCTACCCCCGTCGCGGCTGGCAAAACGAAGGCCAGGTGCGCTATGCGCTGGCGCTGCCGGTGCTGACGATCGGCCTGGTGATGGCCGCTTCGCTGATCCGCTACATCCGCTCGGCGACACAGGACGTTCTCGGCAGCGATTACCTGCGCACCGCCCGCGCGCTCGGCGCGAGCTTCCCGGAGGCGCTGATCCGCCATGGCATCCGCAACGGCGCCGTGCCGATCGTCTCGATCCTCGGCATCGAGTTGGCGACGACCTTGCTGGGTGCCGTCGTGGTCGAACGGGTGTTTGCACTGCCTGGCCTAGGCTCGATGCTGCTGCTCGCGATCGAGCAGCGCGACTACCCGAACGTCCAGGGCGTGTTGTTCATCTCGACCCTACTGGTGCTTTTAATCGGCTTTGCCGCCGACCTCGCCCAGCGCGTCATAGATCCCCGCCTGCGCGAACGCGCGACAGGAGCCGCCACATGAGCGCGCAGGACCTTTCGGCCGACCGGCCGGCCCGCAAACACTCGCTGGCTCTGTCCATCGGCCTTGCCTTGGTCGGCCTCAATGTCGCGGTCGCCCTTCTCACCCTGTTCTGGACGCCCTACGATCCGCTCAATGCGTCGGGCGGTCGCCTCGAAGCGCCGTCGTTGCTGCACTGGGTCGGCACGGATCGGCTCGGCCGCGACTACCTGACGCAAATCATGATCGGCGCACGCACCGCCCTGATCGTGGGCACCGGTGCTGTCGCAATCGGCGCCACCATCGGCGTGACGCTCGGCATCCTCGCGGCCTTCGCCACGCGCCTGCTCGATGACGTGATGGCCGCCACCCTCGATATCCTCATCGCCTTTCCGACGCTGCTGCTGGCGATGCTGGTGGTTGCCGCCAGCGACAGCGCCAGCCTGTGGTCCGCGATCCTGGCGCTTGGGCTCGCGATCTCGGCAATCGTCGCCCGCCTCACCCGCATCCTGGCAAAACGCGTGCTGCGCCAGGACTACATCGTCGCCTCACGCACCTCAGGCACCTCCTGGCCGGGCGTCGTCCTGCGTCACGTGCTGCCCAACATCTGGCCGACGCTTTCGGTCAACTTCGCGCTGCAATTCGGCCTCGCCGTGATCGCGGAAGCGTCGCTCTCCTATCTCGGCCTCGGCGCGCCACCGCCAAACGCATCCTGGGGCCGGCTGCTTCAGGAAGCGCAGGGCACGGTCTACACAGCACCCGTCGGCGCGATTGCACCCGGCATCGCGCTTGTCGCATTGGTCATCGGCATGAACCTTCTTGCCGATGGGCTGCGGGATGTCGGCGATCCCACACGCGGGAGATCACGATGAGCGCCTTGCTTTCCGTTCAGGGCCTGACCGTGCGCGCTGGCAACAAGACGCTGGTTTCGGACCTGTCGTTTTCCATAGGCGCCGGCGAACGCATGGGCCTGATCGGCGAATCCGGCTCGGGAAAGTCCATGACTGCCATGGCCGTCACCGGGCTGTTGCCGGCAAACATTTCCGTCAGCGGGTCGATCGTGCTCGATGGCCAGGAGGTGGTCGGCGCGGATGAAAAGCACCTGAACCGGCTGCGTGGCGTCGCAACCGCCGTCGTCTTCCAGGAGCCGCTGACGGCGCTCGATCCCCTGATGAAGATCGGCAAGCAGATTGCCGAACCGGTCCGCCGCAGGTTGGCGCGAGACGGACAGCGACCATCACGGGCGGCGATCGACCGCGAGGTGCTTGATCTCCTCGACAAGGTCGCCCTGCCGCAACCGGAACGCATTGCCAACGCCTACCCGCACGAAGTCTCGGGCGGCCAGCGCCAGCGCGTCGCGATTGCCATGGCGCTTGCGTGCCGGCCAAAGCTCTTGATCGCTGACGAACCGACGACCGCCCTCGACGTCACGACGCAGGCCGAAATCCTCAGGCTGCTCGACGGACTGGTGCGCGAAACGGGAATGGCGCTGCTCTTCATCAACCATGACCTGCCGGTTGTCGCGCAAGTGGTCGAGCGCGTCATGGTGTTGCGCGACGGCGTCGCGCTTGAGGAAGGTGCGGTTGTCGACGTGTTCGCCAGTCCCTCGCACGAATATACCCGGGCCCTCGTCGATGCCGCACGCATGTTCGATGAAGCGCTGGGGGGAACGGGATCATGATGCTGGACCTGCAGAATGTGAACTTCGGTTATTCCCGTCACCGCAAGGTTTTGTCCGACGTGTCGTTCAGCGTGCGCACTGGGGCGAGCGTCGGCCTCGTCGGCGAGTCCGGGTCTGGCAAGACGACGCTGCTGCGGCTGCTGCTGGGGCTCGAGCGCCCCACAAGCGGCACGATCCGGTTCGGTGACGACGCGCTCGACCCCGGCGACAGCGCCTTCATGCGGCGCTATCGCCGCGCGGTGCAGCCGGTTTTCCAGGACCCCTACTCCTCGCTCGATCCGCGCCAGAAGGTGCTCGACATCATTGCCGAGCCGTTGCAATCCCTGCGTATCGCCGGGCCGCGCAAGGACGCTGTCGCCCAGGCACTGGAGGCCGTCGGACTGCCCCTCGACGCCATGCAGCGCTATCCGCACGAGTTCTCCGGCGGCCAGCGCCAGCGCATCGCGATCGCACGTGCCATCGTTGCGCGCCCGCAGATCATCCTTGCCGATGAAGCCGTCAGCGCGCTTGATCTGTCGACCCGCATCCGGATCGTCGAGCTGTTCAAGACCCTGTCGGCATCGCTGACGCTCGTGTTCGTGTCGCACGACCTCGGCGTCGTCGCTGCACTCTGCGAGGAGATGGTCATCCTCGAAAAGGGACAGGTGGTGGAGAGCGGCAAGACCCACGATATTCTCGCCAGCCCGAAGCATCCCTACACGCAGCGGCTGCTTGCCAGCATTCCGCGCATGCCGGATTGAGCGCTGCGCGGGCGAAAGCGTCGGCCGGACCGAATCCGCCGCGCCGCTCACCGCGTCAATCAACGCATGGCCTTGATCTAGAACAACCCCTCTTCGAGCCCCGTCGCCCATAGTGCCGCCGGCCGCAGATTCCCTGCCGCCAACAGCCCTATCGGCAATGTCTAAACTCTTCTGGGGGTCCGGAATCATGTCTACTCGCTCCATCCTGCCAACTGCCGCCGCATTTTTCCTGCTGGCGGCCTCGGTCACTGCGGCACGCGCCGCGGACCTGTCCGCACCGAGCGAACCCGCCCCGGAATTGCCGGCGATCAGCGAGCAGAGCCCGTGGATGATCCGCGCCCGCGCTCTTGCCGTCTTGCCTGAGGACAGGGCCTCGCTGCAGCTGAATGGCAGCGCACTCGACGGCGAGAAGGTCGGCGTCAGCAATTCGGTGGTGCCCGAGCTCGACATCACCTACTTCTTCACCGACAACATTGCCGCCGAGCTGATCCTCGGCACGACGCCGCACACGGCCAGAGGCAGCGGCTCGATCGCGGGGCTCGGTGAGATCGGCAAGGCATGGCTGCTGCCGCCGACATTGACGCTGCAGTACCACGTCAATCTGACCGACACGATCAAGCCCTATGTCGGCGCCGGCGTGAACTACACCATGTTCTACAACGAGAAGGCCAAGGGCGATTTCTCCAGCTTCGACCTGAAAAATACGTTCGGCGTCGCCCTGCAGGCGGGCGTCGACATCAAGCTCGACGATCACTGGGGCATCAACTTCGACGTCAAGAAGCTGTTCCTGGAAACGGACGTCAGCGCGACCCTGCCGGGCGCAGGTGCCGTGACCGGCAAGGTGAAGCTCGACCCCTGGCTGATCGGTACGGGCATCAGCTACCGCTTCTGACATTGGCATCAGCGGTATGGCGTCTGATCGACGCCCGACAACCCTCGCCGCCAGGCGGCGAGGGCGAAGCAAAGGCACGAACTCGCTTCAGGCGTGATGTGCCGTGACGGCCTTCACCAGACCGCTCGTCAGTTCGCGGCTGGTCGCGTGCGAGATGTCGCCGAGCGACAGCATGCCGACCATGCGCTTTTCGTCATCGATGACGGGCAGCCGCCTGACCTTGCGGGTCTCCATCAGGCGCACGGCATCCTCGATTGTCTCGCTGGTGCGGCAATAGACGATGTCCCTGGTCATGACGTCGCGGGCGGTCAGCGTCGCCGCATCGTGGCCGTTTGCCCAGGCGCGCACCGCAATGTCGCGATCCGTCACCATGCCGATGAGGCGATCGTCCTCGCCGACCGGCAGGGCGCCGATGTCTTCGTCGCGCATGATCCGCGCGACGGTCCGTAAATCCGTTTCAGGCGCAATCCAGCGGGCGCCGGGGTGCATCGCTTCCCAAGTCTTCATCGGATCCTCCCTCGGTTTGAAAGGAGGCATCATAACCACAGATCGTGGCCAATCGTTGGTGGCACCTGCGCGGCAGCGCAAACGATTTCGTCCGCGCAAGTTCACCGACGCGACTGCCGAACGTGCAGCCTTCTAGCGGCCGGTGGTTTTGGAAACAAAGAGCAGATCGAAGCCGCGGAACTCGCGCCGCGCGATGGACTTCTTGAGCGCGGTCCAGATCGCCTGCGGATTGTCGAGACGGAAGCCGCGGAAGCTGCGCACGAGCCCGCAGGTGGCCGCGACAGTACGAAAGGCCCTGACGATGGCCGGCCCGCTCAGCGAAGCAAACAGGATCTGCGGATGCACGGCAAGCAGAACGCCGGTCGTCCGTTTGCGGTCGATGTCGCGAAACTGAGCGAGCGACCGGTATTCGTAGCCTTCGATATCGATCTTGAAACACAGCCTGTCGGTGCGCGCCATCGATTGCAGTTCGGCGATAGTGATGGTTTTCGCCTTGATCGCCTGCCCGGTATCGTCGGCGATCAGCGCCGAGGTCTCCGAACTGCCGAAACCGCCGCCGACAGAATTCAACACCAGAACATCGTCTTCGGACAATGCCGCATTGATCAGCGCGACGTCGCCTTCATTCTGCGGCTCCATTTCCTTGAGGATGCCGAAGCAGACCGGATCGGGCTCGACGGTGATGACGTTGTCGGCGATCTGGGCTGCCCAATAGGGTGTGACGCCGATCCAGCCGCCGATATCGACAAAGGTCGTTTCGGCATCGACGAGGCGCTCGATATTTTGAAAGGTGCACGGCTCCCATTCGCCGCTCTGGAGGCGCGCAAAAAAGCGCTTCTTCTCAGGCTTGTCGGGGAAATGAACGGTCTTGCAGAAATAGGTGATCGCACGCATGGCGCTTCTCTAGCCCATATCCCGGCCAAGCGGAATCGTTTTTGCGGAGGTCTTCCATGCGCAAGGGACATGCCATCGGCGCATGACCCTGACGCGACCTCACGCTTCCATGCGTTCGTTTCGGCTACGCGCTTCGGTCAATTCGGCCGTCGTCTGGCTGAGGCGGTCGGCAAGGACCCGCATGATTTCAACGGCCATCTCGGGGAAGTCGGCCAGCAGCTTGAGGAAATCGTCCTTGCGGATCCTCAGCGCTTCGAGCGGGGTCGTCGTGCGCACGGTCGCCGTGCGCGGCGTGTTACAGAGAATGGCGATTTCGCCGACGATCGAGTTCTGCTCGACTTCGGCGAGTTTCAGCGGTCCGCCGGCAGTGGTGACCAGAACGTCGGCCTTGCCCGACAGGATGACATAGGCGGCGTCGCCGATATCGCCCTGGTAGAAAAGCGCTTCTCCGGAACTGTACATGACCCGATCGGACGTGAAGGCGAGGAGTTTCAATTTTGCAGGCGGCAATCCTGAAAACAGGGTTATCCGGCGCAGCATTTCCACTTCATCCTTGAGCAACATCACAATCCGTTTCTCCCAGTATTCGGTCGGGGGCAACCTGTGTCCCGCTTGGCTGCGGGACCTTATGCTCGTGCCCTGACATTAATATTACATCAAGATGCCATTTCCTTATAGTCGGGTCCTTCGTTAGCCCCCACTTCCGTAGTCTCGTCGCGAAGCAGGCGGCCATTCTCGAAGACGGCCACCCGATCGAACAACTCCATGACAGCCGGATTGGCCACCACCCAGACGATTGCCGGATTGCGCCCATCCTGCCGCAGAAGCGCAAAGACGTTGCGGATCACCTGTTCCTGCACCCGCTGGTCAAGCGCGAGCAGAGGCTGATTGAAGATATAGAAATCGCAGATACGGATCAGCGCCCGCGCCAGATCCAGCTTCTGTCTCTGCCCGGCGGTCAGGCGCTTGCCGCCGGCGCCGACGTTGAAATCGAAGCCGAAGGCGAGCACTTCATTATAGAGACCGACGGCCTCGAACAGGTCGCGCACGATCGCGCGGATCTTCTCCGATCCGTCCGCATGCTTGTGGCCGATGCGGCCGAAGAGGACGTTGTCGATGATGCTGCCGGAGGCGATGTAGCGGTTGGGGCGATAGTGCTCGATCATGCCGGCGAGATCCGCGGGCAGGCCCTCGTCGAATTCGCGACGTCCCGCAACGATCTTTGCCATCAGTTCGTCCGTCAGGAGACCGAAACGGTGGCGCGGCTCGATATAGCCGAAGCACAGGCGGATGATCTTGACCTGGTCATCCTCGGCGACGTCGGCGCGCGGGCGGCCCCTCACCTTCTGCAACAGCGCTTCGTAAACGGGGATCTCCTCGGCCGTCATGAAGGTCAACTGCTGGAAGAACGGGTGATCCGGCGGCAAGTCGCGGAACAGTTCGACGACGTTCTCCGCGATCTCCAGGCCCATCTCGTAGAAGACGTCGCGCAGGCCGACACGCTGCAGCACGGTCTTGAAGAACGGATGCCCTTCGAGCGCGTCATCCCACATCGCCTGATCGGTGATCGTGCCGAAGAGCAGGTTTTCCCCGATCGTTGCTTCGATGTTGTACGAACCAGGCTCGAAGAACACCACGAGGTCGCTCAACTTTTCCGTCTCGAGACGCTCGCGCAACGCACTGCGCATTTCGACGATCCCGGCGGCAAAGGCTGCATTGCGGTTCGGATCGATGGTCGAGCGCACGGCGAGCGCAAGCACGTCGTTGGTCAAGAGGACAGCGTCGAGAACGGGCCGGATCTTGATGAGCAGATCGTCCGGCCCGGTTGCGCCTGCGGCCTGATAATCGATCCAGTCGCTGTTGACGTCGAAGTGCGGGTTGCCGGCCAGCTTGGCTTCGACCAGTTCCCACTTGCGGTGGGCAGCGCGCTCGCCCTCATATTGGACATCGGTCAGGGGTGCATGCTTCAATCCATAAAGCAGGTTGTCGCCAAGGCTGCCCTGAAACACGTAGACATCGGAAGACGCATAGGAAATCCGGCGGCCAGTGACCGATTCCGGCAGGTCGAGAATGTCCTGGCCTCCGATGACGACACGACCACCCGCCGGCCAGATCAGCCGTGCAAAGGCTTCGGCCAGCACTTCACCGCCGCCCTTGAGTGCAACCGCCTCACCCGGCTGGACCTGCAGCGAGACGTGATCGAGCAGCGTCACACCGCCGTCGTCGGTCACGGTCAGGTTGATGGCGGCCAACGGTCCGACCAGCGGCTCGGGGCTTGCCGTTGCAATTGCGTGAACCTTGGGATCGATCAGTGGATCGACACTGAACTGTTCGACCACCTGCGCATATTTGACCTGCACGTCCTGGCGCGCCTGATCCCAGTCGATAAGCTCCTTCAGCGGCCCGGGCAGATCCTTGTAGGCGCCGATGACCGCGACGAGCTGGCCAATGTCGAGCCGGCCCTGGAGCGCGAAATAGCCGCCGATCGAGTAGAACAGGAACGGCGTCACCTGGGCGAGGAAGTTGTTGATGAACTTGACCAGGAACTTCCACTGATAGAGGTCGTAGCGGATCTTGAAGATCCGTGCGAGCCGTGAAGCAATGTCCGCACGCTCGAAATTGGACGTGTCGTAGCCGCGGATCGTGCCGATGCCGTCGACGATTTCACTCACCCGCCCCGACAGTTCACGCGCCGTCAGCTGGCGCTCGCGCCCAAGCACGAGCAGCCGCTTACGCATGCGCGGAATGATGACCGCCTGCACGGCAACGATGACCGTGGCAATCAGCCCGAGCCAGAAGCTTTGCAGCAGGATGAAGATCAGCGCCGTCAGCGCCTGTCCGCCGAGCAGCGCCGGCGACACGAAGGCATCGCCGGTGAAGCCGCCGAGCGGCTCCACCTCATCCTTGATCATCGTCGAGATTTCGGCGGGCTTCACCCGCTTGAAATGCGTCGGCGGAAATCGCAGGACGCGGTCGACGAGCTCAAAGCGGATGCGCCGCAACAGGCGCTCGCCAAGCCTGCCCTTGAAGGTATTGATGTAGAACTTGAAGAGACCGTTGATGACGACGAGCAGCAGAAAGACGAGGCTCAGCGCCAGAAGCATGCCTTCGCGACCGAGCTGGAAGCCGTCGAAGAGATTGATCGTGCCGACGTAAGGCAGGTCGAAGGACAACGCCAGGAACGCCTGGGTCGCTTCCGGACTGTCGAAGCCGTCGCCCTGGATCGGTCCGTTGACAATCTGCTTGGGCAGATCGAACGACAGGAAATACGGGATCATCGACAGCGCGACGATCACGAGGATCCAGAGCTGGTCCTTGCGCGTATGATTCCAAATGTAGCGGGAGAGGCGTGATTCCATGTTTCTGGCAACGGGACCTTATTGAACACTACGACGTATGCGGCGCGAGCTGCCACCATTCCCGGCTGCGACATGCCTGTTATGTCATGCACTTCGACGATGCCGCCACAGGCGTTCTGTCGCGACGGTGCTTCGGCAAGACCTGAGCCGGATCCGCGAATCCGGTCTATTAGATTATGCAGGAGCACGAGAAATCCGCAATGGACACAGACCGTCAGCGTTGAGATCAGCATCCAGGCTTGTTAACGACAGACGGATCGTCCGGGGGGCAAACGACGCCCTTGTTGCGCTCGATTGTCCGCCAGCTTACAACGACGCCATGAAACACACCAGCCATCCCCAGCTTCCCGTGAGCGATTGGTACGAAAATGCGTTCGACCTGACGCGTGGAATTGCCGCCTATACCGCGAGCCCGTTGATCGCGGGCATCGCCAGGGTTATCGCCAAGCACCCGGACGCCGATATCGCCAACGCCTTCAATCACAAGCAGGTCGCCTGCAAGCTCTGGGCGCGCGACACGCTGCTGAAAGCCGCAGGCAAGTCCTATGAGCGCATTGTCGTACTCGGCGGCTGGTACGGGATCCTGCCTGCGATGTTGCTCGAGGACTGTCGTTTCGAGATCGCCATGGCCGAGAGCTATGACATCGACCCGTCGGTCGAGACGGTTGCCCACACCCTGAACGCCGCCTTTGCCGAACGCTTCCGGGCCGTGACCGCCGATATGTACGCGATCGACTATCAGCGCCTTGGCGCGGACCTGATAGTCAACACCAGTTGCGAGCACATTGCCGACCTGCGGGGCTGGCTCGACATGATCCCCAAGGGAACACGCGTGCTTCTTCAGTCCAACGACTACTTCAGCGAACCGACGCATATCAATTGCGTCGAAACCATCGAGGCGTTCGCCGATCAGGCCAAACTCGCCACTCTCGATTTCGCCGGCGCCTTGCCGACGAAGAAATACACGCGCTTCATGCTGATCGGGAAGGTCTGACCGGCATCAGCGAAAGCCGCTCGCGGAGGATTGCCGCGGTGTGGGCCGCTCCTTCGAGGTCGAGCGGCGGCATCGCGGGCTTCGCACGCGTCAGCTGCGTCTCGACGTGGTGCGCCAAACGGGCTGGCGTTACCTCGCTCTCCGGCAGGACACCGGCGAGCCCAAGCTTTTCCAGTCGCAAGGCCCGTGTCGTCTGCTCCGTCTCGCCGCCTGCCGTGAACGGCACCAGCAGCGATGCGCAGCCGGCGCGAATGATATCGCAGACCGTGTTGTATCCGGCCTGCGAGACCGAAAGCCGCGCGCCCGAAAGCAGGCTGGCAAAATCGCGCCGAAATCGGAACAGCTTGGCATTGCCGGGAGCACTGGCCTCGAAAGCGTCATAGTCGGCCTGCGGCAGATTGGGACCCGTAATGAGGCACCAGCTCAGTTCGGCGGGCAGGAGCTTGGCGGCCTCGAGACCGGCGCCGATCAGCTCCTTGCCGACGGCGCCGCCACCGGCCGAAACCAGCACATCGAAATGTTCCGAAGGTGCCGCCGGCGGGCTGCCGGCGACGAGCCCGGTATAGGCGACCTTGTCTGCAATCTCATGGGCAAAAGGAAAGGTCTCCTCGATCCGGGCAAACGCCGGATCGCCATGCACGAGCACCAGATCAAAGTGCGCCTGCACCAGCGCCAGCATTTCCTCGGCCCGACCCGGCTTGTTTCGCTCCTGAAGGATATCGCGCAGCGACGTCGCCACCAGCGGCCGCGGGCTTGTCGCCTCGATGCGTTCGAGCAAGGGCATCAGTTCGAACCGCATCTGGCGGCGCCCGAACGGAAACGCTTCGAAAATCACCACATCGGGATCGCATTCACCAAAAGCTTCAAGCAGCATGTCCCGCCGGCGGGCCTTGAAATCGTCGTCGACCGGGTTTCCCTCGCCGTCGGCAAGGCCCGAAAAGCCCTTGTCTCCGGCAACGACCGGCGGCAGGGCCACATGCTTGATGCCAGCCGCCGGAAAACCGGGAACGGGCGTGCCCCCGGTGACCACCGTGACGTCGAAACCGTCGGCAGCAAGCGCGTCGGCGATACGGCTTGCCCGTGCCAGATGCCCGATGCCGAGCAAGTGCTGGACATAGAAGAAGACCCGCGCCTGCCGCATCGTCACGCCGCCTTCCATTCGTTCGCAAACAGGGTGGTCAGTTGCGCGATGCTGGAGTGATGGTCGAAGTGCGCCCGGACCCGCTGCTCGGCGGCGCCCCCCAGGCGATGGCGGTATTCGGGATCGCGGATCAGTTGCTCCAGGGCCTGCGCCAGTGCGGGCGCATCTTCCGACGGGACGACACGGCCGTTTTCGCCATCGACGAGCAGCTCCGGCACGCCTGATATCGCAGTTGAGATACAGGCGAGCCGCTGGCTCGACGCCTCGACCAAGACGTTCGGCAGGCCGTCGCGATCACCATCCGCGGTCACCCGGCAGGCGAGCGCGAAAATGTCGCTGCTGCGGTAATGGGCAAGCACATCGGTCTGATCGAGCGCGCCCTTCCAGGCAATCCGGTCCGAGATCCCCAGTTCGCCCGCCAGCACCTTCAGCTTTGTCGTCAATTCACCGGCGCCGATATGCTCGAAGCGCCAGTGCAGATCCTCAGGCAACAGGGAAAGGGCCTTGAGCAGCACGTCGTAGCCCTTCTTTCCGACCGCACGACCGACGCTGACGATGCGGACCGGATCGTCAGCGCTTGAACCGTCGCGTACCGAACGCTGGCCATCGAAATGCGGAAAACGCTCGAGGTCGAGGCCATGATAGCTCAGATGTACCCGAGACTTTTGCGACGTGAGGCTCTGAAGATGCCGATGTCCCATCTGCGTGCAGGTCACCGTCCAGCGTGCGCGACCGAGCTTTTCCGAAAGCTCCCAGTCGGGCGAGGTCCAGATGTCCTTGGCGTGCGCCGAGCAGCTCCAGGGCGTGCCGGCGATGACGCTTGCATAGGCGGTCACGGAGGCCGGTGTGTGGATGAAGTGGGCGTGCAGCCAGCGCGGATCGCCCGGCCACTCCGATGCCAGCACCAGGGCCTGCCCGAAGCGGCGGAAGCGGTTGCGCGTCAGATCGCGACCAAGATCCCGGGCAAAGAGCGAAAGCGCCTTCCAGAAACCCGGCCTGGGCAGTGAACGGACCAGTCCCTTCAGGACCCGCAGCGGCTCCTCGTGCAGGTACTCCGGCAGATAATGCACGTCGGCGCGGATCTCGTCGTGCACCGGATGGCGCTTGCCGTCGGTCGGGCGCCTGAGCGCGATGAGCACGAGTTCGTGTCCGGCTCTTTCAAGTCCGAGCAGTTCCTGCGCGATGAAGGTTTCCGAAAGGCGCGGGTATCCCTTCAGAACTACGGCAATCTTGCGGTCTGTTGGCAATGCTTCAGCTCGATTTCTTCACGATGCTCAGATGTTCGTTCGACTGGTCGCCAAGCCAGCCCCCGACGATATCCGAGATATGCACGAGCCCCTCCAATCGCAGGCCGTTGGCACAGCCCTTCGATGGCGGGGCGCGTTGCGGCAATGCCTTCAATGCGGCGGCAAACCGCAAGGGATCCTCCGCCTCGCTCGGCAGCAGCATTTCGATGAGCCCTAGCTCGGCGGCGCGGCGCGCTCGGATCAACTGCTCTTCGCGCGGCTGGATGCGCGGCACGATCAACGCCGGTTTGTCAAAGGACAGGATCTCGCAATAGGTGTTGTATCCACCCATCGCCACCACACCCTTGGCGCCGGCGATCAGCTCTTCCATCCGGTTGTCGAACTCGATGATCTTGATATAGGGGATCTTGCTGCCCTTGCGGATCAGCTTTTCGCGCTTCTTGACCGGCATGTAGGGCCCGAGCACGATCAGCGCCTTGTGCGTCAGTTCCGGATCCTGCTGATAGGCATGGATCACGTCGTGAATAAGGTCGGCGCCATCACCGCCACCGCCTGTCGTCACGAGGATGTAGTCGCCGTCCGGCTTGTGTCCGGGCAATTCTTCCCGCGGCACGCTACGCTGCAGGAAGCCGACGAAGTTCATCCGCTCGCGCACCGCAGGCGGCACCTCGAGTTCGGTCAGCGGATCGTAGAAATCCGGCGGGCCATAGACCCATATCGTATCGTAGTACTGTTCGATCTTGCGCATCGTGTCGCGGCGCTTCCACTCCGCCTCCAGCAGATGCGGCGCGTCCATGACCTCGCGCAACCCCAGAACCAGCGTCGTGCCGTGGGCCTTGAGGTAGGTAAGCGTTTCCTCGACTTCGCCGCGCAGACCCATGGGCTCCTTGTCGACGATGAAGATATCAGGCTTGAACGTCTCGGCCGTGTGCCGGATGATCGACTGGCGCATCTTCAGCGTTTCATCCAGCTCGATATGGCGGTCGAGAGACGTATAGTCACCATTGTGCAGCTTGATGACGCTCGGGATCTTCACGAAATCCACGCGCGCACGATAATCGAACGCGCCGGCAATCGTCGCGCCCGAAATGATCAGGATGTTCAAGCCGCGATAGTCTTCCACCAGCGAATGCGCGATCGTGCGGCATCGGCGCAGGTGACCGAGCCCGAACGTGTCGTGGCTGTACATGAGAATCCGGGCATCTTCTAAGCGCCGAGTCATGCCAGAAACCTTTCGCTCAGCAAAAAACGAACCAAAATTCGCAACGCCGGCTTTCGGCCGGCGTTGAAACGAACCTCATTTGTAGGGATCGGCGGCATCGCGCAACCCATCTCCCAAGAAGTTGAACGCCAAAATCACAAAAATGACCGGGATTGTTGGGAACAGCAGCCAGGGATAGAAAGCAATGACGCTTACGCTTTTCGCCTCGGTCAAGAGGATGCCCCAGCTGGTGATCGGGGGACGAAGGCCCAATCCGAGGAAGCTCAACGCGGTTTCGCCGAGGATCATGCCGGGGATCGAGATCGTCGCCGTGGCGATCAGATGCGACATGAAGCCCGGAACGAGGTGCCGGCCGATGATGCGGCCACTCTTGGCGCCCATCAACTGCGCCGCAAGGACATAATCCTCCTCGCGCAAGGCCAGCAGCTTCGAACGCACCGCCCGGGCAAGCCCGGTCCAGTCGAGAAGACCCAGGATGATCGTGATGCCCAGGTAGATCAGGATCGGGCTCCACGTCGCCGGCATGATCGCCGCAAGCGACAGCCAGAGCGGAATACTCGGGATCGACTGAAGCACTTCGATGACGCGCTGGACGATGAGATCGAAGACGCCGCCATGGTAGCCCGCCAGACCGCCGATGACGATACCGAGGACGAAGCTGACGGTAATGCCGAGAAGGCCGATGGTCAGCGAGATCCGGGCGCCATAGATGATGCGCGAAAGGACATCGCGGCCGAGCCTGTCCGTGCCAAGCAGGAAAAGCTGGCCGTCCTTCGCCGGGCAAGCCAGGTGCACGTTGCTTTCGAACAGGCCCCAGAACTTGTAGGCGTCACCGCGGCAGAAGAAGCGGATCGGCTCGACGTCCTTGAGGTTATCCGTGTAGTTGCGCTTCAGCGTTTCCATGTCGAGTTCCATCGTGCGCCCGTAGACGAACGGGCCGACGAACTTGCCCTCATGGAACAGGTGCACCGACTGCGGCGGCGCATAGATGTAGTCCACATTGCGCGTATGCAGGTTGTAGGGCGCCAGAAACTCGCAGATGAGGATCATCAGGTAGAGCGCAACCAGGAAAATGCCGGAGATCAGCGCCAGTTTGTGCCGCCGGAACTTCCACCACATCAGCCGCAGCTGCGAGGCCTGGTTCACCCGCACCTGCTCCTCCGTCATCGCTTCGACGGAATAGGGATCGAAAGGGGCCGTGGATACGTAGTGCGGCAACGGTTCGCCGGGCGCCGGAAGGAATGACGTCACTTGGTGCTCCTGCCTTGCAGCCGTATCCTGGGGTCGAGTATGGCGAGCGCGAGATCGGAAATCAGCACGCCGATAACCGTCAGAAACGCGAGAAACATCAGGAACGAACCGGCCAGGTACATGTCCTGGCTCTGCAGTGCCTTGATCAGCATCGGACCGGTCGTTTCGAGCGACAGAACGATCGCCGTGATTTCCGCGCCGGAAATGATCGCCGGAAGGATGGAACCGATGTCCGAAATGAAGAAGTTCAGCGCCATCCTGAGAGGATACTTGACCAGCGTGCGCATCGGCGAAAGGCCCTTGGCGCGGGCGGTCACGACATACTGCTTCTGCAATTCATCGAGCAGATTGGCGCGCAGACGCCGGATCATGCCCGCGGTTCCCGCCGCACCGACGATGATGACCGGTATCCATATATGCTCCAGGATCGACTTTGCCTTCGCCCAGCTCATGGGCTCGGCCAGGTACTTCTGATCCATCAGGTGGCCGATCGAAATCCCGAACCAGATATTGGCGAAGTACATCAGGATCAGCGCCAGCATGAAGTTCGGGATGGCGATCCCGATGAGGCCCATCAGCGACAGGCCGTAATCACCCCAGCTGTACTGATGCGTGGCCGAGTAGATGCCGATCGGAAACGCGATCAGCCAGGTAAAGATGATGGTGACGAAGGAGACCAGGATCGTCAGCCACAACCTGTCGCCGACGACATCGCTGACCGGCAACTCGTATTCGAAGGAATAGCCGAAGTCGCCCTGCAGCATGCCGCCGAGCCAGTGGACATAGCGCAGCAGAGGCGGCTGATCGAAGCCGTACTCCTTCCGGAGCGCCTCGATCTGCTCCATGTTGACGCCTTCGCCCTGTGCCCGGATTTCGGCGACATAACTTTCGAAGTAGTCGCCCGGCGGCAGTTCGATGATGGTGAAGACAAGCGCTGAAATGATCAGCAAGGTCGGAACCATCGCCGCGATGCGCCACAGAATATATCGCAGCATGTCAGCCTTCCTGCTCGATCCAGAACGTATCGGGTTTGTAGACGCCGAAATAGCTCGTCGGGTCGAAACCGTAGAGCGCTGCTTCGGGGAAGTTCTTGATCTTGTTGGCAACCAGGATCGGCTGCAGGGACGCGTTCACGATGCCGATCGAGAAGACCTGGTCGGTATAGATCGACAGCATCTTGCCCCAGATTTCCGCACGCTCCGTATCCTCGGTGGAACGACGCCAGCGCTGCAGCAACTCCGACAGTTCGACGGCGGCAGGCAGGTCGGGCGCCTGGCCCATTTCGCCATGCGAGAGATAATTGAGCCCCCAGACCGGCCATTGCAGCTGGTCGTCGGCCGTCGGTGCCAGTTGCCCCGGGTTCATCGCCGCGTTTGGCACGCCGTTGTCGAGCCCGAACCACATGGACATGACGATTTCACCACCGACGGCGCGGCTGCGGAATGTGTCGCGCTGCGAGGTGCGAATGAACAGCGAAATACCGACCTTCTGCCAGTAGTCGGTGATCAGTTGCAGAACATCGGTTTCGAGCGTGCTTTCGCCGGCGGTCTCTACGACGATCTGCGCAGCGCGGCCGTCGGGCAGTATGCGAATGCCATCGCTGCTGCGGTTGACAAGACCCGCCTCGTCCAGCAGCGCATTGGCCTGTACCGGATCATGGGCGATCCAGGCGGAGGCGAACTCGGGCCGGAACAGCGGGCTCTCCGGCAGGATCGTGTCGGCACTTTCCTTGGTCAGGCCGTAAAAGACCGCCTTGTTGATTTCCGAACGGTCGATCGCCAGCGACAGGGCGCGGCGGACGCGCACATCCTGCAGCAACGGACGCCAGACCGCATCGGAACAATTGAGGTTGGGCAGAAGCGCGACGCGCGACCCTTGCGTCTTCTTCCAGAGCCGCACCTTCACCGGATAGCGCTTTTCGGCATCCTTCAAGAACGTATAGTCGATGAAATCGATGTTGGTCGCCTGCAGATCGCTTTCCCCGGTTCCGGCCTTCGCCGGGATCAGTGCCGGGGAGCTGACATTGAGCACGAACTTGTCGATATAGGGCAATTGCAGCCCGTTCTCATCAACCCGATGAAAATAGGCGTTCCGCTCGAAGACGAACTGCTCCGCCGGCAACGGCGTCGTGTTGCGCCATGGGTCGAGGGTCGGCAGGTCGGGGTTCTCGGGGCGGTAGGACCGAGCCATGCGCATATGCAGCTGGCTCCATTTCTTCACCCTTTGCTCCTTCATCAGAGCCTTGAGCTTGTCCTCGTCCTGATACTTGTCGTGGAACTGCTTGAGGTAGGCGGACGGCATCACCACGACCAGCGGCTGGGGAGCGGCGAGCTTCTGCAGAAAGTCGGGATTGGGCGTGGACCAGGAATAGCGCACGGTCCTTTCGTCGAGGACCTCGAACTTCCCGGCTTCTCCGTCGATCACCAGTGCCGTCGACAGGCCGGCCGGGCTCAGTTTTTCGTTGAGCAGCACGTCGTCCCAGCAATAACGGAAGTCCTCCGTCGTCAATGGGCTACCGTCCGACCACTTGTGCCCCTCGCGCAGGTGGAAAGTGAAGATCCGGTCTTCCACCGTCTCGAAGCGCTCCAGCACATCGGGCTGTATCTGAAGCTTTTCGTCGTAGCCGACAAGGCGCGCATAGCCGTTGACGGTCATCAACCGGATATCCTTGGCGCTGCCGATCAGGCTCTGGACGGTACCGCCGTGTTTACCCGGCTGGCGCCCCATGCCGGCGACATTGATGACGCGCGGCGTCTTGGGCAACCGCTCATTGACGGGCGGCAGCTTCCCCTCGGCGATTAGCGCCTCGAAGAATTTCGGCTCGCTGGCGGCAGCAAGAAGGTATTTCGGAAAGGCCGCTGTTGCGAGCATGGCGAGTGCAGTTCGGCGAGTGATCATGGCCGTAACTCCCTAGCATCCACTGACTTTCGTGCCAGAACGTAATGGTCGCCGCCGAGATCGGCGGGCGAGAGCGCGTCTTCCGCGCCGTCGTCATTGAACTGCGGCCCCCACCGCCGCATGTCCGAGCCCTCGCTCGCCTTGAGCAAATCGAAGTCGAGCGGGCGATCGAGGTCCGGATAGGGAACGGCGGCGAGCAACGACTTGGTATAGGGGTGTACCGGGTTGCGCATCAGGATCTCGCGCGGCGCAAGCTCGACGATGCGCCCCGCGCACATCACCGCGATCCGGTCGGCCATGTAGTCGACGACCGCGAGGTTGTGCGAGATGAACAGGCATGTCAGCCCGAGTTCCTTCTGCAGGTCCTTCAGCAGATTGAGGATCTGCGCCTGGACCGAAACGTCGAGCGCCGACACCGGCTCGTCGCAGATCAGGAGTTGCGGCACGAGCGCGAGCGCCCTCGCGATACCGATGCGCTGGCGCTGGCCGCCGGAAAAACTGTGCGGATAGCGGTTGATGAAGCGTTGGTCGAGACCGACGGCCTGCAGCAGCGAGCGCACCGTCTCCACGCGTGATTTTGCCGTGCCGCGTCCATGGATTTCGAGCGGCTCGCTCAGGATGTTCTTCACCGTCATGCGCGGCGAGAGCGACGATACCGGATCCTGAAACACCATCTGGATCTTCGAGCGCAGCGTCTTCAGCTCATCGCCTTCGGCGCTCAGCACATCGATCGGTCCCTCGCCGTCATCGAAGCTGACGCTGCCGCCGTCGGGCGTGATCGCCCGCATCAGGATCTTGCTCACCGTCGTCTTGCCGCAACCGCTCTCTCCCACCAGCCCCAGGCATTCGCCGCGGCGGATATCGAAGCTGACATTGTCGACGGCGCGATGGCGCGACGGGTCCTTCTTGCCGAACCACGATGTCTTGCGCGTCCCATAGGTCTTGGAAAGATTGCGCACGGACAGGAGAACGTCCGGACCGGCCGCCTTGTCGGAGCCCTTGGCTCCAAGCAGGGTCCCCGCCTTGACCGGCACTTCGCGCAGCGCCTTCAGCCGTTCGCCGGGCTTCATGTCGAAATGCGGCACAGCGGCCATCAGGCCCTTGAGGTAGGGATGCTGCGGGTTGCGGAAGATCGCGTCGACCGGACCGGCCTCGACGATCTGGCCGTGATAGATGACCACGACTTCGTCGGCCATGTTGGCGACCACGCCGAGATCGTGGGTAATCAGCAGCATCGCCATGTTGAGCTTGACCTGCAGCTCGCGCAACAACTGCAAGATCTGCGCCTGCACCGTCACGTCGAGCGCCGTCGTCGGCTCGTCCGCGATCAGCAGCGCCGGTCGGCAGATCAGCGCCATGGCGATCATCGCCCGCTGGCGCATGCCGCCCGACAGTTCGAAGGGATACATGTCATAGGCGCGCTTCGGGTTGGAAAACCCGACCAGGCCGAGCAACTCTTCCGTTCGGGCGCGCCGCTCGGGCTTTTCCGCATCCGTATGAATTTTAAGGACTTCGGAGATCTGGTTGCCGATCGTATGGAGCGGCGACAGCGATGTCATCGGCTCCTGGAAGATCTTGCTGATGCGGGTACCGCGCAGGGCCCGGATCTCCTCGCCTTCGCGCTCCAGCGACAGCAGATCGATCGGCTTGCCGCTGGCCTGCGGGTCATTGAACAGGATCTGCCCGCCCACCCGAGCGACATTCGGCAGGATGCCCATGACCGCCTGGCTGATGGCCGATTTTCCCGAGCCGGATTCGCCCACGAGGGCGGTTACCTTTCCCGGCAATATTCTGAAATTCGCTTCCTTGACGGCTTCAACCTTGCCGCCGAGCACCGAGAATGTGATCCGCAGACCTTCAACTCGAAGCAGGTCCGCCCCTGATGTCATCGCAGCACACTTCCCTCATTGCCCTTGTATCCGCCGCCTCTAAAAAAAGACTATCGCAGCTTCGTGGGGCTGTCCAGCGTAGGCCCTTGCAACCACAGCATAGTTCACGATTGCGCCGCGACGGTCAGGGCGAGGGGCACGCGGCTTGCGGAAGCAGGTCGGAACAGTTCGGAGACCGGCGAAAATCATCGTAATAGAGCGTCCAGTCCGTTACGTCGGCGGCGCGATACGGCCCGAACTTGAAGTACTGGTTCTTCCCGAGCCCCTTGTCGGCGTGGCCGATATGGCCCTTCACCGTGAAGATCGGCTTACCGTTGGCGTAGAGCTCGATATGGCCGCTGCCGTCGGCCCCCGGCTTCGTATAGATCGCAAAATCGATCCAGCCCGACTTGGGGTCCGGCAACGGATTGCCATGGTTCGTCACGACGATCGCATCGGTGCAGGCGTTGAACAGATTGCCGTCGTCAGCGCGCCACGACTGGTCCGCGGCCACGAGCATGCGCATCTGGTTGACACCCGGCCGGCCCCACACGGGTACTTCACCGGGCCTGCAAGCGGCTGCGACACCGTCAGGACCGACCGAAACCGGCGCGATGTAATTGGTCTCGACCGTTGCGAAGAGCTTTCCGAAATTCATGCGCAACGCCAGGAACGGGCTGAAGTCGCCCTCGGCACCCGGGTCGATCTCGCGCTTCCATTGCGCCACCAGGTAGCGGTGGTCGCCAGAGGGCACCGGATCGGCAAACTTGAGCGAGAAGCCATACCAGATGCCCTGATCATAGGGCACCCGCAACGCCGTCTTCTCCCAGATTTCCGCCCGCTCGCTGCAGCCGTCGAGCGAGTCCGGGCATGTCGGCACGACGCTGAGCTTGAGCCCGCCATTGCCGTTGCGCTTGACCGCACTCTGAAACTCGACCGTTCCCGCGCTCTGCTCGAAATTTTCGCGGTAGTACAACCCGCCATCCGGTGAGAAGTCCCTACCCTCGAACCCGTCGTACAGCTTGGTTTCCCAGGGTTGCGCCACCGCGACGCCGGTGAGGAGGAAACTGGCGACGATGAGGACGGTGCGGAACATCGAGATCCTTACTGAAGCATCTTGTCGATCAGGCCACGCGGAGGTTGCAACGGGCGCGTGTTGCGATGAAGCAGCATGACATGTTCCGCCTCGGAAAGTCCATCCTGCAATACGTCGTCGAGGCGTTCGTCCGTCTTGGGCAGAAGGGCAGCCTCATGCGGATAAAGGATCGTGAATTTCTGCCGCACGCCGCGCAGCTTTTCCTGGCCGAGCGCCGTCCAGTCCCCGCCGCAATAATTGACGAAGGCCTCACTGGCGACGATGCTATGGGCGTATTTCTTGGTGAGGTTCTGCAGCCGCTGCACCTCGTTGACCGCCGAGCCGAAGGCCGAAAACGTCAAACGGTCGCGCAGGCCCACATTGCCGAACATGACGTTGCCGACATGCAGCCCGACGCCGTAGCCGATTGGATCCCGTCCCTGTTTGCGTCGCTCGGAATTGAGGATCTCCATGCGCGCGGTTGCAGCCCGCACCGCGCCGAAGGCCTCGCGGGCAGCAAACTCTGAGGGCTCCTTGTGCCGGCCGCAAGGGTAGACTGCCAGGAAGCCATCGCCGACGAAGCTCAGGATATGGCCGCCATTGCGGTTGAACGGCGCGGCAATGGCGTCGAAATAGCCGTTCAACGTCTCGATGTAGGACTGCCGCCCTTCTTTTTCCGCAAGCATGGTCGATCGGCGCATATCCGCCATGACCAGGATGGCGCGCACCGTTTCGCCGTCGCCGCGCCGGACCTGTCCGCTCATGACGCGCCGGCCGGCGCTCGAGCCGAGATAGGTGGTTAGCATGTTGTCGGCGAGCTTGCCGAGAACGGCCATCTTGGCGGCGACGGCCAGATGGTTCTGCAACCGCAACAGCGCGCCGATCACGTCGTCGGTAAAGCCGCCATGGCGGTCCGTCGTCCAGGAGCCGACCATGCCGTGGCCGGAATCGGCGCCAAGCGACTGCATGAAGGCGATGTAGTCGGTGGCGCCCTGCTCCTTCAGTTCGTCGAAGATCGGAAACTCGGACGGCGTGTCCTTGTAGAGGCGTCGGCGCACATGCTCGAGGTTGTTGTTGAGCAGGTAATAATAGGGGCTTCGCAGAAAGCGTTCCGGGTTGAGCGCGAGTTCCTCGTGCCGGAGGCCGCTGACCTCGACGCCCTTGCCGCGCACCCAGGTGAACCCGAGCGCGTCATAGAGCGGATGCAGCATCGAAAAGGACAAATGCACGCGCATCAGCGGCAGGCCGGCCGCAGCGAGCCGCTCGCAGAAACCCTTGACGATCGTCTCCAGCGACTCGTCGCTGAGCGACGTCCGCATCAGCCAGTCTGCCACCTTGTCGATCAGGATTTCAGATACGTTGTCGTTTACCGGGCCCATTTCGCGTCCTCACCGTGACAGACAGTCCACCATCCCCAATGCGATGGGCGAACGGCCCGACACGGTGTCGGCCTTCGCTGGCAGCGGGTGATGATGATACGTGCCCGTTAAGAAAATGCTCCAACCCATTCCAGCGTCGATGACGTGCAGGCACCCGGAATGCGGCACTTATATGTTGCAGATATTGATGGCCCTCTGCAATTTCCAGAGGCGCGCGCGATTTTTGTTTCGATCGTGTCCACACGAAGATTTGATGGCCGCAGAACTGGCGGTGCATGCAGCCAGCCATAGGCTCCGCGCTTGACTTGCACCTTGTTTCTATCCAACAAACCACGACATGCCGTCAGGCAGGCGCCTGCCAATCCCAACAGCTGGAACCGAAACTTGACCTCTCCCCATTACGAAATGCTGCTGGCGTCGATCTCGACCCGCACGGCCCATGTCGGCGTCATCGGACTTGGTTATGTCGGCCTGCCTCTCGCGATTGCCGCGGCACGCGCCGGGTTTTCGGTGACCGGTTTCGACATCGATCCGGGAAAGATCGTCGCGCTCGACGCCCACACGTCCTATATCGCAGCCGTGCCGAACGCCGTTCTGGCCGAGCAGGCGCAAGCCGGTCGGTTTTCCAGCACGACGGATTTCGGCCAACTTGGCCGTTGCGACGTCATCATCATCTGCGTGCCGACGCCCTTGACGAAACATCGGGATCCCGACCTCTCCTTCGTCGAAAGAACGGCGCGCGCGATCGCTTCGACGTTGAAGCCCGGCCAGCTGGTCGTGCTCGAATCGACGACCTATCCGGGAACCACCGACGGCGTCGTGCGCACGATCCTCGAAGAGACCGGCCTCAGGTCGGCGAGCGATTTCTTCGTCGGCTTTTCGCCCGAGCGCGAGGATCCGGGCAACCCGGTCTACGAG
Source organism: Ensifer sp. (assembly GCF_031989085.1). Lineage (NCBI taxonomy): Bacteria > Pseudomonadati > Pseudomonadota > Alphaproteobacteria > Hyphomicrobiales > Rhizobiaceae > Ensifer > Ensifer sp. The sequence continues at coordinate 688,257 of NZ_DALZXU010000002.1, forward strand.
ACGACAAGCATCCCGAAAGTGGTGGCAGGCGACGGCCCGCTCGCCGCAAGCCTGATGGAACGGTTCTATTCCGCCGTGGTCAAGACGGTCGTGCCGGTGTCGTCCAACGCCACCGCCGAAGCGGTGAAGTTGACCGAGAACATCTTCCGCTCCGTCAACATCGCGCTCGTCAACGAGTTGAAGATCGTTTTCGAGGCCATGGGCATCGACGTCTGGGAAGTGATCGAAGCGGCAAAGACCAAGCCCTTCGGCTACATGCCGTTTTACCCCGGACCGGGGCTCGGCGGGCACTGCATCCCGATCGACCCCTTCTACCTGACCTGGAAGTCGCGCGAATACGAGCTGCCGACGCGCTTCATCGAATTGGCCGGAGAGATCAATTCGGCGATGCCGCGACATGTGGTCAGCCGCCTCGCCGAGGCGCTCGATCGCCACCAGGGCAAGGCACTCAGCCGGTCCAGGGTGCTCGTCATCGGCCTAGCCTACAAAAAGAACGTGCCCGACATTCGCGAAAGCCCGTCGCTCAGACTGATCGAGCTGATCGAGGAGCGCGGCGGTCGCTGCGACTATCACGACCCCTTTGTCGCCGAGATCCCGTCGACGCGCGAATACAGCGCGCTGAAGGGCAGGCGCTCCGTGACGCTCGATGCGTCGTCGATTCGGCAGTTCGACGCCGTGCTGGTTGCAACCGACCACGACCAGGTCGACTACGCCGCCCTTGCGGCCGCAGCGCCGCTGATCGTCGACACCCGCAATGTCTTTCACCGCAACGGGCTGAGCGGCGAGCACATCGTCAAGGCTTGACCAGGGCCGCCTTCAGCTTGCTGGCGGCCACAGCGTAGCCGCCGGAGGCCCCATCGACGAAGTGCATGTGATCGCGGCTCATCGGCGTCGGCACGATGCAGGTCATCAGCGCGGAGTCCTGCTGGTGAAGGCCGTAGCGGCCGACACCCTCCTCCTCGGCACGGCGCAACCGCGCCTCGATCAGCGCAAGACGGGCGGCGCTGATATCGAGCGTCATCTTGAGACCGTCGTCGAATTTCCGGAAGTCGGTATTGTTGGCGAGATCGCGGCGGTAGCGGTCGATGTCGAATGTGCCGATGTTCCAGCCCATGCGAAAGCAGACGAACAGCAACAACGTCTGCAGGGTGATCCACAATCGCGCCAGCAGCCGGCCCCTGCGGGGAGAGCGTGCGCGCGCTTCAGCGCCGATACCATCGATCGAAAGCCGCGCCTCCGGCCCAAGTTCGGGAACCGGGTGGGCGTGCCGCTCTTCCTGATCGGCGAGTGCGACGACATCGGCGATCAGCGCCTGGAATTCCGGTCCACTGCCTTTTTCGCCGGGCAGGGCGATGATCGAGGCGATCGAGCCATGACGCGATTTTATGGGATTCCACCGGCAGGAAAGCCCCGTGAGGTCCGGCCTGGAACCGGGCGGAGCAGCGTCCACCTGGTAACGCCCTGCCTTCATGGCCGCTTCCGCCCAGCTGGCCCCGCCGCCGGCAAACATCGCGTAGGAAACCTCTTCGCTCGCCTTGAACCGGGCGACACGCATGTCGAGACCGTCTGCCCTGATATCGGCAACGGGAACCAGTGCTGCGCGCAATTCGAGGCCCAGTTCCTCGAGCACCCAGGTCTTGACGGCAGCAAGCGCTTCCCGCGCCCGCCCGGCCATGGCGGCCGGCAGAACCGCGAGGGCGCCGTCACCGCCGAACACGAAGGGCATGGCTTTCTCGTCGAGGGCATTCATCAACGCGGAGATGACACTGGCGCCGGCCATGTTCACCGTCTTGTATCGCCCCTCGGCGATCGCTCCGGTTGAGTTGACGATATCGGCCAGCGCCAGCACCCATCCATCGGGCAAGGCGTGATAGTTCGCCTCGTCCGCGACGCCTTCGAAGGCATCGAAGAGCGGCACGCTGTCGTAGAAACCTGTTTCGCCTGCCTGCGCCATGGGTGCTCCGACCTGCTGACTGTCGGCTATGTCGATAGATGTTCCACGAAAGACCGCAAGAAAAAGTTTCACGCGCATCGTCAATGTGCGACGGGCCGGTTTCGTGCACACTCCGGCTGGAAAGGCATTTTTCCCGCAAAACTGGCCCTCAAACCCGGTCCGAGAGGGCTTTCGCCGCTTGCTGCAACCGTCGGTGCGCCATCGTCATTTGTGGGCATTGATAAGGTTAATGTCTAAACAATAACCCATGGCATTGCAGGGGGGTGGTCATATGTGCTTGTCTATTGGTCAAGCGTGGGCAACAAAGCTTGCGCAGGCAGAGTGAAGCCGAAACAGGAATGCAAGAAGACAACTTTCGAGTGCGATTCTGGGGCGTGAGAGGCAGCTTGCCGGTATCCGGCAAGCAATTCCTGCGCTATGGCGGAAATACATCCTGCATCGAAATTCGGTGCGGCAAGGAAGTGCTACTCTTCGATGCGGGATCCGGGCTGCGCGAGGCCGGCGCCTCGCTGATCGCCGAAGGCGTCGATAACTTCGACCTCTTCTTCACCCACAGCCATTACGACCACATCGTCGGGCTTCCCTATTTCAAGCCGATCTACAAGTGTCAGTCGTCGGTTCGCTTCTGGTCCGGGCACCTTCACGGCGTGATGACGACCAAGGAAATGATCCGCGACTTCATGCGGCCGCCCTGGTTCCCGGTCGATCCGGATATCTGTCAGGCGAGCCTCGAAGGCGTCGACTTCAAGCCCGGCGACGTCCTGACACCGCGCGAAGGCGTGACGATCCGCACGACGAGCCTGACCCATCCCGGCGGTTGCGTCGGCTATCGCGTCGAATGGAACGGTCGCGCGGTCGCCCTCGTCTACGACACCGAGCACGAACCCGGCATCCTCGACCCGGCGGTTCTTCAGCTGGTCGCCGGCGCCGATCTGATGATCTACGACTGCACCTATCTCGAGAGCGAGATGACGCATTTCCGCGGGTTCGGTCATTCGACCGGCGTTCATGGTGCGCGCCTTGCGATGGCGGCGGGCGTCAAGCGCCTGGCGATGTTCCATCACGACCCGGCTCGAACCGATGCTCAGCTGGACGCCATGGAAATCGACGTGCAGTCCCTGTTTGCAGGCGCTTTTGCCGCCCACGACGGACAGATCATCGACCTGTGAGGTCGCTTGTCTTGCGCCACCGGCAAGCCGGGTGTCCCGCAGTGACCGTGAAAAGCGTCTCCAGGAAGTCCCAGACCGCCTCGTCGTGAACGAGGTGATGGGTCAAGATCCCGACCGTACCTCCCGCCTGATCCTCACAGCCCGCAATGTCGCCGCCGACCTGTCGCATGCGTGCGAGGATGTCGGCAACGATCAGCCGGTGTTCGCGGCAGCCGCGCGTGCCGTGCCAGTCCATCACGTCCACATGGGTGTTGACCAACGGGATCGGTGAGCGTTTTTCCGGGCCGAAAACCGAGAGGACCGAAAACCCCGCCTCGGGCAGCCGTGCGAGCAGCGCGGGATCGATCCGGTTCCACGGTGGCACGAGCATGGGCACGAAGTGTTCAGGAAAGAGCGTCCGCAGGCGCTCTACGCCGCCTTGCAGCTCCGCGAGCACCACCTCTTGCGGCCGATGCCCGCCGAGCTCCTGCTTCTTTTCGGTCGGTGGTGCGTGGTTGCGGTGCGCCCAGCCATGAACCGTCACGCCGATATCGCCAAGACCGGCAAGTCGTCGCGCCAGCGCTTGCGTCGCCGGTTCGGGTGGTACGGCGAGTGTCACCGGCACGGCGTGTGCATTAACGAGCGACAGCAGCCGGTCGAGCGCCGCGGTCGGTTCGATAGCATCGTCGTCCCGCAGCCAGAAATCGATCCTCCGTCCACGGAAATGGACCCCGTCGAGCGCCTCGACGAGCAATTGCCAATAAGCATCGGCGGTCACTTGGCGTCCCCCAGAAACTGATCGAAAATGGCATCCAGTCGTCGTGCCGCGGCCGGGAACGACCGCTCGTCATGGGCGAAGCGGCGGGCGTTTTCGCCGAATTGTCTTCGCGTCGCCGGCTCATCGATCATGCGGCGGATCGCGTCCGCATAGGCAGCGATGTCGCCCTCTGGCGTCAACAGGCCGGTCTCGCCATCGCGCACCACTTCCGGCACGCCTGCCGTCCGTTGCGCAATGACAGGCAGCCCTGCCGCCTGCGCCTCGAGATAGGCCAGGCCATAGGCTTCACCGCATCCCGGCCAGAGGTAGAGTGTGCTTTCAGCCAGCACGGCGGGAATATCGCGCGGATCCCGTTCGCCGAGCCAGACGAGCCTTTCTGCTGGCAAGGCGGAAAATGCGTCATGGACATCCTGCCGGCACGGCCCGTCGCCGACGACGGTCAGCGTCCATGGCCGGTTGAGCACCAATGACAGCGATCGGGCAAGCATGCGGTAGCTCGCCATCTTGTCGCCGCTGCGCATCATCGCCACGGTGACGAAGCGGCAGGCTTCGACGTCACCGCCCCCCGTCGAGGCGTATCGACTGGTATCTATGAAGGGCGCAAGCATTGCATGGCGGCAGGCGGGGGCGGCCTCCACCAGTCCGCGGCGATCGCGTTCGGTGAGGCAGATATTGACCGCCGCCTGCTCGATTGCACTCAGGACGTGGCGTTGCGACTGGGTGCGCGTCCCTTGATTGCGCCGGAGCGAGTACGACGCCTCGGCCGTGAGATAGGGAATGGCAAACTCGGCAGCAAGCTGCGGTCCGATCAGATCCGGCGCCTTGTAATACGGGTGGTAGCAGAACCACGCGTCCGGCGGCGTCTGCGACAGCCACAGCGCACGAAGACGCCGGGTTTCGTCGACCGCCGCCTGTCGGATCGCCTCGAACTGCGCCTCGTCGTCGTCCGCCATGAAGCTGCGCAGCGCGCTTGCCACCGACACCTCGTGTCCTGCCGCGCGCAGCGCTTCCACCAGCATGCGCGCCATCAGCCGGTCGCCGGAGGGAACGGGATGGTCGGGGGATTTCAGCGGCGCGTAGAAGGCAATTTTCATGCAGACGGAGCTATCATGTCTTCACGGCCGGGTGTCAACGCCCCGATCAGTTGATCGGTATGTCGAAATAATCCCGGCGCACGAGCTTCAGCGATCGATCCGGCTGGATGATGTAGGCCTCCTTGACGAAGCTGTTTCCGCTGACGAACTGGTGCGGCACGATGCTGCCGACCGGCGCCTTGGTCAGCTTAGTGCGCGGTTGTCCGCCATAGGTGATGCTGCCCGGTATCGGCTCCAGATCCGGCGTCGTACAGCCTGAAAGCACAAGGCCCAGTGCAGCGACCATCACCAGTGCGCCACGACGGCGAGGCGCGGGTTTGGATTTCATCGACATCAATGCCTCCCTGTTGCCTGCTTCTCTTCCCCGGCGTTTCGCGCCGAAACGCCAAACCATGGGCGAACTATCGGCTCCGGCGGGCCGGGCACTACTGTGCGCTGGTGTCGGTGGCAGACGGTGCCTTCGCCTTTGCCGCCTCCTTGGCATGTTCCGCCAGCAGCTCGTAGGCGACGTAGTACTTGTAGATGTTACTGACATACTGGACAGTCTCGCGCCCGACAATCTCGGCGGCAGCGTTTTCGACATTGCCAAACCACAGATCGGGATCGAGCCCCATGTCCTTCGCCTTCGCCCGGAACTTGCGCAGGTTGCCCGGGCCGGCATTGTAGGCCGCAAAGGCAAAGAGCAGCTGGTCCTGCGGCGTAATCTTCGGGTCGTTGATGTAAGTATCGACCAGATGCCGCAGGTATTTCGAACCGGCCTCGACGTTGCGGTCCTGGTCCTTGTCTATTCCCTTGATGCCGACCGACTTGTCGGCGGCCGTTGATGGCAGGAGCTGCATGACGCCGACGGCGCCGCGCGGGCTGCGACGGGACTGATCGAGTTGCGACTCCTGATACCCCTGCGCCATCAGCATGAGATAGTCGAAATCGTAGGTCGTGCCATGCTTGCGGAAGATGTCGACGAGCGCCTGGAAGCGTTCGACATCGGCCGGCGCATAGGCGCGCTTCAGCATCTTGTCGCTCTTGTAGTAGGCGTTCTTCAGCATATTGCCGAAGGTCGTGCCGATGCGGTGCGTCTTGACGAAAGCGTCGAGCGCCGTCTTCAGTTTCGGACTGTCCTTGCGGATCGCCCAGGCGATCTGCCCGTGATCAGAGATCAGGATATCGTCACGCACCTTGAGATCCGTGAACACGGTCGCCCAGATGTCCGCCTTGTACCTGTCGACGACTGTCCACGGCAAAAGTCCTGCATTCACCATCTCGAGCACGTCTTCGTCCTCGAGGTTCTCGTCCATGTCCTTGATAGATATCGGCGCACGGCCGGCCTTGACGAAACCGTCACTCAAGGCCGTGAGGTGTTCGAAATAGCTGCTGGATCTGCGCACGCGGACCTCCTGTCCGCTGAGGTCGTCCAGGCCCGCGATCGCCGGCGCCGACGGCCCCGTCACCAGCACTTCCTGGGCCTCGTCATAAAGCGGCGCGGTGAAATCCACCTTGGAAAGCCTGGCCTCGGTGATCGTGAGGTTGCCCATCACGATGTCGCCGCGGCCCTCCTCAAGAGCTTCGAGAAGCCGTGGCCGCGGAACCGGCACGAAGGCGACGCGGATCCTTTCGATCTCCTTCTTGCGCCCCCCGTTGAGTTCCTTTTCGAGCGCCGTTCCGAATTCAACCGCCGTGCCGAACTGACGTCCGCGATCGAGAAAGTAGATGGTCTTGCTGAAAGGAACCAGGATGCGCACGAGACGGCGCTTCTCCATGCCGTCGAGGTCGCCCAGATGCGGTTTTGTGATGACCTGGAAAGCGCTTTCGGTGGATTGCGCCCAGGAAGGTCCGATCCCCGCAATTGCGAAGAGCAGAAAGAACCATGCCAGCCGTCTCATGTTGGCCTCCCCAGCCCGAGAAAACCTATGCCTGCGGTGCGCCCTCGCCGAGTGCTGCTGCCGCATTCTTCTTGGCGATCGCGTCGCGCGTCGCCGCAGCCGCGGCCGCGTTCTGCTCGTCGCCGGCCACCTGCACCGTCGGCGAAGCGAAGGAAATGCCGTTCTTGTCGAACGCCTCCTTGATCATCGCCTGTGCCCGGCGCCGGACCTGCGTCTGGTGCCCCGGCTTCGTCGTCATCGCGAAACTCAAGGCGATGCCATAGTCGCCGAAGGTCTCCACGCCCTTCATCTTCACCGTCTCGATAATCATCGGTCCCAGCTCGGGATCTTCGAGAAGTGCCGCGCCGATACCCTTGACCACCTTCTTCACCTTGGCGATGTCGGCATCGTAGGAGACGTTGATGAGGAACTTGTCGATGACCCAGTCGCGGCTCATGTTTTGAACCGCACCCAGCGAACCGAACGGCACGGTGAAGACCGGCCCGCGGTGGTGCCTGAGCTTCACGGACCGGATGCTGAAGGATTCGACCGTGCCCTTGTAGCTGCCGCTTTGAATGTACTCGCCAATGCGGAAGGCGTCGTCGGTCATATAGAAGATCCCGCTGATGACGTCCTTGACCAGGGTCTGCGAACCAAAGCCGATGGCGACACCAAACACGCCGGCACCGGCGATCAACGGCCCGATTTCGACGCCAAGCCCCGAGAGCACCATCAACACCGCCACGACCAGGATGAAGGCGGCCAGGAAATTGCGCAGGATCGGCATCAACGTCAAAAGCCGTGTGTTGCGGGCCAGCTGCGCCGGGTCGCCCGTTGCAAGGCGGGCATGCTTGACGCGCAGGCTGATCAGGCTCTTGGTGAGCTGCCACACAAGATCGGCCGCCAGCAGAATGACGATGCCGGTCAAGACGCCGCGGAAGATCCGGTTGACGACATCATCCTGGACCATCATCGAGGCATGCAGGCGGAAGATGAAGATGAGCCAGGCGGCCGCAAGGCCGATGATGACCAGTCTGGCGCCGCGTTCGATCAGCACGTTGCGCATCACGCGCATGTCGTCATCCGCAGACGTATCGACCATGGTCGTCGCAAAGGCGCTGGTAAAGCGCAGCAGCGGCGGCAGCCCGATCACGTAAAGGCCGATCCAGAACAGCACCCGCATGTCGACCACCCACAGGACCCACAGCAGGACCAGGAAAGCGACGATCAATATGTTGCCGACCACGCGGCGCGATCCCGATGCGGTGACGACGGGTCGGCGCAGGACGGTCACCACCGCAAGCACCAGCACCACGAAACCGAGAATGGCGACGATGAGATCGCGAACGTCGCTGGAAACCGCAAGCGCCCGCATCGCGTCGCCAATACCCCAGACGGCAGCCGCGACGCAGATGATCGCCACGGACGACCGGTACCAGAAGCGAGCGTCCTCCGCCGGCAGGTGTAGATAGCCGGCTCGTCCGGTCGCATCCTCGGCATCGGCCGGTCCGGCGGACAGCACGGCGGATGCGATGGTGATCAGCAGCCGCGCGCCGATCCAGGCGACAAGCAGCGGGGCGATCGTCTCTTCGAGGCGGGATGGCCAGTCGGCAACGGCAAGCACCGTCGTCGTGGCAATCGCGAACACCAGGAGCGGCAGAACCTTGACCATCATCGCCCGCGCCGGCCCTGTCAGGGCAACGGAATGCAAGCTCCGCCTCAGGAGGTAGCGCAGAAGGTATTCAGCACCGTAGCCGACCAGCAGAATGAAGAGGAACCCCTTGAGGATCGGAGCGGAGCCGTGGCTTTCCATATCGCCGGAAAGGCGGGCGCGCGCCGCGTCGAACTCGGTACCGACGCGCGGAACCGCATTCGTGATCTTGGCGAGATGCCGGCGCACTTCTGCCGTCCAGCGGGCAGCAAAGCCTGCCTCCGGAGCGGCTTCCGTCGGCGCGGTCGCCGCGGGATTGGCCGCAGCCGTTGTGGCGGGTTGCTTGGTCGAGAGCCACTGGCGAACTTCCGGATCGTCCAGCAGTTCGATCAGTTGCTGCACCTTGGCCGGCTCGGCTACAGGGGCTGCCCCCTGCGCCGGCGCGCCCTGGGCCAAGGCTTGGGTGGCGAACAGAACGCCAAGTAAAATTGTCAACGAAGCGAGTAACCGAGCCACGGACCCGAAAGAAGCACTCAAATAACTGCCACCGACCATGCTGATCCTGCCCCCAGCGATCGGCATGGCGCCGATCGATTCCTGCCCTCATCCGCACAAACGCTAACACACTCTCCAGCGTTTGTGCCAACCCGCGTGTTTCACGCGCTTGCGACCATCAGCGACGGCGAAAACCGCCGCCACCGCCGCCGTGAAAGCCGCCGCCACCGCCCCCGTGGAAACCGCCACCGCCCGAAAAGCCTCCGCCGCCCGAAAAGCCGCCGCCGCCACCATGGAAACCACCACCCCCATGGAAGCCGCCGCCGCCATATCCACCACCGCCGAAACCGCCTTGCCGGTCGAAACCACCGCCGTTGAAGCCGCCGCCGCTTGGGAGGTTGAGCGGCCGCTGGTTGTACGACCGGTGCTCGAACGAACGCTGATTGCCGATCTGGCGGCCGGCCCGGTCGATCGCCAGATGATCGGGCGCACGATTGCGGGTCGAGGCCCGGCCGCCGGCCGGGCGGTTCTCGATGCGCTTGTTCAGGTTCTGCGCCGCATCCGGGTGCTGGGTCGCAAATTGTTTCCCTGCTTTCTTCGCATCCTGGATCGACGGTTTCTGCACCGGCTGCCAGCCATCAGGCGTATGCTTTTGCCATTGGCCGTCGTCGCGGCGATAGACATTGCCGTCGCGTCCGGCATAGACGTCGCCGCCCTTGCCGCCGGCGACGAAACCATGATTGCCGTCGGACGTGCGCCAGCGGGCAACTGCACCGCCTCCCGTCGTCGAACCGCCGCTGATGCGCGCAAAGTCCGATCCGTGCTTGACCGAGGCCGAGCCCCAGTTGCCGTAGACGTTGCTGCCGCCCCGTGCGATCGCCGCATTGCCGGTTCGAGGATTGTAGGCGGCGACGAAGCCGCGTTCGCCAGAAGGACCGTAGCCTGCCGCGCCGCGGATATAGGTGCCGGTGCGCGGGTTGTAGGCAGCACCCGCCACAATGCCGCGATAGGGGCCATAGGCGTAGCCGTAGCGCCCGAATGTGCCGACCGCCGGGTTGTAGAACGCGCCGACGCCATAGGTGATCGGTCGCGGATAGTAGGGCCAGTAGCCACCGCCGGCCCAGCCGTAATCCCAATAGTCGTCGTAGTACCAACCGGTGCCATAAACGAAGGTATCCCAGGCGAGATAGGCGCCCAGATAGCCCATGGTGTATCCGACCCAGACTGCGTCCGGCTCGGTTTCATAGATCCGCACATAGGTGGCATTGTAGACCGGCGATGAGGGCGGGATCGTGTAGATCTCGTCCGGCACGGCCTTTGCGACAGTGAACGGTCCCGTCGGCGTGTCACCGACGAACCAGACGCCGTCCTTCACGACGAAATACTTGTCGCCGACCTTGATCACCGTCTCGTTGGTGTTGACGGCATAGGTGAGCGACGTTCCGTCGATCGCTTCGAATTTCGGATCGCCGCTATAGGCGACATCGACCTTGACAGACCCGTCGAGCGCGACCCGCGCCTTCTGGGGAATGCTCGCTTTCAGGCGGGCTTCCGCATTTTCCGAGGTGCCCGGCACCGACGAGCGCACCGTGTAGTAGGCGGCATCCTCGGGAATATTCTGGAAATCCTGGGGCAGGTTCGGGGTGGCGAAGGTCCACGGGCCCTCGAGCGACTTGGCTGAAAACCACCGGCCGGAGACGAGGACATACCAGTTGCCATCCGCAGCCAGGTGAAAGACGTCGCTCTCGGTGTTCGTCGCGACCATCAAACCGGTGCCCGGCACCGGCTCGAGCTTCGGTTCGCCATCAAACGCGAGCAGTTCGGAAGGCGTGTCGGAATAGATGACCTTTGCCGGCGCGCCCTCACCTGCTGTGGGCGGGATCGCCGCCTTCGCATCCTTCCAATTGTCATCGTCAGGCAATTTGCCGAAGAGATCGGGAAGCGACGTCGTGGGTGTCCAGCCGCTCGCCAGATCCTTCGACTGCAACCAAGCCTTTTCGTTGCGAAGGTAATAGGTGCTGTCGGCGTCGACCTTGAACAGGTCCCAGTTGGTGTTGACCGCAAAGGAAAGGCCTTCGATACCTTTAACCGGTGCGAATACCGCCTTGCCGTCGGTCTGCACGAGCACCGCTGGCTCCTTGCTGAGATAGATCGGCGGCGGATCGGACTTCAGGCCCTCGACATTGCCGAGCCGCTCGTAGTCGGCAAGGCTTGCAGTCAGCTTGTCCTCCGACAGCGTGATCGTGCCGACGGGCAACAATTTGCCGACCTCAAGCGCTAGGTCCGCCAGTTCCTGGCGGTCGAGAACGGAGAAATTGATCTCCTCGACCTTGATGTCGGAAACGACAACCTCGTCGGAGCCACTGTCGGTGACGGTCTTGCCGGTCACCCCGATGACGCCGAAGATGGGCGTGGCGTCGTCGGACTGCTTGTATTCGGTTGCAATCAGGGCATCGAGGTCGGAGAAATCCTTCCAGGCGTTTACCTGCGGCTGGTACAGGGTGATCGTTGCGCCTTTCTCGGTCTTGTAGGCGCGCGGCCAGCCAAGACCTTTCGGATCGGCGTCGTTGAGGTACTTGCCGCTGACGAACCCGTCTTTCCCCTCGTAGCTGACGGCGCACCACGCGCCGGCGTCGTCGCATTCCTTGACGTCGACCTGGCCGCCTTCGCCGATCGTGCCGAAGCTGTCAAAACCGGTTCCCGGGCCGGCGCGGAAATTGACGTTGGCCGTCGTCGTTGCCGGAACAGCCCATGCCGGAGCGGCGCCGATTGCAAACAGGGTCAGGGTCAAGGCTGTTGCGCGCATTTCGCATCTCCGACGTTGCCGAAATCGACTTGAACCAGGCGGGCATGGCCCACCGTGCCCAACGAGCATCGCCCGGGCGCGATCCCGCGCAAGTACGTAACAGTAACAACGACCGTAACGCGGGCCCGACCCAAAGGAGGTATCGGCTTCATACAATGCAATTATCCGTGTTTTGGCGCGTAGTGATTGCATCGAGTCATTTATTCGAGCAAACTCATATGTGTGATTTGGTCATGCAGACATGCGGAGGAACTACCCGTGAACACTAAAGCACCCAGCCAGATTGATGTCTTTGTCGGTTCCCGCGTCAGGATGCGTCGGTTGATGGCCGGGTTGAGTCAGGAAAAGCTGGCTGACGGCCTCGGGATCACCTTCCAGCAGGTCCAGAAATACGAAAAAGGCACCAACCGCATCGGCGCCAGCCGGCTGCAGGCGATCGCCGATGTGCTGGGCGTTCACCCGAGCTTCTTCTTCCAGGAAGGCGAAGAAGGCGCGGCACCGCGGGCAGGCTTGGGCGATGTGCGCGAACCCAACGAAATCTCCTCCTTCGTTTCGTCGAAGGAAGGCATTGCGCTCAACCGCGCCTTCCTGAAGATCACCGACCCGGTCCTGCGCAAGAAGATCATTTCGCTGGTAGCGGCCGTCGCACAGACGCCCGAAGCGGAAACGATCGTCGCTCACAGTAGTTCGGCTCATGCACCCGACCTGCATGGATAGGCACGCCGGTTGCCAATGAGATAGACAGATGAAATTCAGGTTGCAGACCCTCGGGCGGTTGCGACTCGTCGATGACGACGAGTGCGATGTCGCTTTCCCGGAAAAGGGTCTGCTCATCCTCGCCCAGGCAATCGCCGGTGGCCACCGCGAGCAATCGCGCAACGACGTCGCCAAGCTGCTTTGGAGCGACGTCATGCCAAGCCAGGCCTTCGTCAATCTGCGCAAGACCATCTCCCGCATCACATCGCGGCAGGAAGAACTCGGCCACACCTTCCTCAGCTTCTCGCAAACATCCATTCGGCTGGAGACGGACGCACTTTCGAGCGACCTCGACGACCTCCTGAGCAATGTCCCTCAGGATCCCCTGTCGCGGTTCCATTGGGCGATCGAGACATTCCGCGACGATTTCATCAAGGACCTGAAATCGCAGGGCCCGGCCCTTCGCGACTGGGTAGCACAGCAGCGTGCCGATCACACCGGGCTGCTGCGCGAAAGCCTGATCAGCGCTGCCGACGCCGCGACCGGCCCGGATCGCAAGCTCGTCAAGTCCGCGGCGGTCAAGCTTCTGGAGAAAAACCCCGAAGACGACGAGGTTCGCAAGATCCTGAAGACCGTGCTGGCGCTGGAGGGGCGGCAATACGAGCCCCGGCTTCTGCCAGGCATCGAGCTTGCCTCCTTGTCCGCCAAGGCCGCGCCGGCGTCCGCCCTGACAAGCGCCCCTCCGCCCGAGCCCGGCGGCGACACGCGGCCGCCGCGCGTCGTCCTGTTGCCGCCCGGCGCCGGCAACGCCGACACTTCCGCCACGCTGTTTGCCCATTCGCTGATCGAGGACGTTACGATCGGCCTGTGCGCCCTTCGCTCGGTGTCGGTCATTGCGCCCTACACGGCGGCACAAATCAGCCTGCAGGCGGACAAGGCGAGCACCTACGAACAGCACGCCATCAGTTACATTCTCGACACCCGGCTGACCAACGAAGGTAACCGGCAGACGCTGTTCACGCAGCTGATCTTCTTTGCCAATGACGAGGTGATCTGGGCCGATCGCTTCACGCTCGACGACCACGGCCTGATGCGCTCGCGCCAGGAGATCGCACGCCAGATCGCCTTCGCCATCGCGAGCCAGGTCGAACGCAACGAGAGCATGCGCAAGACCTACGAGAGCAACGCCGGCTCCTATCGCAGCTATCTGCTCGGCCAGCGCTTCCTCAAGCAACTGAATTTGCCGGAGGTCCGGCGCGCCAGGAAGAGCTTCCGCGATGCACTCGGCCAGAATGCCGATCTGGCGCCGGCGATGAGCGGACTGGCCCGCAGTTACTTTGTCGAGTGGCTTTTGACGGCGCGCGGCGACAGCGAGCTGCTGGCTCTCGCCGAACAGCATGCGCGCGACGCGATCGCCATCGACGATACGCTTGCAGCCGGTTATCGCGAACTCGGCGTGGTCAAGCTCTACTGCCGGCAGTTCGACGAAAGCATCGAGTTTCACCAAAAGGCCGAAGCGCTGAGCCCGCAGCACGCCAACGTGATTGCAAGCTTCGCCGATACCCTGGTGCAGGCCTCGCGCCCGGATGGCGGCCTGCAGAAGATCGAAGCGGCGATCAACCTCAATCCGATCGCTCCCGACGAGTATTTCTGGACTGCCGCCGGGGCCTGCTACTCGCTAGCGCAATACGAAAACGCCCTTGCGTATATAGAACGAATGCGCGATCCAACGCCTGCGGACCGTCTTGCGGCCGCCAGCTGGGGCATGCTCGGCAATCGCAAGAAGGCGAGCCAATACGTGCGTAAGACGTTTGACGTCCATCCGGACTTCAACCTGGAAAAATGGATGGCAATCGTTCCGTTCCGCGAGGAATGGCAGAAAACCCATTACGGCGAAGGCCTGCGCAAGGCAGGTTTCTGAACCATCACAATCACATGAGGGATAAGGGGAAGATCATGACGGAACAGACTGCGAAGGTCGTTGTATTTGGCGTTGAGGGTGACGACGGCCTGTGGCTCGCGGATCTCGCGGCGGGAACCGTCACACCCATCACAGCCCCGCTCACCGGCGCACTGGCTTCGGCCAACGAGCACAGAAACGCCGGCGCGACGGTGGTCAAGGGCGTGAACTTCGCCGTGCGCGCCAATTCGGCCGGCTCGGTATCCGGCGGCTTCATGGACGGCTAACTCACGGCCGATGACGACGAGGCATGAGGCGGACCGGGCGCGCGAAGGCAGCCCGGTCAAGGACAATCCCGACGTATACTCCGACCGTGTGTGCGCGCCCGAGGAAACCTTCGCGCGGATAGCCGGTCTCTTGCCCGTTTTCGGCGTCAGCAGACTCGCCCGCCTGACCGGGCTCGACAGCATCGGCATACCCGTCTGGAATGCGGTTTCGCCGAATGCACGATCGATCGTCATCAACCAGGGCAAGGGCATCACCGATATCGACGCAAAGGTGTCGGCGGCGATGGAAGCCCTGGAGCGTGCCGTCGCCTGCACGCCTTCGGCACCGGTGCGAACAGAGACGCGGCGCGCACTTCTGGACAAGGGCGAGCGGGCGCTCGGCTTGCCCGGGTTGATCGCAGCCGGCATGGACGATCTCGGCGATGACGAACCCACGACGTGGCTTCGCGGCCACGATCTTTTCGATCGACATACAACGTTCATACCCTTTCACGCCGCATCGCTCGACCGGACGCTTGAGCAATGCCGCTACTGGCAGTCGTCGGACGGGCTAGCCTCCGGCAACACCGAACAGGAGGCGATCCTGCATGGCCTGCTGGAGCGCATCGAGCGTGATGCCGAAACCCTTTGGCGGCTTCGACCACTGGCGGCGCGCCTCAAGACCTGCGTCGATGCCCGGCTGTTCAACGATCCCGTCATCGACGACATGACCGGCCGCATAGAAACGGCCGGCCTGACATTCCGCCTCTTCGACATGACCAGTGACATCGGCATCCCCTGCCTGTCGGCGATCATCGCCGACGCGGACATTCTCGGTGCGAAAGATCCACGGTACCATGACGTGACCGTCGGTCACGGCGCTCATCCGGATCCGCGCCGCGCCGCGATTAGGGCCGTGACCGAGGCGGCACAATCGCGCCTCACCTACATCAGCGGCGCGCGCGACGATGTCTTTCCAGAGACGTTTACGCGCAAGCTGCCGCGTGAAACGCAGCAATTGTTCGTGGCGGCGCCCGGAGATCGCAACCCGGCGGCTTGCGCTTTCGCCGGTACCGGCACCGGCGCGCTGCTCGACCATGTTGTTGCGGCCTTGAAGCGTGCGGGCATCGGGACCGCCGCTGCCGTACCACTTCTCTCAGAGCCGCTGCCGTTTTCCGTGGTCAAGATTTTCGTCCCCGAACTCGAGAACCCCGACGGCGCGCGCAAGCGACGCTTCGGCAACCGGGCCCTGTCACACGCACTGGAGCTCGGATGAAAGTCCTCTTTGCCGGCCCAACATTGCCCGATGCGCGAACTCTGGTCGGCGATGACATCGTCCTTCGCCCCCCGGCCGAACTGGGCGACATCCTGCGGGCGACCCAGGAGGGCGCGACCGCCATCGGGCTTGTCGACGGTCATTTCGAACAGGTTGCCCCCGTTTGGCACAAGGAGATCCTGTTTGCCCTGTCGGTAGGCGTGCACGTCTACGGCGCTGCAAGCATGGGCGCGCTTCGCGCCGCCGAATGTGCAACATTCGGCATGATCGGCGTCGGCCGGATCTATGGCCAATATGCGGCCGGCGAGCTTGAGGACGATGCCGACGTCGCCCTTCTGCATGGCCCGGCTGAGCTCGGGCATCTGCCGCTGACCCTTCCGCTGGTCAACGTCGTTGCAACTCTGGAGGACCTGCGCCAGCGCCAGTTGATCGACGCAGCGGCTGCATTGCAACTTTTGCAGGCAGCCAGAGCGCTTTTTTACAAGCGGCGGACCTGGAGCGCGATCGTCGCCCGAACCACGCATGCGCAAGACGCGGAGACCCGGCGACTGCTGGCACTTCTGACTGGCGGAACGATCAACCAGAAGCGGCTGGACGCCCTGGAATTGCTCGAAATCCTGCGCAACGCCCCGGCCCTGCGGGCGAGGCCGGCCCAGGACTGGGCATTCAATTCGACAAGCCTGTGGAAGCGATTGCTCAATCAACTTGTCGCTTCATCCTGACGATCTGGATTTCCCATGCAACGTGTGTCACGCTCGTGTCACGCGCATCTAAAAATAGTC
The DNA here is from genome assembly GCF_031989085.1 of Ensifer sp. Classification (NCBI taxonomy): domain Bacteria; kingdom Pseudomonadati; phylum Pseudomonadota; class Alphaproteobacteria; order Hyphomicrobiales; family Rhizobiaceae; genus Ensifer; species Ensifer sp. Next base: position 704,962 of record NZ_DALZXU010000002.1, read on the forward strand.
GCGCTATGATTTGCCATGTTGAAGTGGGTCGCACTGATCCGCGCGGAGCTGGGGAAAATCATGCAATCTTCGATCGCCATGTCCTTTGAAGCCGATGACAAGGAAAAGGAGCTGCTGGCGCTGGCTCGTCTGGTTACGTATGCACGTGACTCGTCGCGCACCCTGAATGTCGAAGGTGTCCAGTATTGCCTCGAACTGGCGCTCGCCGCCTTGCTCAAGGAAGTCGAGGAATGCGGCGACCGGACAGCCCTGCTGACCAACGAACTCATGACTCGCGCCAGCCTCGGCAACTGCTGAGCGCGCCGCCATCAGCGGCAAATTCACCGGTGGCACGGAAAGAGCCCTGCTTCGCGATCGCGCAAAGCGGGGTTTTTCGTTGACTATATGGTCTCCCGCCTCATCCGGGCCGCAGAAAGTCCCGTCCATCCGCCGGTCTGCCTAACGGCTTTCCCCTTTGGATCAAATTCAATCTCAGCAGTCACGCGGTCGTCGGCCCAGTTGTAACGGGCGATGACCGACGGACCCGTTGGGATGGAAATTCTCGTCTTAAGGTCGTTGCCCGAACGCATCTGCGCGCGCGGCCGGATATTTAGTCTATCTTTTCAATAGACAATATTGATTAAACACACACACCCGGTAGGCTTTCTGACAGCAAAGCGGCCAGCGATATCCGGACGGTTCGCCCGATAAGCGGGCATGCCGGCCCTCTACGCGCGGTCGATGAAGGGAGCCCTTATGACCGACACCAACTCATCCTTGCCCATCCTCGATCTACAGCGCTTCGCGGCGGGCCACCCCGAGCGGGCGGCCGCACTTGAAGAGCTGCGTTCCGTCGCCCGCTCGGTGGGCTTCTTCTACCTCGAAGGCCACGGCATTCCGCAAGAGCAGATCGATGGCGTCCTTCATCTCTCCCGACGGTTCTTCAGCCTGCCGGAGGCAGACAAGCTGGCGATCGAAATGCGCAAGTCGCCGCATTTCCGCGGCTACAACCGCGCCGGCCTCGAATATACCCGCGGTACCCAGGACTGGCGCGAGCAGGTCGATTTCGGCCCGGAGCGCGCACCGGTCGAGGTCAAGCCTGACGACGCCCCGTGGAAGCGGCTTGTCGGCCCCAACCAGTTTCCGGACGCCCTGCCCGAATTGAAGCCGGCCATCCTTGCCTGGATCGAAGCGGTGACCGGACTTGGTATCCGCCTGATCGAGGTCTTCGCCGAGGCGCTCGGTCAGCGCGCCGACGTCTTCGAGCCGATCTATCGCGACGGCCCGAACCAGCTTTTGAAGATCATCCGCTATCCCGGCCGCGACAAGACCGAGAGCGACCAGGGGGTTGGCGCCCACAAGGATGGCGGCTTCGTCACCATCCTGCTTCAGGATGAAGTCGGCGGACTGCAGGTCGACGACGGCAGGGGCGGCTGGATCGATGCGCCGCCGAAGCGCGGAACCTTCGTCGTCAATGTCGGCGAATTGCTGGAGCTCGCGTCGAATGGCTACCTGCTTGCCAACATCCACCGCGTGGTCACGCCGCCCGCGGGCGGGGATCGCCGATCGGTCGCCTTCTTCCTCGGCGCCAACCTTGCATCCACCATTCCGGTCCTGGATCTGCCGCCTGCGCTTGCCACGGAGGTCCGCGGCGTGACGCAGGACCCGCTCAATCCCTTGTTCCACGAGGTCGGCCGCAATGTGCTGAAATCGCGCCTGAGATCACACCCCGATGTCGCCGCCACGCACCATGCCGATCTCGTCGAGCAGCTGAAGGTACCCGTGCCGGCCTGACTTTTCCAACGCGACCACGCAAGAGCTGCCACCCAAAAGCTGAAGGAGCATTCGATGACGATCCATCAAAAGCCTGAGGAACCTGCAGTCGAAATCAAGACGCCGAGCGGCCTGCGCGACAGATCGCGACCGCTTCATCCTGAAACGCTGGCCCTTCATGGTGGCAGCTACCGTTTCGACCCGGTGAGCGGCGCCGTCGCCGTGCCGATCTACCAGACCACGTCTTATCAGTTGCCCGGCACCGACGGCGCCGACAAGCTGTTTGCTCTGGAGGCTGCCGGCCATCTCTACACGCGCGTCTCCAATCCGACGCAGGATGCATTCGAACAGCGGCTTGCCGAGATCGAGGGCGGCGCCGCCGCGCTGGCGCTCGGCTCCGGTCAGGCGGCATCGGCCTATGCGTTGCTCAATCTCGCCCGCTCCGGTGACAATATCGTCAGCGCCGCCGGTCTTTACGGCGGCACCTGGGCGCTGTTTGCATCAACGTTGAAAAGCTTCGGCATCGAGGTGCGTTTCGTCGACGCGTCCGACTCCGAGGCCTTTGCGAAGGCGACCGACGACAGGACACGCGCCTATTACGCGGAATCGCTTCCCAACCCGAGCCTAGAAGTCTTTCCGATCGCCGACGTCGCCGAAATCGGTCGCCGGTTCGGCATTCCGCTCGTCATTGACAACACCGCGGCACCATTGACGATCCGCCCGTTCGATCACGGTGCTGCAATCGTGGTCTATTCGACCACGAAATACATCGGCGGACATGGCACCTCGATCGGCGGCGCGATCATCGACAGCGGCACCTTCCCGTGGCACGACCATGCAAGGCGCCATCCCAACCTGCATGAGCCCGACGCAAGCTATCAGGGCAAGACCTGGCTGGAAAAGGCGGCCGCCATCGACTTCCATCCCTACATCCTGCGCGCCCGCGCCGTGCTTTTGCGCGATCTTGGCGCGGCCATCAGCCCACAGAATGTCTTCCAGTTCATTCAGGGGCTCGAAACCCTGCCCTTGCGCATCCGCCAGCACAGCGAGAACGCCATCAAGGTTGCCGATTTCCTGCGATCGCACCCGAAGGTCGCGCGTGTCATCTTCCCGAAATTCCAGGAGGGAGACGCCAAGGCGCGGAACGAAAATTACCTGCGCAACGGCCATTACGGCGCATTGATCGGCTTCGAACTGAAGGACGGGCGCGACGCCGGTCGTCGCTTTATCGATGCGCTGCAGCTGCTTTATCACGTCGCCAACATCGGTGATGCGCGATCGCTTGCGATCCATCCGGCCACCACCACTCACTCGCAGCTGTCTGAAGCGGACCAGCTGAGAACAGGCGTTACGCCCGGTTACGTCAGGCTGTCGATCGGCATCGAGCATCCCGACGACATCATTGCCGACCTGAAGCAGGCCATCGACGCTGCCTGAACGGGCAGAACCGACCAAACGCTCCCGGCCCAACCGTCCACGGCGGTTGGGCCTTTTCCATGCTCGGCGTCAGCCCTTCGTGTCGGCGGTTCGCACGCATGCCAAGGGCGAGAACTTGCGGCTTGCAGTCCTTTGCGTCGGCGCCGAAGGTGACTGCCGATCAACACGAACCGCGGCGCTGTTGCCAAAGCAGGCGCTGACGATGGAAGGAAATGCCATGCCATCCGGAAACACCCAGGTCCGTCTTGCCTCCCGCCCGATGGGCAAGCCTACGCCGGAAAACTTCGAGATCACGCAGACGTCACTTCCCGAACCCGGCGAAGGACAGCTGTTGCTGAAGATCCTTTACCTGTCGCTCGACCCCTATATGCGCGGCCGCATGAATGCGACGAAATCCTACGCCAAGCCGGTCGAGATCGGCGACGTGATGGAAGGCGGCACGGTGGCGCGCGTCGTGCGCTCGCGCCATCCGGACTTCGCCGAGGGTGACGTTGTGTTGTCCCATTCCGGCTGGCAAAGCTACGCCCTTTCCGATGGCGCTGGCCTGCGCAAGCTCGACCCGCAGGCAGCGCCCCTTTCAACCGCGCTCGGCATCCTGGGCATGCCGGGCTTCACCGCCTATTCCGGCCTTTTGACGATCGGCAGGCCGAAGGCGGGCGAAACCGTAGTCGTTGCCGCCGCCAGCGGCGCCGTCGGATCGGCGGTCGGGCAGATCGCGCGCATCAAGGGCGCACGTGCGGTCGGGATTGCGGGAGGTGCCGAGAAATGCGCCTTCGTTCGCGATGAACTCGGCTTTGACGCGGTGATCGACCATCGGGCATCCGATTTTGCCGCACAGCTGGTCGCGGCCTGCCCTGGTGGCATCGACGTCTATTTCGAGAATGTCGGCGGCCATGTCTGGGATGCGGTGTTTCCCTTGCTCAATGATTTTGCCCGTGTTCCTGTGTGCGGGCTGATCGCGCAATACAACAGCCGTCCCGGAGAACCGACCGGCGCCGACCGACTGCCCCTTGTCATGCGCGACGTCCTGAGCAAGAGCCTCAACATTCGTGGCTTCATCCAGAGGGAATTCGCCGACCAGCGCCCCGACTTCTACCGCGCGATGGCCGGATGGATATCCTCGGGCGAGGTGCGCTACCGGGAAGACATCGTTGACGGTCTCGAAAACGCGCCGGCAGCCTTCATCGGCCTGCTTGAGGGCCGAAACTTCGGCAAGCTCGTCATCCGCGTGGCGGCAGAAAACTAGAGCATGCCCGGGAGAAGTGTCTCGGCATTCCGTGAAGATCGGAAACGCTCCAATCGTACCGGCGAGCCTTTGCGCGAACCGCCGTTCGAAACGTCATAGGTGACCGGCGAGACCGACGGCCGCCTTGCCAAGCCCATCCTCGATGAGTGCCGACAACTCGGGCGCGTAGCCGCGCCCGAGCGGCCCGGGCAAGAGCGATAGTTCGGCGCCCCCTTTCAGCGCGCGGACCTCGTCAAGCGCGCTCGTCGCTTCCTCAGTCAAACCGAGCTGGCCCGCGACAGCAAGGCGCAACAGGTTGACGGCATGGTCCGACGCATTCGCCAACTGGCGCACGCGCAACAGGGCTTCCTCGTAGCGACGCTCGCGATAGGCGTCGAGCGCCAGCGTCAGCGCCGCATCGTGATGCAGATATTCGGCGTTTTCCTCGGCCAGGCGCGCCAGCCTTACGCCTTCCAGCCAGTGACCAGAGACATATTGCAGCAATCCGAGCTTGGCGGAGATCGCCTCGTCGAGCGGATTGAGCGCACTGGCCCGCTGTCCCGAAAGAAAGGCGGCCTCGCTGTCACCGGCGGCAAACCGCGCCATCATCTGAGCGACGTAACTCTCGCTAGCCTGCGGGGCCAGCGCAACGGCCCTGTCGGCAAGTTTCAATGCTCTGTTGCCGACAACAGGCGAAGCGGCCGCCTCGCCCGTGGCGACGAGCACCATTGCCAGGCTTGCCGATACATCCGCGTCGTTTGCCCTGTAGGCGAGCGACCGCTCCAGGCAAGACAGCGCGCCCGAGAGATTTTCGCCGTCGCTCCGCGTCAGCGCCATGTTCGCCTGCAACACGCAACCGTAGCCGAGCGACGGCTCGGCGATCTGGCGTGCCGCCTCGAGACTGATGATCACGCCGTTCTCGCCAGCGAGCACGCGGGCGAGCTTGACCAAAAGCGCTTGCTGTATCTCCTCGGCATCGCCGGGAGAAAGAGGTGCTCGCTCCGCGCCGGAACGCAGCGCCTCCTTGCTTTGCGGGTCCACCACCTGCCAGGCGAGTTCAAGGTTGCCCTTTGCCACGCTCGCGTCGATCGACAGCCTGTATTCCTTGCTGCCTGCCAGGCGCACCACCGCTTTCGGAGCCACCCAACCGGTGACCGCGGCGACGTCGACACCGGCGACCGGGTCCTGGGCGAGCGTGCGCACGGACGAAAACTGCGACAACGCATGCACGAGGTCGTCGCCGGCCCTGTTGTTTTGGCCGGTGCCAATTGTCGACGCCGCCTTGACGTCGACGATGACCGTCGGCTTTTCGGAGAGGACCGGCTGCCACGGGAATTGGATGGGCACGGCAGCGTAAAATGCGGCGGCCATGACCAGGATCCCGAGCCCAGCCATGGCGAGCTTGCCCACAGGCATCTGCCGCGGGGCGGAACGTGCCACAACGGCCTCTATCTGAAGCGCCACGTCGGGCGCAGCATGGGCAACTGTCGGCGGCGCAGGCAATGACCGCGGCGATCCGTCCTCGGCCTTGACGAAGAGCGGCACATAATTGCCCTTCGGCAGCTCGATGCGCACCGCAGCCTCGTCGCCCAGCGCCTCATAGTATTGAGCGAGCGCCGCACGCAGCCGCGAGGCCTCTACGCGCACGATGGGATCTGTCGCCGGATCGAAGGAACTCGGCCGAGCGAAGACGTCGATGGCGATGGTGTAGGCTTTCACGGCCCCCGAACGGCCAGCGAAGAACTCGTCAACGAGATACCGAAGCAACTTGCGATGCCGCTCCGTCCCGTGGAAGCGCGGATCGTCGAGCATACGTTCCAGCTCGGCGCGTGCTGCGCGCTCGGGAACAGGGCAATAAGCCGCTCGATTGGCGTCTTCTCCCGTTTTCATACCGCGCCCCCATCTACTACAACTCGAAAGAGAGTGCTAATGCGAGGGAACTCTAAATCAGGGACACGACAGCGAAAAGAAAAATATCGCTCCACATCAAAGAAATTGCGATCAACGCGGTTCGTTTCAAAATCAACCGAAAGATACACTTGAAAACCAGTATGGTTACAGGGGTAAATAGTAGAATTTCCGGATGCGACGTCGCGAGAATAGCTAATCACAACGGATTAGGTTCGTTGCTGGCATTGGAAAGACAAATGGAAATGACTTCCTGCTCGATCTCAAGACAGATCAATTCGTACTCGGCCACCATAGATCCATCCTGCGGATCGCGTCGGCGCTGTCGATCAAGCATGGAGTTGGCTTCGTCATAGGCCTCGCAGAGGCTCGCGAGCGGCATATTCTTGGCACTAAGCAACTGCAACTGGCCGCGCAAGGCCGGAAGCTTGAGCATCAACTTCAAAAGTCCCCGTTGCTTGGCTTCGTTGGGCATTGTGCTGTACCCGATTGAACGACGATCGATGCTGCATGCCACGCCTGCGGGCGATGAAACCATCGCGCCTCTTGCCTAGATCCAGATGCGTCGCCGCAACTCTGATTGCCGGCGCCCCATTCAGATGGGTCTGCCTGGAAACGAATTTCGTCCTGCAGGGGCGACCAACCCCGCCATGCCTCTTTGCCGAAAATTCTCAGGAACCAGGCGCTTCCGGAAGTACGTAACAGTAACATTGGCGCAAGCGCGCTTGACGGGCGCCAATTCGCCGCGCGCAAAGAGACGATCGGCACCGCCTCGCGCACCGCACGGCCTGACGGCATTTTCGACTTTAGCCGCGATGGCGCCTTCAAGGGGCAATCGGCACCGCCGCATTGTCGCGCCCGCTTGCCGGGCTCTGCCAGCGCGCTACAGTTGGGGCCAATCGCCCTGCCAACGCGGATCGATTGCCGATTGTAACTGTTACGTACTTCGATGCCGAATGTTGCAGCGCCTAGAATGCGCACGGTGACGCGCGACGACGCGCCGCGCCGCGTGCTGAGTGCAACGGAGAGATTTCCATGCGATCCCTGGACACAACATCTCATGACCGACGTGGTGCGGCGTTCCTTTTTTCCGGGATCGCCGCAATCCTTTTGTCGCTAACGAGCACAGAGCTTGCGGCAAGCGACGACAAGTTGAGCGGCCTGCCCTCGCTCGTCCTTGGCGGACAGACGGCAACGGCACAGACCCTGCAGTTCGAGACCCCCTTCGACAACAAGGTCAATGCGGGCTCGCTCACCATCGTGCTCGAAAAGACGACCCTCGACGACGTCAAGGCCACGTTCGGCGGCACTGTCCGCAGCCGGTCCGTCGAGGGACTGTCGATCGGCTGGCTATGCTACGAGCTTTCGACAGGCGACCTTCCTCGGCGGATCTGGCTCGTCGCCAACGGCAGGGACGCCGACGCAGCCGACAAGAAGCCGGTAACGTTCATCTCCACGGAAGAGGTTTCAGGCGCCGCCGACAAGTGTGACACACCGACCGTCGCGCTGGCTCCGCTGCTGCTGCCGGTCCCGACCTTGAAGGACGGCACCGACGCGCTGGAAAAGCGCTTCGGTGCAGCGCCGAAGCAAGGCATGGTGCGCTATTCGCACCAGCAGCCGGGCGAACAGAACACGACCGTCATGCAATCGCTCGTCTATCGCCTGAAGGACGGCCTGATCGACGGCATCGCCTTCACGCAGGTTACGTCCAAGTAGCAAGGCACCGGGAATGCCCGCCGCCGCTCTGCCGGCGGGCATTGCGATTGCGAGATCTTTCATTTCTCGAAGGCGTAGATCCTGTTCCAGTCCGCCTTCATGTCGACGAGCAGCCACTTTCGCTGCTCCGCCTCGTTCATCGCCTTGTCCAGCTTGCCGACATGCGACTGCCGGTCATAGGCCCACTCCCGTTCACCGTCCGTGTGATGCACGATCATGCCGAAGCTCGGGCCCGAGCCTGACGTCACCCACCGCAGCATCTCATAGTCGCCGTCGGAATTGCCGGCGGCGAAGATCGGCCGCCGGCCGATGAACTTGTTGATACCGACGGGCTTGCCGGCGCCGTCGTCGATGAAATCGACTTTCGGCTCGCGCATGAGCACAGGCTTATCGCCTTGCAACTCGTATTTTGTCGCGATCGTGCTGCCGACCACCTGTTCAGGGGGAATGCCGTACATCTGCTCCGTCATCGGCCGCATGAACTCGATGCCGCCGCCCGAAACGATATAGGTCTTGAAGCCGTTTTCGCGGAGATAATCGAGAACCTCGCGCATCGGCAGGAAGGTAATTTCGTTGTAGGGCCGGTCGAACCGCGGATGCTTGGCGCTTGCGAACCAATCCTTCACGAGCTTTTCGAATTCCTCGGTGGTCATGCCCGCATGCGTCGCCAGAACGAGCTCGACAAGACCCTTGTCGCCGGCGGCGGCAACACCCGCCATATCGCCCTTGAGAAGCGACGCAAACGGCTCCTTGTCCTTCCACTCAGGATGGTCCGGGGCCATGGCCTTGATGCGGTCGTTGACGAACATCGCCTGGAAATACATCGGCTGTTCGGTCCAGAGCGTGCCGTCATTGTCGAAAACGGCGATACGATCGGCTTCGGCGACAAAATCGGGTCCGCCCTCGGTCGTCACCCGCGTCACGAAGTCGATGATGGCCGACTTTGCCGCTCCGTCGTTCCAGGAAGAAAGGCCGGCCGGCGGCGCATCGGCCGCAAGCGCGAATGCCGGCGCGGCGAGCGTCAATGCCAGCGCGGCGGCGGCCCCCAGCAGCGTGCGCCGCCGCCAGCCGCTGCGATGCCTGTTCGCCCCATTGGAAGTGAGTGGTCCTTCTGCCATTGTCATCGGGTTTTCTCCTGAACGGGGACGAGACGGTCGGTTGGCTCGGGCTCGGCTAGGGCCGGCGGATGCAGCGGAAGCCGATATGGGTCGTGGCGGCATTTTCTTCATGCGCGTGCCGCGCGGCCGGGCGATAGCGACGGCAGTAATTCGGCGCGCAGAGATGCGACCCGCCTTTGACCACCCGCCGCGCGATCAGAATTTCCGGTTGCCTTGGGTCGAAACTCGCCTCACGCCCGCCTCCGCGGGGATTGGATGGGACACAGCAGCTCTTCTGCGCCGGTTCGGGATGATTGCTCGACCAGTAATCGCTCGTCCATTCCCAGACATTGCCGATCATGTCGTAAAGCCCATAGCCGTTCGGCGGAAAGCTCGCGACGGGCGATGTCCGCTCGAAACCGTCTGGACGCAGGTTTTCAGTCGGGAAAGCGCCGTGCCAGGTGTTGGCCATGAAGCGTCCGTCCGGCACCAGGTCGTCGCCCCAGGCAAATTCCGCACCCTCAAGGCCGCCCTTGGCTGCAAACTCCCACTCGGCCTCCGTCGGCAGGTCCTTGCCGGCCCATTGTGCATAGGCCATCGCGTCGACATAGGAGATGTGCACGACGGGATGGTCGAGTTTGCCGCGAATGTTGCTCTGGCGGCCGTAGGGCCTTTTCCAATCCGCCCCGAACTTGAAATCCCACCATTGGGAGGGATCCCGGCTGACGACCCGCTTGGGAGGATCGAAAATGACGGAGCCCGCGCGCAGCATTTCAGGCTTTGCGCCCGGATAGTCCTTGGGATCTGGCGCCTTCTCGGCGACCGTGACGTATCCCGTCGCCTCGACGAAGGCGCCGAACTGGCGGTTGGTGACCGGCGTGACGTCGATCCAGAAACCGTCGACCTTCACCGGATGGGCGGGGGCCTCTTCGGGATAGTGGCTGTCGGACCCCATGGTGAAAGAGCCGCCCTCGATCCAGATGGGCTCAAGTGCGCTCGCATCCATCGGTGTCAGGTCAGCGGTCGGTCTTGTCGATAGGATTTGCATGCGGTTTCAGTCTCCCGGGCAGATGTCTCGGCCATCCTGATGCCGCGAAGTCTAGACGCAAAGCGGCGCGGCCCAAAGTACTTAACTGTTACAGAGACGCAGGCCCCGGTTTCCGACATCGTCCGCGCCGTCGAGGGGGCGTCTGACAACCGTTATCGCCTCCGTCGTTACTGTTACGTTCTTTCCAATCAGCGGCTTGTAACCTTACTCTGCGCAAGGAACGCACATGAACTGGCGCCGGCGGATCGGCCAGAGGGGCGAAATCTCATGGGTACACGCGACGATATCGAGCAGTTGGGCAAACGCATCGGTCAAGCCATTGTCGGCCAGGAGGGCATGATCGAACGCCTGCTGCTCGGTCTCCTCAGCAACGGCCACCTGCTCGTCGAGGGTCTGCCGGGCCTTGCCAAGACACGGGCGATCAAGAGCATGGCCAAGAACCTCGACGCGCAACTGTCCCGCATCCAGTTCACGCCGGACCTCCTGCCGTCGGATATCACCGGCTCGGAAGTGTATTTTACCGAAGGCGGCAAGGGCGAGTTCCGCTTCCAGCAAGGCCCGATCTTCGCCAATCTTATCCTTGCCGACGAAGTGAACCGCGCACCCGCAAAGGTGCAGTCGGCGCTGCTCGAGGCGATGGAGGAGCGGCAGGTCACCGTCGGCGGCGACAGTCACGAACTGCCGGACCTCTTCATGGTGATGGCCACGCAAAACCCGATCGAGCAGGAAGGCACCTACCCCCTGCCCGAGGCCCAGCTCGACCGCTTCCTGATGCATATCCAGGTCGATTATCCCGACGCCAAGTCGGAGGCCGAGATCATGCGGCTGGTGCGCTCGGAGGAAACGGCGACGACGTCGAAGGCCAAGTCGGACGAAAAGCTGGCGCAGGACGCGGTCTTTACAGCCCGCAAGGAAATCTCGGCGGTGACCGTCTCGAGCGCGATCGAGGACTATATCGTCGCCCTTGTCGTGGCGACCCGCTACCCGGACAAGCTCGACAAGGATCTCGCCAAATGGATCCAGGTCGGCATCAGCCCGCGCGGCGTCATCGGCCTCGACAAGGTCTCGCGCGCGCACGCCTGGCTGAAGGGGCGCGATTTCGTCACGCCTGATGACGTGCAGGCAACCGTGCACGACGTCTTCCGCCACCGGCTGGTCCTTTCCTACGAAGCCCATGCCGGCGGCACGACGGCGAACGAGGTGGTCGACCGGATCGTGCAACTGGTCGCTGTCGCCTGACAAAAGGAGAAGGCCCGATGGCAATATCCTTGCCCGCATTCGCAAGATCGAAGGGCATTTCCCGTCCGGCACAGGTGGAGATGTCGGGCGCCTATACGTCCGTCGACGAACTCGTCGCGCTCGAGGCGATCGCCTGCGACTTGAGTTTCCTGCGCAAGGCGCCAGTGAGGCGACTGCTTGCCGGACGTCACGAGTCGCGCATGCGCGGCCGCGGCCTGTCCTTCGAGGAGCTGCGCGAATACCTGCCTGGCGACGACATCCGCACCATCGACTGGAGGGTCACGGCGCGGACCGGCAAACCGGTCGTGCGGGTTTATGACGAGGAGAAGGATCGACCGGCGCTCGTGATCGTCGACCAGCGCATCAACATGTTCTTCGGCAGCCGCCGGGCGATGAAATCGGTCGCTGCGGCGCAAGTGGCGGCCCTGTGCGCCTGGCGCATTACGGCGCTCGGCGATCGGGTCGGCGGCTTCGTCTTCGGCGACGAGACCGTCGACGAAGTCCGCCCCCACCGCAGCCGCGAAGCCGTCATCCGTTTTGCCGACGTCATCGTTCGCCACAATAAAGCGCTCACGGCAGGCTCCACGGTCGCAAGGGGCGACGAGCAACTGGATCTGGTGCTTGCCACCGTCGCCAACATCGCCAAGCACGACCACCTGATCATCGTGGTCAGCGATTTCGACGGGCATGGCCTCGAGACGCGCGACATGCTGCTCAAGCTTTCGGCCCACAACGACGTCATCGCCATCCTGATCTACGACCCCTTCATGCTGGAGCTGCCACGCAAGGGTGACATCGTCGTCAGCGGCGGCGCGTCACAGGCCGAACTGCAGTTCGGCCAGGCCAACGTGCGCGAGGCGATCGACGGTTTCGCCCGCAAGCGCGGCCGGGCGTTGCGCGCCTGGCAGGAAGACCTGGGCCTGCCCATGCTTCCGATCTCGGCCGCTGAAGAGATCGCGCCGCAGTTGCGCGCCATGCTCGGCCAATTGGCCTGGCGTCAGCGGAGACGCTAGCGATGGAAGGCGCGCCCCCGCCAACGGTCGATCCGGGTCTTGCCGCGGCACTGCGAGGTCTTGCCGATATTGCCTCGCCGCCTGATGTCTCGATGCTGCCGCAGACCTGGGCATGGGCGGTACTGGCCGCGCTCGTCGTCCTCGCGATCGCGTTTGCCCTCTGGCGCTGGTTGCGCCACCGCGCGATCAATCGCTACCGCCGCGAAGCCCTTGGCGAACTTCGCCTGATCGAAGCACGCATCGGTACGGCACAGACGCGCGGCGACGCGCTCGCAGCCCTGCCCGCCATCCTCAAGCGCACCGCACTTGCCGCCTGGCCGCGTGAAACAGTCGCCAACTTGAACGGCCCCGGCTGGACCCAATTCCTCGATGCTCATTCCGGCGGGAAGCCCCTTTCGCAAACGTCCGCACACTTCTTCGAAGAGGCCGAATATCGCGGCCCGGCGGCGCTGGCGTCCATTCCCGCAGATGAAGCGCGCGCCCATGTTGCCGCTGCACGCCATTGGATCGAGGCGCACCATGTACGTACTTGATCATCCATGGCTGCTGGCACTGCTGCCGATCCCCGTCGTCGTCTGGTGGCTGCTGCCCGCCTATCGCGAGCAGTCCTCGGCGATCCGCTTTCCCTTTTTCAAGGACATCACGGCGGCAGCCGGCATCGGCGCGACCGAAGGCTCGGTCGTGCCGAAGACCAATTTCGGACAGAAGCTGGTCGCGCCCATCTGCTGGATCCTGGTCGTCCTGGCGTTGGCCCGGCCGCAATATATCGAACCGCCGATCGAAAAGACCGAACCGCAGCGCGACCTGTTGTTGGCGATCGACCTGTCGCAATCGATGGATACGCGCGATTTTCACGATCCCGCCGGCAATCTGCAGGCTCGCGTCGATGCCGTGCACAAGGTGGTCGCCGACTTCATCGACAAGCGCCCCGAAGACAGGCTCGGCCTCGTCGCCTTCGGCGACGCGCCCTATCCGCTCGTGCCTTTCACGATGGACCACAAGACGGTTCAGGCGATGCTGGCCGACAGCCTGCCGGGCATGGCGGGTCCGCGAACGGCCATCGGCGATGCGATCGGCCTTGCCATCAAGATGTTCGACCAGAGCACGGCGCCCGACAAGGTTCTGATCCTGCTCACCGACGGAAACGATACCGCAAGCAAGATGCCGCCCGACAAGGCCGCCGGCATCGCTGCCGACAAGCACATCGTCATCCACACCGTGGGTATCGGCGACCCCAATGCCCAAGGAGAGCAGAAACTCGACACGTCCGTGTTGCAGCAGATCGCCACAGCGACGAAGGGCCGATACTTCTTCGGCCAGGATCAGGCGTCGCTCGAGAACATCTACGTGCTTCTCGACCAGCTGACGCCAGCCAACCAGAAGACCCTTTCCTGGCGACCGCGCATCGAACTGTTCCACTATCCGCTCGGTGCGGCGCTGATCGTCCTTCTCCTCTATCACGCCGCCATGTGGCTTCTCTCCGCGCGGACCACCCGGCAGCGCGAAAAGGGGGCCGACGCATGATCGCCGATTTCCATTTCCTGCGCCCTCTTTGGCTGCTCGCGTTGCTGGCCGCGCCACTGCTCGTCGTCCTGATCGGCCGGCGCACCGACGTGCGCGCGCAGTGGCAGGGCATGATCGCGCCGCATCTTCTCGATCATCTGCTGATCGAAAAGGGCGGAAAACACTGGTTCCACCCCGTCCATCTGACGGCAGCCCTGATCGCGGTTGCCGCGATCGCTGCTGCCGGGCCGACGTGGCAGCGCGAAAAACCGCCCTTTGTCGAGGACACCGCGCCTCTGGCGATCGCCATCGACCTGACCGAGACGATGAACGCCACCGACATCTCGCCGACGCGCCTGGAGCGCGCCAAGCTCAAGGTGCAGGACATTCTTTCGATGCGCAAAGGCGCGCGCACGGCGCTCTTTGCCTATGCCGGCAGCGCCCACATGGTGCTGCCGCTCACCGACGATGCCAACCTGACCAAGACCTATCTGGCGGCCCTGTCGCCCGGTATCATGCCGGTGACCGGCCGGGACACCGGCAAGGCGCTGCAATTGGTGGAGGCCGCGCTTTCCAGCGAGACCGTCCCGGGCACGATCCTGTTCATGACCGACGGCGTCGAGCGCACGGCCTTCGACGCCTTTGCCGGCTATCAGGGGCGAAACGATCTGATGGTGCTCGGCATCGGCACCGCCGACGGTGGCCCGGTAAAGACGGCCGACGGCCAGTTCCTCACCGACGCGACCGGCGCGCGCGTTCGCGCCAAACTCGATGTCGACGCACTGAAAGCCCTGCAGTCTGCCTCGAAGGCCGAGGTGGCAACAGTCACGCCCGACGATGCCGACGTGCGCTGGATCGTCAGGCGGATCCAGACGAGCTTCGCACAGAAGACAGCAGACGGTCTGACGCGCTGGTATGATGCCGGCTGGTGGTTGACCATCCCGGTTGCGCTGATGGCCGCGCTCTGGTTCCGGCGCGGCTGGTCCGTGCGCTGGGCCGTTTTCGTGCTCGCCATCGGCACGGTGTTGTCGGGGGGAAAAGCGGAAGCGGCGGACAACAGCTTTGCCGATCTGTGGTTCACCCCGGACCAGCAGGGACTGCGCGCCGTCCAGCGTGGCGATTTCCAAGCAGCCGCCGACGACTTCACCGATCCGGCCTGGCAAGGCATAGCACTCTATCGCATCGGGCGCTTCCAGGACGCCATCGACGCCTTCGCGCAGGCTGATACGGCCGAGAGCTACTACAATCAGGGCAATGCGCTGATGCATCTCGACAAGGCGGAAGAGGCGATCGCGGCCTACCAGCAGGCCCTCAAACGTCGGGCGGACTGGCCCGAGGCAAAACAGAACCTGGCGGTGGCTGAAAAACGCAAGGCCGACAAGGACAAACTGGAACAGGACGCCCAGCAGGAGCAGGCCGGCATCGACCCGGACGAGGTGCAATTCGACGAGAAGGGGAAGAAGGGCAAGGAGGGTACGGTTCCCGGCGGCGCGCAGACCGCCGACATGTGGATGCGCAACATCCAGGTGTCGCCCGCCGAACTGCTGGCGCGCAAATTCGCGATCGAAGCCAAGGACACGAAGCCATGACCGCGCGCATCTGGCCCATTCTCGTCGCGTTGATCGTCTCCTTGCTGTCGCTGGCAACTAGCGCTGTGGCCGCCGATCCTTTCGCCCGCGCAACGATTGCGACCAAGGGTACGATCTACGCCGGGCAGCAGGTGGAGATCGATGTCGACGTTTTCGTGCCGAATTTCTTCCTTTCGCCGCCGCAGTTTCCGCTGTTCGACCTGCCCGGCACCGTGGTGACGATGCCCGACGATCGCGGCCTCAATCTCAACGAGACCGTCGATGGCGTCGGCTTCTCCGGTATCCGCAAGACCTACATCGTGACACCGCAGGCCGCCGGCGACTACACCTTGCCACCGGTCGAGATCCCGTTCGGCTACGCGGCCGTTCCGGGCGAGACCACGCAAGGTCGGGTGACGCTGCCGCGTTTGCGCCTGACGGTCGCCGCAGTTCCCGGCAGCACCGGTGCCCAGGCGGGCGTGACGGCCGCCAAGGTGACGATCGTCCAGACCTTCGATCGTGATCTGACGAGCCTTGCCGCCGGCGACGCCCTCGTGCGCACCGTCACCGTCAATGCGGCCAGACTGGCTGCGATGATGATCCCGGAGCCGTCCTTCGACGCTCCGGCCGATGTCCAGGTCTATGTCCACGACCCCGTTCTCTCCGAGGACAAGTCGGAGGAAGGCGACCTGCGAGGCGGCATCCGCAAGGACACCGCAACGTATGTCTTCGGAAAGCCTGGGGATTACACGCTGCCTGCGATAACCCTGCAATGGTTCGACCCGTCGAGTGGCAAACAGCAAACCACCGAAGCGCCGGCGGTCAAGGTTTCGGTTGCCGCAGCACCGGCCACCACGACCGCGCTCGCACCGCCGCCTCCCCCGCCCGAGAGGCAGGCAGTCGACTGGCAATGGTGGGTCGCCGCTGGCCTGGCCGTCATAGGCCTGGCGCTCTTGATCCACTTCAGCGCCGTTCTCGCCGGCCGCATTCAGGCATGGTTCGAGGAGATGCGAACGCTGAGGCAGCAGTCCGAAGCGACGGCATTCCGGCGCGTCGACGAGGGATGCGGAAGCGGTGATCCAAAGCGTCTCGAAGCGGCGCTCGACGCCTGGTCGCGCAGGACGGGAAATGTGCCGTTGACGACATGGCTCGACCGCTTCGCAGACCCCGGGACGAAAGCGGCCTTTGCCGCCCACCAGCAGTCGCTCTATCGCGTCGCGCAGACCGCGACAAAGCCGAACCTCCTGCCGCTCAAGGCGGGTCTGGGCAAGGCGAGGCGGCGCTGGCTCGATGAGACCGCGGACTTGGAGCCACCGTCCGGAAACACGTTGCCCGATCTCAATCCTGCACTCGAGGCCGATATGCCGATCGACCGTTAGCGCCTGCGCGCACGGTTGCGGCAACGTTTGCACACAACGGATTCAGCCACATTTGCAGGGCATGTCTGCGCCGATGGCGGCGCGCCAGCGTGGTGGTCGCGACGGGGCATCACGCCCACATCTCAAGCGGCATCGAGCGACTGTCTTCATCGTCCCAACCGCCAGTGCCGCCCACACGTGGCGCGCCCGGCGGGCGTCCCACAAGAATAATTCCGCAAGAAGGGACGCAAGGCGCGAAATATTTGCACGACCACCCTTGCGAATGGCACGGATTTGCAACACGAGGCCCGCTGCCGCGGTGTATCCTTTGCCGCAGTCATACCAACCAACTGTTGGACAGGGAGGCAGGATATCTCATGACGGATCAGGACAAAGCGGCAGAGGCCGCGACATCGCGGGCAGCGATGGACGGCGAACTGGGCATTCTCGCGCGCCGGCGCATCGAGGCGGGCATTATCGCGCCAATCTATGAGGCGATGCGCGAGGAGATCGGCGAGGCACGCGCCCAGGCGATCCTCGACAAGGCGGTCAGCCGGGCTGCCATCGAGGCGGGCCGGACATTTGCAGCCAAGACACCCGGCGGCACCAATCTGCGAACGTTCCAGGAGCTGCAGGACCTCTGGACGCAGGACGACGCCCTGACGATCGAGGTGACCAAGGCGACCGACGAGGAATTCCACTACAACGTCAAGCGCTGTCGATACGCCGAGACCTATCGCGAGATGGGCCTCGGCCATATCGGACATCTGCTTTCCTGCAACCGTGACGGCGTGTTCTGCACCGGCTACGATCCGCGCATTACGCTGGAGCGTACACAGACGGTGATGCAGGGCGCCTCCCATTGCGATTTCCGCTACCGCCTGAACGCTGACCCGGCCGCCGGAGAGCAGAAATGACCGCGACGGGACAGGCACGCCGTGCACCGACTTCGGGCGACAACATGCCCGCCATCAACGGCGATCGGCTCTGGGCCGATATCGTTTCGACCGCCAGCTTCGGCGGCGCCGACAAGGGCGGCGTCACCCGGCTGACATTGACGGAAGAGGACCGGCAGGCTCGCGACTGGTTCGTCGACGAATGCCGCTCGCTCGGCTGCACCGTCGAATTCGACCAGATCGGCAACATCTTTGCCACCTATCCCGGCGAAGACCGATCCCTGCCGCCGATCGCAGTCGGGAGCCATCTCGATACCCAGCCGCAAGGTGGCCGGTTCGACGGCATTCTCGGAGTTCTGGCCGGCGTTGAGCTGATCCGGACGCTGAAGGAAACGGCGACGGTGCTGCGCCATGATCTTACCGTCATCAACTGGACGAACGAGGAAGGCTCGCGCTTCTCCCCGGCGATGATGGGGTCGGGCGTCTTTGCCGGCGCATCGCCGCTATCGAAGATCGAGGCGGTTCAGGATCGGGATGGAGCCACCGTTCGGGCGGCACTCGAAGCAATCGGCTATCGCGGCGAAATTCTGCCTGGCCATGTCGGTTTTGCCGCCTATGTCGAATTGCACATCGAACAGGGACCGCTCCTGGAAGCGGCCGCGACCGAAATAGGCATCGTTACAGGCGTCCAGGGTGTGCGCTGGTTCGATGTGACGATCACCGGGACGGAAGCCCATGCCGGCAGCACGCCCATGGAACAGCGCGATGACGCGCTGGTCGCGGCCTCGCAGATCGTGCTTGCGGTGCGCGATATCGCGCGCCGGCACTCGCCCGGCGTCGGCACGACAGGCTTTGCCGCCGTCGGCCCGAATTCGCGCAATGTCGTGCCGGGTTCCGTGCACTTGCAGATCGACATGCGCCACCCCTCCGATACCGGGCTCGACCAGATGCAAGCTGCGCTTGAACAGGCGATCGACGCGCTGGACGCCCGGATCGTGCTCGACCGCATCTGGTCGAAGCAGCCGGTCGTCTTCGATCCCCTCATTGTCGATGCGGTCCGCGCCAGCGCCGGAGCGCTCGGCCATTCCGCCATCGAGATGGTCTCCGGCGCCGGCCACGACGCCGCCCATCTCGCCGGTATCTGCCCGACGGCGATGATCTTCGTGCCGTCGAAGGATGGCCTGTCGCACAACGAGGCGGAATACACATCGCCGGAGGAATGCGCGCGCGGCGCCGACGTTCTGTTGCAGACGGTGCTGCAGATCGACCTCAAGTAACGATACGCCGCCGGCAGGACTTTCCAGCCGGCGACGCTGATTTCAATAGGCGCTGAAGCGCCCCGCAGGTGCCTGTTCAGGCGCGGGCCGAATCCAGCTGTTCCTGGTCCTTCTCGACCTGCTGGGCCTTCAGGTAGCTTTCGATCAGCAGCTGATACTCCGGGAAGATCTTGGTGTAGATCTCGGCCCATTGCTGGGCGTCATCGCGGTGCCAGGTGCGCTGCAGCTCGGAGGCGACGGCCGCCGTGTCCATCGGGACGACGCCTGCCTGAACGACGCGGGCAAGCGTGATCTCCTGCGCCATCTTCGAATAGGTGCCGGACGCATCGACGACGGCAAAGACCTTGTAGCCCTCGTGCGCGGCACTGATCGCCGGGAACGCCATGCAGACGCTGGTGATGGTGCCGGCGATGATCAGCGTCTTGCGGCCGGTCGCCTTGACGGCTGCGACGAAGTCCGGATTGTCCCAGGCATTGATCTCGCCGCGACGGGCGACATACTTGGCATGCGGCGCGTTCGCGTGGATTTCCGGGATCAGCGGGCCGTTCGGGCCCTGCGGCACCGATGCCGTGGTGATCACCGGCATCTTCGCCAGCGTCGCCATGCTGGCAAGTGCTGCTGCGTGGGCGCGCAGCTTCGGCATCGGCATGTCGTTGACGGTCTGGAACAGGCCGCTCTGATGGTCGATCAGAAGCATCACCGCATCATCGGGATCGATGACCGGGCGGGCGCCGTTGAAGTTTGCGACATTCGTCATGGCTTTTCTCCTGTGCGTGGGACCGGGGTTAGCGGGACGCCTTGGTGGTGGTGTAGCTGGTGATCAGGTTGCGGTAGTCGGGGATGTGGTTGGAAAACAGCGTTCCAAGTCCTTCGACATCGTTGCGCCAATCGCGATGCAGTTCGCAGGCAAGACCGAACCAGGTCATCAGCTGGGCGCCAGCCTGAGACATGCGATCCCAGGCCGAATGGCGGGTGATCTCGTTGAACGTGCCCGACGCGTCAGTGACCACGAAGACGTCAAACCCTTCTTCGAGTGCGGAAAGCGCCGGGAATGCGACACAGACTTCGGTGACGACGCCGGCGATGATCAGCTGCTTCTTGCCCGTCGCCCTGATCGCCTTGACGAAGTCTTCGTTGTCCCAGGCATTGATCTGGCCGGGCCGCGGGATGAACGGCGCATCCGGGAACATGTCCTTCAGTTCCGGCACGATCGGGCCGTTCGGGCCGTCCTCGAAGCTCGTGGTCAGGATGGTCGGCAGCTTGAAATATTTGGCGAGGTCGGCGAGTGCCAGGACGTTGTTCTTGAACTTGTCCGGGTCGATATCCCTCACCAGCGAGAGCAGGCCCGCCTGGTGGTCGACGAGCAGAACCGCAGCCTGATCCTTGTCGAGACGCTTGTAGGTTTTTGCCATAATGAATCTCCTTCATTTTTCGTCATGTCCGCGTGCTCTGGCCGCCAATCGGCCATCATAGGCTCGGCGCGGAGATCCGAGCCCATGGGAACTCAAAGTGCGGGTTGGGAGACAGCGCCGAAGCGGCCGCTCTGGAAATCGGCGAAGGCCTGGCGGATTTCGTCATAAGTGTTCATCACAAAGGGGCCGTGCATGACCACCGGCTCGTCGATCGGCTCGCCGGAAAGCACGAGTGCCGTCGCATCGGTGCTCGCATCGAGCGTGATGGCTCCGCCTTCGCGGCTCATCAGCCCGAATTGGGCTTCGCCGATCAGGTCGCTGCCGTTGACGAGCACGGTCCCGTGCAGCACCGCCAGCCCGACCGAATGGCCCTCGGGCAGATCGAGCGCCAGCGAACCGCCTTGCTTCAGCCGGAGATCCCAGAGGTTGATCGGCGTGAATGTCCGCGCGGGTCCCTTGCGACCCTCAAATTCGCCCGCGATGACCCTGAGGGTGCCGGCACCCTCCGGCAGCGTGACGGTCGGAATGTCGCCATTGGGCAGGGTCTGATAACCCGGTCTCGCCGACTTGGCGCGCGCCGGCAGGTTGACCCAGAGCTGAACCATCTCAAAGGTCCCGCCGTCCCTCGTGAAGGCTTGCGAATGGTATTCCTCATGCAGGATGCCGCCTGCGGCCGTCATCCATTGCACGTCGCCCGGACCGATATGGCCGCCATTGCCGGTGGAATCGCGATGATCCACTTCACCGCGATAGACGACGGTTACCGTTTCGAAGCCGCGATGCGGGTGTACGCCGACACCGCGCGGCTGTGCCGCGGGCGCAAATTCCGTCGGGCCGGCATAGTCGAGCAGCAGGAAGGGGCTTGCGTGCTCGCCGACACTGTCATGGGACAAGAGCGAACGCACCGGGAAGCCATCGCCGACCCAATGCTGCCTAGCGTTTCCGAAGATGCCGAGTATCTTGCGCATGTCTGTTTCTCCTTGTGCATCGCGTGACAGGCGATGACGTTGGGAGGAACATATTCTCGTGACAAATCTGGCGGTAGACGCCTAAAACAGACTATAGTGTCCTATCAATAGGACAATAAATCACCATGCAGGACTTGAACGATCTTAAGCTTTTCGTCGATGTCGTCGAGCAGAACGGCTTTGCCGCCGCCGCACGCAAGCTCGACATGCCCCGCTCACGGCTCAGCCGTCGCATCGGCCTGCTGGAAGAGCGGCTCGGCGTCCGGCTTGTCCAGCGCTCGACGCGCCACTTCGTGGTCACCGATATCGGCAAGGAATATTACCGCCATTGCGTCGCCATGCTGGTGGAAGCCGAAGCCGCACAGGAGGTGATCGACCGGACGCGCTCGGAGCCCCAGGGCGTCGTGCATGTCAGTTGCCCCTCCTCGGTGCTCTATTTCCAGGTCGGCGACATGATCGCCCGCTTCATGGCCGGATGCCCGAAGGTCGAGGTGGTGCTGGAGAGCACCAACCGGCAGGTGGACGTCCTGCGCGAAGGCATCGACATCGCCATCCGCGTGCGCTTCCCCCCGCTGGAGGAAAGCGATCTGGTCATCAAGAGGCTGGCCGAAAGCGCACAGCGCCTGGTCGCCAGCCCGACGCTGCTCGGCAAAAGCACCCGACCGCTGACCCCCGCCGACCTCACGGCGTTTCCAAGCATGGCCTGGAATTCCAACCGTCTTGAGCACGACTGGCGCCTGGAAGGGCCCGATGGCGCCACGGCCATCGTGCGCCACAAGCCACGTCTGGTGACAGAAGACATGGTGGCCCTGCGGCTTGCCGCATTGAACGGCGTCGGCGTCACGCAACTGCCGGCCATGGTCGCCAGGCAAGACCTGAAGGACGGGACACTGGTCGACGTACTCCCCGACTGGGCGCCGCGGGCCGGCATTATTCACGCCGCATTTCCGTCGCGGCGCGGCCTGCTTCCGTCGGTGCGGGCGCTTCTCGATTTCCTGGCGGCGGAATACGCCGAGCTTGCGCGTCTGGACGAGCCGAGGACGTGATCCCGGGCGACCCTTCGTCGCTCACCCGTTTCAGGCTATGTCTGCGGTGCGGGTCTTGAGGATCGCGGAAAAGCGCGGATCGAAGGTGCGGCTGATCGGCTCGGCGGCTGCCCCGATCGCGACCGCCCAAGGGTCGGTAAAGCCGACTTGCAGGCGCGGCAGGATGCGATCGCGGCGATCGGCGAGCGATGGCAGCAACGGTTGCATCGTGTCCGTCAACAGTTGCGCAAGACCTGGCGGCAGTCCGCCGCACAGGATCACCGTCTGCGGATCGAAGATCGTTTCGAGCGCCTGCACGGCCGCACGCAATTCGTAGACGGCCGTATCCAGCCAGCCGGGCAATCTGGCATCCTCGGCCATCACGGCCGCATCGATGTGGGCATAGAGATCCGGGTCGGCCGGGTCGAGTTCAAGCAGCTTGCAGAGCGACGCGATCGATACGCGGTATTCGAGCGGCGTGCGCTCGTCATTGGCCGCGCCGCGCGGCAGGCTGAGGATCATGCCGATCTCGCCGGCATTGCCGTTTGCGCCGCGGTAAAGCTCGCCATTAAGGATCAACCCGGCACCGAGACCATAGCCGAGATAGATGCAGATCGCGTGATCGACGCCGTGGGCGGCGCCGACGAGACGCTCGGCCGTGGCTGCGGCGGCGGAATCGTTCTGGAGCGCGACGTCCAGGCCAGTGCCGGCGGCAAGCGTTTCAAGCAGCGGAAAATTCTGCCACGCCGCCATCATCCAGGGATCATCGACATCCGCGTCGATACCGAATGGACCGGGCATGGCCGCCCCGAGCCCGACAAGGCGCTGCTCGGATTGCGGCGCGACCGCAGCGAGGTCCCGCCTTGTCTTTTCGATCAGGTCGAGAATGGTCTTGACCCCGGTCGCCGGCCCCCCGGCCGGCAGGTTGGCCTCGCCGCGCGCCAGAACCGTGCCGACCAGATCGACCGCAATGGTGCGCGTGACGTGCCGATCGATCTGCAGGCCGATGGCAAAGGCACCCTCGGCAACGAGACGATAGGGCGTCGACGGCTGTCCCCGGCCGTTGCGCACGGCTGCGAGCGACTGCACCAGCCCATCGCGCTCCAGCTCTTCGATGATGTTCGACACCGTCTGCTTCGTCAGCGCCGTCGCCCGGGCAAGATCGGCGCGGGACAACTGCCCGTTCAGCCGCAGCGCGTCGATCATGACGCGGCGGTTGTGGGCGCTCGTCCCTTCCTGGTTGGTGCCGCTCTTTGCCCGGATCGGGCGCAAATCATTCATGCTGAAAACCCTCTTGACACTGTTAGAATATTGAACAAGAAATAAGTCAAGACAATTGACTTAATAAGGAGCCGCAAGAGCTCCGGGGAACGAAGGTGACGGCGACAGGCCGCACGAGCGCTCCGACAGATATGTCGACGGCCGTCCGCTTGCGGACGGATTTCTCATATTCGGCCCACCGGGGAGGTGTTCCGTGAAACCTGAAACGCTCAGTTATTGGAGGCAGGAATGTTGAAATCCATTAAAACCACGCTGCTCAGCGCAACCTTGCTCGGCCTGTCCTTTGCCGGCCACGCCTATGCCGAGACCACGCTCAACGCACTTTTCATGGCGCAGGCCGCCTACAGCGAAGACAACGTGCGCGCCATGACCGAGGCCTTCACCAAGGCCAATCCGGATGTGAAGGTAAACCTCGAATTCGTCCCCTATGACGGCCTGCACGACAAGACGGTGCTGGCGCAGGGATCCGGCGGGGGCTACGACGTCGTGCTCTTCGACGTCATCTGGCCGGCGGAATACGCCACCAACAAGGTTCTCGTCGACGTTACCGACCGCATCACCGACGAGATGAAGTCGGGCGTGCTGCCCGGCGCCTGGACGACGGTCGAATACGACGCCAAGCGCTACGGCATGCCGTGGATCCTCGACACCAAATATCTGTTCTACAACAAGGAAATGCTTGAGAAGGCCGGCATCAAGGCGCCGCCGAAGACTTGGGACGAACTGACGGAACAGGCCAAGATCATCAAGGACAAGGGCCTCGCTGCAACGCCGATCGCATGGAGCTGGTCGCAGGCGGAAGCCGCGATCTGCGACTATACCACGCTGGTCAGTGCCTATGGCGGCAAGTTCATCGAAGGCGGCAAGCCGGCCTTCACCTCGGGTGGTGGCCTCGACGCCCTCAACTATATGGTGACGAGCTATTCATCGGGCCTCACCAATCCGAACTCGAAGGAATTCCTCGAAGAGGACGTCCGCAAGGTCTTCCAGAACGGCGAAGCCGCCTTCGCGCTCAACTGGACCTACATGTACAACCTCGCCAACGACCCGAAGGAAAGCAAGGTCGCCGGCAAGGTCGGTGTGGTGCCGGCACCCGGTGTCGCCGGCAAGAGCGAGGTTTCGGCCGTCAACGGTTCGATGGGCCTCGGCATCACCACGACCAGCAAACATCCGGACGAAGCGTGGAAGTACATCGTCCACATGACGTCGCAGCAGACGCAGAATGCCTATGCCAAGCTCAGCCTGCCGATCTGGGCCTCGTCCTATGACGACGCCGCTGTCGCCAAGGGCCAGGAAGAGCTGATCGGCGCTGCCAAGCTCGGTCTTGCCGCCATGTATGCGCGCCCGACGACGCCGAAGTATCAGGAGCTTTCGACGGCCCTGCAGCAGGCGATCCAGGAAGCGCTGCTCGGCCAGGCTTCCGCCGAGGATGCGCTGAAGACCGCCGCCGAAAACAGCGGTCTCTGATCCCACGGCTTCGACCTCCCGGGTGGCTCCGCCGCCCGGGACTTGCCGGGACATTGCCGCCGGCAATAGCATGACCACCTGCGGCGTAGTTCCTTAAATCGGCATCGCTTTAAGGCAGTGCGCGACAGGTTTAAAACGTAGCAACGTCCTATGCGCGTCATGTCGGACGCGCGGCGCTGTAGACGGCCCATAAGGTTTCCATCCCATGTCCGGTACCTGGATAACAACGCGCGCGTGGCTCCTGATGCTGCCGCTGCTCGTGGTCATGATCGCTGTCATCGGCTGGCCGCTGATCGACAGCGTCAGGCTCTCGTTCACCGACGCCAAGCTCGTCGGCACCGAAGGCAGCTTCGTCGGCCTCGACAACTACGCCAAGGTGCTTGGCGGCTCGAATTTTCAGCGCGCCCTTGTCACCACCACCTGGTTTGCAGTGGTCTCCGTCACCGCCGAAATGGTGATCGGCGTGCTCGCGGCACTGCTGCTCAACCAGCAATTCCGTGGCCGCACGGCGCTTCGTGCGCTGATGATCTTGCCATGGGCGCTTCCGACCGTCGTCAACGCCACGCTGTGGCGGCTGATCTACAATCCGGAATACGGCGCACTCAATGCTGCATTGACGCAGATCGGGCTCATCGACAGCTATCGCTCCTGGCTCGGCGAACCCGGCTCGGCGCTGACGGCGCTGATCATCGCCGACTGCTGGAAGAATTTTCCGCTTGTCGCCTTGATCGCGCTTGCCGCCCTCCAGGCCGTGCCGCGCGATATCACAGCCGCCTCGCTCGTCGATGGCGCCGGCCCGTTCAACCGCTTCCGCTACGTGATCATGCCCTATCTGGCAGGCCCGCTGCTGGTGGCGCTGGTGCTGCGCACGATCGAGGCGTTCAAGGTCTTCGACCTCATCTGGGTGATGACGCGAGGTGGTCCGGCCAACAGCACGCGGACATTGTCGATCCTCGTCTACCAGGAGGCCTTCTCCTTCCAGCGCGCCGGTTCCGGCGCCTCGCTGGCGCTGATCGTCACGCTGCTCGTCACGGTCCTTGCCGTTGCCTATGCCGCGCTGGTGCGCAAAGCCGCAGGAGCCACCTGATGGAACGCCAGAGCCCGATCTTCACGATCTTCGTCTACTGTTCAGCCCTGTTGCTGGCAGCCATCATTCTGGCGCCGGTCCTCTGGCTCTTCGTGATGAGCATCTCGTCTGCCGCCGACCTCTCGGCAAAACCGCTCAACTGGTGGCCAGACGAGATCGACCTGTCACGCTATGGCGTGCTGCTGAGCACGCTCGACAACAGCGCAGGCGCCGCCTTCGTCGCCTCGCTTTTCAACAGCCTGAAGGTCGCAGGCATGGCGACGCTTGCCGCCATCGCCGTTGCCATCCCCTCGGCCTGGGCCGTGTCGCGCACGCCTTCCGTCTCCTGGTCGCTCTACGCTGTCATTGCCACCTACATGCTGCCGCCGGTAGCACTCGCCGTGCCGCTCTATATGGGGCTTGCCTATCTCGGCCTCTTGAATTCGGTGTTCGGCCTGGCGCTCGTCTATCTCACCATTCTTGCGCCCTTCACCACCTGGCTGCTGAAATCCGGGTTTGATGCCATTCCAAAGGAGATCGAGAGCGCCGCGATGATCGATGGCGCAAGGCTCGACCAGATCCTGAGGATCATCACCCTGCCGCTCGCCGCACCCGTGATGGCGACCTCGGCGCTCTTTGCGTTCCTGCTCGCCTGGGACGAATTCTTCTACGCGCTGCTGTTCACCTCCGACCTGCGCGCCAAGACCCTGACGGTCGCCATCGCCGATCTCGCCGGCGGCCGCGTATCCGACTACGGGCTGATTGCAACCGCCGGCGTGCTTGCCGCCCTGCCGCCGGTGCTGATCGGTCTCGTCATGCAAAAGGCCCTGATCTCCGGGCTCACCAGTGGCGGCGTCAAGGGATGACCATGAGCGACACAACCAACCGCCCGGCCGGGCTCATTGCAATCGATCGCGAGATGGCCCGCCAGGCCGCTGACGCCGTCGCGTCGTTCCACTCCGCAAAAGCGCTCGCCGCGCGGATCGCGACATCGCTGAAATCGACGCGCAAGCTTCTGCTGCTCGGCATGGGCGGCTCACATGCGGTCGGCCGTTCGCTTGAACCGCTTTATCGCGCCCACGGCATCGATGCGGTCGCGCTGCCTCTGTCCGAGCAATTGGGCCAGCCGCTTTCGATCGACGGCAAGACCATCCTCGTCACCTCGCAATCGGGAGAAAGCGCCGAAGTGCTGCGCTGGTTTGCCGAAACCGATGGCGCGACCGCTGACACATTCGGCCTGACGCTCGAAGGCAGTTCCTCGCTTGCAAGGAGCGTGCCCTGTCTGGTTGGCGCCGGCGGCACGGAA
The DNA here is from genome assembly GCF_031989085.1 of Ensifer sp. Classification (NCBI taxonomy): domain Bacteria; kingdom Pseudomonadati; phylum Pseudomonadota; class Alphaproteobacteria; order Hyphomicrobiales; family Rhizobiaceae; genus Ensifer; species Ensifer sp. The sequence goes on from NZ_DALZXU010000002.1 coordinate 732,524, forward strand.
AAAGCATTCGCCGCGACGCGCAGCCTGACGATCAGCTACGCACTGCACCTTTCGATCCTCGCCGCTCTCGGAGACGACGCCTCCGCGGCCCTTGTCGCAATCGAAGCGCCGCAGGCGCCGGAAACTGCACCAGCGCTCGCAGCGCTTGCCGGCGTCCGCTCCGTCGTGACATCGGGCCGCCAGCTTCAGGGCCTTGCCGAAGCGATCGGCCTTGGCCTGACCGAGCTGTCGCGGCTGCCGTGCTTCTCGCTCGAAGGCGGGCAGTTGCGGCATGGTCCGATGGAAATGCTCGGGCCTTCGGTTGGCGTCGTGCTGTTTCGCGCTGCGGACGCGACCGCAGGCCTCGTTGCGGCCATGGCGGTTTCGGCCGCCGAAGCCGGCTCACCGGTCGTGGTCTTCGATGCCTCCGGCGATGCGCCTGTGCCCGGCGTGACCACCCTTACCTTCGAACCCGCATTCGGCATGGCGGCGATCTTTGCGATGCTGCCGGTGGCGCAATCGTTCATGATCGCCTTTGCCGCGGCACGCGTCGCGGACGCCGGAACGCCGGTCCGCTCGACCAAGATCACCCGGAGCGAATGAAGCATGCGTCCACTTATCGTCATCGGCAACGTCAATGTCGATCTTATCCTCGGACCCGCGGCACCCTGGCCGAAGGCCGGAACCGAGATCATCGTCGATCATGATGAGTTGCGTGTCGGCGGTTGCGCCGGCAACAGTGCGCTGGCCTGGGGATCGCTGGGCGTCGATTATGCGATCGCCGCAAACATCGGCAACGACCAGTTCGGCACCTGGCTGAAGGACGCCTTTGCCGAGCGGGCGAGCGGCTGGCCGGTTGAAAATGCCGGCACGACGCTGTCGGTCGGCATCACCCATCCTGACGGCGAGCGCACCTTCTTCACCACCCGCGGGCATCTGCCGTTGTTCACCTTCGACGAAGTCCGCGGCATGCTTGATGGAGAGCGTCTACGGGGCGGCCTGGCGCTGCTTGCCGGCGCGTTCCTGACCGACGCACTGACCGCCGCCTATGACGACCTTTTCGACTGGGTCGAGGCGCACGACATCAACGTGGCGCTCGACACCGGCTGGCCACTCGACGGCTGGACGGAGGCCAATTGCGCCGCGACCATCGGCTGGCTGAAGCGCTGCCGGCTTGCGCTGTTCAACGAGGTAGAGACGACGACGCTCACGGGCCTTGCCGATGCGGCGGAAGCCGCGCGCGCGCTGAAAACGCATATGCCCGAAGACGCGATCGTCGTCGTCAAACGCGGGCCGAACGGGGCGCTGGCGCTCGGACCGGCCGGCGACATCGTCTCCGTTGCCGCCCCCACAGTCAGGGTGATCGACACGATCGGCGCCGGCGACGTGTTCAACGCTGGCTTTCTGGCGGCCCTTGCCGCCGGCATGCCGCTTCAAGACTGCCTGCGCACTGGCGTTACCATCGCCTCCGAGGCGATCTCGACGCTGCCGCGCAGCTATGGCCCCCCTCTATCCGCCTTTCTTCAGGAGACGACCGCATGAGCGCGCTTGAGATCCACAACATTCACAAGCGCTACGGCGAGGTCGAAACGCTGAAGGGCATCGATATCGCGCTCGAAAGCGGTGAGTTTCTCGTTTTGCTGGGCTCGTCGGGCTGCGGCAAGTCGACCCTGCTCAACATCATCGCCGGCCTCGCCGAACCAAGTGGCGGCGACATCCGCGTCGGTACGCGCTCGATCGTCGGCGTGCACCCCAAGGACCGCGACATCGCCATGGTATTTCAGTCCTACGCGCTCTATCCGAACATGAGCGTCGCCCGCAACATCGGTTTTGGCCTGGAAATGCGCAAGGTCCCGGCGGCCGAGCGGGAGAAGGCCGTCAACGAGACGGCAAGGCTGCTGCAGATCGAAAACCTGCTTGAGCGCCGGCCGGCCCAACTTTCGGGCGGCCAGCGCCAGCGCGTCGCCATCGGCCGGGCCCTGGTGCGCAATCCGCAAGTGTTCCTTTTCGACGAGCCGCTGTCCAACCTCGACGCCAAGCTGCGCATGGAGATGCGCACGGAGCTGAAGCGCCTGCACCAATTGCTGAAGACGACAGTGGTCTATGTCACCCACGACCAGATCGAGGCGATGACGCTTGCCACCCGCATTGCGGTCATGCGCGACGGGCGCATCGAACAGCTCGGCACGCCGGAAGAGATCTACGACCGCCCGGCCACCCTCTATGTCGCGGGCTTCGTCGGTTCGCCGCCGATGAATGTTTTCGAAGCCGTTGCGGCAGAGGACGGCTTGCGCGTCGGGGGCGGCGCACCGATCGCCCTTCCGCCGCGCTTTCACGGCAGGGTTTCGAATGGCCAGCGCGTCAAGGTCGGCATCCGCCCCGAAGCACTGCACCTTGCAGGCCCGGATGCGCGCACGCCGCTGCTGACGGCGCGTGTCGAGGTCGTCGAACTCACCGGCCCTGAGCTGGTGGTCACGGCCCGTATCGGCGGCGAGCGCATCACCGCATGCCTGCCGCCGCGCACGCGCCTCGCCATCGACACCGAACAAAAGTTTGCCTTCGACGATGAGGCCCTGCATCTGTTTAACCCGGAGACCGGACGCTCACTGCTGGCAGGCTGAGGCTGAAGCCATCATTGCGTGCATCGACGATCCGTGCGTAGTCTGCGGCCCTACGATGAGGGGTATGGACCGCGATGAAACCGTTGAGCCACTTCTTTTCTGTGATCGACTACAACGCCTCCGGCGTCGAAAGCCAGCCCGAGATCGCAACCGCGTTTGCGCGCATCCAGGAGGATTGGGTCGCGTCCTATCCCGGCTTCGTCTCAGCCCGCTTTCTTGCCAATACCGACGGCAGCTCCGTCTGCGCCATCGTCGAATGGGCAAGCGAGGCGGATTTCCGCAATTTCGAGCAGGTTTCCGACACTAAAGGACGGATGGCCGGCCTGGAGGCGGTCTTCGAACGCCTGTCCACCAAGGGCGCCCGTCGCACTTTCCGGGCTATTGGAGAACTGGGGCCACAAGCCGCAACCTGAGCGGCGGGCACCAAATGCTGGTTTATCTCTCGGCGTTTCCGCTTGGATCCTCTGCGTCGGCAATGCGGCGCTGGTCATGGATGTGACTGACGAGACGACGCCGTCAAGGCATTCCATTATAACGCACTCAAATCCGGAATAATGGATTGACGGACCGGATTCCGCGGTCATAACTTGTCAAGGGAGGATGATGTAGCTTCGTCTTATATTGCGCCCGACAGAAGGAACTCGCGAGCGATGCCCATGCCGATCGAAACCCCCGCCGTGCTGGTGGACATCGAGATTGCCAAGCGCAACATCCGCACGTTCCAGGATTACGCGGACGCCCACGGCATCCGGGTTCGGCCCCATATCAAGACGCACAAGCTGCCGCAGATGGCCCGATTGCAACTGGAGGCCGGTGCAGTCGGCATCACCTGCCAGAAGGTCACCGAGGCAGAAGCGATGGTGGACGGCAGCGACAGCATCAAGGATGTGCTCATTACCTACAACATCCTCGGCACGCCCAAGCTCGAGCGCCTGCAACGCCTCAACCAGCGCATCGCGCTGGCCGTCGTCGCCGACAACGAGACTGTCATCGACGGCCTGTCCGCCCATTTCGCAACGGGCGACAAACCGATGCGTGTTTTCGTGGAGTGCAACACCGGCGCGGATCGGTGCGGGGTTGGGTCGCCCGCGGAGGCAGCAAGGCTCGCCCGGCGCATCCATGACGCCGGCGGCATCGAATTTGCCGGGCTGATGACCTACCCGCCAGTTGCCGGCGAAGGCAAGGTCCAGGCCTTCATGAGCGAGGCCAAGCGCCTGATCGAGGCCGATGGCATCGCCGTTCCGGCCGTCACCTCCGGCGGCTCACCGAGCATGATGCATGCGGCCGGCGCGCCGGTTGCGACCGAATACCGACCCGGCACCTACATCTACAACGATCGCTCCCTCGTTTCGCGCGGCGTTGCCACCTGGGACGACTGCGCGTTGACCGTCCTTGCCACCGTCGTCTCGGTGCCCTCGCCGCACCGCGCCATCATCGATGCCGGCAGCAAGGTGCTGACCGCCGATCTCCTCGGCCTGACCGGCTATGGCCACGTGCTCGGCCGCGACGACATCCGCATCGACCAGCTCTCAGAGGAACACGGCCGGCTGGTGACCGACGGCGCGATCGATCTTAAGGTCGGCCAGCAGTTGCGCATCGTCCCCAATCATGCCTGCGTCGTTACGAACATGGTCGATGCCGTCCACATCGTCGACGGCGACGAACCCAAGGCGATCTGGCCGATCGTCGCGCGCGGCCACGTGCTTTAGACGACTTGCCGATGGCGGGCGCCGAAACCGCCCGCCCCAATCTCCCCGATGCCCGCGCGGGGTTTCATGCGACTATCAGCATCGATAGGCGCCCGCCTCGGCACGCTCGACGGTCGGCTGACCGATGCAATCACCCCAAATTTCATGCGCACTTGAAAAGGAGCCATGATATTCTCCGGCCGGTTCGCCTGGACAGGAGATCGGCGACCACACGGGCGTTGGGCAAACCGTTCCTTAAATGGGCGCAATAACGATAGGACTTTTCCTGATAACCACGTCCGGCATCATCCGTTTGCGTTGAAGCAGTCGATTAAATTGATAGTTTTATCTGGTAACCGATGGAGGTCGAGATGGGCTTTGGACGAATTACCGGAATTGTGGGACTGGCAATTGTAGTCGGAGGCCTGCAGCTTGGCGCTGCAAGTGTGGCTTTTGCCGACACGACGATCCTGAACGTGTCCTATGACCCGACACGTGAACTTTACAAGGACTTCAACGCCGCTTTCGCTGAAAAGTGGAAAGCGGACACCGGCGAAACCGTGACGATCCAGACATCGCATGGCGGCTCCGGCAAACAGGCGCGCTCCGTGATCGACGGCCTGCAGGCCGATGTCGTCACCCTGGCGCTCGAAGCGGATATCGACGCGATCGCCAAGGAAACCGGCAAGATCCCGGCGGACTGGAAGACCAAGTTCGAAAACAACAGCGCCCCTTACACGTCGACGATCGTCTTCCTGGTGCGCAAGGGCAACCCGAAGGGCATCAAGGACTGGGGCGATCTGGTCAAGCCTGACATCCAGGTGATCACGCCGAACCCGAAGACCTCGGGCGGCGCGCGCTGGAACTTCCTGGCCGCCTGGGCCTATGCCCGCGCTGCCAATGGCGGTGACGACGGCAAGGCGCAGGAATTCGTCACCGAGCTGTTCAAACACGTACCGGTGCTCGATACCGGTGCGCGTGGTTCGACCACGACGTTCGTGCAGCGTGGCCTTGGCGACGTTTTGCTCGCCTGGGAAAACGAGGCCTACCTTTCGCTTGAAGAACTCGGCCCCGACAATTTCGACATCGTCACTCCGTCGATCTCGATCAAGGCCGAGCCGCCGGTCGCCCTCGTCGACGGCAATGTCGATGCCAAGGGCACGCGCAAGGTCGCCGAAGCCTATCTCGGTTACCTCTACAGCGACGCCGGCCAGAAGATCGCGGCCAAGCACTACTATCGTCCGTTCAAGCCGGCAGCTGCCGACCCGAAGGATGTCGCGCGATTTGGTGATCTCAAGCTCGTGACCATCGAGGTCTTTGGCGGCTGGAAGGAAGCGCAACCGAAGTTCTTCGGCGACGGTGGCGTGTTCGACCAGATCTACAAGCCCGGCCAATAATCGACCCTGTCGATGAAGTGAAACAACCGGCCGGACCATTCGATCCGGCCGGTTGCCATGTCGAGCCCGCATGGGGAATGCGGGTCTTGAAGGACAACCGGGCTTCGGCCTGGTCTATGGAGAGGGTGGTTTTGATTTGAGCGGGCATGGCGACATCAGGCGCTGGCGGTTTCGTCAGCCGAGTGTGCTTCCGGGCTTCGGCCTGGGGCTGGGCATCACGCTGTTCTGGCTGGTGCTGATCATTCTGATCCCGCTGTCGGGGCTCGTCTGGCGCTCCAGCAGCCTGGGATGGTCGCAGTTCATCACGCTGGCGCTCGACACCCGCACCTTGAACGCGCTGAAGATCAGTTTCGGCACGGCCTTTGTCGCGGCCATCGTCAATCTCGTCTTCGGCGTCATCCTCGCCTGGGTGCTGGTGCGCTATCGCTTCCCCGGCAAAAGGGTGATCGATGCCATGGTCGACCTGCCGTTTGCGCTGCCGACGGCGGTCGCCGGCATTGCGCTCGCCACGCTCTATGCCCCGAACGGCTGGATCGGCTCGCTGTTGGCCCCGCTCGGCATCAAGATCGCCTTTACGCCCGCCGGCATCGTCATCGCCCTCATCTTCGTCGGCCTGCCCTTCGTCGTCAGGACGGTGCAGCCGATCATGGAAGAGATCGACAAGGAGGTAGAGGAGGCAGCCGCCACCCTTGGCGCCAGCCGCTTCCAGACGATCAGCCGAGTGTTGCTGCCGGGATTGCTGCCGGCCGGGCTCACCGGCTTTGCGCTCGCCTTTGCCCGCGGCGTCGGCGAATACGGCTCGGTGATCTTCATTGCCGGCAACCTGCCCTATGTCTCCGAGATCGCGCCGCTCCTGATCGTCATCAGGCTGGAGGAGTTCAACTATCCCGCCGCCACCGCCATCGCCGCGGTGATGCTGATCATCTCCTTTGCCATGCTGCTCGTCATCAACTCGATCCAGGCCTGGAGCCGGCGGAGATATGTCTATGTCGCCTGATGCCGCTGCCGTCTCCCAGCATGCCGCCTCCCGGCACGTGCGCGCCGCCACCTCGGAAAGCCGCTTTGCGCGGGTAAGCCTGATCGTGGCAGCGCTCGCCTTCGTCGGCCTGTTCCTGCTTTTGCCGCTGGCCGCCGTCTTTACCGAGGCGCTGCGCAAGGGGCCGGCCGAGTTCCTTTCGGCCCTTGGCGATGCCGAGACCTTTTCCGCCATCCGCCTGACGCTGATCGTGGCGGCCATCGCCGTGCCGCTCAACCTCGTCTTCGGTGTTGCCGCCGCCTGGGCGATCGCCAAGTTCGAGTTCAAGGGCAAGGCCTTCCTGACGACGCTGATCGACCTGCCGTTTTCGGTCTCGCCCGTCATCTCCGGCCTCGTCTTCGTGCTTCTGTTCGGCTCCCACAGTCTGCTCGGCCCCTGGCTGCAGAGCCATGGCATCCAGATCCTGTTTGCCGTGCCGGGGCTGGTGCTGGCGACCGTCTTCGTCACCTTCCCCTTCGTTGCCCGCGAGCTGATCCCGTTGATGCAGGAACAGGGCACCAGCGACGAGGAGGCGGCGCTGTCCCTGGGCGCGTCCGGCTGGCAGACCTTCTGGCATGTGACGCTGCCCAACATCAAATGGGGGCTGCTTTACGGCGTGCTCTTGTGCAACGCCCGCGCCATGGGCGAGTTCGGGGCGGTGTCGGTGGTCTCGGGCCATATCCGCGGCCAGACCAACACCATGCCGTTGCAGGTGGAAATCCTCTATAATGAATATAACTTCGTCGCCGCCTTTGCGGTGGCGACGTTGCTGGCGCTGCTGGCGCTGGTCACCCTCGTCTTGAAATCGGCGCTCGAGCTTCGCTACAGCGCCGAGATCGCCGCCAGCCGCAGGCATTGAAAGGTCCGGATCGTCATGGAAGTCCGCGTTCAGAACATACGCAAGGAATTCGGCCGCTTTCCGGCGCTCGACAACGTCTCGCTCGACATCCGCTCGGGCGAGCTGATCGCGCTCTTGGGCCCGTCCGGCTCCGGCAAGACGACGCTTCTGCGCCTCGTTGCCGGCCTCGAAAGCCCGACCGACGGCACAATCTTCTTCGGCGACGACGATGCCTCGCAAAAGACCGTGCAGGAGCGCAACATCGGCTTCGTCTTCCAGCACTATGCCCTGTTCCGGCATATGACCGTGCTCGACAATGTCTCGTTCGGCCTCAAGGTCAGGCCATCCAATCGCCGGCCGCCGGCCGCAGAAATCCGCAAGCGCGCCCTCGACCTGCTCGATCTCGTCCAGCTCTCGGGCCTTGAGAAGCGTTATCCGGCGCAGCTGTCGGGCGGCCAGCGCCAGCGCGTGGCGCTCGCCCGCGCCATGGCGGTCGAACCCAACGTGCTTCTGCTCGACGAGCCTTTTGGCGCACTCGATGCGCAGGTGAGAAAAGAACTGCGTCGCTGGCTGCGCGAGATCCACGACCGCACCGGCCACACCACCATCTTCGTCACCCACGACCAGGAAGAGGCGCTGGAACTTGCCGACCGGGTCGTGGTGATGAGCAAGGGCGCGATCGAACAGGTCGGCACGCCCGACGAGATCTACGATCATCCGGTCTCGCCCTTCGTCTTCGGCTTCATCGGCCAGTCGAATGCGCTGGCCGTCACACTGTCGAACGGCGAGATCTGGTTCGAGGACCGGCCGATCGGCCTGCGCGCCCCGAGCGAGCCCGACGGCCCGGCCACGCTCTACTTCCGCCCGCACGACATCGAGCTGATCGACGGATGTGGCGGCTGTCTCGCCGGCCTGGTCATCGCCAGCCGCCGCGTCGCCGGCACCCGCCATCTCGAAATCGACCTCGGCCGCAACCACCCCCATGCCGAAATCGAGCTGCCGCCCGAACGCACGACAACTCAGGACCGCGCAAGGGTCGCATTCAGACCCACAAAGTGGAAGCTGTATAGGGATCACGCCGCTGTGGTCGAGGCCGAAGGCCCGGCAGTCGAGGCCGACCCGCAGCCGCAACCATTCGAACTGGCGCGCACCGGCACCTGAGAGCCTTTTCGCCGGGCGATCTCCCAATTCCCGTTTCCGCCGAGATGCGCTACAGCGTCTGAGGTGATGCTGGAAGCGGGAGGTTGGGCGCATGTCCGTGATTGAAGACCTGAAACAGGCGCTCGGCGATGCCGTGTTGACCGGCGCTGGCATCGGTGAACGCTATCGCAGCGACGCCAGCCTGACCGGGCGCCATCTGCCCAAGGCCGTCATCCGCCCAGCGAACACAGATGAGGTCGCAACCGCACTTCGCATCTGCAATGCCCATGACCAGACGGTCGTGGTGCAGGGCGGTTTAACCGGCCTTGCCGGCGGCGCCAACCCCGGCGAAGACACGATTTCACTCTCGCTTGAGCGCCTCTCGGGCGTCGAGGAAATCGATCCACTTTCGGCAACCATCACCGTTCTGGCCGGCACCCCGCTCGAAGTGGCCCAGAGCGCTGCCGACGATGCCGGTTTCCTGCTGCCGATCGACCTTGGAGCGCGCGGCTCCTGCCAGATCGGCGGCAATCTCGCCACCAATGCCGGCGGCATCCGCGTCATCGCGCACGGCGTCACCCGCGACAACGTTCTCGGGGTCGAAGTCGTGCTTGCCGACGGCACGGTCCTGTCTTCGCTCAGCAAGATGATCAAGAACAACACCGGTTACGACCTGCGCCAGTATTTCATCGGCTCGGAAGGCACACTCGGCGTCATCACCCGTGCCGTGCTGCGGCTTAAGCCGCGACCGGCTGGCCGGCTGACGGCGCTGTGTGCGCTTGAGAGCTACGATCAGGTGGTCGCCTTCCTGGTGCGGGCGCAAAGGGGCCTGCCGGGCCTGTCGGCCTTCGAGGCCATGTGGGACAGCTATTTTCGCTTCAACTGCGAGGCGGAGGGCCAACGCTTCTTCGAGGCAGCCCCCGCCTTCGCTGTGATCGTCGAGCAGGACGTCCAGGGCCACGACGAAGACGGCGCGGATTTCGAGAATTTTCTCGGAGCCGCGCTCGAAGACGATCTCATCGCCAACGCCCTCATCGCGCAGTCGGAGAAGGAAAGCCGGCTGTTCTGGCAGGTCCGCGAAGGACATGCGATGGACCGCCTGCTGCCGGGGCTGATCAATCTCGACGTCAGCCTGCCGATCGGGGAGATCGGCCGCTTTGCTAGGGAATGCGGCGGGGCGCTTGCCGCCGGATTTCCCGACGCGCATATCTCCTTCTTCGGCCATGTCGCCGACAGCAATCTGCACATCGCGTTTTCCACGCCGGGAAGCGATGCACATACCCAACATGCGGTCGACGGCATCGTCTACGATATCGTTCGCCGCTATCGCGGCTCGATCTCGGCCGAACACGGGATCGGCACGTTGAAGCGGGATTTCCTCGGCCATTCGCGCAGCGATGCCGAACTCGACGTCATGCGCCGCATCAAGCGCGCGCTCGACCCGAAAGGCATCCTCAACCCCGGCAAGGTGATCTGAGGGCCTATTCCGAGAACCTCGCCTGCTGCTGACGCAATGGGTGATGGGTTGAAACGCGCTGCATCAGCCGCGCGGCGGCTGCCGCCAGGCGGGTTCGCGCCGTTCGAAGAAGGCGGCCAAGCCTTCGCGCGCCTCGTCGCTTTCCCAGCAATCGGCAAGCTGCTCGATCGTGGCGGCAATGGTCGCATCGGTGATCGGTTGCCCAAGCGACCGCGCAAGCCGCTTTGCCCGTCCCGTGGCGCCGGGCGCCGTCTGCAGATAGGGCTCGACCTCGGCCGCCATCGCCGCATCCAGCGCATCTGATGCTGCAATCGCCGTAACGAGACCCGCCTCCCTCGCCTCTTCTGCTCCGAACAGACGCGCCGACATGAACAGCGGCCGTGCCTTGCCCTCGCCAATGCGGGCGACGACATAGGGACTGATGGTCGCCGGGATCAGGCCCAGCCGGGTCTCCGTGAGGCCGAACCGCGCATCGGCCGACGCAACGACAGCATCGCAGACGCTCATCAGGCCGATGCCGCCACCGAAGGCATTGCCGTGCACCCGGGCGATGACCGGTTTGGCAATCTCGTTCAGCGCCTTGAACATCAGTGCCAGGCGCGTCGCCTCCGCGATGCGGGTCGGGCGATCCGCATCGAACTGCTCGCGCATCCAGCCGAGATCGCCGCCGGCGCAGAAGCTGCGGCCCTCGGCGTCGAGTATCACGACGCGCACGGCAACATCGCCCGACAGGCGCTCGGCCGCCGCGGTCAATTCGCTGATCATGACGGCAGAAAGCGCATTGTGCTTCTGTGGTTGCGCCAATGTCAGCCGGGCGACACCCCTTTCATCGACGCCATACCGGATCGTTTCGAACATCAGGCGGCACTCCTCAGCGTACGCGCGAAGGCGGCGGCTGCTTCGAGCCGCGTCGCATCCAATCCGGTTGAAAACCCGCGCCCGGTGACAAAGGCATTGACCGCGAGCGTATCGACATTGCCGGCAGCGCCCGGCGCATAGGGGCAGCCACCGAGCCCCCCCGCCGATGCGTCGAAGACGCGCAGGCCGCGCTCGAGCGCGACCGCGATATTGTCCAGCGCCCGGCCCGACGTATCGTGGAAATGCCCGGCCAATTGCCCGGACGAAACATGCTCAAGGACTGCTGCCAGCATAGCGTCCACGGCCTCGGGCGTGCCGCGCCCGATCGTATCGCCGAGACTGACCTCGTAACAGCCGAGTGCCATCAACTCCGCGGCGACCCGAGCGGCGCTCTGCGGCGCAACCCGGCCCTCATAGGGGCATTCAACGACGCAGCTGACATAGCCCCGCAACGGCATGGTATGGGCGCGGCAGGCTTCGGCGACGGGGCGAAAGCGCTCGATGCTTTCGGCGATCGAACAATTGATGTTCTTCTCAGAGAAGGTCTCCGATGCCGAAGCGAAGATCGCGACCTCGTCGGCTTTTGCCAAGCGCGCTGCCTCGAAGCCCTGCATGTTCGGCGTCAGCACGGCATAGCGGGTGCCCGGCCGACGCTTTATCCCGGCCATGACCGCAGACGCATCGGCCATCTGCGGCACCCATTTCGGACTGACGAAACTTGTCACTTCGATGCGCTGATAGCCGCATTCAGACAGTAGATCGACGAGGCGGATCTTGTCGGCATTGTCCACCAGCCGCTTTTCGTTCTGCAGTCCGTCGCGCGGCGCCATTTCGACCAGCGTCACATGCTCCGGCACGCTCATTCGGCGCCCTCCGGCTTCAGCACAACGAGGATTGCCCCGGCGCTGACCTGTTCGCCAGGCGCAATCAGAACGGTCTCGACGACGCCGTCGCGGGACGCCGCCAGGGTCATCTCCATCTTCATCGCCTCCATCACCGCGAGGGGCTGACCCTTGGTCACCACGTCACCGGCGCTGACATGAATGAGCTTGACGATCCCCGGCATCGGCGCAGTCAGCTCATCTTGCGCGGCCTCATCGGAATGGGCCATCGCGAGCGCATCGGGAAGGCGAAGAACGAAGGTCTCGCCGCCGACGAAAAGCGTGATCGTCTCCCCTTCGCGCAGGAAGCGGAAAACCCGTTGCTCGCCGGCGATTTCCACGCGGGCGCCGTCGTCAAGCCGATCGAGCACAAGCACCGGCAAGGTGCTGTCGCCTGCCCTGACCGCGAATTGATCACGCCCACGGGCCGCAAGCGTGACGACCGATCGGCCGCCGGCATGTTCGACGGCAACGCTTCGATGCGCGTCACCCCAGATCTGCCAATGGCCGAGGGACGACCAGGGGTCGTCCGATCTTGCCGGCTGCAGCACGCCGGTGGCGGCGATGGCCGCCAGCGCCAGCGCCTCGTCGCCCGGCACGACCGGCATGGTCAGTTGATCGATCGAACGGTCGATCAGGCCGGTGTCCGGCCGGCCGGCGCGAAACTCCGGTTCGGCCGCGAGCCGGGCGAGAAAGTCGAGATTGGTGATGGTGCCGCCGATACGGCAGGCCCTGAGCGCATTCTCCAGCCGGGCCAGCGCTGCCGAGCGGCTGGGGCCGTGCACGATCAGCTTGGCGATCAGCGGGTCGTAAAACGGCGTGATGATATCGCCCTGCCGAACGCCGGCATCGACGCGCACGCCATCGGCGGGAAAGTCGAGCGTTGCCAGTCGGCCGGTTGCCGGCAGAAAGCCGCGCGTCGGATCCTCCGCATAGATCCGCGCCTCGAACGCCCAGCCATCGATGGCAATTTCGTTCTGGCGCTTGGGCAGCGCCTCTCCGACGGCGGCGCGCAACTGCCATTCGACGAGGTCGATGCCGGTGATCGCCTCGGTGACAGGATGCTCCACCTGGAGCCGGGTGTTCATCTCCATGAAATAGAACTGGTCCGGCCAGAGACCATTGGTCACGTCGGCGATGAACTCGACCGTGCCGGCGCCGACATAGCCGATGGCGCGCGCCGCCTTGACCGCCGCCTCGCCCATCGCCCGACGTACCTCCGCCGTCATGCCCGGCGCCGGTGCTTCCTCGATCACCTTCTGATGGCGGCGCTGCAGCGAGCAGTCGCGCTCGAACAGGTGCAGGATGTTGCCGTGCCGGTCGCCGAAGACCTGGACCTCGATGTGCCTGGGCTTGGTCAGGTATTTCTCGATCAGCACCGCGCTGTCCCCGAAGGCGGCTTGCGCCTCGCGACGCGCAGCCTCAAGGGCAGCTGGAAATTCGCGCGGCTCTTCAACCTTGCGCATGCCCTTGCCGCCGCCGCCGGCCCGCGCCTTGATCAGCACCGGGTAGCCGACCTCAGTGGCCCGCTGCGAAAGGAAGGACGGTTCCTGCTCGTCGCCGTGGTAGCCGGGCACGACGGGAACACCCGCCTGCTCCATCAGCGCCTTGGCCGCATCCTTCAGGCCCATGGCGCGAATGGCGGCCGGCGACGGACCGACGAAGATCAAACCGGCCGCTTCGACCGCCTCGGCGAAGTTCGCGTTCTCCGACAGGAAGCCGTAGCCGGGATGGATGGCGTCGGCGTTCACGGACCGGGCCGCAGCCACGATCTTCTCGATCGACAGGTAGCTTTCGGACGCCGCCGCCGGCCCGATGCGAATGGCCTCGTCGGCAAGCCGCACATGCAGCGCATCGACGTCGGCGTCGGAATAGACCGCGACAGTCCTGACTCCCAGGCGCTGCGCCGTGCGGATGACACGGCAGGCGATTTCTCCACGATTGGCGATCAGAAGCTTGGAAAACATCGGCATTTTGCCCGCCCTATTGTGCCGCGATCACTTCGACTTCGAGCAACCAGCTCGTATCGAAGATACCGGCGATGACCACCGACATGGCCGGTGCCAGCGCGCCGAGATATTCCGCACGGGCCGCACGATTGGCCATGGTATGGCTGCGATCCGCGAGAAAGACCGTGACCTTGACGATATCGGCCTTGCTCATGCCGGCCGCCATCAGCTGGGCGTCGATGTTGCGCCAGACCTGGCGCGCCTGCGCCTCGAAACCGTCAGGCAACTTGTCTTCGGCATCAAGCGGCACCTGGCCACTGACAAAAACCAGCCGCTCGAAATTCTCGAGCCTGACGGCCTGTGAATAGCCGCCGCGGGGCTGGGGTGCATTGCCGGCATTGACGTTCTCGCGCTTCATCGCGATCTCCTACATTCTGAACAGGCCGAAACGCGTCTCTTCGATCGGCGCGTTGAGCGCTGCCGAAAGTGAAAGCGCCAGCACGTCGCGGCTCTTGCGCGGGTCGACGACACCGTCGTCCCAGAGCCGGGCCGAGGCATAGAGCGGGTGGCTCTGGCGTTCGAACAGGTCGAGCACCGGCTGGCGAAACTTCGCCTCCTCTTCCTCGTTCCAGGGCGTGCCCGCGCGCTTCAGTGCCTCGCCGCGAACCGTCGACAGCACGCCGGCCGCCTGTTCGCCGCCCATCACCGAAATCCGGCTGTTCGGCCAGGTCCACAGGAACCGCGGCGAGAAGGCGCGCCCGCACATGCCGTAATTGCCGGCGCCGAACGAGCCGCCGACGAGCATGGTGATCTTCGGCACCTGCGCCGTCGCCACCGCCGTCACCAGCTTGGCGCCGTGCTTGGCGATGCCTTCGGTCTCGTATTTGCGGCCGACCATGAAGCCGGTGATGTTCTGCAGGAAGACGAGCGGGATGCGGCGCTGGGTGCACAGCTCGACGAAATGCGCGCCCTTCAGTGCTGATTCGGAAAACAGCACGCCGTTGTTGGCGATGATGCCGACGGGAACGCCATGCACATGGGCGAAGCCGCAGACGAGCGTCGTCCCGTAGCGCGCCTTGAACTCGTCGAAGCGGGAGCCGTCGACCATCCGGGCGATGACTTCGCGGATATCGTAGGGCGTTCGCAGGTCCGCCGGCACGATGCCGGCGATCTCCTGCGGATCATAAAGCGGTGGCTCGGGGCTTTGCAGTTCCACCGACATCGGCTTGCGGCGGTTGAGGGCCGCGACCGACCGGCGGGCAAGCGCCAGCGCATTGGCATCGTCGCGCGCCATATGATCGGCAACGCCGGACAGGCGCGTATGCACGTCGGCGCCGCCAAGATCCTCGGCCGAAACCACTTCGCCGGTTGCTGCCCTGACCAGCGGCGGCCCGGCGAGGAAGATCGTGCCCTGGCCCTCGACGATGATCGTTTCGTCGGACATCGCCGGCACGTAGGCGCCGCCTGCCGTGCATGACCCCATGACCACGGCGATCTGCGGAATGCCGGCCGCCGACATGTTGGCCTGGTTGTAGAAGATGCGGCCGAAATGGTCGCGATCGGGAAAGACCTCGTCCTGGTTCGGCAGGTTGGCACCACCGGAATCGACCAGATAAATGCAGGGCAGCTGATTTTCGGCGGCGATCTCCTGCGCGCGCAGGTGTTTCTTGACCGTCATCGGGTAGTAGGTCCCGCCTTTGACGGTCGGGTCGTTGCAGACAATCATACACTCGCGGCCGGAAACGCGGCCGATGCCGGTGATCAGGCCGGCCGCCGGCGCGTCGCCGTTATACATGCCGTGCGCGGCGGTCGAGCCGATCTCGAGGAACGGCGTTGCAGGATCGATCAGCGTCGCCACCCGGTCGCGCGGCAGAAGCTTTCCGCGACCCACATGGCGCTCGCGCGCCGTTTCGCCGCCACCGCCAGCTGCAAGCTTGACGGCATCCTCCACGGTCGTGATCGCTTCGGCCATCGCCACCTGATTGGCCTTGAACGCTTCGGACGATGTCGAGATGTGGGATTTCAGAACGGTCATGGCGTCCTCATTCGATCGAGGCTGATTGCGGCTTTGGCAGTGCTGTCGGACGCTATCTGGTCTCGGTGAACAGTTCGCGGCCGATCAGCATACGGCGGATTTCGCTGGTGCCGGCACCGATCTCATAGAGCTTTGCGTCGCGCAGCAGCCGGCCGGCCGGGTAGTCGTTCGTATAGCCATTGCCGCCGAGCGCTTGAATGGCTTCGAGCGCCAGCGCCGTCGCCTTCTCGGCCGCATAGAGGATGCATCCGGCCGCATCCTTGCGCGTGGTCTCACCACGATCGCAGGCGGCCGCCACGGCATAGACATAGGCCCGCGCCGCATTTGCCGTCACGTACATGTCGGCAAGCTTGCCCTGCATCAGCTGGAATTCCCCGATCGCCTGACCGAACTGCTTGCGCTCGTGCAGATAGGGGACGACGACATCCAGACAGGCGGCCATGATGCCGAGCGGTCCGGCGGACAGGACGACGCGTTCATAGTCGAGGCCGGACATCAGCACCCGCACGCCACCGCCCTCGCTGCCGAGAATGTTTTCCGCCGGCACTTCGCAATCGCGGAAGATCAGCTCGCAGGTGTTGGAGCCGCGCATGCCGAGCTTGTCGAGCTTCTGGCCGGTCGAGAACCCGGCAAAGCCCTTTTCGACCAGGAATGCGGTAATCCCGCGCGGGCCAGCGCCGGGATCGGTCTTGGCGTAGACGACCAGCACATCCGCATCCGGGCCGTTGGTGATCCACATCTTGCCGCCGTTGAGGACGTAAGCGTCACCGCGCTTTTCGGCGCGCAGCGACATCGAAACGACATCGGAGCCGGCGCCCGGCTCGGACATGGCGAGCGCGCCGACATGTTCGCCCGAGATCAGCTTGGGCAGGTAGCGTGCCTTCTGCGCCTCGCTGCCGTTGCGGCTGATCTGGTTGACGCAGAGATTGGAGTGCGCGCCGTAGCTCAAACCCACCGATGCGGACGCCCGGCTGATTTCTTCCATGGCGACGCAATGGGCGAGATAGCCCATTCCAGCCCCGCCATAGGCTTCGTCCGCGGTGATGCCGAGCAGACCGAGATCGCCCATCTCGCGCCAGAGCGGCGTCGGGAACGCGTTGCTGCGGTCGGTCTCGTCCGCCAGCGGTGCTATGCGCTCGGTCGCGAAACGCCGCACGCTGTCGCGCAACGCTTCAATGTCCTCGCCGAGCGCGAAGCTCAATCCGCCTTGAAACATCTCTCGTCTCCTCCCCTCGACCCCGTCGGCGATCTCCTCACCACCAACCGGCTCGTCTGCGCTCCATCCTCTACGCGCAAGGCGGCGATTGCAATGATATCAATGCCGCGATGTCGAGCGACGATAGCACCGCGCCTTGCTAATTTCCTTCCAAAGAGGAAATGCGCAAAGCACGATCTGCAAAGTTTGGAAGCGGTTGGCGATGCATCCACTGCGCGCAGCGCTCTTTGCAGCTCAGCCGCAAGGCGGCCGCCACATCACGACGGATTGGCGCTTGCCGCGTTTATTTGTTCGGCCAGATTTCCTGCGCCTTGCTGACGTCGGCAAGCGCGCGCTGCGCGTCGCGATTGCCGGTGGCGGCAACCGCTTCGAAAATGCGCCGCGCCTCGGCGTAGCGCTTGAGATTGAGGTAGGCGTAGCCGCGCAACACCATCAGGTCCGTCCGCTGGGTCGAGATCTGCCCGAGCTGATCGAGGAAGATCAACGTTTCACGGTAGCGTTTGGCGTCGAAGGCGGCGATCGCGCGATCGGCAAGGATCGCGCTCTGCAACTCCTCGACGCGGCCTCGGCTTTGCTTGGACCTCGTGGCGGCAACGGCGGCCTTGTTGGTCAGGCCGGCTCTGAGATAGGCGAGGCTCTGCCCGTAAGCCGCATCCTCGCGCATCTGCGATGCCGGTGCCTGCAGCGCAACCTCGAAGGCTTCGGCCGCTTCCAGCGGCCGGTTCAGATCCATCAGGCACCAACCTCTGTTCAGTGCCGCCTGCGGCGATAGCTGTGCCGGGTTGATGCTCGTCCGGCATCCCGTCGCGCTTCGCACTGTCCTTTGCGGTTGGCGCGCCACGGCGACCGGCTGCTCTGTCACATAGCGGGTGGTGGTTTGCGGAGCAGGTTGCCGGGTGACCACCACGGGCTCCGTTCGCTGCACCGCCGTTGCCGGCACAGGCTCCCGCACCGGCGGCTGTTGCTGCCGGGCGATGGCGTCGCGCCGCTCCTCTTCGGTCTCGCCGAGGCGGGCGATGCGCTCGGAGCGCCCCGCCCATTGTCGCTGGATTTCAACCACGCCCGCGGTATCACCGAGCTGGTTGAGGCTGAGGGCCAGTCCATAGGCAGAGGGTTCGTCGTCGGGCTTCCAGCGAAGCGCGGTTGTAAACCACTGTGCGGCCGTCGCCGGTTGTTCCATCGCACGCGCATACCAGCCGAACTGCTGGGCGGTGGCGGGATCGCGTCCCTTGGTGGTTTCCTGGGCTATCCGGGCCAAGACCTCTTCGCTGAGCGCCACCGGCGGCTCGATCGCCAGCAGGTTTGCGGTGGCGGCGAAATAGGTTGCCTTGGCATCCTGCGATGCGTCGCGCCAGGGATAGAGCACCTTTTCCGCATCCTCGTGGGCCTTGCGCGCGATCAGGGTCAGCGCCAGTCCCTGCGATGCGGAAGCCGAATCCTCCTTGTCGTGGGCGCGGCGGAACCATTGTTCGGCGGCCGCCATGTTGTCCCGGCGAAGCTGATACCAGCCCAGAAGCAAGGCGTCGCTCGCCAGTCCCTCGGTTTCGACCAGCCGCTCCAGCCGCTGGATGTATTTGGCATCGACCGCGAGCTTGCCGTCGCCGTCGCCTTCGGCAACGAAACGCCGCGCCAGGTCGTCGCGCAGGCTTTCGAACTCGGCAACGCCGCCTGGAGCCGTCCGCTCGAACGCCAGCAGTTCCTGCGCCATATCGTAAGGCAGGCCGGAAACGGCCTTTTGTACCGTCGCCAGTCTTTCCGGGGCGCTTTCGCAATTCTTCAAGACGTAGAGATAGGCATCACGCGCGCGATCGGGCCGATCCGTCTGTACGAATGCATCCGCCACCCGCCACAGCACGTCGACCTCCGAGCAGGTGAGCAGGCTCGGCGTACCGGCGGCCACCTCGATGACGGTCTCGTACTGCTTGAGATCGGAAGCGTTGACCAGCCTCGCCCGGGCTTCGGCGACATTCAGCCGCTCAAGCAGATCTGCAGGTGGTTTCCAGCCCGTTTCCGCGGTCTGGCGCTCTGCGATCGCCTTTCGCACCTCTGCGTAGCGTCCCTCCGAATAGAGCTGCCACATCGTTTCGAGCTGGACATCCTTGTTGCGCGGGACGGCAAGTGGGTCCTTCGGCGGGGTCCAATCGGGATAAAGTGCCCTCAGCCGCGAGATCTCTGCCTGCAACCGGGCCGTATCGCCCTTGCTGGCGAAGTACCTGAGCGCCGATTCGTCGACAACAGGTGCGGCCGCCTGCGGGCGCGTCGTCCCTGCGGCCGGCTGCTGGGTGTTCTGCGCGACCTGCTGATACTCGGGAACGGTGCTCCTCGCCCCCTTGTCGACAAGGCCGAACGACGCCTCTTGAACACCCTCGCTTGCCCCGGAAGCCCCGGAGGCAGTCCCCAAATTTCTGCGCAGAAGTCCGTCGTCGGCAAAACCGGCAATCCCGACCGCCGTGAACATGATGCCGGCGATGACAACGGTTGAGGACTTCATAGACACTCCGGACGCTTCTCCTTCGCATAAGACAACCCGAGAAGGTGCAGTGTCGAAGGATAATATTGCGTCGGGCTGAACACCTTGACGCGTTCGGGCAACGGAACCCGCTCGATGACACAGGCCAGAATATGGTTAACAAATTGATAACCGGGGTCGTTCAGCGTGGCTCGAACGCTCCCCGTCGCCACGTCGCTGAGGAGCAGATCGCCGTCTTCCCCGAGCATGCCCTCACGCAAACGCGACAACAGCGCGGTGTCGTCGCTACCGGCGCGAACGAGGTAGAGTGGGATGCGCAAAGCGTTGTAGCCGAACTCGACCGGAAACCCCTGGGCCGGTTTGAGGCGGGTCCTGGCGCTGACCCAATCGGCCGGCATCTTGCGCGGCCCGAACTGCAACGCATCGAGCATGGCCTGCCCCCCATCCTGAAGCGCTTTCCACTTCGGTGAAGGTGCCACACGGTTGAGGACGGGGAAAGCCTCGAAAACCCAATAGGAGGGGTTAACGACAGGGCCATCATCGCGATCACCGGCAGAAAAGCCGGCGACGCCCGGCAAAAGCAGCGTGCGCCCGCCATATTCGGCCACGGTCTCGTCCAGAATGGATTTCGCTATCTTCGCAGCCGCGGCGAGATAGTCCTTGCGCTTCCAGCGCTCGCCGGCCAGCGTCAAGGCATATGCGATCAGGATGTCGCCATCGGTCGCATTGTTGATGTCGATCACATGCGGCTTTTCGCTCGGGCTCCACTTCCAGGCTGCGAGCCCGTCGTTACGCAGCAGCAGTTCGCGCCGGGTAAAGGACCAGATCAACTCGAAATCGGCCGAACTGTCGGCAAGCACCGCCAGCAGCAGGCCATAGCCCTGCCCCTCGCTGTGGCTGATACCGCCATTGCCGTCATCGACGATGCGCCCGCCCGGGTCGAGAAATTTTGCCTTGTAGCTCTGCCAGTCCTCCGCACTGACGGTCCCGCTCCGTCCCTCAGCCTTTGCATGTCCTTGCGGAAGCGCAACGACAAGACCAAGGGCGAGGAGCAAAACCGAGCGCCATGTCATTGGCGCCGCCCCAATCGGCTGAGCATCGACGCCGTTGCCAGACCGAGAAGAACCGACAGGGTCACCAGTAGCACGGCATAAAACAGGATGTTGCTCGACAGCCAGTTGGCGACAATCAGTCGATAGTTGCCGATCGATGCGGGCCTTGTCTCGACGAAGTTGAAATTGGTGATCGGCACGACCTTGACGGATCCGGTTGCCGGCTCATAAGTCGAGATATGACCGGCGATCTGCTGCCATTGGTTGATATCGGCAAGGGCCGCGACGCCATCGTTCAGCAGCCTGGCATTCGGCGCGGCGACTAGCGTCCATGTGGCGTCATCCGTCGGATTTGCCCCTTGAGCCACGAGCAATGATGCCGTTTCCGGCGGCGCAAACACGCCCTGTTCCTCGGGCAGAATGCGCAGCGAGCTCAGCGAGATGTCAAACTCCTGTTTCACCCAGTCCTGAAGCGCCGTCATCTGCGTGCGCCAGGCGCCGCCGCTCAACCGCGTCTGCCATTCGTCGATCGCCTTTTGTGTGTCTGCGCCGCGCCCGACGGCCTGGGCACTGCCCCACGACATCTGGCGGCTGGGATCGATGCCGACCTGCGTGAGCACGGTCTTCGGCAGTTCAGGCAAGGTGCCGACGAACAACGCATTGCGCGCGCCGGCGGCAAGCGGCGAAGCGATCATCTCGACCGCGAGCGGGCGACCGCCGGCAACGGCCATGCGGGCGAGGAACGTGGCCGCGGCCGACAGGGTGTCTGTATCCGCCCGGTCGATGAACAGCGGTATCGTGCCGACGCTGTTGCGATAGGGTGCGGCGGCACCGGAAGTCGCCGCAAGATTGGGGCGGCGGCCAATCCGAGCAAAGTCGGGAATATGGAGTTCCGAGGTATCGAACATCGCAAAACGCGCATCGGTCGAGGCCGGCGCGCCGGGCGCGCAGACCTTGTCCTGCTCCGTCATCAACACGGCCTCAAGCTCGATCAGGTTCGGCCCAGGCTTGAAATGGCGCATCGTCACGTTGATCGGCAGATGGCGCAGAATGCCGCCGGTGGCCGAATCGAACGGGACCGTCGAGGCGATATTGCCATTGACGTAAATGTCGATCCGGCTACCGGGACGAACCGTTTCGGTGTAGGCGGCGTCGAGCAGGATCGTCGCCTCACCATAGGCATCGGCGTAAAAATCCGATGGCACAGCCACGGAGAATTTCGATCGAAAGCGGCGCCCGGTGAACTCGCGGGTCTCGATCCCCAGCTCCGAGAACCGCAGCCGCTTGTTGCCGGGGATCACGGGCGTTTCCGGCAAGAGCCAGCGCTCGGTATTGACGACATCGCGCGGGACGTCGCTCGGTCGGTCCATCGGCTCGGCGACGGCCTCGATCGCCGACTGCACCGCCGGCCAGTCCGGGCCGCTCAGTACCAGCACGGGCGCGTTTGTCTTGCCATCGCGAACAAAGGCCGCGACAGACCCTCCGGCAGCGCCATCCGGCAACGAGGGCAACAACGGCGACAGCTCGTCGACGGTGCCAGCGACCACGGTCAACTGCCCCGGCTTGCCCAACTCCGGCAGGCTTTCGCTGAAAACGATCCTTTGTGCCGGCATGTGGCCCCGCAGCGCCAGGCCCTGCGCCAACCGCATCAGGCCCGCCGCGCGGCTCGGCTGCTGCATCCCCGGAACAACGAGGTTGAACGTCGTATGCCCCTTGTCGTCGAGGCCGACGGCGCGGATGTCGTCGACGCTCGAAAGAACAGCGCTTTCGGCGTTCGCGAAGGTGATGACGGCCGTGTCGGGCACGATCTCGGTCCACAGCTCGTAGGTGGATTCGATCGTGCAATCGGTGCGGTGACGTTGCTGCACCCGGAACCGGATATCGTTGGAGCCGGCACGCAGCAACCCAGCCGGCAGCTCGTAGCTGCGCAACTCGGCCGTATCGGACGCCTTGATGGGCCCCTCTCCGACGAGCTCCCCGTTTACGAAGACCGAAAGGGCCGAGGCCTCCGGCGCGATCACGATCGCATTCTGATAGCCGAATTTCAGCGTGGCGCCCGACTGCGCCTGGGACGGCGTCAGATAGATCGACCACGTGCGCTCGTCGACCTCGCCCGTGAGCGACAGCGCGTCGAAGGGCACGATGTATCGGCTGAAGCCATCGCCCGCGCCGCCTGTCGCCGCGGCAGCTTCGCCATCAACCTTCGGCTCGGCGGCCGGCTGGTCGTCACCGGCACCGTCCGCTTGCGGCGGAAGTTCGATCGCGGGGTCGGCCGCCGGGCGTTCCCGCGACATATCGAACGGGTTCGACTGGGCGAAGGATTGTGTCGTTGCAGCGAGGAGCACTGCGAGACAAGCAGTGAGCGCCCGGTTCATCGCGACGTCTCCGACTGGGCGTCCGAGGGGCGCATGCTGCGGGCGAAATAGATCAGCCCCCGGCTCATCTGGTAGAAGGCGAGCCACAGGAACCAGGCCGTCCCCGCCAACAGTCCGGGATTTCCGCGCCGCCGCTTCTGGAATTCGCTCCACTGCTGGGAATTGGCAAAGATCAAGTCAGCCACCAGACTATG
Organism: Ensifer sp.; assembly: GCF_031989085.1. Taxonomy (NCBI): domain Bacteria; kingdom Pseudomonadati; phylum Pseudomonadota; class Alphaproteobacteria; order Hyphomicrobiales; family Rhizobiaceae; genus Ensifer; species Ensifer sp. The sequence goes on from NZ_DALZXU010000002.1 coordinate 755,709, forward strand.
GTGACGCGCGACCTGTGGCAGATAGCGACAGCCGAGCGTAGTGATATCGCCGGCGATCTCCTTGTTCTTGATCGCAACGGGCAGGGTCTCCGACGTGCCGTCGCCGCTATAGGGCTCGAAGCGGATCAGCCCGTCCGTGTCGACCGGCAGCGTTGCGGCATCGACGCCATAGACCTGGACGCGCGCGCCATTGGCCGAAACATCCTCGATGGTGGCGGGGTACCATTGGTCGGCAACGCCGAATTCGCAGCGCCTGCTGACCTTGACGCGTCGCGAGGCCGCCTTTTCGCCGCGCTCCGAAACGACGCCGAGCGCGCAACCCGCCATGATCAGATTGAGGAGGTTCCACCCGCCCACAACCAGGGTGACGTCCGCCTTGTAGGGCTCGGTATAGACACGGTAGACGGTCATCAGAAGCGCGATGAAAAGCACTGCGAAGATGACGAAGAAGGGCCGGCTGATTTCCGACAGGCGGCTCTCCTGGATGGATTCATCCTTGGCGGTCACCTTGAAGGTCGGCCGGCTCGGGCGCATCAGCACGGAGATGACGGCCGGCAGCAGATGCACGGTCTGGGCGTATTCGTAGAGCTCGGAAATCCACGGCCAGCGGAAGGCGCCGTAGAGATAGTTCTGCATCATCAGGTTCACCATCATGTAGGCGAGCGTGTAGGCGAGGAACTCGCCGCCGGATGCGGTGAAGATCTCCAGATCGAAGAACAGGTAGAACAGCGGTGCGAACAGAAAGATCGTGCGCGACACCGGGAACAGCCAGAACAGCGTCGACGACATGTAGCAAAGCCGCTGCGGGATCGACAGGCCGCGCTTGAACAGCGGAAACCGGAACAGGAGGATCTGCATCATGCCCTGGGCCCAGCGGCTGCGCTGGCCGATGAAGCTGGCAAACGTCGCCGGCTGCAACCCGGCGATCAGCGGCCGGTCGACATAGATGCTGTTCCAGCCGCGCCCGTGCAGCGCCAGCGCCGTTTCGCAGTCCTCGGTGATGCTCATCCCGCTGAAGCCCTCGGTGTCTTCGAGTGCCTTGCGGCGCAGAACCGCAGCCGAGCCGCAAAAGAACGCAGCATTCCACTTGTCGAGGCCGCGCTGGATGATGCCGTAGAACATTTCGTTCTCGCTCGGCATCTTCTCGAACGTGCGCAGGTTGCGCTCGAGCGGATCGGGGTTGAGGAAGAAGTGCGGCGTCTGCACCAGGAAGAGCTTCGGATCGTTTTCGAAATAGCCGACCGTTTCCAGCAGGAAGTCACGGGCTGGAGCGTGGTCGGCGTCGAAGACGGCAATCAATTCGCCGTCCGAATGCAGCATCCCGTTGTTGAGGTTGCCAGCCTTGGCATGCTCGTTGCGCTCGCGGGTGAGGTAGCGCACGCCGAGATCCTCGCAGAGCGCCTGCAACTGGACATGACGGGCCGAGGCTCGCTGCGCCTCCACCAGGTTCATCGAATAGCGTTTCTGCTGGGTGCCGCCGTCGTCGAGCAGCCAGACCTGCAGCTTGTCGGCCGGATAATCCATGCCCTTGGCGGCAGCGAGCGTATTGGCCAGCAACTCCGCGTCTTCGTTGTAGGAGGGAACGAACACGTCGACCTTCGGAAAATTTCCGGGCGAAACGGCCTTGGCCTTTCGCGGCGGCAGCGGCATGGCCACGACGAACAAGCTCAACGACAGCATCATCACGCTGTACATTTCCGCGAGATAGAGCAGGAAGCCGGGGATGAAATTTTCAGGCTGGTTCAGCGGCGGCAGGGTGCTGGTCGTGCGCCAGTAGACATAGCGCAGCACGATCGCCGTGCCGAAGGCGAGCGCGATCAGGCGCCAGCGGCCTTCCGCCTTGATGATTTTGAGGATCGCCATGAAGGTGACGACCAGGACGCTCACGATCAGCTGGGTCTGAAGATTGACCGGCAAGGTGATGACGGCCATGACGCAAAGGGAGAAAAACGCCCAAGCGACTACCGGACCGATCTTGTTCATACACATTGCCTCCCAGCATTCGGCGTCATGCCACTGGTATCGCGTAACGCATTTTCATCGGGGTTTTTGCAAACCCGATACCAGCAACTACCAAATGATGGTTAGGAGCTGATTAAGGACAAACGCCTCCCGCCTGCGTATCGCAGGCCGGCGGAGGCACGATCACGCTCGGCGCGGCTTTTACCGTTCCACCGGGCTCCGGCAATCGGACGGCGTTCGACGTTGCCGGAACGGCCGCCGGTTGCTGACGCACCGGCTGTTCGACACGAACCGCGCGCCGGGCGGGTGCCGGTGCCGTCACGACGGTTGCCGGACGGATATCGGTGGGCGCGGGTTCCCGGCGGTAGATCGGGCTGCCAACCCGGCCGATACCCGCCTCCAGCGGCGGCGGTGCGCCGTAGGGGTTCCAGGCGGGGTCGCCGAACGAACCGACGATCGTGTAGTTGTAGACGGGCGCCAGAAGTTCGGTTTCGCTTGCACCGGTTGCGCAATAGCGCAAACGGATCTGGATGGTGCCATAGCCCTTGAGCGGCGAACGGTGATTTTCGGCGCCGCGGATCTGCTGCCAGGCGAAAATGCAGCCATCGCCGCCGTGACCACGGCCATAGGCATATCCGAACGGGCCGTAATTGTTCTGCAGGAAATCGGACGACTGGGCCAGCGCAACGCCGGGCAGCGCACGGCGGGCCTGGCGCATCATCTCCGAGCTTCTGACAGCGACGTAGCCGCTCGACTTCTGCTGGTCGAACCTTGGCTCCATCGGCCCGAAAAACTGGACCCGCAGGACGTTCTGGCCTGGCGTCGAAGCCGAGGTATAGAGGTAGATATCCTGTTCGATCGCGTTGGTCCGCCGGCGTTCGACCACGTTCAAAACGGCTGGGCCGCCCGGCGGCGGCAGGACCAATGCGGTCTCCGCCGGAACGATTTTCGCGTTGGTCGGCGTGCCGACATCGTCCTGCGTCGCGCAGCCGGAAACCAGCGCGACTGCGGCAAATACAAATGCCAGCGAGGCCATGCCTCTCAGACGAACGCCGCCCTTCGGGCATTCGTCCGATGTGCCGAATCGCTTGCTGAAAAATCGTCCTGCCATACCGGAGCATTAGTTGATTCAGGCAAATTCGCAAACCCGCGAACGATGGGGGATTGTTTTTTGAGGCTCGCCGGCTGGTGGGCGCGAGCGGTCCTGCGCCAGTCAGCTGAATGCCAAGCCGATAAGCGATAGGTCACCATGCGCATCACCGGCCAATCGACAACGATGGGCGACGCATTCGCCACTGTGCCCTGAAGTTGCAATTGGCGACAGTAATTCTCGCGGACAATTCCTGTGTTTCCCGCGAGATGGGCAAAAATGAGACAACACTCCTAAATGTAGCCCTTCATTAATCTTCCCTAAGATTTAAGGGTTGACCCCCCTAGGCGCAAACACCATCGTCGGCACATTGGGAGATCGGGGGACGAATTCATGATGGATTCCGTTTGATGGTGATCAGGCAATTGGGCTTCCGTCGACTGTACTTGGCGTTTCTTCCCGTCAAATCCTCCATCGTTCATGGCAGCTGCCTCGCTCTTCTGGCGTCCTGCACCACAGACATCGTAGACAACGTCAATCCGAATAGCGAAATCGCCCGCAGCGTCCAGCAGGAGTATCGGCGGTTCGTAACCTCCGCGGAGGGCGAACTGGGCAGCCACACCACCGACAAGGACGGCAAGGTCGTGCGCTCGACCGAAACGACGATGGCCGGCAATGCCCGGGTCCCGCCGATGGTGGAAGGTCTTGCGATCGGCAAGGTTTCTGCCGGCGCCTACTGGGAAAAGGCGATGTCCGCGCGGCAGTCGCCTCGCGCCAAGACCGTCAATGTCCAGATCGACGACCTTCTCAACCGGATGCTGGATAACTCCAACCAGCTGGCGGCGTCGTCTGATATTCCCTTGATCCGCGAGACCGTCGTGACGGAAGCCGAGGGTCGGTTCGACACCTATGCTTTCGCCGACGGCAACGTCAAGAACAGCCAGACACCACGCTCGAGCCTTCTGGAAACCGGAACGTCGTCGACAGCGCCAACGACACTCGACGAGGACGAAGCGTCCGTCGAGTTCGGCCTTGGCCAACCCCTCATCACCGGCGGCGAGCTCAGGCTCTCGCAGCGCCTCGGACGGCGCGACAGCAATTCTCAGTTCTTCGTTCCCAAGGACCAGGCCGACGCCAAATTGCGCCTGGAGTTGCGCCAGCCGCTGCTGAAGGGCGCCGGCGTCGATGTCAACTCGGCTCCGATGCGGCTTGCGCGCCTCGAGCGGGACCGCAGCGTTGCCGACTTCCAGCGCCAGATCGAGGACCAGTTCTCGGAAGTGGTCAGGTCCTACTGGACCCTTTACGCCGAACGCAGCCGCGTGCTGCAGCGACAAAGGCTTGTCGGCGAGCTGCGGAATGTTTCGGGCCGGATCTCGGCGCGCACGGGACTGGACACGCTCGCCGGCGAAGCCGAACAGGCAACCGCCGCGATCAAGCGGGCAGAGGCATCGATCATCCGCGCCCGAACCGGCGTCGACAACAGCGAGGCGCGCCTGTCGGCACTGCTCAGCGACAAGTCGCTGTTCGGCGACAACGTCGAGATCATCCCGTCGCAACGCCCGCTGAAGAAGTTCGTCGACGTGCCGCTCGAAGACGTGGCACTGCTGGCGATCCAAAACCGTCCGGAGCTGAAGGCAGTGGCGTTGCAATTGCGCAGCGCCGAGCTGCAGGAAAAGGTGGCAAAGAACAACCTGCTTCCGGGTCTCGATCTCTACGCGGGGCTCTCCAACAGTGGCCTTTCCGGCAACTATCATTATGGCGATGCCTGGGATGACCAGTTCGGCCAGACCGACGTGGACGTCGATGTCGGCGTCCGTTTGAAAGTCCCGCTTGGCAACACCAGCGAACGCGCCTTGCACGAACGTCGGCGGATAGAAAAGCGCCAGCTCACGTCGCAACTGCGCAATGTCAGCGACACGGTGCTCCTCGAAGCGCAGGTGGCGGTACGCGAGGTGCGCAGCGCCTATGAGGAGATGCGCGCCCGCGAGGCCGAGCTGACAGCCGTCAATACCGAGATCGGTGCGCTCCAGGCCCGGGCCGATGAGGGCCTTGAAAGCGGCAGCGCCTTTCTTGCAACCCTCATTTCGGGGCTTGAAGACCGGACCCAGGCCGAAGAGCGGCTGATGGAGTCGGCGGTGACCTATAACCTGGCCCTCTATGCACTCGAGCGCGCCGCCGGTACAATGCTGACCGTGCGCGGAATCGAGGCCAAGCGCGTTGCCTCGGGCGACCTCGACTATATCAAGGTCACCAAAAAGAACGGCAAGCAGCCCACTGACGGTGCGGCAAGCAAGGACATTCTGACCGACCCGCAGGCGATCCGCAGCAAGAGTTCAGCGTCCGGGAAAAGCAATGGCAACAAGGTGCCGCAACAATAGGCACGTCGCGCGACTGATCGGCGTGGCGTTGGCGACCGCACTGGCCGGTGCGGCGATGGCGGAAGACTGCAATCTGCAGCACGTCGAAGGGTTTACCGAGCCGGCGGCCACGGTCGAAGTGGCTGCGCGTGAACCCGGCATCGTGGCGACAATGCGCGCCGAAGTGGGGCAACGGGTGTCCGCCGGCGACGTGCTTGCCGAACTCGACAAGACGATCGCTCAGGGCGAGGTCGACAGCGCGCGCGTGCGGGCTCTCGCCAATGGCCGGATCGCGATCGCCGAGGCGCGGCGGGACCTTGCACGCCGCAAGATGACGGAAGTCGCCAAGCTCGAGAAATCAAGAGCGGTCCGTCCGCTCGAAATCATCGAGGCGCGCGCCGAACTGCAGGTCGCGGAAGCGGAGGTCGAGGCCGTTCTCGATGAGCGCCGTACCGCAGAACTGGCGCTTGCAAGCGCTGTCGCGCACCTCTCACTGCTCGATATCAAAGCGCCGTTTGACGGCGTGGTGAGCGCGATCCATCGAAAGCAATCGGAGCTTGCGGGCGCCGGCGGAGATGCGCGGCTCGTCACCCTGTTGAAACTGGAAACGCTGAACGCCGACTTCTTCGTACCCGTCGCCTGCTTCGGCGATATCAGCGCCGGCACGGCGCTCGACGTGAGGCTTGCGCGCGAAGGGCGCGTGCTCAAGGCGCAGGTCCGCGACGTCGGCTCCGAGATCGACGCGCCAACCGGCCTGCGGCGGATCGGCATCGAAATCGCCAACCCTGACTACAGGCTCCTGAGCGGCGAGCGCATCGTCATCAACCTGCCCATCCGAACGGCGCTGCGATGAAGCACGTCCCGCCGCAGGAGGAGATACCGGCGATGACCGGGCCGAACGCCACGGACGCGACTTCGGCGCATCGACGCCTGCAGGCCCTTGCGGCCGAACTTGCCGGCGGCAAGGGGACGCCCGAACACATCCAGTCCGGAATTCTGACCGCACTCGCCGAATTGCTGGATGCCGACGCCGTCGCATTCGTGACCGAGCGAGACGGCTCGCTTGCCGTGCGCGACCTCGCCCTCGACGCACGGCACCGCGCCGCCCACCTGGTGATCGGAAACGAGTTTCGGATGGCGGCCAGCGAGGTCTTGCGGACGTCCAGAGCGCGGACAGAACCTTCGCGCGCCGTGCCGGCGGCCATTCTCCTGGCAACCCCACTCGTCGACGGTCGAAGCGTCATCGCCGCAATCAAGGCTGGGTCGGAGAAAAACCTGTCATCCGTGAAAACGACGCTGGAACTGGCGGCGCTGGCCATGAACACGGCCAGGAGCCCGCGCGAAGCGCCGCTCGTCTCGACGTTGTCGCGCCTGATGGGGACACTCGAAGAGGCCACCAGCGGGCAAGCCGACGATCTCGCCACCCGGCTTGCCTCCGCCTTCGGCGCGCGGCTGGTCCTGTTGTCCGACAACGGCGGCGCCATCCTTGCCACGGCGCCAAAATCGACCATGCGTCCAGACACCCCGGCCCATGGCGCGGCCACGCAGCTGATTGCGCGCGCGACGGCCCTCGGGCGGCCGATTATCGAGCGCGCCGCGGCCAACGAAAACGACACGCTCGCCCACCAGCTGTCGGCGTCCACGGTGGTGGCGCTGCCCATGGGCGATGAACAGCGGCGGCGGCGGTCGGTCCTGATCCTCGTCGAGCCGGACCCCGTCTTTGCGGCACTCGATGCCGAAGGCTGGCGGGTCGTCCAAGCCCTCCTTGCGCCTTTTTCCGGCGCATCACCGCTCAGACGCGAAAGGACGAGCCGGCGCCCGAGCAAAAAGACAATGCTGACGGCCCTCGCACTCGCGGTCGTGGCGGCGGCCCTGTTCATTCCGGTTCCCGACCGCATCCGCGCCGAAGCCGAACTCGAACCGGAAAGCAGAAACTTCGTATCGGCGAGTTTCAGCGGTGTCCTCAGAGAGGCGAAGGTCAAGCCCGGCGACGTGGTCACTGCCGGCGATACGATTGCCACACTCGAAGGTGAAGCGCTGGCGCTTGCGCGCAACACGGCGGCCGCGAAGGCGGAAGAAGCGTTCCGGCGGCGCGATGCCGCCATTCGCGAGAAACGTGTCACCGAAGCGGAGCTGGCGAGAAACGAGGGCGAGGCGGCTGCGGCCGAGCGCGACCTTCTGGACTGGCAATTGGCCAGTCTGGAGCTCAAGGCACCGGTCGACGGCGTGGTGCTTGCAAGCCCGCTTGAACAATCGGCCGGCGCGCCGGTGCGCGAAGGCGATGTGATCGCAGAGATCGCCCCGCTAGCGCGTGTCCGCGTGCGCTTCGATGTTCCGGTCGAGAGCCTGGCGCGCATGGAGGGTGTTTCCAAGGCGGCGCTCTATATGGACGGCGCCGCCGCCAACGCCATCGGGATCGCGCAGTTCACCGCAGCGCCCGAAGCCGAAACGATCGGTGGGCGGACCGTGCTCCCGCTTCGCGCCGCCATCGACAACCCGGGCAATGCGCTGCGCCCCGGGCAGCGGGGCGTCGTCGTTCTCCCCACCGGCACGTCACGCCTCGGCGACATTCTCTTTCGCGATGCGTGGATCGCGCTCAGGCGGTGGTGGCGCTGATGAGTGGCGAACTCCCTCAGCTGCGGCCGGAGTTGCGCTTCGTCTATCGCGACGAAGGCGCTCGCTCGGCTGTGATCATCGAGGACCCGCTAGGCGGCACTTTCTGCGAGACAGATCACGAAACCGCCGCCTTCGCGCGGATGCTCACCGGCACGCGCACCGCCGAGGAAGCGCTTGCGAGCCTCAGGCTCGACCTGCCGGGCATTGCGATCACGCCCTCCGACGTTCCCTCGCTCGTCGACGAACTGCGCCGGCACGGACTGCTTGTTGGCTCCGACGCCGCCACACCGACGAAAACAGGGGCAAGGCGGATTGGCCTGATCTCCCAGCGCATCCGGCTCGGAGCCTGGGATCGCTTCTTTGCGACCTGCGCCATGCGGTTGCGCTGGCTCTACGGTCCGGTCGGCCTGATCGCCTGGTCGGCGCTGCTCATCGCCGGACTTGCCGAGCTGGTCGGGCACTGGTCGAGCTTCCGCCTTGAGCTCGGCACGCTTTTTAGCCCCGACATGGTCATCATGCTCTGGGTGGCGTGGGTGGTCAGCAAAGCGTGGCACGAGTTTCAGCATGGCGTCGTTGCCCGGCTCTACGGCGTCGAGGTTCGCGAAGTCGGCATCCTGTTCATCCTGTTCCTGCCGCTCGGCGCCTATGTCGACGTCACCGGCGCGTGGCGCGTAACGGGCCGGTGGCGACGGCTGCACATCACCGCCGCCGGCATCATGGGCGAACTTGCGCTTGGCGCGGCCGCGGTCCTGCTGTGGTCCGGCGCCGAGCATGGATTGTGGCGCGCGTTCCTGCAGTCGCTCATCGTCGCCACCACCGTCAGCACGCTGGTGTTCAATGCCAATCCGCTGATGCGATACGACGGTTATTATGCGCTGGTCGACCTGTTCGGCGTGTCCAACCTCTACCAGCGCGGCATGTCGGCAACGCGCGACAGGGCCATCTTCCTGTTATCCGGGCTACGGCCGCGGATCGCCGAAAGCCGGTGGATCGAGCTCTATGGCTGGCTTGCCATGGTCTGGCGCGTCGTCGCCGCCACCACCTTGACGATCGTCGCCACCCATCTCGCGTTCGGCTTCGGCCTCGTTCTGGGCGCCGTGGTCGTCTGGAGCATGGTGGTCGCTCCCCTCCTAGGCTTTGCGCGTTCGCTTTGGGGCGTGCAGCGGGGCAATCCGAGACCGCTGGCGTTGCGCATCGCCGCCACTGCCGCCGCGATCGTGTTTTTGTGGTTCCTGCCGCTTCCGACCTGGATCTCGGCGCCTGGCATCATCGCCTACCGCGACGCCCAGCAGATCCGAGCGACAAGTGCGGGGATGGTCACGGATATCGGCGTCAGCACGGGCGACATGGTTACGCCCGGAACGCCGCTCATCACCCTTGCCAATCCATCGCTCGACGCCGACCATCGCCGATTGATCGCCCGTCGCGACGGGACGCGCATTCTCCTCGCACGGGCACAGAGCCTGGCCGATCCGGCCGCGCAACAGGGCGCGCGACAAGCCCTGTCCGCGATGGAGGAGGAGATCGCCGACACGCAAACACGGCTTGCCGGGCTGAAGGTTACAGCACCGCGCGCCGGCATTCTGTTCGGCAAGGATATTGATGCACTGGCAGGTCGCTGGGTCGCACGGGGCGAACTGATCGGCGAAATCGGCGAGCCGTCTCAGCTCGAGGTCCGGGTCTGGTTGCGGCCAGCCGATGTCGAGATGTTGCATGCGAACGGATCCGATCTCAGCTTTCGCTCGATCGGCTTTGCCGCGCCTGCCGTTCCGATTTCCCTCACGCGGCTCGATCCCGTCGCCAGCAATGCGCTGCCGCCACCGGCGATCACCGCAGAAGGCGGCGGTCCGCTGGCGATCGACCTTCGGCAGAAGGACCACAAGCTCGCCGATGTTCGCTTCAGCTCGCGTTTCGCGCCCAAGACGAAGCCCGACGGCTGGCTTGCCGGCGTGCCCGGCACGCTCACATCAGGCGTCCGGTGGAAGACGGCCGGCAGTTCGATCCGTGAATGGTTGGAGAATGTTAACCTGGGACACCTGCCACAATGGGCAAAGCCCCGAACCTGAGCTAGCATGCGCCTGCCACTATGGAATTGCGTGAACCCCTGGACATGACGGCAAGGGATATGGCAATGTTTTACAATCGTGGACAGTCCTACACACCGCGTATCCGCCGCCTCGAAGACAGGGTGTTGCTCAATGCCACGCCCGAGGCGACCGTCGTCGACCTGCCCGACCAGGAACTGATCAACGACAGCTTCTCGTTCGCCGTCAATTTCGATAATACCTCGACCGCTCCGGCGGATATCGGCTACGGCCCGTTCGTCGACGTCACCGTCGAGCCCGGCGTCGACATCAACAGCGTGACCTATCTTGGCACACCCGTCACGGCCCAGACCGTCGGCACATGGGACGGCGCCAACTGGGTCGATGCGGGCGGCAACGTCGTCTCCGCGCATCCGCTCGGCGCCAACATGGCCCCGCCCACCGGCACGGAAATCGGCCAGACCTGGATCAACATTCTCGTGCCGTTCGGCAGCTACGCGCCGGACCAGCCGGTCGCCCGCCTCGATTTCACCGCCACGCTTGCCGAAAGCCCAGACGGCATCGAACCGGGCGCCGTGCCCGGCGATCCGATCGACATAACCGCACGCGCCGGCTTCCAGTTCGGCGCCGACGCGCTCGACAATCCGACGACCGACGCGCCAATCCAGCAGGGCGGCACCAGTTCCGATGCGATTACGCCGATCGTCATGCGGCTGGAAAAAGCCGTGCAACTGCCGGAAGGCGAGACGGCGCAAGGACCGAACTTCCCGTTCACCTACACGATCTCGATCGACGTCGCGACCAACATCACGGTCAGCAACGTCAACGTCAGGGATCTGTTGCCGACCAACCTGTTTTTCCTGAACGCCACCACGACTGCGGCCGCAACCAGCGCCATCGCGCCGGGCGTCGGAGGCACGCCGCAAGGCATCCCCGGCCTCGACACGGTAACGACGGCCGAATGGTCCTTTGCCAGTGTCGTCGGCAGAGCCGGCACCGGCGATATCGTCATCACCCTGTCGGCCTATGTTCCCGAGCGCGATGCGGCGGGCGTCGAGATCATCGACCCCTTGAACCCGCATATCGCGATTGCCACCAACAATGCCAGCGCGGATGCCATGTACAACGGCATCCCGGTCGACGGTACGACGGCCGGCGACCTTCAGGACAGCGTCGACATCATCATCCGTCCCTACACGGTTCTGAAAACGGTCGCCGTGGAAGGCGGCGGCCCGCCGGTTCCCGGCAAGTTCCTGCGCTACCAGGTCGAAGTCGACATCTCCGACTATCAGGCCTTCCAGTCGGTGATCATGAACGACGTGCTGTCGGACGGGTTGACCTTCGATACGACCGACAATGCCAGCCTGGAACACATCCCCGTGCTGCAACTGGTGCAGAACGGCCAGGTGATCCTGATCGACCTGCGACGGGTCGTGCTGCCGGGCGATGCACCCGAAATTCAGACGGCGTTCCAGGCAAACGGAACCGAAACCTTGACCTTCCTGGTCGGCAATGCCCTGCGCAACCACGGCTATGACGAACGATTGGTGGGCGATCTCTTCAACGGCGACCCGCAACAGGGCGCAACCACGCTGACGCTCGTCTATTTCGCGCGGATCGAGGAAAACTACCGCGTCACGACCCGCGGCGCGGTCGTCGTCAACGACCAGTTGTCCAACAGCATCAACATGACGGCGAACAGCGCAGTGCCCGGCGGCGGAGCAGCGGATCCGGACGGCTCGCAAAGCAGCGTCACCGTGCCAGCTCCGGCGCCGCAGAAATCCGTCTATGCGGTCAATGGCACGGTCGGCAATCCGGGGACCGTGTCGCCCGGCGACCTCGTCACCTACCGGATCCGCATCGTGCTCACGAGCGACAACGTCAACGACCTCGTCATCACCGACTATCTGCCGCTGCCCGTCTATGACGTCGACCCCAACAGCAGCGGTCAGCAGAACAGCAACGGCTTCACCTTTGTCGATACACAGGGCGGCGTGCCCGTCGCCTACACCATCATCCGCGGACCGGACGACACCCTGACGGGCGCGGGCAGGGTCGCGGGCGCCCCCTCGGTCTCCACCAACGATCTGACCAATGCTCTGCGCATGGCGTTTCAAAATTTCGCCGAGGACGCGAATGTCGGCGGCATCATCGATCTGCTCTATACCGTGGTCGCCACCGACCAGCCATTCGCCGATGGCCTGCTGCTGGTCAACCAGGCCGTTATCCAGACCGGCGACAGTCAGAACACGATCGTTCTCGAGCAGAACACGATCGGCCAGATCATCCTGCGCCAGCCGGTGCTGTCGCTGACCAAGGGCGTGGTCGCGACCAACGCCAACGGCGCCGTCGACAATTCGCTCGCCTTCAATCCCTCGGCCGTCGGACCGTCGAAACTGACGTTCGCGGTTGGCACGCCGGGTTTCAGCACGACCTCGCCCTTGACCAGCGCCGACCTGCTGGCCACGCCGATCACCAGCGACCTCTCCGGCATCGATGCCGGCGACACCGTGAAGTTCGCGATCGTGATCCAGAACACCGGCGGTCAGGACGCCTTCGATATCCTGATCAGGGATCAGCTCCCGCCCGGCTTCATCATTCCACCCGGCGCCGTGCTGCAGCTTGATGTGCGGTATGGCGATGGCACGGCGGTCGCATCCTTCAGCGGCGATCTGTTCGGCCCGGGCGGATTGCTGATATCGGACAGCCCTGGAACCGGTTCGATTGCAGCCGACGGCGCCAATGACGGCCGCAACATCATCATCATCACCTACCAGTTGATCGCCGACGACACCATCGACCCGGGGATCACCGTTCAAAATGCCGCGGAACTCGTGTCCTACGCCGCCAACGAAGGCGGCGCCGACTTTACCGCAGGGGTCGATGGCCAGTTTACCGACCAGGTGGCGCTGGTCACACAAGGGGTAACGATCGGCAAGCGGCTGATCGCAACCGACCAGCCCTTTACCTCCGGCAACGACCTGACGATCGGCGAAATCGCGACGTTTCAGGTTGCCGTTACCTTTCCGGATGGCGACACGCCGGCAACCGTCACGGATACCCTGCCCCAAGGCATGGTGCTCGTCGGCACGCCGATCCTGCGCCTGACCTTCGTCAACGCCGCCGGCCAGACCGTGACCTTCGACGGGACGGTCGCGCAAGGCGGTCTGCTGGCCGACGGCGCGGCGCTCAGCTACACGCTTTCGGGCAACGTGCTGACCTTCAATTTTAGCAATGTCACGGCGAATGCCGGACCCGGCACCGTGCTCGCGGGCCAGACCTTCGTCATCGAGTACCAGCTGCGCGCCAGTGACGACCCGGCCCTGCAGGCGGGCGTGACGGTCACCAATTCCGCCGTGCTCGACACGCCGACGACGCTGCCGACGGCACCGGCTCAGGCGCCGGTCGATATCGTCGAACCCAGCCTTTCGATCGTCAAGGAATTCCTGCCCGACGTCGCCCAGGGTGGCCAGCTCATACAGATGCGGCTGACGGTGCAGAACTCTTCGGCCGCCACCAGCACGACATCCTTCGGTCTGCAGATGACCGACGACGACCTGCCGCTCGACTGGTTCACGAGCCTCGTGCTGACGTCTAAGACCGGAACCGGCGCCGTCAATACGGCGCTGGTGAATGTGACGATCACGCAGGATAGCGTCAACGGCTTCTGGATCATCACGGTCGCTGACACCAACCCCAACTTTGCGATCGCACCGGGTGAACGGCTGGTGCTCAACTTCGCCATGCGCGTCGATCCGGCGATCGCCACGGGCAGCACGTTGCCCAACGTCGCTGTTATCCCCGATGGCGGCTATACCTCGCTGCCCGGGGTCGACCCCAACGAGCGCCGCTTCGAACAGGTGACCGGCACCGATACGCTGACGATCCTGGCGCCGCAGATCACCAAGACCCTGATCAACACGTCCTATGGCGGCACGGAAAATCTCTTGCCGACCGATCCCGGCTATATCGCCGATACCGATCCGAACGTCCTCGTCGGCGAGATCCTGATCTATGAGATCCGCGTGCCGATCCCGCGCGGGACATCGGGCAATGTCGTCGTCTATGACGATACCGACTTCCTGACGGATCCGGGTTCGCAAGGCGTGATCAAGATCCTCGGCATCGACCGCTGGTTCGTCGGCAGCGCACTGCAATTGTCCGGCACGCCGCAGTTCTCGATAACCGATCCGGATGGCAACGGCATCGACAGCCGCATGCAGTTCGACTTCGGTACCATCCTCAACAACGGTGGGGCCAACGCGGAAGATGAAATCATCGTCATCGTCCTGCGCGCGCAGGTCATGAACGTCCTTGAGACCGACGACGGCGACGTCCACACCAACGGCAGTGCGGTGACGTTTACGGTCGGCGACGATCCGGTTTTTGTCGTTCCATCGGTGAATGCCGTCGTTACCATCCGTGAGCCGGCGATCGATGTTGTCAAGACCGCCACGACACCCGACTCGACGACCGACGCCGGCGATGTCGTCACCTATACGCTGACGATCCGCCACAACGGCACCTCGACCGCCGACGGCTTCGAGCTCGACCTTCGCGACCAGCTGCCCCCGGGCATGATCCTGATCAACGGCTCGGTGACGATCCAGGGCGGAACTCCCGCCTTCGGGCTCGATCCGCTGCAACTGAGCGACGTAACCCTTGATCTCGCCAACAATCGCGTGCTGGTCAACGGCTTCGACCTGGGTCTTGGCCAGGTGGTCACCATCAGCTACCAGGCGACCGTGGCGGCGAATGTCGTCTCGGGCCAGGTTCTGAGCAACACCGTCGATCTCACCTACAAGTCACTGCCCGACATCGACGTGGTCGACGGCGTGGATCCCTCCACCGAGCAGAACATACCCGGGTCCGTGAGCGAACGCCGCGACGGCTCCGATGGCGGGCCGAGGACAGACCAGTTGTTGCTCGACAACTACGCCTTCCAGACGACCGCGACGGTAACCATCGCCCAACCCGGACCGGTCGTCAAAACCAGCGACAGGACGACCTATACGATCGGCGAGGAGATTTCCTACACGATCACCGTGCCGCTGATCGAGGGGCTGACGGTCAACCCGCGCCTGGTCGACATCCTTCCGCGCGGCTTCGTCTTCGTTCCGGGCAGCGGCCTCGCCGTCGACGGCAACGGCAATGCGCTCGTGATCGACAGCGCCACCTTCGTGACCACGAATGGCGTGCAGACGCTCACGCTCGATCTCGCCGACATCACAACCACGGGCGACAACAACCCGAACAACGACTTCATCCGCGTCACCTTCCGCGTGCAGGTGCTGAACGTGTTCGACAACGCCAACGGCATGGTCAAGGTCAACACGGCGACCTTCACCTCCGATTTCGAGCCAACCCGGACGGATACGGTCGACGTCAGGATCGTCGAGCCGCAACTGACCACCCTCAAGACCAATGATGCGCCGGGCCCAGTCGATGCCGGCGACATCCTGACCTTCACGGTCAGCGTCGCGCACGGCGTCTCCTCGACGGCAAACGCCTACGAATACGCCTTCCGCGACACGATGCCGGCGGGCCAACGCGTCATCGGCATCGTCAGTGCCAGCATCAACGGCGTGAATGTCAGCGCGCAGATCGGCTTCAACGCGACGAGCGTCTTCTCGCTGCCCGGAGCAAACCTCGACATCCCGCTCGGCGCGACCTTCACGCTCGTCTACCAGGTGGAAATGGAGGACACGATCGGGCCGCGACAGACGCTGACCAATCTCGTCGAAGGCGACTGGAGTTCGCTCGACGGGCAGGTCAACCCCGGCGCACTGGATGGCGAGCGCATCGGCACGCTGACCTTCGACGCCAACACCTATATCAGTTCGGCGCAGAGCTCGGTGGTCACCGCCGACACCTTCGCGGTCGAGAAAAACGTCGCCGGGCCGGATCTGCTGTTCACGATCGGCGAACGGGTCGACTACATCATCGACGTCAAGGTCTTCGAAGGCACGCTGAAGAACGTCGCCATCATCGACGTGCTGGTGCCCGGACTTCGCATCGACCTGAGCACGTTGGCGATCGCCAATGTCGGCTTTGCCGGCGCGCTGGTGTCGATCCGCAACCCGGTGGTGACGGTCGACGCGCTCGGCTACACGATCCTGACCTTCGAACTCGACAACGATGCGGCACCCGGCTCCAACATCGTCAACCCCGGCGATCCCGCACCCAACGCGGCAAACAACGACACGATCCGTATCGTTTACCAGGCCGTCGTCGAAAACGTTCTTTCGAACCAGCAGGGACAAAACCTGATCAACGTCGTCGTCGGTCGGGCCGACGACGTCTCCCTTGCCGGCGGGGTAGAGGCGATCGGCATCATCGAGCCGCACCTGGTCGTCGACAAGCAGCTGCTAACCCCGAACGTCCCCGTCGACGCCGGCGACGTCATGCAGTTCGAAGTGCTTTTGACCAATGACGGTCTGTCGACCGCCCATGACGTGACGTTCGTCGACACGCTTACCGCCAATGCCCGGTTCACCGTGGCAACCGCCTTCGACAGCGCCGGCAATGTCGTGGGGACCTTCACGATCTCGGGCAACGGCCAGCAACTCAACGGATCGGGCATGACGATCGCCGTCGGCGACTTCGTGCGCGTCGTCTATTCGGTGGTCGCCTCCGACACGATCCAACCCAACGACGTGATCACCAACAATGCCGATGTGCGCTGGACCTCGCTTGCCGGCACCAATCCGGACGAGCGAACCGGCGCTGACGGACCCGGGCCCGACAACGTCGTGCTCAACAACTATGTCGGGCAGGATACGGTGACCGTAACGGCCAGCGCCTTCCCGGTATCTGTCGACAAGGCCGTGGTCGATACCAGCGTTGCCCAATCCCCGGGCACCAACGTGGTGGTCGGCGAGATCGTCACCTTCCGTTTGCGCGTCAATCTTGCGGAGGGAACGACGCTCGGCCTGCTCCTGAGCGATATCCTGCCGGCCGGCCAGCGCTACATCCCCGGTTCGATCGTCGTCGTCGCCGGCAATTCCGGCGCGACGCTCTCCTTCGATCCAGCAAACGTGACCGTCGACGCGAACAACGTCCTGATCATCCCGCTCGGCACCGTCGTCAATCCCGGCGACAACGATGCGACCAACGACTATGTCGATATCACCTATAGGGTCGTCATCGAGAACGACGCCGTCAACGTCATCAACGGCGCCAACCTCGCAAACACCGTAACCTTGACCTCCGACCACGGCGCAACGGATACAGCCACGGCAACGGTCACCGTTGTCGAGCCACAGCTGACCATCGACAAGGCCGTCAACGCGCCGTTCGTCGCGATCGGCGAAAGCGTCGGCTATACGATCACCGTCGCGCATGCGCCTGGTTCGGCCGTAGATGCCTTCGATGTGGTCGTGTCGGATCCGTTCGGCGACCCCTTCCTGCTGCTCGATCCGGCATCGCTCACCGCCGTCATCGTCAACGGTGCGGGGCTGCCGGCTCCGATCGTCGAAATCGTCGGCAGCGGCTTCCGCATCACCGTGCCCGTGCTTCCCGTCGGCGCCGTGCTGCAGATCAGTTTCGACGCGATCGCGCAGAACATCGCCGCGGCCAATGGCGAGGCATCCACCAATGTTGCGACCGTCGAATACGACACGGTGCCGGGCACAGACACGCCCGACGAACAACGCGATTATGTCACCAACGACGACGCGACCGTGACGATCGCCGGCCCTGACCTCCAGGTCATCAAGGACGCGTCGCTATCGCTCGTCGCGCCCGGCCAGATCTTCAGCTACACGATCCAGGTGCTGAACACTGGCGCGCCCAATGTCAGCGCCGGCAGCATCGAGCAGGCAAGAAACGTGGTGCTGACGGATACGCTTCCGGTTGATATCACCCTGTTGACGGTCACGGTCGACGGTGTGCCCACCGCGTTCAGCGTCGATCCGGCCACCCGGCAGTTCAGCATCGACCTTGGCACGATGGACGAGGGTCAGACGCGCATCATCACGCTGATAGCGCGCCTCGACGATCCGCTGTCGCCGATCACGACAGACGGGCCGGACCGGTTCTTCCTCATCAATACGGCAACTGCCACGCTCGACCAGCCGGACCCGACGCCTGAAAACAACACCGACACCGCAACGATCGCGCCGATCGGCACCGCCCCGGATCTGGTCGTCACCAAGACCAACGCTGTCGAGGAGACCGGCGGCAGCGAAACCGTGGTCTTCACCATCACGGCACAGAACGTCGGCAACCGCGTCGCCGCGCAGGTGGAGGTCATCGACTTCATCGACACCCGTGTCTTCGACTTCGTGTCGGCCAGCAACGGCGGCACCTTCGACGCGGCAACCGGCAGAGTGATCTGGCAGTTCAATACGCTGTCACCCGACGACGGCGTATTGACGCTCACCATGACGCTGCAGGTCAAGCCGGGTCTGCCCGCCTTTATAGATCAGACGACCAACAACATCCTCATCGAGGACAACGGCCTCGGCGGCGAGGACCCGACCCCAGAAAACAACACCGACAGCCACACCGATCAGCTGATCTATCCGGACCTGGTGGTGACAAAGACCAACGACGTCGAGGAAGTCACGCCCGGCGATATCGTCAGCTATCAGATCACCGTCAGCAATGTCGGCCGGTTCATGGCCGACGGGGTGCGTGTGGTCGACTTCGTCGATCCGCGTCTCTTCCGCTTCGTCAGCGCCAGCGACGGCGGCGTCTATGACGCGGCGAGCGGCCAGGTCGTCTGGGACCTCGGCACGCTTGAGGCCGGCGCGGGCCCGCGCATGCTCACCATGGTCGTCGAGGTGATCTTCCCGCCTTCGAACGACCTCCAGCACACCGTCAACCTCGTCGTCATCACTTCGGACGGAACCCGAGGCCAGGACGCCAACATCTTCAACAATTTCGATATCCACCTCGACCGGTTCACCCCCGGGATCGATCCGGCGGAAATCGATGCCATATTGCGGCGCGACGACATCGACAGGTTCGAGGAGGAAGAAGACGACCTTCTCTACATCTCGCCGATGCTGACCGGCCGCGCCGCCGTCGGCTCCTATGTCTCGGTCACTCTGATCGCGCCGGACGGTCGCCGCGTCGAGCTCGGATCGGCGCTGACGTCTGCCAGCGGCGAGTGGATCATCACCATGCCCGACATGCGCGGGCGCGGACCGATCTCGGCGATCATCACGACGGCGCCGCCGGTGCTGACCAGCCTCGGCGCGCTCGATGCCAACAACGTCTTCTACAATCCCGGCGGCGATTCACCGATCGCGTTCCAGCGCCGCTTCGACCTTTTCAGCGTCAGCGACGGCGGCAGCGATGCAGTTCTCCAAGCCCAGATTGCCGCCAGCGAAGATCCCTATGCCCTGACGTCGCGGCGGTTCATCAACTTCAACAGGATTGGAGCGGCAGGGATAACGATGCAATAGCGTCGATGAGGCTGCGATCCGGCAACCACACCGGGTGGGCGCGGTCACCGCCGCGCCGAAGCCCTTTGCGTCATTTCGCTCTGCTCTGGATGACGTCAGCGCTGCGCCGCATGATGAGACATGTCGTATTTTCCATCCGTGAATACGGCGTGTCTTTTAAAGACAGAAATAATATTGAGACATGGAAGAACGATCGCTCGCCATGGATCCGCACCACCATCGGTGCCAAATATTTTACCCACCCCTACGATGAAAAATTGCGGCCTGGCTCAAATTCACCGGAACGAATTATTTTTACGTCACTCAGGAGTTTGGGCCTGAACGACCCTTAACACGGGAGATTATTATTATTGTTCTGGACATTTACTTATCATGAACAGTCAAGCAGAATGATAAAACTCTCTGGCAACAAGACCCTTTGAAGCCCATCGTCGGTAGCGAACGGACTCCATCGAAATTGCGCTGGAAATAGATTCGATCCGTCCGATCGGATTCTTGATCGAGCCAAAGCCTCTGCTGCGGGTTCCTTTAAGGCCATTCATCGTCGCAGCGTGTCGCCAGCAGGATCTGGCTACCGCGCAAGCAGAGTGAAAAAGAGCCCGTCATGAAAAGCCTCCTTCCCGCGCGCCTGCACAACTACGATTTCAGCCCGATCTTCGTGGCGAGTGGATTCACGCTTGCCGTGGGCATCATCATCTATGGTTCCCTGTTCGGCCGCATCCTCTAGCAGGATGCCGATACCCGGAAGGGCGGCGCAACGACTGCTGCCAATCATGACACCGCCGGCGAATTCGGCTTATCGCGGACCGTCTCGCACGTCGGATGGCGCCGCTCGGTGCAGCGACACCAGACCGCCGAGGGCGGCAAGCGTCGCCGCGATCACGTCGACGGTCGGCTGATCGACATCGACGATCACCGTCAGCGGCTCGCCGATCGGCTCTTCCAACGTTGCCAGCTGCGTGTCGAGCAGCGAAGCAGGCATGAAATGCCCTTCGCGATGCTGCATCCGGGCGGCCAGAACCGAGTGGGAGCCTTGGAGATAAACGAAGGCCAGATCGCCGCTGGTACTTTCACGCAGCAGGTCGCGATAGCTCCGCTTCAACGCCGAGCAGGAAACCACGACCGGCTTGGCGTTTTCGGAAAGTTCACGTCCGATCTCTCGCAGCCAGGGCCAGCGATCGTCGTCGACAAGCGGGATGCCGGCCGACATCTTGGCGATATTGGCCTGCGGGTGCAGGGCATCGCCCTCGATAAAACGGTAGCCGAAGGCTCTCGCGACCGCCTCACCGACAGACGTCTTGCCGCTGCCGGAAACGCCCATGACGACGATCGAGCCGGCAAACGTCGGTCGGCTTGCAGCAGGTGACGCGTTGGGGCTCGCCATGGATCGGGTGTCTCTCCGGTGCAGGATTGCGACTGATGCCGCTGATAACGCCGCACCGGCGACGAGACAAGACGGATTTGCGACCTGGGCTTTTCCTGTTCGAGCAGAAAGGAAACGCCCCGTAGCTTTGCCCGAGGCAATTCCTGACGGAAAACCGCTTCGCACTTTTCCTGGAATTGCTCTAGCTCGCGACCCGCGGACGGGCGATATCGTTGACGCCCTCGTCGTCCGGCGCCTGACCATAGCTCATGCGGCGCATCTGGGCGATGACACGCTGCATCTCGTCGTCAGGCAGAACCGGTGGCTCGCCGAGCGTGAGTGCCTGCACATACATGCGCGAGAGCGTCTCGATCTCGATTGCCATCCACAACGCCGATTCCAGCGTCTTGCCGAGCGAAATCTGGCCGTGCTGGCCGAGCAGGCAGGCGGTGCGATCCTTGAGCGCCACGAGCGCATTGTTGGAAAGCGCCTGGGTGCCGAAGGTCGCATATTCGGCGCAGCGGATCGTCGTGCCACCGGCAATGCCGGTCATGTAGTGGAAGCTCGGAATAGTCTTGTGATGGCAGGCAAGCGTCGTCGCATAGATCGAGTGGCAATGCAGGACCACGTTGATATCAGGGCGTTCGCGCAGGATGTCGCGGTGGAAACGCCACTCGGAGGACGGCCGCGGACCGGTGTAGTTGCCTTGAAAATCCATTTCCACCAGGTCTTCCGGCTGCATCGCCTCATAGGCAAGCGACGAGGGCGTAACGAGGAAGCCGTTGGCGGTGCGCACCGAAAGATTGCCGGCGGTCCCCTGGTTGATGCCGCTCGAATTCATCCGGCGGCAGATGTCCACCATCTCGCGGCGGAGGGAGAGAATATCGGGCTCGGTCATGGGGCTTTCCTTTCGATCTGTCATTGAAGAACGGGTTCGGTCCGGCGGCGCGCGGTGGCGCGCCAGCGGGCCGCGTAATCGGCAATTGCCGCGCTCAGCGGCGCGATGTCTGCAGGGTCCGCCAGAAAGAGCGGTGCGGGCTCGCTTCGGGTGCCTTGACCGGCGAGAAGCGCGGCGCCCGACGCGACGCCATAGGCATCGAGACTGAACTTTACCTGCCGCCCAGGCAGCAAGGCCGCGACCAGGCGGGCATAGACCGGGTCTCTGAGGAAACTGCCGTCGAGCACGACGAGAGGCCCCGCCCCCAGCGCGTCGACACATTCGGCGGTCAAGAGCGCACAATAGACGACCGCCAGCGCCTTGCGCTCCATCGGCGTCTCAGGCTTGCGCCCGGCGATATAGCCCTGTCCGGCACTGCGGGGAAAAAGGCCGCTGTCGTCGCCGAAGGACGGCATTGCCATGGTTCCCCCGGCAATCAGGCGCCGGACGATCTGTTCGGGCACCGGTGCATCGGGCGGGTCCTCGCCCGCGACATGCGAAAATGCGCGTCCACCCATGGTCAGCACACCGCCGAGCGGCTTGCCGAACACGTCACTGTTAAGCGTCATGCCCCTTTCTTCGTCGAGGCTTTCGAGCGGCGTCTGGCCGCAAAAGCCGACAATCCAGGTTCCGGTGGAAATGACGGTAAAATCCCGCAGGCCGGCGGCGTGGTAGCGGTAATGGTTGAGGCTGCTATCGTGTGCGCCGGCAAGGACGCGTAGCTCTTGCGGCAGACCACAGCGCCGCGCCAACTCTGCGCGCACCGGCCCCAGATCCTGCCAGGCATCGGCAAAGGCCGGCATCAGCCGGCCCCAGCCGCGCGCATCGACGATCGGCGCAAAACGCCGTTGCGCAACGTTCCAGAGGTGCGACTGCGCGCCGAGCAGGCTTGCTTCCGATGCCGCCACGCCCGAAAGACGCCAGGCCCAGTATTGCGGCAGGCCCAGATACCAGCGCGCCCGCGAGAATGCATGCGGTTCACGCTCCTGCATCCAGTAGAGCTGCCGGGCCTGGTGCGTCGCGGCGTGCATCGTCGCGCTGCCGCGGTCGAAGAACGAACCGGCAAGCGGCGCGTAGCCCGCCCTGATTACCTCGGGCGGGGCCTGTTCGTAGTCGATCATCGGCAGGGCCGCGCCATCACCCTGCTCAGGATCGTCGCCGACCAGCACGCCGCCGGAACCATGTCCGCAGGCGACGAAAGTGGAAAACGGGTGGCGCCGGGCAAGCTGCGCGAGGCCCGAAAAGACCCACTCGCCGATCGCGCCGAGATCGTGATGCCGCCAGGGCGGGCCAGGCAGCACCGGGTTGGCGATGGTGAGCGTCTCGAGCACGGCGCCATCGGCCGTCACGGCATTGAGCTTGACGTTGGTCTTGCCGACATCGAGCACCGCAATCGTGCCCTCGTCGTTGCGTGATCGTGTGAGCACGATGCCGCACCTCCCTCACTTTCAGCTCCGCCACGGACGGGCTCGCACCTTCAGATGAGCCCGTACTGTTTGGCCTTGTTGCGCAGGAACGGCAGGCCGTTGCCCATCACCTCTTCCTCGTCCTTGGCCACCGGCCGCCAGACGGCTAGTCCGTAGGCCACCTCCGGCGGCATGTTGATGAAGCTCTCCATGGCAAGGCCGCCCTTGAACCCGATCGCCGCAAGCGTCGCGAAAATCTCGTCCCAGGCGCAATTGCCGTAACCCGGCGTGCCGCGATCGCTCTCCGACAGGTGGATGTATTTGATGTGTTCGCGCGCATCGAGAATGCCGGTGCCGATGCCCTTTTCCTCGATGTTCATGTGGTAGGTGTCGAGATGCACGAAGACATTGTCGGCACCGACGCGCCGGATCGTGTCCACGGCCTGCCAGCCGGTGTTGATCAGGTGGTTTTCGTAGCGGTTGACCGCCTCGACGCCGAGTTCGATGCCGCGCGACTTCGCGTGTTTCGCCGCAGCCGTCAGCACGCGGGCGATGTTGTCGTATTCGACTTCGGTCGGCGGGACGCCCGTGCGCTCACCGATGCCGCCATAGATGACGCCCGACAATGCCTCACCACCGAGATCGGCGGTCTTGTCGATGGCGATCTTCAGGTGTTCGATCGCGGCATCGGGGCGGACCGAAGCCCAGGCGCGCTCGGGAAGGCCGAGCGAGCAGACGGCGCGCAGCTTGTTTTTTTCGAGCAGCGCCTTGGTGTGCGCTGTGTCGACGGCGGGAGGATTGAGCATCGGTATCTCGATGAAATCCACCTTGTACTTGACCGCCGCCGCGACCGCCCGCTCGGCGCCGGGCCGATCCCAATTCATGGTCCACATGCTCGTATGGACGCCAAAACCCTGCATGATCACGTTCCTTTTCTGACGAATGAAATCTTGAACTTGGACGCGGCAAACCGCAGCACCATGACGCCGACGAGAAGCAGGCCCCAGACGGCGGTGGCGAGGTGCTGGTTGGCGCCGATCAGGTTGAGCCCCGAGGACAAAAGCTGCAGCACGATGAGCGCCACGAACACCGGGATGACCCGGCCGAAACCACCGAACGGATTGACGCCGCCGAGGAAGCAGGCAAGCACGGTAATCAGCAGATAGGACTCGCCGTGACCGATGCGCACCGAGTTGAACCGCGCCAGCATGATGATGCCGGCAATGGCGCACATGGCGCCCGAGAGCGTGTAGACGAGCACGATCACCTTGCGGGTATTGATGCCGGAATAGCGGGTCGCCTCGAGATTGGAGCCGATCATGTAGGTGTTGAAACCGAGCTTCGTGCGCGTCAGAAGCACATGCCAGGCGAGCACGCAGACGATGAAGACGATCAGCGGCACCGGTATGCCCGCGATCGAGCCGTGACCGAGCGGCCCGATGAAGGCCGGAAAGCCGGAGACATCGCCGCCACGGGTCAGGAACTCGCCGAGACCGCGCAGGAAGATCATCATCGACAGCGAGACGAGGATCGGGTGCGCGCGGGTAAAGGCGATGACCAGACCCATGACCACGCCACTTGCTGCGCCGACCGCGACCGCAAGGATGCAGCCGAGCGCGAAGGCGCCGGCACCCGCATCCGCACCGCCATTGGCCTGCAGCACCCAGGCAAGCGTCAGCCCAGCGATATTGGCGGTGAAGGTCACCGCCAGGTTCAGGCCACCGGTCAGGATCGGCAGCAGCATGGCGAGTGTCAGAAGCCCCAGTTCGGGCAGCTGGAACGCGACCGAGCCGAAGGTCGCCGCACTCAGGAACTGCGGCGAGGCAAGGCCGAATACCAGGATGACGGCGATGAGCGCCAGGCCCGGACCCGCCATCTCCGGTCCGAACCATGCCTTCAGGCGATCAGAAAAGGATGTCATCGGCGTGCACCTTTCTGGCTGGCGAAGGGGAAAAGCCGTTCGATGCTGGTGTTGGACAGCGTGATGGCGACGAGGATGATGGCGCCGACGATCATCTTGAAGGCGAAGGGAGAGACGCCCATCAGGTTCAGGCCGTTCTGGGTGATTGCCACCAGGAGAACGCCGAGCACGCAGCCGAGCACCGAGCCCTTGCCGCCGCCGAGCCTCGCACCGCCGAGAACGACGGCGGCGAGCACGTCGAGTTCACGCCCGTAAAGCGCGTTCGGCACCACTTCCTGGGCATAATGCGCCTGCACCAACCCACCGATACCGGCCATCAATCCGAGCCAGCCGAAGGCGATGAACTGCATGGCGCCGATGTTGATGCCGAAGCGGCGCGCGCCTTCCGGGTTGTCGCCAAACGCGTAGAGCTGCCGGCCGGTGGTCGTGCGCGTGATCAGCACCCAGGTGGCGATGACGCACAACACCATCACCAGCACCGGAAGGGTGAGCTCGATCCAGCTGCCGTCGGCCATTTCATGCTCGAACAGCACGACGCGATCGGTCAGCCATTCCGGCAGGTCGTAGATCGACACGCCCTTGGTGAAGAACATCAACAGGCCGAAATAGATGTTGAAGGTGGATATCGTCGCGACGATCGAGATGACGCGGAAACGGTGGATCAGAAGCGCGTTGATCGCGCCGAGGCAGATGCCGATCGACCCGGCGATGACGAGGCCGGAGATCCAGCCGCCGCCACCGATCCAGCCGAGCGCGATCGCCGTGCCGTACTGCACGACCGAGGCGGCAACCGCAAAGGAGATGTCGATGCCGCCGGCAATCAGCACCACCAGCAGGCCGACGGCGAAGATGATGTTGACCGAACTGGTGTTCAGCAGATCGAAGGCGTTGCCGAGGGAGAAGAAGTTGCTCGTTGCAAACGACAGCACCATGCAGATGACGGTTATGACGGCAAGCAGCGCGACCTCGGTTGCATGGGTGCGGGCGAAACTATGCATAGACAGCCCCCTCGATTTCGGCGAGCGGCACGGCGCGAGGGTCATACTCTCCAACGATGCGGCCCTGCGCCATGTGCAGCACCCGGTCGGCGTTGAAGTAGACCTCCGGCACTTCGTCGGAGATCAGGATGATCGCAAGCCCCGTCTCCGCAAGCTTGGAAACGATATCGAAGATGCCGGCGCGCGCGCCGACATCGACGCCGACCGTGGGCGAATCGAGGATCAGGAGCTTCGGGTCGGTCGCGAGCCACTTGGCAATGGCGACGCGCTGCTGGTTGCCGCCCGACAGCGTCGAGATAGGATCGCCTTGACGGCCGATCTTTACGCCGAGATCAGCGATCCAGCCGGCGACGAGCCTGCGCTTGCGCTCATCCGACAGGAAGGCACCGGACATGATCTTGCCGAGCGAACTGATGACCAGATTGTCGGCGATCGATTGCGGCTGGATGAGCCCGAGCGACAGTCGATCCTCCGAGAGATAGGCGACACCCGCCTTGATCGCATCACGGTTGGAGGAAAAGTGCACAGGCCGGCCCTCAAGTGTAATCGTGCCGGCAGCCGGCTTCAGCATGCCGAACAGCGTCTGTGCCAACTCCGTCCGCCCGGCCCCGAGAAGGCCCGTGATCCCGAGCGTCTCGCCGCGCCGGACGGTCAGGGAGATGTCGTCGAACTGGCCGGGACGGCTCAAACCCTTGACGTCGAGAACGACGGGCTGGTCGCCGCGCGACCTGGCGCGGACCTGCTGGTCGAAGGTCTTGCCCGTCATCAGCTCGGTGATGCGCGACTGCGTCATGCCGGCCGCGGGATAGACGCCGACCAGCGCGCCGTCTCGAAGAACGGTGATGCGGCTTGATATCTCCAGCACTTCCGCAAGACGGTGGCTGACGAAGACGACGGCGACGCCTGCGGCCGAAAGGCCGCGGACGATATCGAGCAGATGGTCGGTTTCCGATTGCGTCAGCGATGCGGTCGGCTCGTCCATGAAAACGAGTTTGGCTTGCCCGACCAGCGCGCGGGCGATCGCCACGATCTGGCGCTGGGCGATGGCATAGTCCTTGAGCGGCAGGTCGACGTCGAGCGTGATGCCGAGACGCTTCAGCGCGTCCGTCGCGATCTTGCGCATGCGGCCGTAATCGACCAGCTTCGGCCAGCGGCCGAGAACGGTCTGGAAAGCAATGTTTTCGGCAACGCTCATTTCGGGAAACAACGCCAGATCCTGCCAGATGACCTGGATGCCGCGATCCTGGGCCGTGACCGGCGACATGTGGGAATAGGTCTCGCCGTCATATTCGATCGAGGCGCCGTCGGCCGGGCGGTAGACACCCGTGATGATCTTGATGAGCGTGCTCTTTCCGCAACCGTTCTCGCCGGCGAGGCAATGCACCTCGCCCGGGCGAACGTCGAAGCTCACATTCTTGAGCGCCTTGACGCCCCCGAAGGTCATGTTGATGTCGTGCAGGGACAGGAGCGGCTTTTCGCTGCCTCCCGTGTTCGCAAGCTGGTGCATGAACAAGTGCCCTAAGGACCGTTTTGAAAGACGTGCCAGGCCGGCCGGAGCCGGCCCAGCAGCCGGGAGAACCCGGTGCATGCCCTCAGAGGCTCAACCGAGCCGTGGATGAGGCATGCAACAATTCAAGATGCGGCAGCGACCGTTGCACATCTGGCGCGCGGGTCGCTGCGGCCGATCACAATCCCATCGCTGCGAGATCGGCGACGGTGTCCTTGTTGATCGGCACGAGCTGATCAACGATGATGTTGCGGTTTTCGAAGTCCGGCTTGACCTTGCCGAGACCTTCGATCTCGTCGCCGTCCTTGACCTCTTCGCCCTTCATCAGCTTGTCGGCGAGCGTGACGAACACTTCACCGGCCTGCTTCGGGTTCCACATGAAGCCGCCTGAGATCGCATCGGACTTTACGAGTTTCTGGCCCTGCCCCGGAGAGAACGGCCCAAGCACGAAGATCTCGCCGACCTTGCGGCGCTCTTCGACCGCACGCCCTGCCCCGATCGGTCCCTGGCTGCCGAAGGCAAGAAAGCCCTTCAGGTTCGGATGGGCGGAGATCAGGTCGAGTGCCGTCGAACGGCTCTTGTCGACGTCCTCGGCCACGCCGTAGCGGTCGCCGACGAGCGTCATGTCGGGGTGGTTCTTCTTGATATAGGCGATGGCAGCGTCAGCCCAGGCATTGTGCAGGGGCACGGTCAGCGAGCCGACGAAGACCGCATATTCACCCTTGCCGCCCATCTTCTCGGCGAGCAGCTTGCCGTGCGCTTCGCCGAAGCCGGTCGATGACGCCAGCTCGAAGTCCCAGTCGGCGCCCTTCTGGCTCGGCGATTCATGGGTGATGACGATGATGCCCTTTTCCTTGGCCTTGGTCAGGACCGGTTCCAGGACCTTGGCATCGTTCGGCACCACGCCGATTACCTTCACGCCCTGGGCGATCAGATCCTCGATGGCGCGCACCTGCAGCGCCGGGTCGGCGCTCGTTGGGCCGACCATGAAGGCGTCGATACCGAGCTTTTGGCCCCGTTCCTTGATGCCGGCCTCCATGGCGTTGAACCACGGAATGCCGCCGATCTTGACCACGACGCCGACCTTGCCGGCATCCTGGGCGAATGCGGCGGCCGCACCGGCAAGCGAAAGCGATGTCGCTAGCGCCGCGACCAGAATTTTCTTGATCATGTCTCTCCTCCACTCGTTCCCCATCGGGAACACGCCCGGCTGCACGAAGCGCCGGCCTCCAGTTTCAAATCGCAACTGGCCGGGAACGAATTCCCGCCTCCCTGATCGCCGCCTCCTCAGACGGCCCATCCGTTTTGCACAATCGATATTTCTTGTTTGCACAATCGATGGTGCAAAGACTATTGTGCAGACTTAATCTTTCGTCAAGGGGAAATCGGCACTAAGACGATGAGGGAGGACCGGGATGACGAAGACCAGTAAGAAGAAGGCGACGATCTACGACCTGTCGGTGCTGTCAGGCAGCTCTCCCTCAACCGTGAGTGCAGTTCTGAACGGCACCTGGCAGAAGCGTCGGATCAAGGAGAGCACCGCCGCGCTGATCCGCGATCTTGCGGAAACCCATCAATATACCGCGAACCGCCAGGCGCGCGGATTGCGCAGTTCGCGCTCCGGCCTCATCGGCCTCCTCTTGCCCGTGCACGACAACCGCTACTTCTCCTCGATGGCGCAGACGTTCGAGGCGCATGTCAGAAGCAAGGGCCAATGCCCGATCGTCGTCAGCGCCAGCCGCGATCCGGAAGAGGAGCGAAGAACGGCCGAGACCTTGATCTCATACTCGATCGACGAGCTCTTCATCTGCGGCGCGACCGACCCGGACGGCGTGCACGAGGTCTGCGAGACCGTGGGACTGAAGCACATCAACATCGACCTGCCCGGCACCAAAGTTCCCTCCGTCATCAGCGACAACTACGAGGGCGGGCGCATGCTGACCGAGGCGATCATCCGCCGCTTCCCGGTGGATCAGCCACTTCGCGCCGATGAACTCTACCTCTTCGGCGGTCGCGACGACCACGCCAGCCGCGAGCGTATCCGCGGCTTTCGCGCCGTGAAGCGCGAGTTGCTGGGTGACGACCCCGACGGATGCATTCTACCGACCGGCTACGCACCCAACACGGCCAGGCTCGCATTCGAGGCTTTCTATGAGAAAAACGGCAAGCTGCCGCGTGCGCTGTTCGTCAACTCCTCGATCAACTTCGAAGGCCTGCTGCGCTTCATGGCCGGCCATCCGCACGAAAATTTCGCCGACCTTACCGTCGGGTGCTATGACTACGACCCCTTCGCTTCATTCCTGCCCTTCCCCGTCATCATGATCCGGCAGGATGTCGAGGGCATGATCACCAAGGCGTTCGAGGTCATCGAAGAAGGACGGCCGCAACCGCGCATCCATCTCATCAGCCCTGAACTCGTGCAGCCGCGCACAGCACTGACCGGCCCGCTCGACGCGCTCAAGGATATCGGCTGACGTCGTCACCACGGATTCTTCGGCGCATCGACGCCAAAACCATCGAAACTTCTGTACAATTATGTAGATTCCACGTATTTTTCTATAATGGATGAGATTGACAGAAAAATCATTGGAATTCTTGCGCAGGATTCACGCCGGTCCCTGACCGATATCGGCGCGGCGGTCGAGCTGTCGCCCTCCTCCGTCAACGAGCGCATCCGCCGGCTTGTCGCAAGCGGTGTCGTTCGCAGCTTCACCATCGATGCTGACCATCGCGCGCTCGGCCTCGATGTGCTCGCCTTCGTCTGGGTCGGGCTTTCTGCCGATGCGGATGAGGCAGCGTTTCGCGCTTTCATGGCGACGCACCCGTCGGTCGCGGAATGTCACCACGTCACAGGCGCCTGGTCCTACTGCGTCAAGGTGCGCATGCCGTCGCTTGGCGACATCGAACCTTTCCTGACTGAACTCAAGCACCGCCGGTTCCTCGCGCGCAGCGAGACCGTGATCGCCCTGTCGACAGTCAGGGAAACGCCGTTCACCGGTCCGGAGCGCTAGACGATGTCCTTGCTGCTGTTCACAAAGGGCCTGTTGCTCGGTCTTGCCATCGCCGCCCCTGTCGGCCCGATCGGCGTCCTGTGCATCAACCGCACGCTCGAGCGCGGCTTCTGGGCCGGTGTGGCCGGTGGATTGGGAACCGCACTTGCCGATGCCAGTTACGCGCTGCTCGCGGCGGCAGGCTTTGCCGCATTCGCGGCCCTGCTGGCAACTGTCTCCGTTCCGCTCAGCCTTGCCGGCGGCGCCTTCATGATCTGGCTCGGCTGGCGAGGGCTGCGACCCAGCCCCGTTGCCGCTGCCGCCAGGATCGGCGCGCGCGACCTCCTCCAGACGACAGCCGCCACCTTCCTGCTGACCATCGCCAATCCATTGACGATCCTGTCCTTTGCCGCGTTCTTTGCCGTTCTCGGCCTGGCGAATTCAGGCGGGTCTGCCGACGCCGCCATCGTCGTTGCCGGCGTTTTCCTTGGCTCGCTTGCCTGGTGGATGCTCCTGAGCGGCGGGGTTTCGCTGGCCCGGACCCGGCTGCCCGACAGTTTCAGCACCTGGGTCTCGCGCCTTTCCGGCCTGGTATTGATTGTCTTCGGCGCCGTGGCGATCGGCTCGGTCGTCGTCGGCCTCATCTAAGCCAACGCCCCACAAGGTTCGTGCCGCCCGCGGCTATTCAGCCGCCGGCTTGACGCATTCGACATGCCACCATTTCGGGCGGCTGCCCCGATAGCTGTGAGAGACGGGGACGAGATCGACGGCATTGGTCTTGTCGAAGCACCCGAGCATCAAGGCGACGACGGGCGCATCGTCGATCGCGCCGATCGTGCTGCCGCAGGTGCCGCAGAAGGCGCGACTGGAATAATCGGAGGAGCGATAGGTCGAGGGCGCGCCACCGGGGCCAGTCCAGGCAACGGCGTCACTCGGAAATTCGACCCAGGCGACCGTCAGCCCGCCCGAATGCCGCTGGCAGAGCTTGCAGGAGCAGGTGTGCGGCTTTCCGGCCGGCGCTTGCGCCTCGAAGCGGATGGCTCCGCATAGGCACCCTCCCTTATGGGGCTTGATCTTCTTGGCCGCGGGTCGCGTCACGCTTTACCTCCAGTTGCAGTTTCGAATCATCCGCAGCATAACTTGCGTCGGACGGATTAGTGTAGCGCCACGATGATACATCCCATGAGGGCATCCATGCGTGTGGTTTTCGCGATATCGACCCTGATCATCGGCGCCTGCGTCGCCGCCCCGGCAATGGCCGAGGAAGACACCCAATCGCCTGCACGTCTGGAGGCGACCATCGAAGCGGTGGAGCACGGTCTCGTGCAGGCGGTCTCCATTGCCGGGGAACCGGCAAGGACGCGATCGCTGCCCGACGAAATGAGACGGCTTCATGTGCCTGGGGTCAGCATCGCGGTCCTGGACGATGGCAAGATCGTCTGGGCGAAAGGCTATGGCATGACCCGTTCCGGCGGACCGCCGGTCACGCCGGATACGATCTTTCAGGCGGCGTCGATCAGCAAGCCGGTTACCGCCGTTGCCGCATTGCGGTTGGTCGATCAAGGCAAGCTCGCCCTCGTCGGTGACGTCAATGAGCAGCTTGAGGGCTGGAAGCTTCCGGCGCCGACGGGGATTCATGTCACCTTGCGCGATCTACTCTCGCATACGGCAGGCACAACAGTGTCCGGCTTTCCGGGTTACGCCGCGGGAAAGCCGGTGCCGACCATCGACGACGTGCTTCTCGGTCGGCCGCCGGCGACGACGAAACCCGTCATCGTGGACACGCCGCCTGGAGAGGCCTGGCGTTATTCCGGCGGCGGCACGACTGTCGTTCAGAAACTGATTGGCGATGCGACCGGCCGAGCCTTCGCCGATGTTTTGCGCGAAACGGTTCTCGACCCCGTCGGCATGACGCACAGCAGCTTTGTGCAACCACTTGGCGAATCGGCTCTCAAAACTGCGGCATGGCCACATGACGCCGCCGGCGATCCGATTCCGGGCGGCCCGCATACCTACCCTGAACTCGCGGCAGCCGGCCTCTGGACGACGCCGAGCGATCTCGCCCGTTTCGCGCTCGCGGTGCGACGTGCGGCCGGCCACGCCCCTGACGCATTGCTGCCGCCGGCACTCGCCGACGCAATGCTGACGCCCGTCAAATCCGACTATGGGCTGGGTTTCAGCCTACGCGTCACGTCGGGCGTTCACAGTTTTTCGCATAGCGGCAGCAATGAAGGCTACGAAGGCGTGCTCATTGCGTTTTCCGGAAGTGGTGACGGCGTCGTGGTGATGACCAACGGCCAGCAGGGCGGCGAACTGGCGAACGCGTTGGTTCACAGCGTTGCCGTCGCGTATGGCTGGCCCGATTATCGCAGTATCGAGCGACCCAGCATTCCGGTTTCCGCCGAAAAGGCGGCAAGGCTCGCCGGCGAATATCGGGTTCAGGGCCGAGGCACCTTCTCGATTGTCGCAAACGGCGGACAGTTGTCTGTTTCGCTGAAGGAAGGCGTCAGCGAACCGCTCTACGCAATGTCGTCAAGCGCATACTTCGTGCTTTCGAGGGACAGGGTGTTCCATATCGATGACACCAGCGCGACACTCAAGGGCCGGCTGGTCAACGGCCCCTTCAGCGTCGACTTCACGAAAATCCGCTGAACGCGACAACGACCGTGCGTCGCGGCCGGCTGAAGCGCCGCCCGCCCGAACAGACGCGTGGCGCTGCTACGCCAGCGTGCACGAAGCCGTGGCTTGGCTTGGCTTGGCGACCATAGACCGCCGATCAATAAAACCATGTTCCGATGTCGCGGAACGCCCGTTTACTTTGTTCGCGCCGATTACCGTCGCGTGCCGTCTGACCGTCGCCGATCGGCAGGCTGAAACCGAAGGGATCGGACGGTTGGCCGCCCCTGTCACCCCAATAGGCATCGAGATCGGTGACCATCATCCGTCGACGCTTGCGCCGC
This sequence comes from Ensifer sp., assembly GCF_031989085.1. NCBI lineage: Bacteria > Pseudomonadati > Pseudomonadota > Alphaproteobacteria > Hyphomicrobiales > Rhizobiaceae > Ensifer > Ensifer sp. The sequence goes on from NZ_DALZXU010000002.1 coordinate 789,274, forward strand.
CGGCGATTGATCACATGCCTCTCGTTGGAGACAGCATAGAGGTACAACGCGTTGCCCTCGCTGGCGAGCCCCTGCAGCGTGAGCAGGACGGCATCCTTCGGCCGCAAGCCGCCGAGGTCACGCGTGGCGGTGATCAGCGCCCGCTTCCCGTCGCCCCCGCGTGGCCCCTGCATGCCGCCGATCACCAGACTATAGGCGTCGTCGTCGCAGCGCACGAAGGCGAAGCTGGCCGTGCAAAGCGCATATCGGTCGCTCTGGCGGCTGAGCCGGACGGCAAAGGCGCCCTCGTGGCGCCCCCCGCAATGGTCGGCCAGAAGCAACTGGACGCGGTAGTTTTCGGCGCGCCCGCCGACAGTGCCCATTTCCATCGATGCACCCCGCCACAGGGCCATCAGCGATCGGCGGGACAGCACCTCGCTGGCGATATCGAAATGGTTCATCAGCAGCTGAAGTCGCCGCCGGCAAGACGCGCCGTGCAACAGGAACGTCGGCACCGACTTGCGGATGAGATCGTCGTGCGGGAGACCCAATCTGTAGCGGTCGCCGAACCCGCCGAGAAAGGCGAGCCAGCGCGTGGTCGACACCGGGTGGCGGGCAAGACGCATCGAGAAGACGATCGCGCGTTTCAATGTCAGCCGCCCGCCGAGCTTGAGAACCTGCCACAGAACGTGACGGCTAGAGCGACCGCATTCCGGCATGTTGGCGGCCGCGACATAGCCTAAAGCCGACGGTGGGGTTTCAACCCGGCAAACGCCCGTGTCGGTGAGCGATGGCGGTTCCGATCGAGCGCTGAATTGCGGCAAACGACCTTCCAGGGACATGGTGCAATTCCTTGAAAGCAAATGCTTGTCGAAGCATCGCCGGGATATCCGGCGCCGCTCGGTTTGCCTTCTGTTTGTCAAGGGAATGCGGAGATGTGATCGGGAATTGGGCGCCGGTCAAACGAGCCGATCGTCCTCGGCGCCATGCCTTCGCCGGCGCTGACGTCGGGCACGCCGACGGGGCCTGTAGGGCCCCGTTCAGAAAGTGGCGAAGGCCGTGGTCAGGCGGGGCTTTCGCGCGGCAGCATGATGGTGATCATCGCCCCGCCGCCCGGCCGCGCCCCGAATTCCAGTCGACCGCCATGCGCCTTGGCAATGGCCTGCACCACCGATAGGCCGAGCCCCGTGCCGCCGGTTGCCCGCGAGCGGGAACCATCTCCGCGCCAGAAGAGGTCGATCGAGTGCGTCGACACATCGTCTGGCAGTCCCGGCCCGCGATCGAGCACCCGGATGAAGGCTTCGTCGGCACCTCTGACCCCGGTCTCGCAGCGAAGCACGCCGCCAGATGCCGCATAGCGACAGGCATTTTCGACGAGCGCAAGCAGCGCCTGACGCAGGCGCTGGCAATCCCCCTGCACGACAGCGGGCATCAGCGCCACCTCAAGCGACAGGCCGGCGGATGCCAGGATGGTGCGAGATGCGCCGAGGACCTGCGTCGCTTCGGCGGCGAGATCGACGGCGCCGCGGTGGGTCACCAGCTTCTGGCCAGCGGCGAGCGACAGCGTGCGCAGATCCTCGACCAAAGCCGACAGCCCCTCGACCTGGACGAGCAATTGCCGCACGCGCTCCTGCTCAAGCGGAAAGACGCCGTCGGCCATGCCCTGCAGGTTGCCCTGGAGGATCGTCAGCGGCGTGCGCAACTCATGGGCGACCGCCATCGTATTGAAGCGGAGGCGACTTTCCATGCTTTCGAGCTCTGCCGCCAGTTCATCGAAATTCTTGATCAACGTCGCCACCTCTTTCGCCCCCTTCCCGACAGAGCCAACTCGAACTGCGAAATCACCTGCGCGCAGATCCTCGGTCGCCTGCGCAAGCAGCTCGAGGGGGAGGCTGATCTTTCGGGCGAGCCAATAGCCGATCAGACTGCAGGTGGCCGCAGCGATCGCACCGAACGTGATTATCGACAGGTCTATCTCGTTATTGCCCCATTCCTCGATCGCGGGAACGCTGGTGACAAACGCACGAAGGTTTTCCTCTGTTGGCATCCGGCCGGCATTGATGTCGGTATAGCCTTGCGCCGCCCCGCGCGACATCATCTTGAGCATCCGCTCCTCGAGGTCTGCCTCCATCCACATGACACCGAAATAGACGATGCACACGCTGACCACGAGCAGCACGGCCTGAAGCATCGCCGTGAGAACGCCGAGCGGCATTCGCGACATTCTGATTTTCATCTCGGCTCCACAAAACGGTAGCCGACGCCGCGAACCGCGGTGAAGAAACCGGCAGCGCCGAGATCCTCGAGCTTGCGCCTGAGATTGGCGACATGGGTATCGACGGTTCGTGCCAGCGCGTCGCTGTCGGGAAGGCAGGCGTCGAGAATATCGGCCCGCTCGAAGGCGTGCGTCGGACGGCGGATCATGTGCGCCAGGATGCGGAATTCGCTGAGCGTCAGCGGCAGCGACTGTCGCTTGCCGCTGGTTTCGACGAAGGCGGCATGGGCGTCGAGATCGACCTCGACATTTTCGAAACGCAGCACCGTTGCGCCGCCGCCGTTTCTCGTGCGCCGGAGCACCGCATTGACGCGGGCCACGACCTCCTGCGGGTTGAACGGCTTGACGACGTAATCGTCAGCCCCGAGCCTGAGGCCCGCGAGACGATCGAGATCTTCGGCAAGCGCCGTCACCATGATCGTCGGCGTGTTGCTCTCGCGGCGAATGCGCGCCAGCACTTCGAAACCGTCGAGTCTCGGAATCCGCACGTCGAGAAGCACGAGATCCGGCGAAAGCACGGAATGATGGGTCAGCGCAGTCTCGCCATCGGCAGCGCGCACCGTCCGGAAACCGTCGCGCACCAGATAGGCATCGAGGATCTGGGCAATCTCCGGTTCGTCCTCGACCAAAAGGATCAGCCCCTTGTCGACCATCTGCATTGTCCTCGCGCATATGTTGTGATCGGCAGCTTATGGGACGAAAAAACCCGGCGCGCAATTCGTCGCAACCACCCTCGACAGCACCACGCCGCATTCCGCATCGAGCCTACTTCGTTTCTCCGTCATTCCTTGACAAATCGAACCGAATGTCCGCCCGGAACCGCCGGTTTCCTGGCAACGATCGCGATACGCCCGCCGTTGGCCGTCCCCTTTATCAGCCCCGCAAAGGACAAAGCATGGCCGTTGAGACGACCGAGCTCACATCTGCCGACATCGGCAAGATCCTGCAATGCATCCCGCACCGCTATCCTTTTCTGCTGATCGACAGGCTCGTTTCGATCCGGGGCGAAGAAAGCGGCATCGGGATCAAGAACGTCTCGATCAATGAGCCACAGTTTCAAGGGCATTTCCCCGGCAATCCCGTTTTCCCGGGCGTGCTGATCGTCGAGGGCATGGCGCAAACGGCAGGCGTCATGTGTGCCGCGGCAAAACTTGCCCAGGGCCTGACCCCGAAGATCATCTACATGCTCACCGTCGACGGCGCGCGTTTTCGCAAGCCCGTACGTCCGGGCGACACCCTGGAGTACCACCTGACGAAGCTCGCCTATCGCCGCAATGTCTGGCGCTATCGCGCCGATGCGCTGGTCGACGGCACGCGCGTGGCTGAAGCGGAAATCTCCGCCTACCTGGAGACAGAGGCGCAACTGGACGAGACGGCAGCCTGAACCTTGCATCGCGCCAGGCGCGCAGGTCCTTCATCCGCCTGGCACAGCCGGATCGCGGCGGCACTCCTTTGCCCGCCATCTCGCAGAACCCACCGGGCAAGAAACGAGGCGGCGACGGCTGGCGGAGTGTCTGTCCGCCTCGAGCCTTCTCTCTTTCCACGCCCTTCCTTGACAGACGAAAGCAACAGTCCGCTCGCCCCAATCAACATCCTCCATCGCGAGCATCCGGAATGTCCAGCATCCTGCAGTCGACCACCACATCTCCAACCGGTCGCCGTTCACATGTCGCCAATCCCCTGGCATGGCCTGCCCTGTTGCAGACCCACGTCCATGACCAGCCCGTTCAGGCGGCCGCTTCGGCAACAATCCTTGCAGGCTTTGTCTTCATGGCCTTTCCGGGCATCGATCTCGCCGTGTCGCGACTGGCGGCCGTGGACGCAGGCTTTCCACTGTCGCAGGAGCACGCCCTGCGCGTGGTGCGCGATTTCAACCGCCAGATTCCGGTTCTGCTACTGCCTCTTGTCGCAGTCATGCTCGCCGTGCAGATGCGTTCGCCGCGCGACTGGCTTCCACGCCCGCACAAACTGCTGTTTTTCCTCACGTTTTATGCGGTCGGTCCGGGCCTGGCCATCCAGTTCCTGAAACGGCTTGTCGGTCGCGCCCGGCCCAACGAGATCGTCGAGTTCGGCGGGACGCTGCCGTTTACGCCCGCTTGGCAGGTTTCGGGCGCCTGCTCGCGCAGTTGTTCGTTTGCTTCGGGCGAATCGGCGACAGCCATCGCCTTGATGGGGCTGACCATCCTGCTGCCGGCACGGTGGCGCGTCAGGACGATTGTGGCCCTGGTGCCTGTTGTGCTCATCTTCTCGCTCAACCGGATCGCCTTCGGAGCGCATTTTCTCTCCGACGTGGTGCTCGCCTGGCTGCTGATGCTCTGGATCATGGCCTGGTTATGGTCGGTCTTCGCCGCCAATGGGACGCGCATTGATGCCGCGCTCACGCGTCAAAGGCCGACTGAAAACCGGCATTGAAACCCAACGAAACCCCGAGGCTGGCGGCAGTCTTGCCGTCGGTCGACCGCGGCCGTCAGGCGCTGCGCACCGACCGGCGCCAGACGAAGGGCGCATTGAGCCGCAAGGATTGCGACGGCCCGACGTCCTCGTTCATCAGCCACGCCACCGCCGCTACGGCGATTTCCTCGATCGGTTGGGCGAATGTCGTCAGGTCGTAGGAGTTCCACGACGCCTGCGGGATATCGTCGAAGCCGACGACACAGAGATCCTGGGGGATCGACAGCGAAAACTGGTGTCGTGCCGCATCCATGAAGCCGAGCGCGACGAGGTCGGTCACACAGAAAACCGCATCCGGGCGTTCGCGACGGGTCATCAGCCGCTGCGCCAACACCTTCCCGCTCTCGTAGGCCGTCGGGCCGAAGCGCTCGACGGTGACATCGAGGCCCTGCTCGCGGGCGGCGGCCAGAAAGCCGACCTCGCGCGCCATAAGGCTCGGCGTCCCGGCTTCCGAATTGGCAAAGGCAAGGCGGCGACAGCCGGCACGCAGGAACGCGGTCACGACGGCCTGCGCCGTATCGTCCTCGTCTAGGTTGATCCTGAGCGGGCCCTGGTGTTCGTCGTCGCGATTGATCAGAACCAGCCGCTGGCCATTCCTGACGCAGAGATCGACGAGCGATTTGTCCGGCATGCCAGACAGCACGATCGAGGCGTCGGCGCGGTAGCGGATCGCCTGGCGCAGCGCCATGTCGACACGCTCGTCGGATCGATCCGTGTTGACGATCATCGCGACCTTGCCGGCATTCTGCAATTGCTGCGTCAACGCCTTGATCAGCGCAGAACGGTAGGGCGTCCCCATGTCGGAAACGACGAGGCAGACGATGCCGCTTTCGTTGCGCATCAACCCGCGGGCCAGATGGTTGACGTGGTAGCCGAGCGCCTCGGCGGCCTCCATCACCTTGCGGCGCGTCTCCGGCGCGATGCTCGCGCCCGATGTGAATGCGCGCGAAACGGCGGAGCGGGAAACGCCGGCCTTCCTTGCCACTTCCTCTGCACTGACGAATATCTTGTCGCTCATCGGGAACCAATCTTGCACGGCCTTGCAAATTTCTTGCAACAAAACTCACCACCGTGCAAGCCCATTCAAAGCCGATCGATTATTCTTTCCGCAATTGATTTGACGCGGATTGACAACATTCTAATCCATGTGACACGTTGCACACGCTTGCATTACCGCGATGTGGAGGCATCGCACCATTGGGAGGAAGTTATGAAAGCTGTATCGATTTCAGTTGCGCTGGCCGCAACCGGCCTGACATTGGCGGCGCCGCAGGCGCAGGCCGCAGGCAGTCTCAACCTGATTTGCTCGGCAGACGTCGTCATTTGCGAGCAGATGACCGCCGATTTCGAGAAGGAAAGCGGCATCAAGGTCAACATGGTCCGCCTGTCTTCCGGCGAGACCTATGCCAAGGTTCGCGCCGAAGCGCGCAATCCGAAAACCGACATCTGGTGGGCAGGCACCGGCGACCCGCATCTGCAGGCGGCATCCGACGGGCTGACGCTCGAATACAAGTCGCCCATGCTCGATCAGCTTCAGGATTGGGCGAAGAAGCAGGCCGAAGGCTCGGGATTTCGCACTGTCGGCGTTTATGCCGGCGCGCTCGGCTGGGGCTACAACACCGAAATCTTCCAGAAGAAGGGTTTCAAGGAGCCGAAGTGCTGGGCCGATCTGCTCGACCCCTCGCTGAAGGGCGAGATCCAGATGGCAAACCCGAACTCCTCGGGCACGGCCTATACGGCGCTGGCATCGCTGGTGCAGATCATGGGCGAGGACCAGGCGTTCGACTACCTGAAGAAGCTTAACGCCAACGTCGCGCAATACACCAAATCCGGCTCGGCTCCGGTCAAGTCGGCCGCCCGTGGCGAGGCAGGCCTCGGCATCGTCTTCATGCACGACGCCGTCGCCCAGGCTGCCGAAGGCTTCCCGATCAAGGCGATCGCCCCTTGCGAAGGCACCGGCTACGAGATCGGCTCCATGTCGATCATCCGTGGCGCCAAGAACCTCGACAATGCCAAGGCCTGGTACGACTGGGCGCTGAAGGCGGAGGTTCAGTCGCGCATGAAGGACGCCAAGTCCTTCCAGCTGCCGTCCAACAAGAGTGCGGAGGTGCCCAAGGAGGCGCCGAAGTTCGAGGACATCAAGCTGATCGACTACGACTTCGCCACCTATGGCGATTCCGAAAAGCGCAAGGCCCTGCTTGAACGCTGGGACCGCGAAGTCGGCGCCAACGCCAACTGACGCACTTCGACGCGGGGCCGACCGGTTCGAACGACCCGGCCGGCCCTAAGTCCAGGCGACCGCAGGCGCTTCCGGCCCGTCAGCCGGCCCTGAACGACGATCGACATATCAACAGTGAAGAGACGCGAGGACCGTGATGGAACATCGCAACCGTAGGCTCGACCTCACGCTCGGGCTCGGACTGGCCGCATTTCTGGTTGTGCCCTGGTACCGCATCGAGGGCGGCTTCTTCGGCCTTGGCTGGCTGTCCGGCTTTCCCTCCGATGCCGCCGTGGCACCGGGCCTTGCGCAAATTTTCGCCCATGGACGCCCGTGGCTCGTGATCGCGCTCCTGCTTTTCGGCGTATGCGCCGCCGCCCGGTTCGTGCGCAACCCGGATCGCCGTGGCCTCGTGCTGGCAGCAGCCGGTGCAACCGGCCTTCTCTTCATCGCCCTTCAGGGCCTGGCCATCGGTTTTACCGGCTGGACCTGGACGATCAGCGAAACTCTGTTCGGCCCGCTTGCCGACGGGCAGCCCTCGATGGGCGCAGGTGCCGTCCTTGCATCTCTCAGTTTCATCCTGCTCTTCGCCTTCGGACTGGCCGAGCGCGGCGCCATGAAGGGCGACGCCTTTATCGTCGCCTCGATCTCGCTGCTTGTCTGCCTTGTCGTCGTGTTCGTCTTCTATCCCGTCGGCAGTATGTTTGCGGCTTCCGTCCAGGATTTCGACGGTTCGTTCAAGCCGGATGGCTTCCTTCGCAACATCCAGGACGGCTCGATCTGGAGTCTTGGCTGCGTGACCGGCGGCGAGCGCTGCGGTGTCGCCTGGCGCACGCTGTGGCTGGCGCTGATGACCGCATCCGGCGCGACCCTGCTCGGCCTTGCCTTCGCGCTGGTTGCAACCCGCACCCGCTTCCCCTTCAAGAAGGGCATGCGGCTGTTGACGATCCTGCCGATCATCACGCCCCCCTTCGTCATCGGCCTGGCGCTGACGCTGCTCTTCGGCCGCGCCGGCGTCGTGACCGAGTTCCTCTCCGATGTCTTCGGCATAGAGCCCGGCCGCTGGCTTTATGGCCTCACCGGCATCTGGATCGCGCAGGTGCTGTCCTTCACCCCGATCTCCTTCCTCGTGCTGATCGGGGTCGTCGAGGGCGTCAGCCCATCGATGGAAGAGGCGTCGCAGACATTACGCGCCGACCGCTGGCGCACCTTCTGGCACGTGTCGCTGCCGTTGATGAAGCCCGGCCTTGCCAACGCTTTCCTCATCGGCTTCATCGAAAGCATGGCCGATTTCGGCAACCCGCTGGTGCTCGGCGGCAGCCATGGCGTTCTGTCGACAGAGATCTTCTTCGCCGTCGTCGGCGCGCAAAACGATCCTTCGCGCGCCGCCGTGCTTGCCATTATCCTGTTATGTTTCACCCTGTCGGCGTTCCTCGCCCAGCGTTATTGGCTGGCGGGGAAGAACTACTCGACCGTCACCGGCAAGGGCGACAGCGGCTCGCACATCGCGCTGCCCCGGTCGCTGTCGATCGGTGTCCATGCGGTGGTGATCCCGTGGATGATCTTCACCATCGTCGTCTACGGCATGATCCTGTTCGGCGGTTTCGTGAAGACCTGGGGTCTCGATAACTCGCTAACGTTCGAACACTATATCAAGGCATTCTCGATCTCGGTCGCAGACGGCGCCATCGCGTGGACCGGCGTTGCCTGGAATTCGTTCTGGACGACGATGGAGATCGCGTTGATCTCGGCACCGTTGACGGCCCTCGTCGGGCTGCTGACCGCCTACCTGATCGTTCGCCAGCGCTTTGCCGGGCGGGATGTGTTCGAGTTCGCGCTGATGCTCAGCTTCGCCATCCCCGGCACGGTCATCGGCATCAGCTACATCATCGCCTTCAACCTGCCGCCACTCGAAATGACCGGCACCGCGCTGATCCTCGTTGCCTGCTTCGTTTTCCGCAACATGCCCGTCGGCGTTCGCGGCGGCATCGCGGCGATGAGCCAACTGGACAAGAGCCTGGACGAGGCCTCGCTGACGCTCAGGGCGACCAGCTTCCGCACCCTGCGCAAGGTCATTTTGCCGCTGTTGCGGCCGGCCATCGTCGCCGCCCTCGTCTACTCGTTCGTGCGGGCGATCACGTCGATCAGCGCCGTCGTCTTCCTCGTCAGCGCCGAATACAACATGGCGACGGCCTACATCGTCGGCCTTGTCGAAAACGGCGAATTCGGCGTGGCGATCGCCTATTCTTCGGCCCTCATCGTGGTGATGATCACTGTCATCACCGGCCTGCAACTGCTTGTCGGCGAGCGCAAGCTCCGGCGCGAAAACCGCGTCTTCGGCGCGGCCCCTGCCCGCGCCGCCAGCAAAACCCTTTCCCAGGAGAACCCCGCATGAGCACGCCCCGCACCGGCTCCGTCGTCTTCCAGAACCTGCGCAAACAGTTCGGCGCGTTCACCGCCATCCACGACCTTTCGCTGACCATCGAACCGGGCACCCTCGTCACCCTGCTCGGGCCGTCGGGCTGCGGCAAGACCACGACACTGCGCATGCTTGCCGGCCTCGAGCATCCGTCCTCCGGCCGGATCCTGATCGGCGGCAAGGACGTGACCATGCTGCCGGCCAACGAACGCGACGTGTCGATGGTGTTTCAGTCCTATGCGCTGTTTCCGCACATGACCTCGCTCGACAATGTCGCCTATGGCCTTGAATCCTCCGGCATGAAGAAGAAAGAGGCGCGTGACCGGGCGGAAGAGGGCCTGAAGCTCGTCGGTCTCGGCGGCCTCGGCCAGCGGTTGCCGGCCGAACTGTCGGGCGGGCAACAACAGCGTGTCGCCGTCGCCCGCGCGCTGGTGCTGGAGCCGCAAGTGCTTCTGCTCGACGAACCGCTCTCCAACCTCGACGCGCGATTGCGCCGGCGGGTGCGCACCGAGATCCGGGAGCTGCAGCAGCGGCTCGGCTTTACCGCCGTCTACGTCACACACGATCAGGACGAGGCGCTTGCCGTTTCCGACCGGATCATCGTGATGAAGGATGGCGAAATTGCCCAGGAAGGCGCGCCGCGTGACCTTTACGAGGCGCCTGCATCCGCCTTCATCGCCGACTTCATGGGCGAGGCCAATGTACTGCCTTGCGAAGTCACGGGTTCTCACGCCGGTCTTGCCACCATCCGCGTCGGCGGGCTCGAACATCGGCTGCCGTCGCGCAATGCCCGGCCCGGCCCGTCGAAGCTCGCCGTGCGCCCCAATGCGGTGACGCTGACGCCAGCAAGCGGCGCCGCCCTGCCCGGCGTCATCAGCACCGCCGCCTATCTCGGCGGTCACATCGAATACGAAGTTGAAACCTCAACAGGATTGCTATTCGTAGTTGACGACGCGATCGAACAGATGTTGCCTCCCGCAACCGAAGTCGCCATCGGCTTCCGCAATCGCGGCCTTGCTTTGATTACGGCATAATTTTCGAAATCGACACAGGAAGGACTTTTTGCATGACTTCGCCAATCGCGGGCCTGGACGCCCGTTTTGCGCTCGCCAAGACCATCGCCGCAGAAGCCGGAAAGCTCGCCCACGACTATTTCCTGCAGCGCGAGACGCTGGTGATCGAAACCAAGGCCGACGCCCATGACGTCGTTTCGATCGCCGATCGCAACGTCGAGACCCTTATCCGCGACCGCATCATTGCCGCCTTTCCCGGCGATGGCGCCCTTGGCGAAGAGCATGGACTTGTCACGAGCACCTCGGGCTTCACGTGGGTGATCGATCCGATCGACGGAACGACACCTTTCGTCAACGGCATGCCTAACTGGTGCGTCTCGATCGCCGTTCTTTATGCCGACAAACCGGTGATCGGCGTGATCCAGTCACCCTGCCACGACGAGCTTTATGCGGCGGCGACCGGTCACGGCGCGACGCTCAACGGCAAGGTCCTGCGTCTTGACGCGACGCGGACCATCCGCAATGCGGTGACCGGTCTCGGCGCCAACAATCACGTGACGCCGGCCACGGTTGCGGGCATCGTCGAGCGGCTGCTTGAAGCTGGCGGCAACTTCATGCGCAATGGTTCGGGCGCGCTGATGATCGCCTATGTCGCTGCTGGGCGGCTCGTCGGTTACTACGAGCCCTACATGCACGCCTGGGATTGCCTGGCCGGCTATTGCCTCGTCAACGAGGCCGGCGGCTGGTCGCTGCCGTTCCCGACGCAGGGCGAAGCGCTGACGCGGGGAAGCGCCGTGCTGGTCGCGGCCCCGGGCGCCATCGAAGACCTGCTCAAGGTGGCGCAACTGGAGCGCAAGGCGGCCTGAACCATGCCGGACGCGGTTAGCTCGCCGGTTTGTCGGCTTTCGCCGTCAGCAGGTTCACGAGCTCCATCGGGAACGGAAAGACGATCGTCGAGTTCTTTTCGCCGGCAATCACGTTCAAGGTGCTCAGATAGCGCAACTGCATGGCCTGTGGCTGCCGGGCGAGGATCTCGGCAGCTTCCAGCAGCTTGGCCGCCGCCTGCTGTTCGCCCTCCGCGTTGATGACCTTGGCGCGACGTTCGCGCTCCGCCTCTGCCTGACGGGCAATCGCTCGGACCATGCTTTCGTTGATGTCGACATGCTTGATTTCGACGGTCGCAACCTTGATGCCCCAGGCATCGGTCTGGCTGTCGAGGATCTTCTGGATGTCGTCGTTCAGGCGGTCGCGCTCTGCCAGCATCTCGTCGAGGTCATGCTTGCCGAGCACCGAGCGTAGCGTCGTCTGGGCGAGTTGGCTCGTCGCCATCATGAAATCCTCGACCTGGATCGTCGATTTCTCCGCATCGATCACCCGGAAGTAGATGACCGCGCTGACGCGGACCGACACGTTGTCATGCGAGATGACGTCCTGGCTCGGAACGTCGAGCACCCGGGTTCTGAGATCGACCCGCACCATCTGCTGGACATAGGGAAGCAGCAGGATCAGCCCCGGCCCCTTCACACCCGTGAACCGGCCGAGCGTGAAGACGACACCGCGCTCGTATTCGCGCAGGATCCGGATCGCATAGGCAATCACGATCAGGAAAAACAACAGGATCGCCAGATAGGGAGCGAGGCTCCCGAGCATGTCCATGATCTCTACTCCTTCTAAAGCAGGCCTCAGGCCTTTGTCTCATCGCGCGCGACGTCGAGCGTCAGCCCGTTGCGGCCGACAACCCTGACGGTCTCTCCCACATCCAGCGCCTGGCTGCTGACGGCCTGCCAGCGCTCCCCATGGGCGATGACGTAGCCGCTTGCGCCCGACCAGCTGTCGACCTTGCCGGCGATCCCGATCATCTGCTCGCCGCCGGTGACGACCGCTCGGCGACGCGACGCGAAGGCAAGGCGACCGACAAGCAGGCTGAAACCGAGGCTGGCGACGCCGAGCCCGATGAGAACGGGAAGGGACACCCGCAGCCCCGGCGTCTCGCCATCGAAAAGAATGGCCGCCCCGAGCACGAGCGCCAAGGCCCCGCCGGCACCGAGCACGCCGAAGGAAGGCGCATGCGCCTCTGCCACCAGCAGCCCCAAGCCGAGCAGGATCAAGCCAAGGCCCGCATAGCTGACCGGCAAGACGGCCAAAGCGTAGAGCCCAAGCAACAGGCATATCCCGCCGATAGTGCCGGGCACGACGGATCCGGGCGTGAGGAACTCGAAGATCAGCCCGTAAATGCCGATCATCATCAGAATGACCGCAATGTTCGGATCGGTGATGACTGCAAGTAGCCGGGTGCGCCAATCGGGCACAAAAGCCTCGAGGCCAAGACCTGCCGTATTCAGACTGAGATCGGACTGTCCGACGCGGACGGTGCGGCCGTCCGCCTGCTTCACAAGATCGTCGACCGAAGCGGCCGTGAAATCGACGACTTTTTCCTGGACCGCCGCTACGGCCGACAGGCTCGCCGCCTCGCGGACGGCCCGCTCCGCCCAGTCGGCATTGCGCCCGCGCAGTTCGGCCAGGCCACGGATGTAGGCAACGGCATCGTTGACGAGCTTGGCTTCACTTGCGGTCTGCGCTGGCTGCGGCTTGGTCGCCGCTTCCTTGTCGTTCCCGGCAGGTTGCTCATCCTTCTGTCCACCGAACATCTCTCCGCCAATGGCGATCGGCGTTGCCGCCCCTAGATTGGTTCCGGGCGCCATGGTCGCGATATGGCTGGCATAGAGGATATAGGTGCCGGCACTCGCGGCGCGCGCGCCGCTTGGCGCAACGTAGCTTGCGACCGGAACAGGTGACGCCAGGATTGCCTGGATGATCTCGCGCATCGACGTATCGAGACCGCCGGGCGTGTCCATTTCAAGAATGACAAGCGCAAGGTTACGGTCATTCGCCCGCTGCAATCCGCGCTTGACGTATTCAGCCGTGGCCGGGCCGATCGCGCCTTTCAACTGAAGCACCAAGGCGACCCGCTCGGTTTCTGGCGCAGACGCAGCTGGAAACACGCATATCGAAATCAGGACGAACAACAGGCTGAGGATTCGCAACACCGTCGTCAAAGCCTCGGATTGCGGCCGCCTTTCGGGGAAGGCGTCCGGCAGGAGAAATATTAGCACACCATAAAGTTAAGACGAAGCGCAACGCACTACCGCACACCAAACCGTGAGCAGGATGACAAAGCCATGTATCGGGTCTATCTGCATGTCTGGGCCGGCGCACCGCTTCGCCTGATCACGCGTCGAGAACGGTCTGTGCCGGGACAAACCGTTCGACTTTCAGAGGAAACCTGTCCGCTTGGAGACAACACTCTATCTGCCGATCAAGCGCTTCCTCGAAGGGGCCGGATATTCCGTCAAGGGTGAGATTGGCGGTTGCGATCTTCTGGCGCTCAGCGACGACGAGCCACCGATGGTGGTCATCTGCGAACTCAAGCTGGCGTTCAATCTGGAACTGGTGCTGCAGGCCGTCGATCGCGCCAATGCCGGCGATGAAGTCTGGATCGCAGCGCGCGTCTCGGCCAAAGGCAAGGGCCGCGAAAGCGATCGCCGCTTTCGCGATCTCTGCCGCCGGCTCGGCTTCGGCATGCTTGCCGTTGCCGATAGCGGCACGGTCGACGTGATTGTCGCGGCATCGGCCGCCATGCCGCGCAAGAACCTGAAAAAGCGGGCGCGGCTGATCAAGGAACATCATCGGCGCAAGGGCGATCCGACGCTCGGCGGCAGTACGCGCGCGCCGATCATGACCGCCTACCGCCAGCAGGCCCTTGCCTGCGCCGCCGCGTTGCAGCTCGGAAAGTTGCGCCCCCGCGACCTGCGCGACGCCGCGCCCGATGCCGCAAAGATCCTGCAAGGCAATGTCTACGGGTGGTTCGAACGCGTCGAACGCGGGGTCTACGCGCTGACGGACCTCGGCGCGGAAGCGCTTCGGCGCTGGCCGCAAGCTCCGGTTTCGGGTGTATCCGCGACAGAGGCCATCACACCGTGTGGCGAAAACTGAGCTGCCCCGGAGAGCAAAGATGAACCTTCCCCTTCGGCTGCTCTGTCTTGGCCTCGGCTGGCTGATGGTCGGCCTTGGCGTTGCCGGTATCTTTCTGCCGATCCTGCCGACCACGCCGTTCCTGCTCTTGGCGGCAGGCCTGTTTGCCCGGGCATCGCCGCGGCTCGAACGCTGGCTGCTGGAGCACCCGACCCTCGGCCCTCCCTTGCGGCTGTGGCGCGAAAGAGGCGCGATCCCCACCAGGGCAAAGAGGGTTGCGCTGGCGCTGATGGCGGCAAGCTTCGCCTTCTTCTGCCTCGTCAGCCAACCGAGCGTGCCGCTCGCCGCGATCGTCGGCGGCGCGATGCTGCTGCCCGCCCTTTTCATCATCACCCGACCGAGTGCCTGACCGATCGGGCGCCCGGCGCCCGCCTTGCGGGAGGCGACGCTTAAAGATTGCTGGCGTGCAGCTCCATCATCGCCCGGCGAAGATCGTCGATCGGCGTCATGCCGGAGGTGGTCGTGCCTTCCAACTCCTTCGGCATCTTCCAGCCGGGGTCGATACCCTGCATGTTGGGCAGTTCATGGGCGATGCCCTTGTGACAGTCGATGCAAGTCGCCTTGCCCGACAGCAGATAGCGGGTGTGGATGGTGGCGGCGCGCTCCGTTTGCTTCTGCAGGTCCATCGCAACGGATGAGTGGCAGTTGCGGCATTCCAGGCTGTCATTGGCCTTCAGCCGCGCCCATTCGTGCTGGGCGAGTTCGAGGCGTTTTTCGAGGAATTTCGGCCGCGTACTGATCGTGCCGAAGATCTTGCCCCAGACCTCCTTCGACGCCTGCATCTTGCGGGCGATCTTGTCCGTCCATTGGTGCGGCACGTGGCAATCGGGACAGGACGCGCGCACGCCGGACCGGTTGGAGAAATGGATGGTGCGCGTCAGCTCCTCATAGACGTTGTCCTTCATCTCGTGACAGGAGGTGCAGAACTTCTCGGTGTTGGTGATTTCCAGCGCCGTATTGAACGCGCCCCAGAACATCACGCCGCCGACGAAACCGCCGAGCGTGAGAAATCCGAGGCTGAGCGTGCCGGCCGGCGTGCTGACCAGCCGCCACGCCCAGAGGATAAGACTTCGGATCCGCTCCATGGGCTCACTCGCTTCCGGCCGGCTTGACGCCGAGTTCGCTCATATCCTTGAAACCATTGTCGACCAGCGGGCGAACGTCCGCCTGCGGCACATGGCAAGCCGTGCAGAAATAGCGCCGGGGAGAGACGTCGGCGATCATCTGGCCGTCGCGCGTCATGTAGTGCGTCACGCTGATCATCGGCGCGCCGCTGTCCTGGGTGAACTCGCGCTTGTGGCAGGAGAGACAGCGATTGGTGTTGACCGAGAGCTGGTAGCCCTCGATCGAGTGCGGGATGATCGGCGGCTGGTCCGGATAGGCGCGCATCTTGCGTTTGTCGTCAACCACCCATTTCGGCAGGGTTGCCGCAGGGCCGGTTTCCATCTGCGGTGTGGGGCCCTCAAGCTGCGGCACCATCTGCTGGACGACCTGAGCGATCGCCGTCGTCGCGACGAACAGCGCGAGACCGATGGCAACGGCCATCCATTCTGGTCGCCTCAGGCGACGGAGACGATCTTGACTGCGCATTTTTTGAAATCCGTCTGTTTGGAGATGGGATCCGTTGCGTCGAGTGTCACCTTGTTGATCAGCTGGCTCGCATCGAACCAGGGCACGAAGATCACGCCGGGCGGCATGCGATTGCGACCGCGTGTGTCGATGCGCGAGCGGATTTCGCCACGTCGCGACAGGATCCGCACCTCCGCCCCCTGATTGATGCCGCGCTTGCGCGCGTCGTCTGCATTCATGAAGCAGCGCGCGCCGGGAAACGCCCGGTAGAGTTCCGGAACGCGCATGGTCATCGAGCCGGAATGCCAGTGCTCGAGCACGCGCCCAGTCACCAGCCAGAGATCGAATTCATCGTCCGGCATTTCTGCCGGCGGCTCGTAGGGCACGGCGAGAATGATCGCCTTACCATCAGGCCGGCCGTAGAATTTCACGCCTTCGCCGGCCTTCACGTAGGGATCGAAGCCCTCGCGATAACGCCAACGCGTTTCCTTGCCGTCTACGACGGGCCAGCGCAGGCCCCGTTCCTCGTGGTAGCGATCATAGGGCGCCAGATCGTGGCCATGGCCGCGACCGAAGGTGGCATATTCCTCGAACAGACCCTTCTGGAGATAGAAGCCGAAGGCTTCCGCCTCGTTGTTGGCGTAGTCGCCGCTGACCTCGCTCAAGGGGAAGCGATTGACCTCGCCGTTCTGGAACAGAACGTCGTGCAGGGTCTTGCCCTTGAACTCGGGGTTGGCTGCAAGGATTTCCGCCGGCCAGACCTCGTCGGTGATGAAGCGCTTGGAAAATTCCACCATCTGCCAGAGATCCGAGCGCGCTTCGCCCGGCGCCTGCACCAGCTGGTGCCAGACATGGGTGCGGCGTTCGGCATTGCCGTAGGCACCTTCCTTTTCCACCCACATCGCCGCGGGCAGGATGAGATCGGCGCTCATCGCCGTGATCGTCGGATAGGCATCGGAGACGACGATGAAGTTTTCAGGATTGCGATAGCCCTGCCAGGTCTCGTTGCTGGTGTTGGGGCCGGCCTGGACGTTGTTGTTGACCTGCACCCAGTAGAAGCTGAGCTTGCCGTCCTTCAGCATCCGGTCCTGCTCGACGGCGTGATAGCCGGGCTTTTCCGGGATGATGCCATTGGGGATCCGCCAGATCTCCTCGGCATGCTTGCGGTGCTCGGGATTGGTCACGGTCATGTCGGCCGGCAAGCGATGGGCAAACGTCCCGACCTCGCGTGCCGTGCCACAGGCGGACGGCTGGCCGGTCAGCGAGAACGGGCTGTTGCCAGGCTCCGAGATCTTTCCGGTCAAAAGGTGGATGTTGTAGACCATCTGGTTGGCCCAGACGCCGCGCACATGCTGGTTGAAGCCCATGGTCCACAGCGACATCACCTTGCGCTGCGGATCGGCATAAAGTTCGGCGAGCTCTTCCAGGAATGCCGGGTCGACCCCGCTCAGTTCGGCCGTCTTCTTCAGGGTGTATTCCGACACGAAGGCCTTGAACGCCGCATAATCCATCGGCTCCATCTTGCCGGGATCCGACGCATTGGCCGCCTTGACCTCAAGCGGATTGTCCGGCCGCAGCCCGTAGCCGATATCGGTGACGCCGCGCATGAACGTCGTGTGCTTCTGCACGAAGTCTTCGTTCACCCTGCCCTTTTCGATGATGTAGTTGGCGATGTAATTGAGGATGGCGAGGTCGGTGCCGGGCTTGAACACCATCGGGATGTCGGCGAGATCCATGCTGCGATGGGTGAAGGTCGACAGCACCGCCACCTTCACATGCGGCTGGCCGAGCCTTCGGTCGGCAAGCCGCGTCCACAGGATCGGGTGCATTTCCGCCATGTTCGAGCCCCAGAGCACGAAGGCATCCGCGTGCTCGAAATCGTCGTAGCAGCCCATCGGTTCGTCCATGCCGAAGGTGCGCATGAAGGCGTAGGCCGCCGACGCCATGCAATGACGGGCGTTGGGGTCGAGGTTGTTGGAGCGGAAGCCCGCGCGCATCAGCTTGGTCGCGGCATAGCCCTCGAAGATCGTCCACTGGCCGGAGCCGAACATGCCGACGGCGGTCGGCCCCTTCTCCTTCAGCACCTTTTTGCATTGCTCGGCCATGACGTCGAAGGCTTCGTCCCAACTGACGGGCTCGAACTCGCCATCCTTGCTGTAGGCGCCGTTCGACTTGCGCAGCATCGGCGTCTTCAGCCGGTCGGTGCCATACATGATCTTCGAAAGGAAATAGCCCTTGATGCAGTTGAGGCCGCGATTGACCTCGGCCTGCATGTCGCCATGGGTGGCGACGACCTGCCCCTCCTTGACGCCGACCATCACGCCGCAGCCGGTGCCGCAGAAACGACAGGGCGCCTTCGACCACTTGATCTCGAGCGCGCTGATGCCGCCGGGCACGGGTTGGGCGGCAGCCGGCAGCGCGATGCCGGCGGTGGCGGCGGCAATGCCCGCTGCATGTGCCTTCAGGATGTCACGCCGCGTCAGTTCGGTGGTCATCGTCCGTCACTCCCTCCGATTCGACATGTTCGAACACCATGTTGGCTGCGACCACGCCTTCGAGCGTGGAGATCGTCGACAGGGCTTCACCAAGCATGCCGGTATTCGTTCCCTCGATCACCACGACGATCTTGCCGCCTTCGTGACCGTAAACCTCGACATTTTCCATGCGCGCCAGCGCGGCGAGCACATCGTCCTTCATCGCCGGAAGAGCGACGACGACGGCGCTTGAGACATGATAGTGCCGGGCGTGTTGCTCAGGCATGGACGCCCTCCTCAAGCGGTTCGGCGACCTCGATCGCAGCGACCGGACAGGTCCCGATGCAGGCGCCACATCCGCTGCAGCTATCGGCGTCGACCTCCGGCAGGAAAGGGCCGCCGGCACGCGGCCGAAAGCGGATTGCCTGTTCGGGACAGGCATCGCGGCACGATTGGCAGGCGACATAGTTGCGGGCGAGACAGCCATCGCCGATGGCAACGACATAGGCGAGCCGCGTCATACTCTGGCCAGTGAACACCGGCTCCGGACAGACGCGCGCGCAATCACCACAGAAGGTGCATTCGCCGCCGGAAAAGTCGAGCGTCGGGCGCTCATCCATGAGCGCGACGATGTGGGTGGGGCAGTGCTGCACGCAGCGGCCACATCCGGTGCAGGCCGTCAGGCTTTCCACGGTAACGCCGGGCGGCAGGACACGCTTTCTCTCAGCCTGCCGGCCGAAGAACAATCCGCGTCTGGTTGTCACCGGCCCCATCGATCACCTCAATGCCCGAGTGGGCCCGGAGGGCCGAAGATCATTTGATAGAACCAGACCAGGAAGCCGTAACCGGCGACCGTACCGACGGCGACGATCGGCCAGATGCCGAAGGCGAGGACGAGAAAAGTCAGAAGTTCCTGGCGCCGGCGCGAGCGCGGCTCCCCTTCGGTCAAGTGCTGTGGAGGTACCTCTGACACGTCAGGCTCCCGGGCTCGTTGATCCGAGAGCATAGTAACAATCCTTGGCAGAAAAGAAAGCGGAACAAACTATACCATAATACTCAAGTACATAAATAACATATGTCAATTCAAAGCGATAATTACCCCGGCAATTCTAGTGGTAGTTCGCCGCGTGAGCGTCGAGATCTCACTTGGTCTTTTCGCAAATGACCATTTGAAGGGGCCGCGAAACAACGTCGACGCGTTGATCAGGGTGTGAGCCGCGTGCGCCATGACGCGCTTCTAAGCCATTGGATTTCGCAGAAAACCGACGATTCGCGAAATGCGCCAGTGCATTCCCCAACGCGAAACCGCAGCCGCGCAATAATACTGGGTGCAGTCGAGCGCTCGGCCCGTCTTCGTAAACGACGCGCACGCCGTGCCGCGCCATCCCCACGATTGCCGGTTGACAAGCCGATGGAGATAAGGACACATATTGCATTACAAAGGGATCAATTCCTTAATAAAGGAATATACGGAGGACTTGGGGTGCCGGACTTGCTTGTGAGCTTGTATTCGCCGACGCTCGCCAATCTCAAGCGGAAAACCGACACGACCGACATTCGCATTCGCCCGGCGCTGCCGCCGGAGATGCATGTCGTCGTCGAATGGGTAAGGCAGAACTTCAGTGACAATTGGGCGAGCGAGGTTCTCGTCGCCTTCTCCCGCCAGCCGATCGCCTGCCTGATTGCGGTCGAGGACGGCAAACTGCTGGGCTTTGCCTGCTACGACACGACAGCGCGCGGCTTCTTCGGTCCGACCGGGGTCGCGGGCGAAAGCCGTGGTCGCGGCATCGGCGTCGATCTGCTCGTTGCGTCGCTCGAAACCATGAAGACGCTCGGCCACGCCTACGCCTTTATCGGCGATGCCGGCCCCGTCGACTTCTATGCCAAGACCATCGGCGCGGTCGCCATCCCCGCCACCGACAAGGGCATCTACGAAGGCATGCTTCGTAGCCCATCCAAATAATCATCTGAACATCGGAGCTATCCCATGGCATCGACGCCGCTCGCCCTCTTCGTCGGGCTTCCCAATCCCACACTCTCGAACGACGAGTTCGCGCTCTTTCGCGAAACCAATCCGCTCGGCCTGTTCGTCGGCCGCCGCAACCTGCGCGAACCCGGTCAGGTCAAGGTCCTGATCGAACGCTTTCGCGAGGCCGTCGGCCGTGAAGACGCGCCCGTCTTCACCGACCAGGAAGGTGGTCGCGTGCAGCATCTCGACGCCGGTCCCTGGCCGCTTTTCCGCAGCTTCGGCCAGTTTGCCGAGCTTGCCCGCCACGACCTCGATCTCGGCCGCAAGGCGCTGCGTCTGTCGTCGCAGGCCATGGGCACGATGATGACCGAACTCGGGCTGACCAGCGGCTGCTCACCGGTTCTCGACCTCGTCTTCGAAACGACCAGCTCGGTCATCGGCGCACGCTCCTTCGGCTCGGATCCCGACTTCATTGCCGCGCTTGGCCGCGAAGTGGTCGACGGCCTGCTCGAGACCGGCAACATGCCGGTCATGAAGCACATTCCCGGCCATGGCCGCGCGACACGCGATTCCCACAAGGAACGTCCCGTCGTCGACGCATCGCGCGAAACGCTCGAAGCAACCGATTTCAAGCCCTTCGTCGCCCTCAAGGACACGCCCTGGGCGATGGTCGCCCACGTCGTCTACTCCGCCTATGACACCGAGCTGCCGGCCTCCATCTCGCCGACCATGCACGAGGTTATCCGCAAGGACATGGGCTACGAGGGCGTGCTGGTCTCGGACTGCATCTTCATGGAATCGCTGCGCGGCACCTTGCCGGAACGCGTGAAGCAGGTGCTCGACGCAGGTTCCGACATCGCACTCCACAGCCACGGCGATCTGGCCGAGAGCGAGGCGGCTGCCAAGGCAGCGCGTCCGCTGACGGCAGACGCACAGAAGCGCATTGCCGCCGGCCAGAGCCGGATCGGCAAACTCAAGGTCGATGTTCGCGCCGCACATGCCGAAGTCGAAGACATGTTCAAGAGCGTTTTCGTCGCCTGACGAGACGCCGTTCACCAATCAAGGGGGGAGAAACCATGAAAACATCCATGCTCTGGGCAGCAACCGCGCTGACCCTTTTTGCCGCGCCGGCGATGGCGCAATCGGTTCTGACGGTCAACATCGAGCCGGCCACGACCTGGGTTCGCAACTTCAACCCGTTCAACCAGACGTCGGCGCGCCAGAGCACGCTCGACTTCGTCTATGAGCCTTTGATCGTCTTCAATCGCTTCAACGACAACAAGCCGGTCTTCCGCCTTGCCGAAAGCTTCAAGCTGTCCGACGACCTGAAGTCGATCGAGTTCAAGCTGCGCCCGAACCTGAAATGGTCCGACGGCAAGCCGCTGACGGCATCCGACGTCAAGTTCACCTACGACTATCTGAAGAAGTTCCCGGCGCTCGACTTCGTCAGCATCTGGACGTTCATCACCGGCGTCGAGGCTGTCGACGGCCAGACCGTGCGCTTCACCCTTGCTAATCCGAGCTCGCTTGCAGCCGAACAGCTGGCGCAGCTGCCGATCGTGCCTGAGCATATCTGGAAAGATATCGCCGGGCCGGTGACCTTTGCCAACGAAACGCCCGTTGGCAGTGGCCCGATGACGGAGATCGCCCGCTTTACCGGCCAGACCTACGACCAGTGCCGCAACCCGCACTACTGGGATGCAGCGACGCTGAAGGTCGATTGCATGCGCTTCCCGCAGCTCGCCGACAACAACCAGATCCTGACCGCGACCGCGTCGGGCACGCTCGACTGGGGCGTTTCCTTCATCCCGGATATCGAGAATGTCTACGTCGCCAAGGACCCGGAACACTTCCACTATTGGTACTCGCCGAGCAGCATGGTCGCCTTCCTGTTCAACCAGGAGACCGCCAACGAAAACAACCGCAAGGCCTTCAACGACGTGAAGTTCCGCCGCGCGGCCTCGATGGCGCTCGACCGCGGCACCATGGTCGACGTCGCCGGCTACGGCTATCCGACGCTCAACGAAGACCCGGCCGGCATGGGCGAGCTCTACAAGAGCTGGGCTGACCCGACCGTCGCGACCGACTTCGGCACCTACGGCAAGTACGACGCGGATGCATCGAAGGCGCTGCTCGACGAGGCAGGCTACGTCGACAAGGACGGCGACGGCTTCCGCGACAATCCCGACGGCAGCAAGATCTCGTTCTCGATCATCGTGCCGAGCTCCTGGACCGACTGGATCGACACCGTGACGATCGCCGTCGAGGGCCTGCAGGCCGTCGGCCTCGATGCCAAGATCGAAACGCCGGAGGAAGCCGTCTGGACCGGTAACCTCATCAACGGCACGTTCGACGCAGCGATCAACAGCCTGCCGGCATCCGCCTCGCCCTACTACCCCTACAAGCGCGCCTTCAGTTCTTCGGACAAGGGCAAGACGCGCTTCACCGCGCAGCGCTGGTTCAATGCCGACGTCGAAAAGCTTGTGACCGAGTTCACCCACACGGATGATCTTGCCAAGCAGAAGGAAGCGATGAACAAGGCACAACGTATCGTCGCCGAGAACATGCCGATGATGCCGGTGTTCAACAATCCGAACTGGTACCAGTACAACACCAAGCGCTTCACCGGCTGGGTGTCGGCGGAGAACCCCTTCGTCAACCCGTCGATCACCCGCAACAACCCGGCGCGTCTGCTGCACCTTCTGGCGCTGCAGCCGGTCAAGTAAACATCCCAGGACTGACGGGAGCAGCCGACGATTGGCTGCTCCCGTCTCCGCGCCGGCCTGCGGGAGAGTTCTCGTCCGGGGCTTGCGCCTTTTCAAAGCGTTTCTGCTGCCTCTTCTGCCGGTAACGGGATCAGGCGCAGTCGATGGAGTCCCCATGGCTTTCCTGCTTCGCCGCCTATGCTTCTATCTGGCAGCCTTCGTCGCGGCGGCGACGATCAATTTCTTTCTGCCGCGGCTGATGCCGGGTGATCCCGTGCAGATCATGTTTTCGAGCGCGGGCGCGGAATTGCCGCCTGAAAGCCTGCAGGCGCTGAAACTGACCTTCGGCTTCGTCGACGGCCCGCTCTGGCAGCAGTACCTCACCTATCTCGGCAGCATCTTCAGCGGCGATCTCGGCCGCTCGATCAAGTATTTCCCGCTGGAGGTGACGACGGTTCTCGGCAATGCGCTGGTCTGGACGGTCGGCCTGATGGGCACGGCGACGATCATCAGCTTCACGCTCGGCACCTTCCTCGGCATTCTCGCCGCCTGGCGGCGCGGCAGCCTATTCGACGTCATCGTTTCCGTCGGCGCGATCTTCGCGACGTCGGTTCCAGCTGTCGTCACCTCGCTGATCGTCGTCTTCTTCTTCGGCTTCACGCTCAACTGGTTCCCGACAGGCTATGCCGCCGATCCGGCGCTCGATCCGGCCTTCACGCTCGAATACATCGGCAGCGTTCTCTATCACGGCATCCTGCCGATGCTGACGCTGTGCACCGTTCTGACCGGCGGCTTCGCCGTCACCATGCGCAACAACATGATCAACCTGCTGGGCGAGGACTATATCGTCATGGCCCGCGCCAAGGGCCTGTCCGACGGTCACGTGATGCTCTGGTATGCGGCGCGTAACGCGCTTCTGCCGACGGTATCGAGCCTTGCCATCGCGATCGGCACGATCCTCGGCGGATCGCTGGTCACCGAAGTGGTGTTCAACTATCCGGGCCTCGGCAACATCCTCTATCAGGCGATCCTTGCCCGCGATTACCCCGTCATCCAGGGCCAGCTTCTGATCATGACTGCGACCATGCTCGTCGCCAATTTCATTGTCGACGTCAGCTATGTGTTGCTCGACCCCCGTTTGAAGAGGGCGTGAGATGAAGTCCCAACCCTTCGGATTGATACGAAACCGCAAGGCGCTGGTCGGCGTCGCCATCATCGCCTTCATTCTGATCGTGGCGATCGCGGCACCGCTGCTCACCCCCTATGATCCGGGCGCGCGCGTCGGCCGGCCACACCAGGCGCCGTCGCTCGCCCACTGGCTTGGCACCACCCGCATCGGCCAGGACGTGTTCACGCGGCTCATCTACGGTGCGCGCACGTCACTTGCCGTCGGCTTCGGCGCCGGCCTGCTCATCACCATCGTCGGGACCGCGCTCGGCATTCTCGCCGGCTATCGCGGCGGCAAGGTCGATGAGGTCATCAGCTTCTTCACCAATATGGTGCTCGTCGTTCCCAACCTGCCGCTGCTGCTCGTGCTCGCAGCCTTCATCGGCCAGGCCAGCCCCTGGGTGATCGCATTGATCCTCGGCGCGACCTCCTGGGCCTGGGGGGCGCGCGTCACCCGCGCCGAGACGCTTTCGGTCAAGCAGAAGGACTATGTCAAATCGGCGGAGATGATGGGCGAACCGCGCTGGCGCATCATGACCTTCGAGATCTTCCCCAATCTGATCTCGATCGTCGGCATCAACTTCATCGGCAGCGTCATCTTCGCGATCATTACCCAGGCGACGCTGGAGTTTCTCGGACTTGGCGACCCGAAGGTCGTCTCCTGGGGCACCATGCTCTATGCCGCCCAGAAGGCCTCGGCACTCTCGGTTGGCGCCTGGTGGGACATCCTGACGCCATGTTTCGCGCTCGCCTTCCTCGGCATCGGCCTGTCGCTGCTCAACTTTGCCGTCGACGAGATCGCCAATCCGCGGCTGCGCACCGGCAACCGCCTCGGCCGCTGGTCCGCGCTCATTCGCTCCGGGGAGGGTCGACTGTGACCGCGCCATTGCTATCTGTGAAAAACCTGACGATCGACTATATCGGCGAGGAGAAGGATTTTCGCGCCGTCGATAATGTCAGCTTCGACGTTGCGCCCGGCGAAGTCTTCGGCCTTGCCGGCGAATCCGGCTGCGGCAAGAGCACCATCGCCTTTGCCATCAGCCGGCTGCACAAGCCGCCGGCGCTGATCCGGCGCGAAAGCAGCATCCTGCTCAACGGCAGAAACGTGCTCGACCTCGACGACAAGGCGCTGCGCGACTTTCGCTGGCGCGACGTCGCCATGGTGTTCCAGAGCGCGATGAACTCGCTCAATCCGGTGCTGCGCATCGAGCAGCAGTTCTACGACGTCCTGAAGACGCACAAGGGCATGAGCCGTGCCGAGGCACGCGACCGCACCGCCGAAATGCTGAAGCTTGTCGATATCGCGCCGGACCGCATGCGCAACTATCCACACCAGTTTTCCGGCGGCATGCGCCAGCGCATCGTCATCGCCATCTGCCTGGCGCTCGATCCGCGGCTGGTGGTCATGGACGAACCGACGACGGCGCTCGACGTCGTCGTTCAGCGCGAAATCCTGCAGCGCATCAACGAACTCCGCCGCAAGCTCGGCTTTGCCGTTCTCTTCATCACCCACGATCTCGGGCTGATGGTGCAGTTCTGCGACCGCATCGGCATCATGCTCGGCGGCAAGCTGGTCGAGCAGGGCACGGCCGACGCCATCTACCGTACGCCGGAGCACGACTATACCAAAAAGCTCTGGGCCTCCTTCCCCTCGCTGCACGGAGGCGTCCTTCGATGAGCGCGACTTCAGCACCCATTCTGACCCTGGACAAGATCAGCAAGACCTTCGGCGGTGGGCCGGGCGCGGTGCATGCCGCTCGCTCCATATCGTTTTCGCTGCATGCCGGACGCGCGCTCGCCGTCGTCGGCGAATCCGGCAGCGGCAAGACCACCTGCGCCCGCATCGCCATGCGCGAATATGAGCCGAGCGAGGGACGCCTGCTGTTCAAGGGCAAACCCGTCGACACAGCAGGTAGCAGGGAAATCGCCGACTATCGCCGTTCGGTGCAAATGATCTTCCAGGATCCTTTCGCCTCGCTCAATCCCGCCCACACGATCGCCTACCATCTGAAGCGTCCGTTGATGCTGCATCGCCCCGAACTGAAGGGTGCGGCGATCGGCGAGGAGATCACGGCGCTGCTCAGGCAAGTGAAGCTCGATCCCGACATCGTCGCGCCGAAGTACCCGCACGAGCTCTCGGGCGGCCAGCGCCAGCGCGTCAACATCGCCCGCGCGCTCGCCGCCAAGCCCGAGGTCATCGTCGCCGACGAGCCGACCTCGATGCTCGACGTCTCGGTCAGGCTCGGCGTCCTCAACCTCTTGAGCGAAATGAAGCGGGAGATGAACCTCGGCCTGCTCTACATCACGCATGACATCGCCACGGCGCGATATGTCGCCGAGGATATCGCTGTGATGTATGCCGGCCAGATCGTCGAGTGGGGCAACACCGGCAAGGTCATCGATAACCCTGCACACCCCTATACGAAGTTGCTGCTTTCAGCCGTGCCCGACCCCGACATCCGCTTCGACGATCCGAAAGCGCAGGTCAGCACCTCCGAGGCTGACGAGACACGCCGCCGCTCGGCGGCAACGCAGGAGACCATCCGCGAGGTGGAACCGGATCATTTCGTGCGCGCTGCCTGAACCGCCCAACGTCGTCTAAACAAAAAACGCCCCGCGAGCCGCGGGGCGTTTTTTGTTGGGCGCGAAAAGCGCAACCCCGTCGATTTGGCCCGGCGCCCTCGTAAGCGCCGGGCTCCGAAATCAGGCGGCTTCGCGCTTTTCGACGTCGGTCGGAACCTTGGAGATCGTCTTCAGGATCTGCGCGGCGATCTGGTAGGGGTCGCCCTTGGAGTTCGGGCGGCGGTCTTCGAGGTAGCCCCTGTAGTCGTTGTTGACGAAGCTGTGCGGAACGCGGATCGAAGCACCGCGGTCAGCAACGCCGTGGCTGAACTGGTGGATCGAGGCCGTTTCGTGCTTGCCCGTCAGGCGCAGGTGGTTGTCGGGACCGTAGACGGCGATGTGATCGGCGCGGGCTTCGGCAAAGGCCGCCATCAGGTTTTCGAAGTACGCCTTGCCGCCAACGTCGCGCATGTAGGCGGTCGAGAAGTTGGCGTGCATGCCCGAGCCGTTCCAGTCGGTGTCGCCGAGCGGCTTGCAGTGGTATTCGACGTCGATGCCGTACTTTTCAGTCAGGCGCTGCAGCAGGTAGCGGGCAAGCCAGATTTCATCGGCAGCCTTGCGCGAGCCCTTGCCAAAGACCTGGAATTCCCACTGGCCCTTGGCGACCTCGGCGTTGATGCCTTCATGGTTGATGCCTGCGGCCAGGCAGATGTCCAGATGCTCTTCGACGATCTTGCGGGCGTTGTCGCCGACATTGCTGTAGCCGACGCCACAGTAGTAGGGGCCCTGCGGCGCCGGGAAGCCGGCTTCCGGGAAGCCGAGCGGGCGGCCGTTCTGATAGAAGAAATACTCCTGCTCGAAGCCGAACCAGGCGCCGTCGTCATCAGCGATCGAGGCGCGGGTGTTCGACGGATGCGGCGTCTTGGCATCGGGCATCATGACTTCGCAAAGAACGAGCACGCCGTTCTTGCGCTCCGGGTCCGGATAAACGGCAACCGGCTTCAGTACACAGTCCGAGCTGCTGCCTTCGGCCTGCATCGTCGAGGAGCCGTCGAAGCCCCAGTTCGGGAGCTGTTCGAGCTGCGGAAAAGCGTCGAATTCCTTGACCAGGGTCTTGCCGCGCAGGTTAGGGGTCGGCTTGTAACCGTCGAGCCAGATGTATTCGAGCTTATACTTTGTCATTTCGTTCTCTCACATGACGCCAGGAATGGCTTGGTTCCGAAGCGGCTGGGCATTCCAGATCGGCTGCCCGAAGACCGTTGATCACAAGAATGCATTAATCGTGCCAGTTCGCATTGCTCGGTCAAAACATGAAAAATCAACGCTCGCAGCACGCCCGGCAACGGGGTCGGCGGCGGCGCAAGACTAAGGATGAAGCGAATTGCATAGAAATTAGGCATTTCCAGCCGCACTTTGAGGCACGTTCGCGCGCAAACCGCTGCCCAGACGGCAGGTGGGCGGCAAGATGGCGGCGGCGAGGTCGCCGCGCCAGCACTGCTGACCGTCAAGGAAGGTGCTCGAAAAACGAGCAGCCCGTGGCGCACAGGCGAGAACCGGCGCTGCAGACGACGCTCTAGCGGACGATCTTGGCGAGCACGCGGTAAAGCCGTTCGTCGCCCGACTGGGCGACATTGAAGCGCAGAAATCCTGAAGCCGCGCCGGAATGACTAAAGACGTTTCCCGGCGCCAGAACGACATCATGCGCAAGAGCCTTCTGCGCCAGCTCCGATGCATCGGCCCCCTCCGGCAGCCGGCACCAGAGGAACATCCCGGCTTGCGGCTCGATCCACGGCTTGATCCCGACCGCGGCAAGCCGCGGCGCCGTCTCGGCCATCGCCCGGTTCAGGCGTAAGCGCAGCGCCTCCATATGCTTCCGGTAGCTGCCATCCCTAAGAAGCGTCAGCACCAGTTCGGCCGCAAGACCGGGGCCGCCGAAGGTGGTGGCGATCTTCAGATCCGTCAGCCCTTCGATCCAGCCGCGCGGCGCTGCAATGTAGCCACAGCGCACGGAAGCCGACAGCGTCTTGGAAAAACTGCCGATCTGGACGACACGGTCGAGACCATCGAAGGCCGCGAGCCGCGGTGCGGGCGCATGCTCGAAATCGGCAAAGATGTCGTCCTCGACGATGGTCAAGCCGGCCTGTTCGGCAAGCCGCAGCAGACGATGCGCGACCACGGGAGAAAGCGTGGCGCCCGTCGGATTGTGCACGGCGGAATTGGTGATGTAGAGGCGAGGTTGATGGGCCTCCAGCACCTCGGCGAACCGGTCGAGATCCGGACCAACGGGCGTATAGGGAACGCTGACGATGTTGACCCGGTGCGCCCGCAGCAACGCGTGGAAATTGAAGTAGCAGGGATCATCGACGATGACGGTGTCGCCGGGCTCGAGTAGAAATCGGCAAAGAAGGTCGATCGCCTGGGTTCCCGATTCGGTGAGCATGATCTGATCGGGCGACGCCTCGACACCATGTTCGGCAAGCCGTCGCGCCAGCAATTGCCGCAGCGGCCGCAAGCCGAGCGGCGTGCCGTAATCCGCAAGGCAAGCCGCGTCGGCGCGCGCGACCGCGCGCAACGCCCGCCTGAGCGCCTGCTCCGGCATCCAGGATGCCGGCAGCCAGCCACAGCCGGGCTTCAGCACGCCGGCATTCGTTTCCAGCGACTGCCGCGAAACCCAGAGGGGATCGACGGCGCGATCGACGCGCGGCCCTGCCTCAACGAGCGATAGCGGCGCGAGCGGCGCCGAAACGAAGAAGCCGGAGCCAGGCCTGGAGCGGATCGCACCTTCGGCTGCAAGGCGTTCATAGGCCTCGACGACCGTCGATTTGGACACCCCCATTGTCTTGGCCAGCGCCCGGATGGACGGAAGTTTGGAGCCGGGCGTCAGCGACCGCCCGGCAATCCGCTGCCGGATCGTGCCCATCACCGCTTCAAGCAGGGTTTCGCCGCTGCTTTCCGATTGCTGAAATGCCATCCGTACCGGCTCCAAATACAGAACAGTTTGGCGAAACTGTACCGCATTGTCTCTGGAAGAACCATCGCGTCGAGCCGATACAGGTGAAAAAGGAGACGACAATGGATAAAACGACGACCGGCTGGTTGAACGGCTTTCTCGGCGTGCTGATTTTCAGCGGCTCGCTGCCGGCCACCCGGGCCGCGGTGATGGATTTCGACCCGGTGTTCCTGACGGTAGCGCGCGCGGCGATCGCCGGCGTACTGGCGGCCTGCCTGCTCGTCGTCTTCCGCCAGCCGAAGCCGACACGCACCGATCTCGTCTCGCTGGCGATCGTCGCCTTCGGCGTCGTTCTCGGCTTTCCGCTTCTGACGGCGCTGGCCCTCAAGCATGTGACATCGGCCCATTCGATCGTCTTCGTCGGCCTGCTGCCGCTTGCAACCGCGGTCTTCGGCGTGCTTCGCGGCGGCGAACGCCCGCGTCCTGCCTTCTGGCTGTTTTCCTGCCTCGGCAGCGCGCTGGTTGCCGGCTTTGCGCTGACGCAGGGCTTTTCGGCCTCCCCGGTCGGCGACCTCCTGATGCTTGCGGCCATCATCGTCTGTGGCCTCGGCTATGCCGAAGGAGCGAGCCTGTCGCGCCGGCTCGGCGGTTGGCAGGTGATCTGCTGGGCCCTGGTACTGTCGCTGCCGGTCATGCTCGGCATCGGCCTTTTCACCACGGCACCCGCCATCGAGATGATCAACAGGAGCGCCTGGGCGGGACTGGCCTACGTCTCCGTCTTCAGCATGTTGATCGGCTTCGTCTTCTGGTATCGGGGTCTGGCGCTCGGCGGCGTTGCCGGCGTCGGCCAATTGCAGCTGCTGCAGCCGTTCTTCGGCCTGGCGCTGGCGGCAGCACTGCTCCAGGAACCGGTAAGCGGGGCGATGCTGGCCGTCACCGGCGCGATCGTGCTCTGCGTCGCCGGAGCCAAGAAATTTGCGAAGTAGCGAGCCCGAGCGCAACCGTTGTCAGAGATGGTCGAGCTTCAATCTCTTGCTCAGGAGGTCGATGAAGGTTCGCACCTTGGCGGTGGGCGCCCGGCCCTCGCGCCGCAGGATGTGGATCGGGACAGGCGCAGGTTCGAACTCCTCGAGGACAACCTCGACCCTGCCCGCCGCGATCAGATGCTCGATCTGCCAGAGGGGCGAAAAGCCGAGCCCAAGCCCCTCGCCGACGGCAGCATAGATCGCCGCCATGGCATTGACCCGCAAGGGACCGCCGACCTTGATCCCGCGCGGCTTGCCGTCGATCGTGAACATCCAGATGCCTTGCCGATCATCGCCTGGGCGCGTGACGCAGTCGTGGTGCCTTAGGTCTTGCGGATGGCTCGGCCGGCCGCGCGTGGCGAAATAGGACGGCGCGCCAAAGACGACGCGGCGCAGGCCGCCGAGCCGTCTGCCCGTCAGACTCGAGTCGGCGAGGTCGCCGATCCGCACCACCATATCGAGACTGTCCTCCGCAAGATCGACGAAGGCGTCGGAAAGGTCGAGTTCGACCTCCACCTCAGGATATCGGCGCATGTACTCGGCGACGATCGGCATCAGAAAACGCGGCGCAAACAGAGCGGGCGCGCCGATACGCAACACGCCTGAAGGCTCGAGCAGGCGCTGTGCCGCCTCCAGCCGGGCTTCATGGATTTCATCGATGGCGGGTTTCACCCGACGATAGAAGGTCTCGCCAGCCTCGCTCGGCGTCGAACGCCGAGTGGTGCGGTGGATGAGTTCCACGCCAATATCTTCTTCAAGCGCAGCAAGCGCCCTGCTGACAGTCTGCAGCGGCCGTTGAAGACGGTTGGCGGCCGCCGTCAGGCTGCCAAATTCGACGACGGCGACGAACGCTTCAAGATCTTCGATACGGCTCATCTTATTATCCCACTTTTGCTGAGAATAAATCACGTTTTCGGCCAATTGTCTCCGATCTACTCAGGAAATATCCTCTACTCACAGTGCACCATACCACCGTCAGGAAGGCCGAATCGCATGGCAGAGGCAGAGAAAAGAACTGCAGAGAACAGGGTACTCGTCGTGGGTGCGACCGGCCGGTTTGCCGGCCTCGTCGTGCCTGAGTTACGCCGTCGTGGTGCCACCGTTCGCGCCCTCGTCAGGGACCAGTCCAATATCGGCGCGGCGCGGGAAGCCGGTGCGCAGCAAGTGGCGGTGGGAGACCTCAGGGACCGCCAAAGCCTCGACATGGCGCTGAAAGGGATCGACGGCGTCTTCCATATCGGGCCTGCCTTTGCACCCGACGAGGCAGCGATCGGCATCGCGATGGTCGATGCCGCGGTGCGCGCGGGCGTCCGAAAGTTCGTCTTTTCCTCCGTCATCCAGCCGAGCAATACGCGGCTGAAGAACCACGCAGCCAAGATACCGGTCGAGGACGCGCTCTATTCGTCCAGCCTGGAATACACCGTGCTGCATCCGGCAAACTTCATGCAGAATATCCACTCCGCCTGGCCGGGGATTGTCGAGAGCGGCGTCTTTGCCGAACCTTTCCCGAAAACCGCGCGTCTGGCGCGTGTCGATTACCGCGACGTGGCCGAGGTGGCGGCGATCGCCTTGACGGAAGACCGCCTCGCCTTCGCCACCCTCGAACTCTGCGCCGAAGGTCGTCACAACCGGCTGGAGATTGCGGCGATGATATCAGCAGCGCTTGGACGCCCCATCGATGCGGGCGAGATCAGTTTCCACGAATGGGCTGCTCCGGCACGCGCCATATACACCGAACAGCAACTTGGCCTGCTCGCCAAGGTTCACGAGCACTACGCCACCGTCGGTCTCGGTGGAAACAGCCTCGCCCTCAGGGCCGCACTCGAGCGGGAACCGCGAACCATGCAGGCCTTCATCAGCGCCCTTGCAACCAACACCCGAACCCGGCTCGACGCCTGAAACCCAGAACAGGAGCTCACGCTATGCGCAAAAAGTTGCCGCCTCGCTACAATACCATCGCCATGCCTCTGGTGCTCTCGGTGTTGATGTCCTGCCTGGTCTCAGGCGTCTCGACTGCCGCCAGTGCCGGGTTCGGGGCCGATATGCCATCCCTGTGGCTGAAAGCCTGGGGCATCTCCTGGCTGGTGGCGTTTCCAAGCTTGCTGCTGGTGCTGCCACTGGTGCGCGTCATCGTCGGCGCCTTGGTGCAGGCACCGCAGACCCGCCCCTGAATCTTGCCCGCCGAACGCATGCCGGCAACACCCTTTAGAAGCCGCGATATTCCGATCACGACAATACCAGTTTAACACCGGATAAAAATATTGCATAAGGGAGACAACGCAAGGCAGGTGTCTCCATGAGCGATCGGGCAACTCTCGACTTTCTGTTGCAAACCATGTCCGGCGAGAGCGGCGAGCCGCTCTACCGCCGGCTTGGCGACGCCATCAAGGTGGCGATCGGTGCCTCCGTCATCCGGCATGGCGCAGTGATCCCGAGTGAACGGGATTTGAGCGAAGGCCTGGCGATCTCGCGGGTAACCGTCAGGAAGGCCATAGAGGGTCTTGTCGCCGAGGGGCTTCTGGACCGGCGGCAGGGCGCCAAGACCATCGTATCGTCGCGTGTCGAAAAATCTCTGGCGACGATGACGAGCTTTTCCGAGGATATGCGATCGCGCGGCCTGGAACCGGGCTGCGTCTGGATCTCCCGCGAAGTCAGCCGCCCGTCACCGGCCGAGATGATGGCGCTCGGCATTCCCGTCAGCGAAAAAATCGTGCGGCTGCGGCGCCTGCGCACTGCCGACAATACGCCGATCGCGATTGAAACGGCGGCACTGCCGGCCCGTTTCGTGCCGCATCCGGAGGCGATCGGCGCCTCGCTCTACGAGTATCTGGCGGCCCATGGCGCTCTTCCCGTGCGGGCGCTGCAGCGCATGCAGGCAAAACCGGCAAGCGAGGAGGAGCGCCGCCTGCTCGCCACTCCCGAAGGCACCAGCCTTCTGATCATGGAGCGCCGCTGCTTCCTTGCCGATGGCCAGATCGTCGAATTCACCCAGACCAAATATCGCGGCGACGTCTACGACTTCGTCATCGAGCTGATGCGATAATACCAGTTTAATTCCTGTTGCAATCTGGTCTTGCCCTGTTACCGTAATGGCCAGATCGGGTCGCAGCGCTCCCGGGCAGAGCAAGCCAAGGGCGACGGCGCGGCCGAAAGGCAAGTGCGTGCGGGCAGTGGCGATGTCGCCACAGACCTCGGCCCGCGCCAGAGGAGCCGGCGTGACTTTCGAAATCCAGAGCCTGAAGAATGGACTGATCGTGTCCTGCCAGCCCGTCAAGGGCGGTGTCATGGACAATGCGGCAATGGTCGTCGGCTTCGCTCTCGCAGCGCTCGATGGCGGTGCTGCGGCGCTGCGGATCGAATCCGCCGACTATGTGCGCGCCGTTCGTCAGGCGACGCATCGGCCGATCATCGGCCTGGTCAAGCGCGACCTGACGACATCGCCGGTGCGCATCACGCCGCTGATCGAGGATGTCGACGCGCTGGCCGCCGCCGGCGCCGACATCATCGCCTATGACGCGACAGAGCGCACGCGGCCGGTCGAGACGGCGCGCCTGATCGAACGCATCCATGCGGCGGGAAAAATCGCCATGGCAGACTGCTCCATCATCGGTGACGCCGAACAGGCCTTGCGGGAAGGCGCCGATATCATCGGCTCGACACTTGCCGGCTACACCGGACCGGTCGAACCGACCGAGCCGGATTTCGCGCTCATCGCCGCCATGAGAAAATTGACGCCCCTCGTCGTGGCGGAGGGCTGCGTGCGCACGCCAGAGCAGGCATCTCAGGCGCTGAGGGCCGGCGCGTTTACGGTCGTCGTCGGCTCGGCCATCACCCGGCCCGAACACGTAACGTCCTGGTTTCGCGCAGCACTCGACGAAACGCTGGCCTCGACCGGAGCGTGACGGTGATGGCGGAGGTCCAACACACCCTTGCAATCGACCTCGGCGGCACGAAGATGCTGGCAGCGCTTGTGCGCGGGCGGACCGTCGTCGAAACGCACAGGATGGCGACGCCGCGTGAGGGAAATCCCACCATCTGGCTCCAGAGCCTGTTCGACGCCATCGCCGCCTGGAAGGGACGCTATGGCAGGGTTGGCATCGCCGTCACCGGCATCGTCGACGATGGCCATTGGTCCGCGCTCAATCGCAACACGCTCGACATCCCCGATCGCTTCCCGCTGACCGACACGGTCACCGCGCTTTCCGGCGCGCCCGTGTTTGCCGCCAATGATGCGCAGGCGGCGGCCTGGGGCGAATTCGTCTTTGGCGCCGGCCGGCACGAAGACATGGTGTTCCTGACCGTTTCGACCGGCATCGGCGGCGGCATCGTCGTCAACGGTCGCCTGCTCGGCGGCCTTGCCGGGCATTTCGGTCAGTTTCGCCTCGACGAGAGCGGGGCTCACACGCTCGAGGACCAGGTTTCCGGCCATTGGATCGCCGCTGAGGCGAGATCGCATCATCCGGGTGCTACGGCACGCGAGGTCTTTGCCGCGGCGGACGCCGGACAGACCTGGGCGCTCGGCATCGTCGAGACCTCGGCGCGCCGGACAGCACTTCTCTGCCGCAACGTGCAAATGGCGCTCGATCCGAAGCGCATCGTCATCGGCGGCAGTATCGGGCTGGCGCCGGGCTACATACCAGCCATGGAGGCCGCCTTCGGCGCGCTTTCGCCGCGGCTCAAACCATCGATCCACGCCGCCGAACTCGGGGAAAACGCCGGCGTGGTCGGCATCGCAGATCTTGCAGAGCGTCAACAACAACTTTGAGGGAGAACCAAAGATGACACTTGCGACCATGAAACGAGGAGCGCTGCTGGCAGCCGGTATCGCCAGCCTGCTGGCAAGCCCTGCGCTGGCCGAAGTCACCGTGCTCGGCTGGCCCGGCGGCCCGGAGGAAGTGGCGCTGCGCGCCGCCGCCGACACCTACAATGCCAAGTCCGACGTTGCCGAGAAGGACAAGGTCGAGCTCCTGTTCTTCAACCGCGACGGCTTCTGGGACAAGCTGCAGGCCGACCTTGCCGCCGGCTCGAAGGCGTTCGACCTCAACCTGCTCGCCACCTATTCGATCGGCCGCTATGCGCCGTTCATGGAGCCGGTCGAACTGTCGGGCGAGGCCAAGGCCGTCTACGGCGATTCCGTGCTGTCGACGATGCAGTATGAAGGCAAGCAGTATGGCGTGCCGACCGACCTGTCGCTGCACTTCATGTATTTCCGAAAGGACCTCATCGACACCCTGATGAAGGACGATGCGGCCAAGGCGAAATATGCGGAGATCTCGGAAAAGTACCTCGGCAAGAAGCTCGAGCCGAAGGCGCCGGACGAATGGAGCTGGGACGACTACGCCGCAACGGCGCTCTATTTCACGCAGGCCGTCAATCCTGACAGCCCGACCCGCTACGGCACCGTGCTGCAGCTGAAGAACCTCTTGTTCAACATCATGATCTGGCAGTCCGTGCCGCGCGCCTATGGCGCCAACTGGATGGACGACAGCGGCAAGATCACCGTCAATTCCGACGCCTATCGCAAGGGCCTCGAAATCTACAAGCTGCTCTACGACAACGGCGCGACGCCGCGCGATTCGCTGTCCTACGAGTTTGCGGAAGCAAACGCCGCCTTTGCTTCCGGCCAGGTGGCTGCCATGCTGCAATGGAATGCCGCCGCCGGCGACCTGACGAGCAAGGAAAAGTCTCCGGCCGTAGCGGAAGTGACCGACACGGTTGCCCCGCCCGCCGGGCCTGAAGGACGATTCACCCATATTCACGGCCTCGGCTTCGGCCTCAACAAGAATGCCGAGAACAAGGAAGGCGCGGCCCAGTTCCTGAAATGGCTGTCTTCCAAGGAAGCGGCGTTGATCTATGCGAAGAACAATGGCGCACCGGCACTGACGCCGGAAGTGGTCGCCGAAGTCGCCGAAGCACGGCCGGACCTGGTCAAGCTCGGCGAGTTCGCCGGCAAGTACGGCTATGTCATGAACGGCGGCACGTCAGCCAAGGCGCTTTCGGTCTACGAACTTCAGGCCAAGGAGTTCACCGGCTACTGGTCCGGCCAGCAATCGATCGACGATGCGCTGGCAAACACCGAAAAGGGCATGGCCGAGCTGCTGAAGTAAGCGATGATGACCGGCGGCGGCCTGTCCGCCGCCGGTCATGTCGACATTCGCCACGGCCATGCGACGTGGGCGCCAGGAGCCGCCAACCCCGCGGGGTTGTCGATGTTCAAGACATGCCAGATGCAGATCGGTTCGATGACGAAAGCCCAGCAACGTCCCCTTGTCCAGGAATTCAGGCTGCTCGCCACGCCGGTCGTGGTGTTCCTCTTGGTCTTTCTCGGCTTTCCCGCGATCGTCAACCTGATCTATTCGGTCTCCGAGGTCTCGTTCGAGACATTGCGCCAACCGGAACTTTCCGGTTTCAAGAACTTTGCCGCCGTATGGAGCGACGGTGCCTTCTGGCAGGCCAGCTGGTTCTCGTTCCGGTTCGGTCTGCTGACCGCCGTCCTCGAATGCGCGCTTGGGCTTTTCCTCGCCATTTTCCTGTCGCCGCTGATCGAGCGGCGGAGCTGGCTGATGGCGATCCTGATGCTGCCCTTGATGGTGGCGCCGGCGCTGGTGGGGCTGATGTACCGGCTTGTGCTGCACGAATTCGTCGGGCCGGTGCCATACTATCTCTGGACCTACTTTGGCGCGAGCCTGTCGTTCCTTGGCCCGGGCTCCGCCTTTTGGACGCTCGTCGTCGTCGAGACGCTGCAGTGGACACCCTTTGCGCTGTTGCTGTTCTACATGGCCTACCAGGCGATCCCCTCCGAGATCGCCGAAGCCTCGGCGATGGATGGCGCCAGGAGCCATCATCGGCTCTGGTATATCGAATTGCCTTTGATGCTGCCGACGATCGTCGTCGCGCTCCTCATCCGGTTCATCGACGGCTTCCGCGTGTTCGACAACGTCTACGTGTTGACCGGCAGCGGCCCCGGCGGCTCGACCGCGTCACTGTCGATCTACATCTACGAGGCGTTTTTCAAACAGGGCGCCATCGGCAAGGCGGTCGCTGCCTCGGTTATCCTGTTCGTCGTCTCCTTCGCGGTGCTCTACGGCCTCAATTTCATCGCCAGCCGCCGGAAGGGAGCCAACCGATGATGACCACACTCCGCTGGCTGGTGTTCGGCATCGCCGCCTTCGCCATGAACTTCCCGATCCTGGTGACGCTTTCGACCTCGTTCAAGAGCGCCCGTGAACTGTCGACCAATCCTGGCCTCTGGGTCGAGGCGCCGACGCTCGACAATTATCTTGCGGTGTTCCAGGTGACGGATCGCCTCAACATCTTCCTCTATCTGTTCAACAGTCTTTCGGTGGCCCTGATTGGCACCGTGCTTGCCGTGGCGCTGGCGCTTCCCGCGGCCTATGCGATTGCCCGCGGCCGCCTCGGCGAGCGCACGCTGCTGCCGTTCATCGTCAACCTGCGCGCCGTGCCGCTCATCATCTTCGCGATCCCCCTCTACATGATGTTCCAGTGGCTGGCGCTGCTCGACACCCGTCTGGGTCTGGGGCTGATCCTTTCCATCGTCAACCTGCCGCTGGCGCTGGTCATCCTCGTCAACGCCATCCGCGACCTGCCGGGAGAGCTCGACGAGGCGGCGCTGATGGATGGCGCCAGCCGGACGCAGATCCTCTTCAGGGTCATTGCCCCGGTCTGTCGCCCGGCCATCGTCACCAGCCTGATCTTCGGCTTCATCACCGCCTGGAACGAGTTCCTGTTCGGCCTGATGCTGACGACGTCGAAGGCCGTGCCGATCACCGTCGGCGCCTCGTTCTTCTTCGCCGCCAGCGGTGGCGGCGTGCAGTGGGGCGTGGCATCCGCAGTTATGGTCGTCGGCGCGCTTCCGCCGGTTCTGCTCGGCCTCATCATGTATCGCCAGATCAGCGGCTCCATGACCGCAGGCGCGGTCAAGGGCTGACCCATTTTTCGGAGACAACCATGGCACCGATTTCGCTTAAAAAGGCCGGCAAGCAGTACGGCAACCTCGAGATCATCCGGGAGCTCGATCTCGACATCGCCGACGGCGAATTCGTCGTCATCGTCGGCCCGTCAGGCTGTGGAAAATCCACGCTGCTGCGCATGATCGCCGGACTGGAAGAGACCACCTCCGGTCAGATCCTCATCGACGGGCGCGACGTGACGGCCGCCTCCCCGGTCGAGCGCAAGCTCGCCATGGTGTTCCAGTCCTACGCGCTCTATCCGCACATGACCGTTCGCCGCAACATGGGCTTCGGCCTGAAGCTTGCGAAACTGCCCGCCGAGCGGATCAGGGAAAAAGTCGAGGCTGCGGCCGAGACGCTGAAGCTCACGCACCTGCTCGAACGCTATCCAAAGGAGCTGTCCGGTGGCCAGCGCCAGCGTGTGGCGATCGGAAGGGCGATCGTGCGCGAACCGGTCGGCTTCCTCTTCGACGAACCTCTCTCCAACCTCGACGCGGCGCTGCGCGTCGACATGCGGCTCGAAATCACCAGGCTGCACCGAACCCTCGGCGCAACGATGATCTATGTCACCCATGACCAGGTGGAGGCGATGACGCTTGCCGACCGGATCGTGGTGATGAAGGAGGGTCGCATCATGCAGCAGGGCACGCCGCAGGCGCTTTATGAAACACCGGCAAACCTGTTCGTCGCCCAGTTCATCGGCAGCCCGAAGATGAATCTCCTGCCTTGTCTGCCCGGTGCAGGTGGCCTCGACCTATCCGGCGAAGGCAGCATCCAGTTGCCGGTGTCCGGCCGGGCAGCGCCCGCCCATCTCGGCGCCCGACCCGAACATCTGTCGCTGGTCTCGCCCGACAGCGGTCATTGCCGCGGCACCATCGAGGTCAGCGAGTATCTCGGTGGCACGACCAGCGTCTTCGTGCGCGCCGGCAAGCTCGGGCTGATCAATGTCAGCGCGCCCGCCGACACGCCCTATCGCCTCGGCGAGATTGTCGGCATTCATATCGACGTGGCTCGGTCATCGCTGTTCGATGACGCAGGCAAGGCGATCGCGGCGAGCCGGTAGGCGCGCCGCGCAATCTGCCTCAGGCGCCCCAGGTCGTTTCCAGCACGCGGATCCAGTTGCCGTGGCAGATCTTCGCCAGCGCTGTCTCGTCGTAGCCGCGCTTGCGCAAGATGTCGACGAGCAGCGGCAGATCGGCAGCATCTCGCATCGACGTGGGGATGGTCGTGCCGTCGAAATCCGAGCCGAGCGCGACATGGTCGAGTCCGATGCGGTTGACGATGTAGTCGATATGATCGGCCAGGAGATCCAGGCTGGTGTCCGGGTTCCGGATGCCGTCCGAGCGCAGGAACAGCACGCCGAAATTGATGCCGGCGAGGCCGCCGGTATCCCGGATGGCGTCAAGCTGGCGATCCGTAACATTGCGGCTGTGCGGGCAAAGCGCATGCACGTTCGAATGGGAGGCGACCAGCGGCGCGTTCGAAAGCGCGGCAATGTCCCAGAACCCCTGCTCGTTCATGTGCGACAGGTCGACCATGATCTTCAGCTCGTTGCAGGCCCGGATCAGGTCCTTGCCGCTCTCCGTCAGGCCCGGGCCGATATCCGGCGACGAGGGGAAACGGAACGGCACGCCATAGGCAAAGATGTTCGGCCGGCTCCAGACGGGACCAAGCGTGCGCAGGCCGGCGGCATGCAGCACATAGAGCGCATCGAGATCGGCGGCGAAAGCTTCCACGCCTTCGATATGCAGCACCGAGGCGAAGACACCGTCCGCGATCGCCTGGCGGATGTCGGCGGCGGAGCGGCAGATCTTCAACCGGCCGGCCGCCTGTCGCTCAAGGCGCATCAGCAGGCTTGCCATGCCGAGCGTGCTCTTCAGCGCATCCTGTTGTTCGGGCGTCGCAAAATCGCCGTTGGCATCCTTCTGCGCGCTTGGGGAAGAGACGTAGACGGCGCAAAGACCACCGGCAAGCCCACCCTCCTTGGCCTTCACGAGATCGATATGGCCGGAGCTGCCGCCGTCTATGAACAGCGCTTCTGCGTCCGGCTGCTGCGAATGCCAAAGGCGCGACAACACATCGTTATGCCCATCGAAGACCGGAATTTTTGCCTGTGTTGCCAATTGGGGACCGCCTTTCAACCTGTTTTCCGGCCGAGACTGCCGGCTGCGTGCGACTCATTGCATCGTCGCGCGGGAACATAACCATCCGACAGCCCTAGGGGAAAGCCATCTGTCGGCGCAAATGCAAACCATGCATAGGCCTTGCCGAAATCGGAATTGGTCGCGCCCGGCCGTGTTGTGCTTAATCCGGGCCCTAACGAGGGAACACGGCTGGCGGTGCGGCAAATGGAGCGCCCGCCGCGACGGCCGTCCGCATGACATCAAGACCGAGAAGGGGATATTTCCGATGATTTCCAGACGCAACCTGTTGATCGGCGGCGCAGCCGTGCCGTTTCTGTCCTATGTAAGCCTGGTGCCGGCCTTTGCCGAAACACCGAAGGACATCCTGGTTGTCGCCCAGCAGCTCGACAACATGACGAGCCTCGACCCGCACGAGAGCTTTGAAGCGGTCGGCAGCGAAATCTGCGGCAATATCTACCAGAAGCTGGTTCATCCCAATCTCGACGACGCCAACAAGGTCGACCCGACGCTCGCCGAATCCTGGGAAGCCGACGCCGACAGCAAGGTGTTCACCTTCAAGCTGCGCGCCGGCGCCGCCTTTGCAAGCGGTGCACCGGTGACGGCTGAAGATGCGGCCTTCTCGCTGCAGCGCGCGATCAAGATGAACAAGGGCCCGGCCTTCATCATCGCCCAGTTCGGCTTCACGCCTGAAAATGTCGAGGAGCGGATCGTCGCCGTCGACGGCTCGACGCTTCGCCTCACGCTGGAGCAGCCAGCCTCGCTCGCCTTCTTGCTCTACTGCCTCTCGGCCAATGTCGGCAGCATTGTCGAAAAGAAGATTGCGCTCGAAAACGAAGTCGACGGCGACCTCGGCAATGCCTGGCTGCAGAAGAACACCGCCGGCTCCGGCGAATTCGCGCTGCAGTCCTGGAAGCCGAGCGAAAGCGTCGCGCTGTCCGTCAACCCGAACGGCCCCTACAAGGGCAACATCAAGCGCATCATCCTGCGCCATGTCGCCGACCCGTCCTCGCAGCTCCTGATGCTGCAGAAGGGCGACATCGATATCGCCCGCAACTTGAGCTCCGAGCAGCTGCGCACGCTACAGGGCGACCAGAACTTCACCCTCGTTCGCAAGGCGGTCGCCTCGCTGGTGCTGGTTTCGCTCAACCAGAAGCAGCCGAACCTCGCCAAGCCCCAGGTCTGGCAGGCGATCAAGCATGCGCTCGACTACAAGGGCATGCAGGAAAATATCGTTCCGCTCACCCACAAGATCCACCAGAGCTTCCTGCCCGAAGGCTATCCCGGCGTCGTCAACGACACGCCGTTCGTCAAGGACGTGGCCAAGGCCAAGGCGCTGATGGCAGAGGCGGGCCTCGAAGCCGGCTTCGACATCGTCATGGATCACTATTCGGCGCAGCCCTATCCGGATCTGGCCCAGGCAATCCAGGCGAACCTCGCCGAAA
Organism: Ensifer sp.; assembly: GCF_031989085.1. Classification (NCBI taxonomy): domain Bacteria; kingdom Pseudomonadati; phylum Pseudomonadota; class Alphaproteobacteria; order Hyphomicrobiales; family Rhizobiaceae; genus Ensifer; species Ensifer sp. The sequence continues at coordinate 831,638 of NZ_DALZXU010000002.1, forward strand.
TCGGCATCCGCGTGCAGCTGCAGGCCGCCGAAAACCGGCAGGTGCTGACGAAGATGCGTGCCCGTGAACATCAGATGGCGCTCTCGGCCTGGGGTTCGGACTATTTCGACCCGCACGCCAATGCCGACGTGTTCTGCATCAACCACGACAATTCCGACGATGCCAAGTCGCGTCCGTTCCTGTGGCGCTCGTCCTGGCAGGATGAAGACATGGCCAAGAAAGCCGAAGCCGCCCGCGACGAGAAGGACCCGGCAAAGCGCATCGCGCTTTACGAGGAGCTGCAGCGCGCCCACATGGAGCACAGCCCCTTCATCTTCATGTTGCAGACGACGACCACGGCCGCCTGCGGCAAGACTGTAACCGGCATCCGGCTCGGCACGCTCTCGGACGCCCACTCCTATGCAGAGGCGTCCAAGGCTTGAACAAGCGTATCCGAAGCTTTTCCGCCACGGCGAGCAGCGTCTTCCTGACGCTGCTCGGCCTGACGATCGTCACCTTCATGATCGGCCGCGTCATGCCCGTCGACCCGGTGATTGCCGCGGTCGGCGACAACGCCTCCGAGGCGGTGATCGCGCGCGCCCGCATCGAGATGGGCCTCGACCAGCCGCTGATCGTGCAGTTCTTCCGTTATCTCTGGCAGTTGCTGCACGGCGATCTCGGTATGTCGATCCTGACGCGCAACCCGGTTTCGACCGACATTGCCCGGTTCTTCCCGGCGACGCTCGAACTGGCGACGGCGGCGCTGATCCTGTCGGCGGCAATCGGCATTCCGCTCGGCGTCTGGGCGGCCGTCCGCCAGGGCAAGTTCATCGACCAGGCGATCCGTGTGGTGTGCCTTGCGGGTCATTCCGTTCCGGTGTTCATGCTGTCGCTGATCTCGCTCCTGATCTTCTACGCCACGCTCGGCCTGGCGCCGGGACCCGGCCGTCAGGACATCATTTTCGACGGCATGATCGACCCGGTCACCGGCCTTCTAACGATCGACACGCTGATTGCCGGCGACTGGGATGCCTTCTGGGACGCCGTCGCGCACATGGCGCAGCCGGTCTGTATCCTTGCCTATTTCAGCATGGCCTACATCACCCGCATGACCCGGGCCTTCATGGTCGACGCGCTAAAGGGCGAGTTCGTCATCACCGCCCGCGCCAAGGGACTGTCGGCCTCAACGGTCATCTGGAGCCACGCCTTCCCCACCGTTGCCGTGCAACTGGTGACGGTACTGGCGCTTACCTATGCCGGACTTCTCGAGGGCGCCGTCGTCACCGAAACGGTGTTCAGCTGGCCGGGCCTCGGTCAATACCTGACGGTGTCGCTGATGAACGCCGACATGAACCCGGTGGTCGGCGCGACGCTTCTGATCGGCCTCATCTATGTCGGCCTCAACCTCATCGCCGACCTTCTCTATCGTGTACTGGATCCCCGCGTCCGATGATGCTTACGACCTTCAGAAACTGGGCGCTGGATGAAACGCCCGCCTCCCGCACCCAGGCCTCCTGGGGCCACCGCTATCGGATCTGGCTGAAGCTCAGGTCCAATCCGCTGGCGATGATCGGGCTTGCGATCATCCTCGTCTTTTCGCTGCTGGCAGCGCTTGCCCCGGTGCTGGCGCCGCACGATCCGGCGATCCAGAACCTCGCCAACCGGCTTGCCGCACCGAGTGCCGTCCATTGGCTCGGCACCGACGAGCTTGGCCGTGACATCTTCTCGCGCATCCTTTTCGGCGGTCGCGTGACGCTTGGCATGGTCGTTTCGGTCGTCGTTCTCGTTGCCCCGATCGGCCTTGCGGTCGGCTGCATCGCCGGCTATTTCGGCGGCGTCGTCGATACCGTGCTGATGCGCGTCACCGACGTTTTCCTCGCCTTCCCGCGCCTGATCCTCGCGCTTGCCTTCGTCGCGGCGCTCAAGCCCGGCGTCGAAAGCGCCGTTCTCGCCATCGCGCTCACCGCCTGGCCGCCCTATGCGCGCCTTGCCCGGGCCGAAACCATGACGGTGCGCCGCAGCGACTTCATCGCCGCCTGCCGGCTGACCGGCGCCTCGCCCTGGCGCATCATCATGCGCCATGCCGCGCCGCTCTGCGTGCCGAGCCTGATCGTGCGCATCACGCTCGACATGAGCTCGATCATCATCACCGCCGCCAGCCTCGGCTTCCTCGGCATGGGCGCGCAGCCGCCGTCCCCCGAATGGGGCGCGATGATCGCCACCGCCAAGCGCTTCATCTTCGACCAGTGGTGGGTTGCAACCGTGCCCGGCATTGCGATCTTCCTGGTGTCGCTCGCCTTCAACTTCCTCGGCGATGGATTGCGCGACGTGCTCGATCCGAAGGGAGACTGAGCCATGCTGGTTGATATCCAGAACCTTCGCATCGCCTTCGAGAACCGCTCATCCCGCTTCGAAGCCGTGCGCGGCGTCTCGCTTTCGCTCGGTGCGGAAAAACTCGGCATCGTCGGCGAGAGCGGCTCCGGCAAGAGCCTGACGGCGCGGGCGCTGATGAAGCTCCTGCCCGCCAATGCCGCCATATCAGCCGATCGGCTCTCGTTCGACGGCATCGACGTGCTCGCCGCCTCCGAAAGACAGATGCGCCAGATCCGCGGCAAGCGGGCGGGCTTCATCCTGCAGGACCCGAAATACTCGCTGAACCCGGTGATGAACATCGGCCGGCAGGTGTCCGAAGCCTGGCGCGCCCACAAGGGCGGCAGCAAGAAACAGGCGCTTGAGGCGGCGATCCACCTTCTCGACCAGGTGAAGATCCGCAATCCGCGCGAAGTCGCCGCCGCCTACCCGCACGAGGTCTCCGGCGGCATGGGCCAGAGGGTCATGATCGCGATGATGCTGGCACCCGATCCGGAACTGCTGATCGCCGACGAACCGACGAGTGCACTCGATGCCACCGTACAGGCGGAAATCCTGCGGCTGATCGAGGAACTGGTGTCGGAGCGCAACATGGGCCTCATTCTCATCAGTCACGACCTGCCGCTCGTCTCGCATTTCTGCGACCGCGTCGCGGTGATGTATTCCGGCCGGGTCATGGAAGAGCTGAAAGCCTCCGAACTGCTGAACGCGCAGCACCCCTACACCAAAGGCCTCCTCAACTGCATGCCCTCCCTTACGCATCCCAGGGACCGGCTGCCTGTTCTCAACCGCGATGCATCGTGGCTTACCGCATGATCGACGTTGAAAATCTCCGCATCAGGTTCGGCGACCGCGAGGTCGTCAAAGGTGTCTCGTTTTCGGTGAAGAAAGGCGACAGCTTCGGCATCGTCGGCGAAAGCGGCTCGGGCAAATCCACCATCCTCAGGGCCATGGCCGGGCTCAACGAAAGCTGGGAAGGCCGCATCGCTTTCGGTGGCGAGCCGGCCGCGCTGAAACGTCCGCCGGGCTTTTTCCGCCGGGTGCAGATGGTGTTCCAGGACCCTTACGGCTCACTGCATCCACGCCAGACGGTCGACCGCATTCTCAGCGAATTGCCGCTGGTGCACGGCATGGACAATATCGACAAGCGCATCGTTCAGGCGCTCTCCGACGTCGCCCTGCCGCAGGCCGCCCGTTTCCGCTTTCCACACCAGCTTTCCGGTGGCCAGCGCCAGCGCGTGGCGATTGCGCGCGCACTGATCGCCGATCCGCAGGTGCTGCTGCTCGACGAACCGACGAGCGCGCTCGACGTCTCGGTTCAGGCGGAAATCCTCAATCTGCTATGCGACCTTCGCGAGGCGCGCGGCCTCACCTACATTCTCGTCAGCCACAATCTCGCGGTCATCGCCCATCTCTGCGGTCAGGTCGGCGTCATGTTGAACGGCGAAATGGTGGAGCAACTGAGTGCGCAGGATCTGCGGGCAGGCAAGACAAGCCACGCCCACACGACGGAACTGCGCACGCTGAGCGTCGGGCTGGAAGAGCCCGCCTGACCTCGGCCCTGTCGTGGCAACAAGCACAATGGAAGACACCATGCCGGCACATCTCGATTGGCACGCAGCATCCTCCACCGCAAAGGCATTTGCCGAGCAGTGGGCAGACAACGAACCGGGCGGCGCGATCATCGGCTTCGACGACAGCGGCATCCGCTTTTCGCACGCGCGCGGCGTCGAGAGCCTGTCGACGCTCACGCCGTTTTCGGCCGACAGCGTCGTGCGTTATGCCTCCGTCACCAAGCATTTCTTCTGCGCCATGGTTCTTCGCCACGACGACATCATCAAGCTCGACGACCGGCTTGGCCAGCACCTGCCGGAACTCGTCTCGCCGCTTGCCGACGTGACGGTCGGCCAGGCGCTCGACATGAGCGGCGGCCTGCCGGACACGCGCGAATGCCTGTCGCTGCTCGGGCTTTCCGTCTACACCGAAACGGAAGCCGCACCGCTGCTTGCGTTTCTGGCACGGGTGCAGCGGCTGAATTTCGATGCCGGCCACGAGGTTTCCTATTCCAACACCGGCTATCGCCTGGTCGAGGCGGCCCTGGAGCGTCGCGGCTTCGCTTTCGACGACTTCATCCAGAACGATGTCGCCGGGCCGCTTAGCGTTGCGTTCAAGGCGCCCGACGTCTGGAACGATCCGGTCGCAGGGCTGGTGCCGGGCTATTGGCACAACGGCAAGCGCTGGCAGCTTTCGGCAGCCGGCCTGCATATCTCCGCCTCCGGCAGCCTGACGGGGAGCGCCAACGCGCTGACGACCTGGCTGCAGGCGTTGATGCGCCGGACGGGCCATTTCGATGGGGTCCTCGAAAAGCTGCAGGCGAGACGCGCCCTCGCAGACGGGCGGCCGAGCGGCTACAGCCTCGGCCTGCGCCTTTCGACGCTTGGCGCGCGCGACTTCGTCGGCCACGGCGGTTCTCATCCGGGCTACAAGACCTACTTCCTCATCGACCCCGAAAGCCGCTCGGGCTTCGTCGTCGTCTCCAACCGCGAGGACACGAACGGCAACAAGATCGCGCTCGAAAGCATGGCAGCTCTAACGGGCCTGCCGCTGCCGACGCCGGCAACCGGCATTCCCGACGGCCTCTATGTCACCGAACAGGGCCCCTGGTGGCTGGAGATCAAGGGCAGCACCTGCACCTATCTCGATGCCGACGACACGCTTTACGACGATGGCGACGGTTGGGTCTCCTCGCGCTCGGCCTCCTCGCCGATGCGTTTGCGGCAGGAGGGATCGGCGCTTGTCGGCGAGGCCGGTCATGCGGCACGGCGCTTCCTGCCCGTTGCCGGCGATCAATCGGTATCCGCCGCGCTTGCCGGGACGTGGCGGTCCACGGAAGGTGCTGAGTTCGAAGTCCGCGACGGCGCGGTGGTCATGGGGGTCGGCCCTGTGCGCCACGTCATGCCGCTCATGGCACTCGGCAACGGCCGCTACCTTTTCACCCTTCATGACGGCCCGTGGACGAAACGCGTCTGCCTTCACGTGCTCGGCGACGACAGGGTCGAACTCGTGCTCAATCGCGCCCGGATGATGGAATATGTCCGCCGCACCTGATTTTCCTTGAAGCCTGTCGAACTGCGCCTAAAAGAGGTCAGGTTACCGCTGCAGTGCGGAAATGGACGTTTTTCAGGAGTGCATGCTTTGGAAATCAAGTGGCTCGAAGACTTTCTGGCACTGGCGAGCACGCTCAATTTCTCCAAGGCAGCCGACGAGCGGAACGTGACACAATCCGCCTTCAGCCGCCGGATCAAGCAGCTTGAGGCCTGGGTCGGGGCGAGCCTCGTCGACCGCGCCACCTACCCTTCGCGGCTGACCGAAGCGGGTCAGAAATTCGTGCCGGTGGCGCAGGAGACGCTGCAGCACCTTTATCAATCCCGACGCAACCTGCAGAAGGAAGAGGGCTCGGACGCCAAGACGATCAAGGTGACGGCGCTGCACACGCTCTCCTTCACCTTCTTTCCCGACTGGATGAACCGGATCAACAGGAAGGCTGGCCCGATATTCTCCAGGCTGCGCCCGGATTCCGGCAGCATGGAGGAAAACCTCAACTCGCTGGTCGACGGTTCGTGTGATTTCCTGCTGACCTATGCCCACACCCAGGTGCCGCTGCTGCTCGACCCCCAGGCGTTCGAGCACCGCCTGCTCGGCCATGAAAAGATCATTCCGGTTTCGGCACCCAACGAAAACGGGTCGGCCGCGCACATCCTGGAAGGCGGCACCAAGCCTTTTCCCCATATCAGCTACGAAAAGTCATCGTTCTTCGGGCAATTGCTGGGAGAGCTTGTCGGCGCCGACCTGCCGTCGTTCCAGCGAGTGCATGAAGGCAGCATGTCCGTCGGCCTGAAGGCGATGGCTGAGGCCGGCTGGGGCATCGCCTGGGTGCCGGAAAGCCTGATGGTGGCCGAGCTTGCCTCCGGCGCACTCGTGCGCGCCGCCGACCCACGCTGGGATATCAGCGTGGAAATCCGGCTCTACCGCGCCAAGGACAACCGGCGCCCGGTCGTCGGGCGCATCTGGCAGTCGCAGGAGACGGTTGCCGCCTGAGGGAAGAGATGAAGCGGATCCCGTCAGGATGCGCTTCACGCCTTCGTCCTGTCAGCACTAGATCGCCGTGCGGCGGGCATTTTCCAGATAAAGTTCGCGCAACCGCCGGACCATCGGCCCAGGCTTGCCGTCGCCGACCGGCTTGCCGTCGATGCGCGTCACCGGCACGACGAAGTTTGATGCGCTCGTCAGCGCGGCCTCGCGGGCGGAAAGCGCCTCGTCCAGCGTAAACGGCCGCTCTTCGACCGTCAGCCCCTGCTCGCGCGCCAATTCCAGCGCGGCAAGCCGGGTGCAACCAGGCAGCGTGGCATTGCTGTTGCCGCGGGTCACGATCCGGCCGTCGTCGGTGACGATGTAGGCGGTCGAAGACGCGCCCTCCGTCACGAAGCCGTCCTCGATCATCCACGCTTCGTCACAGCCCTCGGCCTTGGCGATGCGCTTGGCCATCACCTGCGGTAAGAGACACACGCTCTTGATATCGCGTCGCGCCCAGCGCTGGTCGGGGACCGACTTGACGGACACGCCCTTGTCGACGGCAGCCACATGCTCCAGCGTCTTGACCTGGGTGAAGAGCAGCAGCGTCGGCTTGATATCACCTGAAAACAGGAAGTTGCGATCTTCGGCGCCCCGCGTCAGCTGCAGGTAGACGACGCCCTCGGTGAGGTTGTTGTCGCGCACCAGCCGGCGCTCGATCTCGACGATCTCGGCAACCGAGACTGGAAGCGGCACGTCGATCTCGCGGGCGGAGCGCTCAAGCCGCGCCATGTGCAGGGCACTGTCGATGAGCTTGCCTTCGAGCACGGCGGTGACTTCGTAGATGCCGTCTCCGAACAGGAAACCGCGGTCGAAGACCGAAAGTTGCGCCGCATGTTCGGAAACGAACTCGCCGTTCAGGTAAACGATACGGCCGGTCGGGTTGGGCATGGGAACTCCGTCTGAGGGAAGAAAATTAGACCTTGAGGGCTGCCAGCCGGTCGAGCGAAATCGCCTCGACCGAGCTCGGCTTACCCGTGGCGGCGTTGAAGCCGCCCATGGAACGTGCGGCGACCAGCGAATTGAGGATCGCTTCTTCGGCGGCCTCGATCGTCGCTTCGAAGAGCGGCGACACCAGGTCGTTCGGCAGGTCGGGATAGCTGGCAATCTCGGCCCGCCTCGCCCGCGTGCGACGGACGGCGTCAGCGGTCGAGAATGCCAAGGCATAATCGCCGGACCCGTTGCTGAGGGCGGCGCCGGTGCGCGACAGCCCGCCAAAGGCGCGTTCGGCCAGCCGTTTCAGGTTGCGGGCCGACAACGGCGCGTCGGTGGCAACGACGATGACGATCGAGCCATCGCGATCATGTCCGGACGGCGCATCGTAAGGCTGGCCGCAGACCAGCAGCCTGCCGCCATAATTGGACTGGACCAGCACGCCGACGGTAAAGGTCTCGCCCGCCGCCTTGACCCGGCGCGAACTGGTGCCGATCCCGCCCTTGAGGCCGAAAGCGACCGTGCCGGTGCCAGCGCCGACAGCGCCCTCTTCGACCGGACCGGGCCTGGCCGCGGCAAGCGCCATGCCGATCTCTTCGACCGTCGGGCGGCCGGCGCGGATATCGTTCAATCGGCTGTCATTGGTTTCGCCGACCACCGCATTCAGCGACACGACCTTTTCGTTGCCCGGCTGCGCCAGCGTGAAGCGGTTGATCGCCTCGATCGCCCGCCCGGTCGCCAGCGTATTGGTCAGCACGACAGGGGTTTCGAGCTCGCCCAGTTCGGCGACCTGGGTGGATCCGACGAACTTGCCGAAGCCGTTGAGCACCGCGAGCGCCGCCGGCACCTTGTCCTGGAACAGATTGCCCGGATGGGGAAGGATGGCGGTGGCGCCGGTGCGGATGCTGTCGCCCTCGACGAGGGTCGCGTGACCGACGGCCACGCCCTCAACGTCGGTGATGGCGTTCAACTCACCGGTTTCATACACGCCCGGCCGAAAGCCCAGGTCTCGAAGTCGCAGGCGTTGATCGTCTGTCATGGGTTTCCCGTTGCCGCCCTGTCCGCCACTCAAGGTCGCAACAGGCATTTCGTCGGAAGGACCCTACCCTTGCCGCCGACAAAACGGCATCGCAAAAATGGAATAGTTTTATGAGAAGCCTGCAACGCCCGCCGTTTTCGGCTGTTTGTCTGCCCGGGCACCGGCAACTGCGATCTCGCGCGGAGGAAATACGGCATCCGCCGTATTTCTTGACGGCGCCCATGCCACTAGCCTAGCGCCATCCGCGCCGTGAATCTCCGTTATCTTTCAATGCCCTGCGCCACGGAAGCGCCACCGCGTCGGGTCTTGAGGACCTGTCTTGAAGAAGAACCGCCAAACAGCCATTCGCGTTGCCGCATTTATGTTGTCGACCGTGCTGCCCTCCCTGTCGCTCGCACAGGCCGTCGGCGACCCTCGAGATCCGCAGACATGGCGGACGCCGGAGTTCACCGCCCAGTGGGGATTGGCCGCGGTTCATGCGGAGTACGCCTACACGCTCGGTTACGATGGCCGCGGGATCAAGGTCGGCGTGGTCGACACCGGACTGGACATCACTCACCCGGAGTTCGCTGGACGCTACGGGGAAGGCGTGACCTACGATCCATCAAAACCGTGGTATCTCGACCTGGACGGCCACGGCACCGCGGTTGCTTCCATCATCGCCGCCAATCGTGATGGGGTCGGCATGCACGGCATTGCTCCTGGCGCCTCTATCGTTCAGGTGGGCGCCTTCCATGAGCTTGGATACATCGATGACCGCGCGGCCGAATACGGCATTCGCAAGCTCGTCGATCAGGGCGTGAAAATCATCAACAACAGCTACGGCTTGGGCTCGATTCTGGAATTTACGGCCGCGGATTTCGAGGCGTGGCGGCCAGGAGACCTGGCTACCTACCGCTACGCGGTCGCGCACGATGCGTTGATCATATTCGGTGCAGCCAACGATGGGGCGGCCCAGCCTTCGTGGCACGCCGGTCTTCCCTATCTTTTTCCGGAGCTGGAACGGGGGTGGCTGGCGGTGGTGGCAGCAGGTCCTTCGGACATGCCGTATTGGTCGAACGGTTGCGGGGTGGCCATGAACTGGTGCCTCGCGGCGCCCGGCGGCGCAGACGCCGAACGATGGAACGCGGAAAAAGGGGAATGGGAGTGGGTCAACCCGCAGGACAACATCATGGTAGCCGCGACAGGAGGTGGATATGTCAGAGAGTTCGGCACATCGCTCGCAGCGCCTTTCGTCGCAGGCGCGGCGGCGTTGGTCGCACAGGCTTTCCCCTATATGACCATGGACCAGGTGAGGCAGGTGCTGCTGGGCACAGCGACCGACTACGGCGACCCCGGCGTGGACCCTATTTTCGGCTATGGCATGGTCAGCGCCGGCTGGGCGGTGCGCGGCCCGGGCAAATTCGACTGGGGTGATTTTCAGGCGGCGATCGAGGACGGGCAGAGCGTCTGGTCGAACGACATCACCGGCGCGGGAGGGCTGATCAAGTCGGGCGACGGCGTCCTGATCTTGGCAGGCGACAGCACATACCAGGGCGCAACGTCTGTTAAAGGCGGCGCTCTCGCCATTGGCGGCAGCATCGCCTCCAACACCTTTATCGAGTGGAACGGCACCCTTTCCGGCAACGGTGTCATCCATGGCGATGTGGACAATGCCGGCGCGGTAATCGCCGGTTTTGGGTACGTCGGCGGCACTCTCACCGTCAACGGCGATTATCGGCAGCGTGAAGGCTCCGGACTGCTCGTTCATCTTGAAGCGCCGCAGGGCACAAGCCGCCTCGACGTTCTTGGCGAGGCTGTCATCGAGGGAGGCGAGGTCGCCGTGCGGGTCGCGCCGGGCAGCTACAAGGGCGACAGCCGCCACACGATCCTGTCTGCGCTTGGCGGCGTCAGCGGTCGTTTCGCAGAAGACTGCGGTTGCTACGCCTTTCTCGACCTGTCGCTTTCCTATGATCCTGAGAACGTCTATCTCGATGTCGTCCGCAACGACCTGGCGTTCGCAAGCGTTGCGGCCACCCGCAACGGTGTCGCGGCTGCCACAGCCGTCGAGAGGCTGGGGATCGGCGGGCTGCTTCACGATCTCGCCATGACGCTGGACGGCGACGCGGCGGCCGAACTGTTCGGGCAGTTGCCAGGCGAAGTCTACGGCGCGACCGTGAGCGGCCTGATGGAGAGCAGCCAGCTCATCGGCAACCAGATGAACGACCGGCTGCGTTCGGCCTTTGAAACCGTCGGCGCCGACGCCCTGCCTGTGACAATCGGTGCCAATGGCACCGACAGTATCACGACGGCATCGATCGCGGCGGAGCGTTATGGTGCCTGGAGCTCGGCCTTCGGCTCCTGGAGTGACATCGACGGCGACGGCAACGCCGCCGCGCTGTCTCGTTCCACTGGCGGTTTCGTCGCCGGGATCGATGGCATGGCCAGCGACGAGTGGCGGCTCGGCTTCCTTGCCGGCTACAGTCATTCCAACATCGAGGTCGACGACCTCAAGTCATCGACCTCGAGCGACAATTATCATCTCGGCATCTATGGCGGTCGAGCCTGGGAGGCCTTGTCGTTCCGCTCCGGCCTTGCCTATACCTGGAGCGAGATCGACAGCCGTCGCGTCGTCGCATCGCCGGCTCTGACCGACAGCCTGACGGGCGATTACAGCGCCGGCACGGCACAGTTGTTCGGCGAACTTGGCTACGGCATGGCCGCCGGAAACATCGCCTTCGAGCCCTTCGCAAGCCTCGCTTTCGTCAACGTCGACACCAGCGACTTTTCAGAGAAAGGCGGCGCCGCGGCGCTTTCCGTTCGTGGTAGCTCGCACGACATGACATTCACCACGCTCGGCCTGCGCGCCTCGACCGATTTCGACTTTGGCGACGCAAAGGCGACAGCGCGCGGCCTCATCGGCTGGCGACACGCCCTTGGAGATGTCACGCCCGGTGTTGCCCAGGCGCTCTCGGGCAGCGAAGCCTTCTCCGTCACCGGCGCGCCGCTTGCCCGCGACAACGTCGTTCTGGAGGCCGGCGTCGAGGTCGCCATCACCCGAGAAGCGACGCTCGGCATCTCCTATCAGGGGCAGATCGCATCGACAGCAAGGGATCACGGCGTCAGGGCCGATCTCGCCATCCGCTTCTGACAACGTTGCGGCAGGGATCACGCCTACGCCGTGCCGGCGAACCGGATCAATTCAGCGGCAGACGGCGCTGCTGCCAGGACGCCTTCGGAACGATCCCGCCGATGGCGTAGCTGAACGACACGACCTCGACCGTATCAAGGTTGACCTTGCACTTGAAGTTGACGTCGTGCCAGTCGCCCTTGCTGCGGTAGGCGCCGCCGCTCGCATCGATCTGGTCCTTGCCAATAAAGCCGCCGGATGGGCCGAAAGGCACCAGCATATCGGGAAAATCCTCCGGTCGCTGGTTGCGGATCTGCTCCAGCGCCTCGATGCTGCAGAGCTGCAGGATGCGCTTCTTCACCGGCAGTTGGCCCATCGCCTGCTTGACGCGCGGGTCGGCGATCGATTTTGCCGAGAACAGCTCCTTCGCCTCAACGAAGCGGTCTGCCGGCAGCTTGGCCTTCGCCTCGGCCTTGCCTTCGGTCGCATCGGCCTTTTTCCTGTCATCGACTGGTTTGCGCGCCGGCACCGGATCGGTCTTCGGCACCGATTTTTCGGCTTGCGTCTCAGCACTCGCCTTGTTTTCGGCGGTGCGCTTGTCGCCATTGGCGGCACTTGAAAGAACGGCGAGTTGCTCAGGCGTTGGCTTTTCGGCCTCGGGCCGCGCCCGCGCCTTCGCCTCTTCCTTCGCAGCCTTCTCCGCAGCCGCCGCAGCCGCGGCGGCGGCCTTCTCGGCCTCGTCTGTCACGTCTTTTTTTTCAGCCTTGGCGGTCGGCGGAAGGTCGGCGGCCTTGGCCTTCTGCTCCGTCTTGGCTGCGGCCGATTCGAAGGCCTGCGGCTGCTGTCGGGCAGGTGCCGGCTGCGGCTTCGGCTGCTCTTTCTTCGGCTGCTCCTTCTTGGGTTGCTCTTTCTTTGGCTGTGCCTGCTCTTTTGTCTTTTCCTGCTGCTTTGGCTGCGGCGGCGGTACGATTTCGACGTTGACGCTCTCTTCACCCGGAGGCTTGGGCGTTTCCTCCGGCAAGCGAAACAGCAAGAGAACGATCACAAGCAGATGCAGCCCCACCGAGACCGGCGCACCCCATCGGATCTTCTCCCACCATTTTTCGGAAAACAGCTGCATCGGTTACGAGATAATGGACCACGGGGATGGACGCTAGAGCGCTTCATTTCTAAACGGAAGCGATTCTGTTGGCTCCAAACGGCCGTTCCACACGAAGGATGGCGCAGGGCTATCCGCTCCAGCACTCAAGCCATCCGACACAGGGGCGGCCGAAATTCCTTCCGGCAAAATGCATCCGTTTAAAAAAGAAGCGCTCTTGGTGTCGCCAGACTCTGGCGAAATTATTGCATGGCCGGGCTCGGCAAATGAAAACAGCAAATAGCCTGACGGCGCGCGCGAGAGGTCCAGGTGGAGATTGGACAGTTGCTCTTCATTTTCCTGGTCGGCGTGCCGGTCATGGCGCTCGCGATGATCTGCTCTGTCTGGCTCATCTGCGTCGTCAGGCGGCCGATCCTCGGGGTCATTGGATTGGCAATCGTCGGTTGGACGTATTTTTGCGCGGAGGGCCTGGCTCTGTTGCTCTTCGTTCCCGGCATCCTGGCCTGTATTGCTGCGTCGAGAGGACCGGGCAAGACCTTCGCCGCGAGAATGCGAAGACCAATGCCGTCTGCGTCGCACCGGGACTAACTGGTTTCGTCCGATCTGGCGTCCGTTTCGCATCTGCGCTGCCATTGCCGCCATTTTCCACTCAGATCAGAAATTTCTTCTCGCAACGGCGCGGATTCAGCACGTTCATCCCTATTCTATAATTTCTATAGATTTAAAACTTAACTTAGTTGCGGCCCTGGGTTTGAGGGGCGGCGCGACGAACGAACATCATGGCCAGGAGCCTCTTCATGCAGCGCAATTCCACTCGAAGCCGATTTTTCACAAAAGCATTTGCAGTAACGGCAGCCCTCACCGCCGCACTGGTCGCGTCGTCGGCGCTTGCCGGCGAAACCCTCGACAAGATCAAGGCGCGTGGCCTCATCAAGGTCGGCGTCGGCACGACGCCCGGCTTCTTCACGCCGGATAGCAGCGGCCGCTGGCAGGGCTTCTTCGTCGATTTCGGCCGCGCGCTCGCCGTCACCGTCTTCAACGATGCCGAGAAGGTCGAGTTCACCAACTCATCGCCGCAGCAGCGGCTTCCCGCATTGCAGTCGGGCGAATTCGACATCCTGCTCTCGGGCGTGACCCAGACGGTCACCAGAGCGTTCAAGCTCGGCTTCCACTTCGGCCCCGTGGTCTTCTACGATGGCCAGGGCCTGCTGGTGCGCAAGGACCTCGGCGTCGCCAAGGGCGAGGAGCTCGACGGCGCGACGATCGGCGTACAGAGCGGGACAACGGGCGAGCTCAACATCGCCGACTTCTTCCGCAAGACCGGCAAGACCTTCACGCCCGTCACCATCGAGGAGACCGGCGAATTCCTGAAGGCACTCGATTCGGGCCGCGTCGATGCGCTCACCCAGGACGCCACGGACCTTGCCGCCAAGCGCACGCAGCTTTCCAAGCCCGACGACTACGTGCTTCTGCCCGAGCGCCTGTCGAAGGAGCCGCTGGCACCGGCCATCCGCGCCGGCGACGACAAGTGGCTCGAAATCGTCAACTGGACCGTCTACGCCACGATCCAGGCCGAAGAATTCGGCATTACCCAGAAGAACGTCGACAGCTTCCTCACCAGCGAAGACCCGGGCATCAAGCGCTTCCTCGGCGTCGATCCGTCGCTTGGCGAGGCCATCGGGCTCGATCCGAAGTTTGCCTACAACATCGTCAAGGCGGTCGGAAACTACGGCGAGATCTTCGATCGCAACGTCGGAAAGGGCACGCCACTGAACTTCGACCGCGGCTACAACCAGCCCTGGACCGCCGGCGGCCTTCTCTATTCGCCGCCGTTCCGTTGAGCCGTTGCCGGTATCTCAGATGACGCCAATCAACCAACCGGGCCCCGTCGGGCCCGGATTTCCCTCGCGCCTGCGCACCTGGCTCGGTCCCTTTCCGTTTCAACAGATCCTGCTGTTTGCGGGTGTGCTTGCGATCTTTGCGATTTTCGGCGCAAACACCGCCGACAGCATGCAGCGCATGGGTCTCACGCCCGGGTTCGACTTTCTCTTTCATCAGGCAAATTTCGAAATCGGCGAGAGCGTGCTGGCCTACTCCGCCGGCGACACCTATGCCCGCGCGCTTGCGGCCGGCCTTGCCAACACCGTCAAGATCGCCGTCGTTGGCTGCGTGCTGGCCACGATCCTCGGCGTTGCCCTCGGCATAGCCCGGCTGTCCGGCAACCTGCTATTGGCGACCTTCGTGCATGGCTATGTCGAATTGCTGCGCAACACGCCGCTGTTGTTGCAGCTCTTTCTCTGGAGCGCGATCATCCACGCGCTGCCGCCGCCACGGGGCGCCTACGCTTTCCTTGACAGCGTCTATCTCAGCAATCGCGGCGTCTACGTCCCGTCCGTTTCGCTGCACGGCCTCTCATGGGCGATCTGGCTACCGGCGATCCTGCTCACCGCCTATGCGTCGCTATCGCTCGCTCGGCGCCTTCTGACGGGTGCTGCGTTCTACATGCCGAAAGCAGCCGTGAGCGTGCTCGGCTCGCTGGTCATCTGCACTTTCGCGCTTACGTCTTTCGGCCTTGCTGCCACCATCGATCTTCCGGCCAAGGGCGGCTTCAACATCAAGGGCGGGCTGTCGCTGACACCGGAGTTCTTCGCACTTTTGATCGGTCTCGTCGTAAATGCATCCGCCTCGATTTCGGAGATCGTGCGCAGTGGCATCCAGTCGGTAAAACCCGGCCAATGGGAGGCCGCGCGCGCCCTCGGCATGAGCCGGGCGCAGATCCTGCGCCTGATCGTCCTGCCGCAGGCGTTGCGTATCATCACGCCACTGATGATCTCGAGCTTCCTTGACCTCACCAAGAATTCCAGTCTCGCCGTCGCCATCGGCTACCCCGATATCGTCAGTGTCGCCAACACCACCGCCAACACCACCGGCCAGGCGCTCGAAGCGATCTGCATCATCGCTGCGGTCTACCTGACCTTGAGCCTCTCGGTCTCAGCCTTGATGAATATTTACAACCGTCGCGTCGTGCTTCGCGGGGAGGCGCGGCGATGAGCCATATCGAACTACCGCCCCCAACCGCACCCGACTGGCACCGCTGGCGAAGCGGCCTCTTCGGTGGCTGGGGCAACAGCCTCGTCACGCTTGCCGCCATCGGCGTTTTTGTGTGGCTCCTGCAGCCCCTGCTCCGCTGGGCCGTTTTCGACGCCGTATGGACGGGAACGGCAACGGATTGTGCCGTCGACGGCGCGGGCGCGTGCTGGGCCTTCATCGGTGCCAAGCTGCGCTTCATCCTCTTCGCGTTCTATCCGCCCGACCTGCAATGGCGTCCCGCCCTTGTCGTCGCGGTGGTGCTTGCCATGCTGGTCCTGTCGGCGCTGCCCCGCTTCTGGAGCTTGCGACTGGTGCCGTTGTGGATCGCAGCGCTGATCTTGAGCTGGCTGCTGATGGCCGGAACGCTGACGCCGCCTGCGGTATCGACCAACAATTGGGGTGGGTTGCCCATCACTCTGGTGGTCTCGATCGTCGGTCTTGCCCTTGCGTTTCCGATCGCACTGCTGCTGGCGCTTGCCCGACAATCGCAGATGGGCATCGTCAGGACGCTCGCGATCGCCTTCATCGAGACTCTACGCGGCGTGCCGATGATCGCCGTGCTTTATGTGGCGATGTTGATCGTTCCCCTCGCCTTGCCGAGCGGCGCTGCCATCGACAAGCTGCTGCGGGCACAGATCGGCGTCACGCTGTTCTTTTCGGCCTATCTCGCCGAAGTCATTCGCGCAGGGCTGCAGGTCGTGCCGCTGGGGCAGCGCGAAGCAGCCCTTTCTCTCGGCCTTGGCTATGTCCAGACGATCCGCCTCGTCGTCCTTCCCCAGGCGCTTCGGGCCGTCATCCCGGCCATCGTCAACCTGTCGATCGGCATCGTGCTGAACACGTCGCTGCTGGCGGTGATCGGCATCTACGACCTTTTGAACGCGGCGCGGACGTCGGCGACGGATCCGACCTGGCTCGGCTTCTACACGGAAGCCTATGTCTTTGCTGCCCTCACCTATTTCACCATCTGCTTTACCGGCTCGCGCTACAGCATCTGGCTCGAGAAGCGGCTCGATGCCGCCGCCCGCCATTGAGGCGAACGTTGACTTCGCCTTGCGCGAGACGCCTTGGCGCGCCAAAAGTGGCGGCAACGGAATCGGATGCCGGGCGGGCGCATGAAACGAAGCGAAATTGCGATCATCGGCGGCGGGCCGAGCGGGCTGATGGCGGCGGAGATCCTGTCCCTGCAGGGTCATTCGGTGACGGTCTATGACAGCATGCCGACCGTTGCGCGCAAGTTCCTGCTCGCCGGCAAGTCCGGGCTCAACATCACCCATTCCGAAGATTTCCAACGTTTTGCCGACCGTTTCGGCGCCGCGTCGAAGCCGTTGCGAACGGCACTCGAGGCGTTCACGCCCGCCGACGTGCGCGCCTGGGCGGACAATCTCGGCACGGAAACCTTCGTCGGCTCGTCCGGACGCGTCTTTCCAAAGGCGATGAAAGCCTCGCCGCTGCTGCGCGCCTGGATCAAACGACTGGAAGCGCAAGGGGTGCGGATCCTGACGCGGCACCGATGGCTGGGGTTTGACGGCCAGGTCCTAGCGTTCGAGACCCCGGATGGACGCAAAAGCTTCCATAGCGACGCCACGCTGCTCGCACTTGGCGGCGCCAGCTATCCGCGGCTCGGGTCCGATGCGGGCTGGCTCGCGGCTCTCAAGGGCAAGGACGTCGATATCGCCGATTTCCGCCCGGCAAACTGCGGTTTCGACGTCGCCTGGAGCGAGCAGTTCCGGGAGCGTTTTGCCGGCGAGGCGCTGAAGTCCGTGACGGCAAAGTCGGCCGCTGGAACGATTCCCGGTGAGTTCGTCATCTCACGGCACGGCATCGAGGGCAGCCTCGTCTATGCGCATGCGGCGGCGTTGCGCGACCGCCTGGCAACGCAGGGAGCTGCGGTACTGACGATCGATCTCGCGCCCGGGAGGTCCAGCGAACGATTGGCCAAGGACCTCGCGCGCCAGGACGGCAAGGCGAGTTTTTCCAATCGGCTGCGCAAGGGTGCTGGACTGGAAGGCGTGAAGTCGGCGCTGTTGCGCGAGATCGCCCCCGATGCGGCACGCGCCGAGCCGCGGGCCCTTGCCGACCTCGTCAAGGCCTTGCCGATATCGGTTCTTCGCCCCCGCCCGATCACCGAGGCTATTTCTTCGGCCGGCGGCATACGCTGGAGCGCTGTCGATGAGAGCTACATGCTGAAGGCGCTTCCGGGTGTTTTCGTCGCCGGCGAGATGATCGATTGGGAAGCGCCGACCGGCGGTTACCTGCTGACAGCCTGTTTCGCCACCGGCCGCGCCGCCGCGCGCGGTATGGACGCCTGGCTGCAACAATCGCAAAACGGCGGCTAGGGGCGCAAGACAAACGCGAGACGCCGGCAACTGCGGTTGCCGGCGTCTCGCGTTTCAGCCTTTTGCATGACCCGACGTCAACTGTCGTTGAGCACCAGACCCTTGGTCAGCTCCAGCGCCTGCCGTTCGAACAGGCCGCGGTAGATGCCGCCGTCGAGGCGGATCAGCGCCTCATGCGTGCCCTCTTCCGCAATCCGGCCATGGCTGAACACCAGCAGCCGGTCGAGCGCGCGCACGGTCGACAGCCGGTGAGCGATCACCAGCGTCGTGCGCCCGAGCATCAACCGCTCCATCGCTTCCTGGATCAGCACCTCCGATTCCGAATCGAGGCTCGATGTAGCCTCGTCAAGGATCAGGATCGGCGCATCCGCGAGAAACGCCCGGGCAATCGCGATGCGCTGGCGCTCGCCGCCCGACAGCTTGACGCCACGTTCGCCCACCAGCGTGCCATAACCTTTCGGCAGGCCGGTGATGAAATCGTGGGCGCTGGCAAGCTTTGCCGCCTTCTCGATCTCCGCCTGCGTCGCCGTCGGCCTGGCATAGGCGATGTTTTCCGCAAGCGAACGGTGGAACAGGATCGGTTCCTGCTGCACGATCGCGATCTGCTGGCGCAACGTCGCCTGGGCAACCCCGGAAATATCCTGACCGTCGATCCGGATCTGCCCCGACTTCAGGTCATGCAGGCGCTGGATCAGCTTGACGAAGGTCGTCTTGCCCGAACCGGAATGACCGACAAGCCCGACGCGTTGCCCCGCCGGGATCGTGACCGAAAACCGATCGTAGAGCGGCTTGCGATGGGCGCCATAGTGGAACGTCACATCGTTGAACTCGATGCGGCCGTCGGTGATGCGGATCGGCTTTGCATCGGCCTTGTCTTCGATACCGAGCGGCTGGGCGTGGATATCGACCAGCTCCTCCATGTCGTTGACGGACCGCTGCAGGTTGCGGATGTGCATGCCCACTTCACGCAGGTACCCCTGCAGGATGAAGAAGGAGGTCAGCACGAAGGTGATATCGCCAGCCGTTGCCTGTCCCTTGGACCAGAGAAACAGCGCAAAGCCGATGACGGCGGCCCTGAGAACCAGCAGCAGCGCCCCTTGAGTGGTGCCGTTTACCGTGCCGCGCACCCAGGTGCGGCTCGTGCGGTCCCGCCACTTGGCGATCACCTTGACGAGGCGCGCATCCTCGCGCGCTTCTGCCCCGAAACCCTTGACGACATTGTTGCAGCTGACTGCGTCGGCGAGCGAGCCGCCGAGCTTGGTGTCCCAGCTGTTGGCAAGACGCGCCATCGGCGCGACATAGCCGAGCGACAGAACGACCGTCGCCGCAATGAAGATGAGCGAGCCCACACCGATGATCACACCCATCATCGGCCAGTACCAGGCCATCAGCGCCGTCGAGCCGACCAGCATGATGACGGAGGGAAACAGCGCGATCAGCAACGTGTCGTTCAAAAGGTCGAGCGCCCACATGCCGCGTGTCACCTTGCGGACCGTCGAGCCGGCAAAGCTGTTGGCATGCCAGTCGGACGAGAACCGCTGAATGCGGAAGAAGGCCGCCGACGCGATATCGGACATCATCTTCAGCGTCAGGTCGACGACACCCATGAAGGTGAAGTGGCGGAAGATGATGGCGCCAAGCGACAGCGCCGTCATCGTCCAGAACGCGGCAAGGGCCGCATCCCAGGCCACCTGATCGGAAGCAGCACCGGTGACGACCGCGTCGACCAGTCGGCCTGAGTAAAGCGGCGTCAAGACGTCGGCGATCGTCGACAGCATGACGGCGCCGAGGATGAAGGACAGGCGAAGCGGCTGGCGCTTCCAATGGACCCAGGTGAAACCGAGAACGCTGCGGAACGCACCGCCGCGCAATGCAAAACGAGTAAAAGCCATAATGATTGCCCAATGCCCGGAGCATTGGCCTCAAAATTGTAGTCGATGAAACATGCCGAAAATGGGAACTTTTTTCCGATCGGCATCCATGGATTGGTCGCTTCCGCGTGAAGGGAAGACCAAAGCCAGCGAAACAGGCACTGACTTGAAACAGCTAAAGAGCGAGGCTCTCCAGCGTCGTTGTCAGAACTGCACGCTGCCCCGTAGGGAGAAAGAATAAGCTGGCATCTGAAACCTCCCTGATCTGTTGCCGGAAGTCGGGTTATAGGCGAATCGCCCGCAACCGCCAAGCGAGGAAATCTAGCCGTACCGCCAAACCGCAACCGGTGCGGCCCGATTGCAACAGTGTATGGCGACCAGACGGGGTTTACGGCGACACGCACTTGGTAGACAAGTAGGCCGTCGGCCGATGGCGGGATCAACCCGGCGGGACGCCGACAAAGAGGGAGGGACCGCGCCCGTTTTGTTGGGAACGAGCTGGCGCCGGCCGTGGTGACGTGAAGTGCTGAAGTTCCGTTTCGTCATTCTTGCGGCGTTGCAGCTGCTGGCTTTCGCCGGCTTCGCGATGCTCGTCACCGGCGCGCAAGCGGCCGAAAAGCAGGAACTGGTGATCGTCACCTCCTACCCGCCATCGTTCTTCGAGCCGTTCCGGCGGACATTCGAGACCGCCAACCCCGATATTCGCCTGGCGATAGTCCAGCGCAACACAGCCAGTGCGACGCGCTTCGTGATCGAGAAGGCCGATGTGCCGGCCGACATCTTCTGGGCCTCGGCCGCAGACGCATTCGAACTCCTGAAGCGCAGCGGCGAATTGCGGCCGATCGCGCCGCGCCACACGGGCGCTGCCGAAAAGGTGTTCGGCTACCCCGTCAACGATCCGCAGGGCTATTATCTGGGCTTTGCGCTCTCCGGATATGGTTTCGTCTACAACCAGTCCTACCTCGCGCAGAACAAGCTGCCCGTGCCGCAGGGCTGGCAGGACCTTCTGCACCCTGTCTATTCCGGCCAGATCGGCATCACCACGCCGTCGCGGTCGGGCACCACCCATCTGATCGTCGAGGCGCTGCTGCAGACCTATGGCTGGGAAAAGGGCTGGGCAATGCTGTCGCAGCTCGGCGGCAACCTGTCGACCGTCACCGCGCGCAGTTTCGGTGTCGCCTCAGGCGTCGCCCAGAGGCGCTTCGGCATCGGCATCACCATCGACTTCCTCGCCAATGCGCCCGAATTCGCCGACGCGGGCAACGTCTTCATCCTGCCGCCCGACACGGTGTTCGTGCCGGCGAGCATCGCGATCCTGTCGCGGGCGCGCAATGTTCCCGCCGCCGAACGCTTCGTCGATTTCGTCCTGTCCGAAGAAGGACAGAAGGTGCTGTTGCTCCCGGCCGTCTCCCGCATCCCGGTCAACCCGGATCTCAACAAGGGACTGCTGCCCGAGGAGAGCGGCGACGGGCTGCTGAAATACAGCGGCTTCGATGCGGCGCTGTCGGCGCGCCGTTATGGTCTCGTCAATCTGATCTTCGACGATTATATCGTGCGCCGCCGGGCGACGCTTGCCCGGCTCTGGAAGAGGGTGACGGATCTGGAAGCGATCGAGATCGAGGACGCGCAGCAGCGCAGCATGCTGGCAAGAGCCCGGCGCCTGCTCGCCACCCCGCCGCTTTCGGCAAGCGAAGTGGAAAACGCCGACGATGCGCTGAAGGCCGAGTGGCCGCGCAGCATTGCCCGCTCGCCCAAGCACACCGCGCTGACGCAGAGGCTGCGCGCCACGATCGAGCGCAATCTGGCAACGGCGGAAATGCTCCTGTCCCCGGTCGCACGACCAGCAGCAGAGCTGACGCCATGGCGGCAATGATGCAGCAGTCGACGGCGGCTGCACCCAGTGCGCGTCCCTGGCGCTTCGGCATCGGCGCGCGCCTTGTCCTCGCCTTCGTCGCGATCGTCGGGCTCGCCGTCGGCGCCTGCCTTGTCGGCTGGCTGTCCTACGAGCGGTTGTCGGGAGAGCTGTCCCGCATTGCCGAAGACCAGATGCCGCAGCTCGCCTTCGCCTCGCGGTTGTCGAAGGCGGGCGCCGACATCGGCTCGGTCACGACGGTGCTCGCCGGCGCCGAAACCCGTGCCGAGTACAACGAGATCCGCAGCAGCTACGCAGCGCGCCTCACCACCTTGCGCGCCCTGCTCAAGGAAAACGACACGAAATCGGATGCGACCGAGCTCCTGCCGCTTGCCGAAGCGATCGGCGAGAACCTCGACAAGATCGACCTTGCGGCCGGCAAACGCTTCACGCTCAGGGAGGCCATGCGTTCCGACATCGACGAGCTGCGCTGGGTCCAGGCGGACCTGCTCGAGGAAGCCGACCCGCTCGTCGACGATATCCGCTTCAACATCGAGGCGGAAACCCGCAACGGAGACGGGGCGGCAGCGCTCGCCGAGCAGCAGAAGAGCGAGGCGTTGCTGACGGCCGTATCGCAGGCAAATCTCGCTACCGGTCTGATCGGCCGGCTCGTCAACGCCACCACGCAGGAGGAGATCCAGGAAACCAACGCGTTTCTCGGCGACAGTGCCGACGAACTGGCAAGCCGGATCGCCAGCCTGGAAAACTGGCCCGACAGCATTACGGTCCGACAGCTCGCAAACCGCATTCTCGACCAGTCCGCGGTCGCGACAGGCATTCCCAATCGCAAACGCTCGGAGATGATCGAGGCGGAGAAACTCTCGGAGCTTGCCAGCCAGAACGGGCGGCTTGTGGACGATCTTGCGCGCCGGATCGAAACCGAGGTCGTGGCGATCGAGGCCAGCGCCGCAGCGGCAGCCAAACGCGCCGCCGCCGCAATCGAAACCGGGCGCAGCCTGCTGGTCGCCATCGCCATCCTCTCGGTGCTTTTGGCAAGCGCGATCGGCTTCTTCTATGTCTACCGCAACCTGCTCGCCCGCATCCGGCTTCTTTCGGCCGCTGCCGGCGCGATCAGCAGCGGGCGTCCGGCAACGTCGATCCCGGCAGCCGAGGCGGACGAACTCGGCGATCTCGCCCACGCGCTGGTGCTCTTCCGCCAGACACGCGACGAACTGATCCAGTCGGCAAAACTCGCCGCCCTCGGCCAGATGGCGGCCGGCATCGGTCATGAGCTCAACCAGCCGCTGGCCGCCCTCCGGGCGCATATCCACAGCGCGACGACGCTGATCGGTCGCGGCAAGGGGGACCAGGCGGTCGGCAATCTCGACAAGATGAAGGGGCTGACCGGGCGCATGGCCGACCAGATCAGCCATATAAGACGCTTCGCCCGCCGTCCGGACGCGCAGCTGCGGCCCGTCGACTTGACGGCTGCCGTGCGCGATGCGCTGAGCCTGCTGGAACATCGCTTCGACGAGGAAGCGGTCGAATTGCAACTGAGCCTGCCCGGCAATGCCCCCGTGATGGTCATGGCCGAACCCGTGCGGCTCGAACAGGTGGCGGTCAATCTTCTCGGCAATGCGCTCGACGCGATCAGGGACAGGCCCGAGCGGCGCGTCAGCGCGACTATCGAACAGAACGGCGCCGAAGCCCGGTTGATCATCGGCGACACCGGCGAGGGCATCGCCGCCCACGACGTTGGCGCGGTCTTCGACCCGTTCTTCACCACCAAGCCGGTCGGCTCCGGCCTCGGGCTCGGCCTTTCCATTTCCTACAACATCATCAAGGACTTCGGCGGCGAGATCACGATCCTTGAAACCGGTGCGCACGGAACGCAGTTCCTCGTATCCCTGAAAGGCCCGCAATGACGGTGGACCCGGATATCATCCTGATCGACGACGATGCCAGCGTGCTTGAAGCCTGCTGCCAGGTGCTTGAACTCGAAGACTTCAGCGTGGCGCCGCATGGTTCGGTGACATCGGCGCTGACAGGCTTGCGCGCCGACAGCCGCGCCGTCATCGTCTCCGACGTGCGCATGCCGGACCATGACGGCTTCGATCTGGTTGCCGCCGTGCGCAAGATCGATCAGGATATTCCGATCATCCTGATGTCGGGCCATGGCGACGTGCCGATGGCGCTTCGCGCGATGCGCGACGGCGCCTGGGACTTTCTGGAAAAGCCCGCCGATCCGGTTCATCTCATCGAAACCGTTCGCCGCGCCCGCGACCATCGCCGCCTGCTGCTCGAAAACCGGCGGCTGCGGCTGTCGGTCGACGACGATGGCTGGGAAACGCGGCTGATCGGGCATTCCGCCCCCATTGTTGCGCTGCGCGAAAAGCTGAAGCGCATTGCGGCAGCGGCGACCGATGCCCTCATCATCGGCGAGACCGGCACCGGCAAGGAAGTGACGGCGCGCGCGCTCCACGACTTCAGCGGCCGCAAGGGGCGGTTCGTCGCGGTCAATTGCGGCGCCATTCCCGAAACGATGCTTGAATCCGAACTCTTCGGGCATGAGGCCGGCGCCTTTACCGGCGCGCGCGAAAAACGCATCGGCAAGATTGAATACGCCGATGGCGGTACGCTGTTCCTGGACGAGATCGAATCGATGCCGCTCGCCGCGCAGGTGCGGCTGCTGCGCGTGCTGCAGGAGCGCGTCATCGAAAGGCTCGGCTCCAATGTCGAGCTGCCGGTCGACATGCGCGTCGTGGCGGCAACCAAGGCGGATCTGCATGCGGCAGCCCGGAAGGGCGACTTTCGCGAAGACCTGGCCTACCGTCTCGACATCGCCCGCGTGGAGCTGCCGCCGCTTTCCCAACGCAAGGGCGACGTCGGCCTCCTGTTCCAGCACTTCCTCGGGCTCGCCGCCAAAAGGCAGGGCCGCACGCCGCCGCGGGTGAGCGCCGAACTGCTGGCCGAACTCGATGGCAGGCCATGGCCGGGCAACGTGCGCGAGTTGCGCAACGTCGCCGAGCGCTTCGTGCTCGGGCTGGAGGATCGCGACGATGGCGACCGGCCAACGGCGAGCGGCGAGACGCTGGAGGTGCAGATGGATCGGCTGGAGCGCGCCATCCTGCTGGATAGTCTCGCCCGAAACGACGGCCGCATCGGCGCGACCGCGGATGCGCTCGGTATCTCCCGCAAGACGCTCTACCTCAAGATGCGCAAGTTCGACATCGCCGCCCAGACCGATGGCGACGCCGGCTAGAGCATTTCCAGGAAAAGTGCGGAGCGGTCTTCCGGGAAATGCATAAAGACAGGGACATAGAGCGTTTCTGTGTTTCCGCCCAAAACGGAAATGCTCTGATGTTACCGGTTTGACCCCGCCCCTTGGGGCAGATGTTACCGTTTTTACCCATTCCGCCGAAAAGATCGCTGGTATCCGGGGATTCTCAAACTGGCACGGCGCTTGCTCCCATTGGGTCGGACACCAGACAAGCGGTGTCCCTATTGGGAGGAGATACCTATATGTTGAAGACCATTGCTGCGGCGATGCTGATGTCGGCCGCCTTCGTTGTGACGGTTCACGCCCAGGACGGCGGAAAAGTCACGATCGTCACGTCGTTTTCCAAGGACGTGACCGATCCGTTCAAGGCCGGTTTCGAGGCCGCAAATCCCGGCTTTACCCTTGATGTCCAGAACAAGAGCACCAGCTCGGGCGTCAAGTACATCGACGAGACCAAGGTGAACAACCAGGTCGATCTGTTCTGGGCATCGGCGCCCGACGCGTTCGACAGCCTGAAGAGCCGCGAACTTCTGGCCAAGTTCACGCCTTCGGTCACCGGCCTGCCCGAAAAGGTCGGCTCCTACCCCGTCAACGACAAGGACGGCTACTACTTCGGCTTTGCCGCGTCCGGTTACGGCATCATGTCGAACGACCGTTATCTTGAGGCCAACGACCTGCCGAAGCCGGTCGAGTGGAGCGACCTGACCAAGCCGGAATACCACGACCACATCGCGATCGCAGCTCCCTCGCGTTCGGGCACGACCCATCTGACGATCGAGACGATCCTGCAGGGCGAAGGCTGGGACAAGGGCTGGGCGACGCTGAAGGGCATCGGCGGCAACCTGCAGCAAGTGACCGAGCGCTCCTTCGGCGTTCCTGACGCCGTCAACTCCGGCCAGACCGGCATCGGCATCGTCATCGACTTCTTTGCCTTCTCGGCGCAGGCAAGCGGCTTCCCCGTTTCCTTTGCCTATCCGTCGGTCACAACAGTCGTTCCGGCCAACATCGGCATCGTCGCCAATGCCCCGAACCAGGCGGGCGCTGAAGCCTTCGTCAACTACCTGCTTTCGGAAAAGGGCCAGGCCGTCCTGCTCGAGCCGGCGATCCGTCGCCTGCCGATCAACCCTGCCCTCTACGAAAAGGCGCCTGAAGGCTTCCCGAACCCCTTCAAGGACCCGCGCTTCCAGTCGATGATCACGTTTGACAGCGACGTTTCGAAGAAGCGCACCGATGTCGTCGATACGCTCTACGATCAGCTGATCTCGTTCCAGCTCGACAACATCAAGGGCGCGACCAAGGCGATCCACGAAGCGGAAAAGGCCGTTGCCGCCAACGAGCAGGCAGCCGCCCGCGCACTGTTGACGGAAGCCCACGCGCTGATCGCCGCGATGCCGATCACGGCGGAAGAAGCGGCCAGCCAGCAGGTCCGCGACGCCTTTACCGGCGGCGAGGAAAAGACCGCCCGCCAGGCCGAGCTCGAGCAGAAGTGGGCTGCCTTTGCGAGCGAGAAGTACGCCGCTGCCAAGGCCAAGGCCGAAGAGGCGCTCGCCCTCGTCGACTAACACCGGCTCAAGGGGCCGCCTGCTATCCGCGGGCGGCCATTCCCGAAAACATTTGCCTTCGCCAAGCCTGACGCGCCT
The DNA here is from genome assembly GCF_031989085.1 of Ensifer sp. Lineage (NCBI taxonomy): Bacteria > Pseudomonadati > Pseudomonadota > Alphaproteobacteria > Hyphomicrobiales > Rhizobiaceae > Ensifer > Ensifer sp. The sequence goes on from NZ_DALZXU010000002.1 coordinate 858,367, forward strand.
GCCTGGCGGCTCTTGCGGACCGAACCGGTCCGGGAGCCATCGTGCAGCAGCGAGCGTTGTTGCGCCCTCGCGATCCTGAAGCGCGGGGCGAGCAAGGCGCATCAGGCTTGTCGATCACAATCCGGAGTCCGCCCATGGCGCTCGTTCAATCCATTCCCATAAGACGCGTCTCGGCCAAGCCCGGACAGATCTTCGCAATCGCGCTGATCGCGCTTTTCCTTGCAATCTTCCTGATCATCCCGGCCGGAACGGTCATCTACACCGCCTTCACCGAGAAGGGCACCGGTGCGCTGACGATCGTGAACTTCGTCGATTTCTTCAACACGGACCTGTTCCGGCGCTCGTTCTTCAATTCCGTCTACGTCTCCGGCATGTCGGTCGTCTGGGCGAGCGCCATCGCGCTCCCGCTGGCGGTCCTGACCACCCGCTTCGATTTCCGGGGCTCGCTGATCATCCAGACGCTCGGTTTCGTGCCGCTGATCATGCCGCCCTTCGTCGGAGCGGTCGCCATGCAGCTGCTCTTCGGCCGCAACGGCACCGTCAACCTGATCCTCAACGACTGGTTCGGCATCCGCATTCCCTTCATGGAAGGGCTGAACGGCGTGATCTTCGTGCAGTCGCTGCACTATTTCCCCTTCATCCTCATCAACCTGTCGACCAGCCTGCGCAACATCGACCGCTCGATGGAGGAAGCCGCCCAGAACCTCGGCTCGTCGGGCGTCCGGCTGTTTCGCCGCATCGTCTTCCCGCTGGCCATGCCCGGCTACCTCGCCGGCGCCTCACTGGTCTTCGTCAAGGTTTTCGACGACCTGGCGACACCGCTGCTTCTCAACGTCAAGGACATGCTGGCGCCGCAGGCTTACCTGCGCGTTACCTCGGTCGGCCTCACCGACCCCATGGGCTACGTCATCTCGGTCATCCTGATCGCGGTCTCGATCTTCGCCATGTGGCTGTCAGCCGTCGCCATGCGCGGCAAGGATTATTCGACGACGCAGCGCGGTGGCGGCGGCCTTTCCCGCCGCAAGCTCAGCCGCGGCGAAAGCGTCATTGCCTATGGCGTCGTCGGCCTGATCCTGCTGCTCGTGCTGTCGCCGCATATCGGCCTTTTGCTGCTGTCGCTTGCGACCGTCTGGTCGTTCAGCCCGCTTCCCGATGCCTATACGGTCGCCCATTACGGCCGCGTCTTCGGCGAGAGTTCGCTCTACATCAAGAACACGCTGATCTATGCCAGCCTTGCCGGCCTGATCGACGTGGTCATCGGCGGCGCGATTGCCTATCTCGTGCTGCGCACCAAGGTCGTCGGCCGCCGCTGGCTCGACTGGGCAGCAACGGCAGCACTCGCCATCCCCGGCGTCGTGCTCGGCATCGGCTATCTCAGGACGTTCTACGGCATCACGCTGCCCGACGGTACGCCGCTTGCAACCCTCTGGGTGATGGTGGTGCTTGCGCTTGCCATCCGCCGCCTGCCCTATGCGCTCAGGGCCTGCTACGCTGCCCTGCAGCAGGTGTCGGAATCGCTGGAAGAGGCGGCCGAGAACCTCGGCGCCACCAAGCAGCGGACGATCCGGCGCATCGTCCTGCCGCTGATGACGGGCGGCCTGCTCGCCGGCTTCGTCACCAGCTTCTCGACGGCGGCCGTCGAGTTGTCGGCAACCCTGATGCTGATCCAGAGCAACTCGGACGCACCGATCGCCTACGGGCTCTACGTCTTCATGCAATCGCCGGCGGGTCGTGGCCCGGGCGCTGCCCTCGGCGTCATCGCCGTGATCATGGTCGCGCTCTGCACCCTGCTCTCGCACTACGTCATCGAGCGCCGCCAGAAGGCGCTCGGCGTGACGAAATAGAATTTCGGGAGGAACAATCATGACTGTCAACATCAACAGCACGGCACTCGCTGCCAGCCCCGCCAAGGCGATCAGCATCAGCGACGTCAATCTCTACTACGGCGCACTTCACGTGCTGAAGGACATCAACCTCGAGATACAGCCGGGCGAATTCTTCGCCTTTCTCGGGCCGTCCGGCTGCGGCAAGACCACGCTTCTCCGGCTGATCGCCGGCTTCAATGAAGCCCGGCAGGGCAAGGTCGTGATCGGCGGGCAGGACGTGCTCGACATGCCGCCATGGAAGCGGGACATCGGCATGGTGTTCCAGTCCTATGCGCTCTGGCCACACATGACGGTTGCCGCCAATGTCGCCTTCGGCCTGGAGGAACGTCGCCTGCCCCGTGCGGAGGTCGAGCGCCGGGTCCAGGCCGCCCTCGAGCTGGTCGGATTGAAACATCTCGCCGACCGTCGCCCGTCGCAGCTGTCCGGCGGACAGCAGCAGCGCGTGGCCTTGGCGCGCACCATCGCCATCGAACCGAAGGTGCTTCTGCTGGACGAACCGCTTTCCAACCTCGACGCCAAGATGCGCGTCGAGGTCCGCCGCGAGCTGCGCGACCTGCAGCAGCGGCTGAAGCTGACGACGATCTTCGTCACCCACGACCAGGAAGAGGCCAATACCGTCTGCGATCGCATCGCCGTTTTCAACGAAGGGCGCATCCAGCAGGTCGGCACACCGATGGGGCTCTACGAAAAGCCCGCCAACCTGTTCGTCGCCAACTTCCTCGGCACGGCCAATATCCTCGACGGCACCGTTTCAGGTTCCGGCGCGCAACGCAGCTTCGAGGTGAAGGGCGCAGGCTCCATCCCGATCCCGGAGGGCGCGTCAGTGCCTGCGGGCGCAAAGCTGGTCTTCCGGCCGCAATATGCGACGTTGGGCACGCTGGAGCCGGGCGCCGTCGCCCTTACCGGCACGATCGCCCATCGCGAGTTCCTCGGCGCCACCGTGCGTTATGGGGTGCAGGTCGGCACTGCGACCGTGCTGATCGATGCGCCGTTCCACTCGGGCGAAACCCTGCTTGAAACAGGTGCCACGACGACGCTCGGCCTCAAGCCGTCTTCGGCGCTCTGGCTTTCCGAATAATCGAGCAGTCACCCGCCGGCCATTTCCGGCGGGTGATCCACCTTCGTCAATTCCGGCCCGAGGCCGCAGTATTTCGAGCATGCCATGACATCCCCCCTGCCAAACATCATCCTCATCCGCCACGGCGAAACCCAGTGGAACGTCGCTGGCCGGCTGCAAGGCCGAAAGGACACGCCGCTGACCGCAAACGGCGTGCGCCAGGCGCTCGCAGTCGGCCTCAGGCTGGCGGAAAGAATTGCCACCGAGACGAAGCTCGCGTTCTGGGTCAGCCCGCTCGGGCGCGCACGCCAGACGGCCTCGATTCTCGCAGACACCTGGTCAGTCCCCTTCGAGGAGTTTACCCACGACGAAGCGCTGGTGGAGCGGTCCTACGGCTCCTGGGAGGGCCGCGCCCACGACGAGATCGAGCGGGATCTGCCGGATGAATACGAGTCTCAGAACGCCGAGCCCTGGGACTACGCCATGCCCGGCGGCGAAAGCCGCACGATGCTCGACGCCCGGCTGATCGCCTGGCTCGCGACGCTCGATCGCGACAAGACCCATGTGGTCGTCACCCATAGCGGCTGCGTGCGCGCCCTGCGTGGTATCTATACCAAGGCATCCCGCGCGGAGATCCTTGCCTACCGCGAACCGCAGACGGCGTCCTTCCTGCTGTCATCAGGCAATGAGACCATGATCGGCATTCCGCTCACCATCCTGCGCGCGCTCGGCTGCGAAGGCGAGGGTCGGACTGTCTGGATCTGAACGGCACGGGCAATACGAGCAAATCTCGCCGCGATGGCGGGGGTTGTTGTAGCCCGTGTCCGCCCTTATCCGGCAGCGGCAGTCACGAGGATCTCCCTCTTTCCTGTGCCTGTCACAGGAATCTAGACGGCTCAAGTCCTTGGGCCGAAAGGCTTTTTGACCTGACGGGCGCCAGGTAACTGGATCCCGGCACAAGGCCGGAATGAGGGAGACCGCATGCGCCCCTCACACAGACACCGTCAAACCTTAGATCCTGGAAACGAACCCCGCCACGGCGGGGTTCGCCTTCGCGTATAGTGGAGACGGCATCCCCAGCCGCGATCGGTTCTAGAACCGAACCTTCAGCCGTGCGTTGACGCCGTGATCGGACACGCCCGACCCGATCTGGCCGGAATAGTTCACGCCCAGCGTCGCTGAAGGTGCGATGTTGAAATCGACACCAGCTTCGACAATGGCCGCGTCCCTGGCGATCGGCGCGCCTGCAACGGTGAAGGCATCGCCACCCGAAAAGGCCAGGGCCGAGGCCGGGATGACGTCGCCGAAGGCATGCCGCCAGCCGACCGTGCCGCGCATCGTCGCCACCGTTTCGCCGAAGGCGACGTCGCGCGAGGCCCGCAGACCGATGGTCGTGAAGGTCGCATCGCTGTGATCCGCTGCACCTCCAAGTGCTGCGGCGCCGCCACCCTCCTTGAACGCATCCGTATCGAGGTTGAGGTAAGCCAGATTGGCGAAACCTTCGAAGCCGAATGGACCGGCTTCCATCCCATAGCTCGCTTCCCCGAAGAGCTGCGCGGTCCGCGCGTCATAGACAGCCGACAGGGCATCTTCGAAACCGGGGAAAAGCACGCTTCTCGACGTTTCGATCCGGTGCCAGCTATGGGTTGCTCCCGCCGTCAGCGACAACGCGCCGATCTGCGTGCCGGCGTGAACGCCGATATGGTAGTTCTCGCTGTCGCCGGAGGAGCGGCGATCGGCAGCATCGAAGTTCGAGCGGCTATAGCCGCCGACAAGGCCGAGACGCCACGTGTCACCGACGAGGCCGTCCATGCCGGCGAGGAAGCCGCTGGTATTGCGATCGAAGGCCGCGGCATTGTCATTGCCATCCGTGTCGCCCCAGGTGCCGAAGGCCTGGCTCCAGAAAGCGAAGCGGTCCGTATCCGGCGCTACGCTTTCAATGCCGCCCTCGCCATAGGCAAGCACCGGCGTCGTCTTGCCATGGTCGTCGCCGAAGGCCGAGCGGATGCGATTGATGGCAACATCCCGCAGCAACAGGCCGTCCTGCAGCAGCATGCCCTTCACCGAGCTGTGGATTTCGCCGGAGAGCTGGTCGAAGGCCAGGGGAGCTGCCGTCTTGTCGAGATTGACGACCGCCGCATAGGCGGCATTGGCAAAGCCGAGGCTGTCTGCGCCGGCCGCTGCGGCTTTCTGGTTGGCCGTGACCGCGACATCGTAGAAGCGGATGTCGTTGCGGCTGAGTGTGAGGGTGACGTCATTGGCGCCATAGGCAAGCGTCGGGTCGAGGAACGCGAGGCTGGAGGCGACGTCGGCGAACGTTCCCGACACACCGCCATCCGCCGTCAGGATCTTGTAGGCCGTCTGTGGCGCGTAGGCGTTGCCGCTCGCCAGGGCCAGCACGGAACCGCCATTGAGGATCGCCTTGCCGGTCGCCGCGATCCGGTCGCTCTCGCCCTTTTCGTTGGCCTCGACATGATAGGCCGAGCCGGCAGCGAAGGTGATGTCGCCGGCGACGTTCAGCGTGCCGATCGAGTTACCGGGCGCAATCACGCCGCCGTTTGCGACCGTCAGACTGCCGAAGGAGCCGACACCGCCGATGTTACCACCGGTCTCGACGACGAGCTTGGAGGACGACGCGATCGAGCCCTGGACCGACAGCAGGCCGGATTTGACCACGGTCTCGCCGGTGTAGGTGTTCTGGCCGGAAAGAACCAAAGCGCCCGCACCGAGCTTGATCAGGCTTCCCGCCCCGGTGATCGCCCGCTCGATCTCCAGGACATTCTGCGCATCGGCAATGTCGAACGAACCGCCTGCGCCTTCGAGCACCACGTCACGGTTGAGCAGGTGCATGTCCCGCCCGGTGACCCTGAGCCCGCCGCCGTCGAGCCGCAGCTTGGCGTCGGCATTGCCGAGTGCCGCATCCTCATTGACGATCACCGTGCCGCCGTCGGCGACACGCGTCTCGCCGATGAAGGAATGGTCGTCGATGCAATAGTCGCGGATCGCCTGCTGGAAGCGCGGGTCGGCGCTGGCGCAGTCGAGCAAGGTCTGCTTTTCCGTGTCGGTCAGTCCGGCAAGGATCGGCAGGCCGTTCTCGTCGGAGATCTGTCCGAGATAGACATCGTTGCGCATGTTGTTGCGGCTGAGGACGAATTCCTTGCCCTTCTCGGCGAAGGTGGAAGCCTTCTCGCCCCAGACGACACGCGTCTTGGCGGCTGCCGACCCGGGATCGGTGTAGGTTTCGAGCACCGGCCCCACCCAGCGCAGCGTGTGGGCGACGGGCTCGTGGTCGGACAGCGGCGTCTTCGAACCGTCTGGGTTGGTCACGTAGCTGACATCGGTGATGACGCCGGAATAGGGATCGTTCGGGTCGTCGTTGATCGTCCACCACTTGCCGAACGGTCGCGATGCCAGGAAATGGTCGATCTTGACGCGGTGCCAGCTCGCCCAGACGTTGGTCGCGTCTTCGCCGTGGGATGGCCAGGTCACGCTGCCGTCGTTCAGGCCGTGCGGGGTAAACTCTTCGCGCTCACTCGGAAGCTGTAGCAGCTGGTACTGTTTCTTCAGGATGTTCATCGTCTGCGGCAGGTTGCCAGCGACAGGATACATCTCGTCGGCAAAAAGCCCGGTGGGCACGGTCGAAGCGTTGATAGCCGATGCGGACTTGCCCTTCCATTGCGCGATATAGGCATCGAGGGCCTGCTGGTCCTTCGCATATTCGCGCAACAGGCCGAGATAGAAGGTGTTGCTCGGGCTCTTTACATAGGTCTTCAGCAACAGCTCCTGCTGGCTGATCGAATGCAGGCCGCGCTCTGAAACGTCGCCGGCGTTGAAGTCGCCGGTGAGGATTACCGGCCGGGTCTCGCCCTTGGCCCACTTGTTCAGGCCCTTGGCCTCCTCGATGCGGTTGGTGGCCGGGTCGTAGTAGTTGAGATGCGTGGTGCCGACCAAGGTCTGCGGCTTGCTGACCGTCGGATCGACGACCGTAAAGGTCGCGATGTCGCCAAGCGTGTTGACGCCGTAGGTGCCGGGCAGCCGCGAAAACACCCCGACATCTCCGTCCTGGCGCGTGCCGTAGGTGCCGAGCCCTGCGTTTTTCAGGATGCCTGGAATGTCGCGGGCATAGCTGCTGTTGGCCCTGAATTCCTGGAAGGTCAGGATGTCGTAGTTACCCTTGATGAAGAAATCCGACATCACGCTCGGATTGGCCTTGAACCGATCCAGCCAGGTGTTGAGCGTCAGGATCTTCATGCTGTCGTCCGCAGCCCCGGCACTTGCCGCCGAAAGGGCAAGGCTCGTGCCGCACAGAAGAAGCGCCGTCGCCAGGCGTAGCGGCTGCCGCAGGCGCGCGAAAGCCGCCACCCCGCGGATGTCATGTCCACGTTGTCTCATCGTTTGACTCCAAATGTCGCGATATGCTCACGCGCTGTCACAAAGCCTTCATAGCGATGCTGTTGATGACAGGTGCGTTTGCCGGAAAGTACGATTTTGACCATTACCGACGTTGAATGTCAGTTTTGCAACATTTTAGCGGGCGCGATAAAATTTCACACAATGGACATGTCGTTCCACAATTCTTTGCGGAACGACAGCCGGCACAATGCTAGCAAGACGGGATCGGAACTTTCGGGATGACGGTGATGGACGAGCAGACGGCCGGTGGCGAAGACAAGAAGACGCGGCGTCAAATGCGGCTTCTCAGTCACCTCGAAAAGAACCATTACATTTCGATCGAGGAAATCACCGTCATGTTCGGCGTGACGACGCAGACCGCGCGGCGCGACATCATGGCGCTCGAGCAGGACGGGCGGGTTCGCCGCCTGCACGGCGGCGCGACCATCGCCACACCGGTGGATCCGGCCATCTACCGCCAGCGGCGCGTCGACAACGCAGCGCTGAAGGAAAGGATCGGCCAGCTCACGGCCGATCTGGTGCCGGATGGCGCAGCCGTTTTCCTCGATACCGGCACCACCTGCGAAGCGGTCGCTCGCGCCCTGCTCAAACGCAGCGACCTGCGGGTCGTTACCTATAGCCTGCGCGTGGCGACGACGCTCAGCGAGAGCAGCAACTTCGCGGTGGCTGTGCCCGGCGGCTTCGTCCGGCAGGTCGACGCCGGCGTCTTTCGCGAAGAGACCGCCGATTACATCCGCAAGTTCAAGTTCGACATCGCCATCATCTCTGTCAGCGGCATCGACCAGGACGGCGATATCGGCGACGACGATCACGCCGAGGTCGCGGCCGTCTCCGCGGCAATGAAGCAGGCCGAACGCATCATCCTTGCCGTCGACAGCAGCAAGTTTTCAAGGCGCGCACTCGTGCGCCTGGCGTCTCTCGCCGATATCGACGCGCTGGTCACAGACAGCCTGCCGGACGCCGGCATCGTCGCGCTGCTGGAAAGGCACGGCGTGGCCATTCACCACTAGCCGCAGGGGAACACCGCCCGTCAGACGATTGCCAGTCCCGACGAACAAACCGTTATGTTGCGCCCCCGCGCCTTGGCGTCGAGCAGGGCCGCATCGGCCCGCGTCAGGAGCGTCGCCACCGTGCCCTCGCGCGGCGACGAGGCGATACCGATCGAGACCGATACGGAACCGAGGATGCGGCCGCGATGGGAAAGCGGCGTCGTGCCGATCTTTTCGCGCAGCCGCTCGGCGAATTCGAACCCCGCCGCCTCGCTCATATCCGGGAGGAGCATGGTGAATTCTTCGCCGCCGAACCGATAGGTCGTTGCGAGGTCGCCCGCCGCGTCCAGCATGATCTGGGCGACGTATTGCATTACGACGTCGCCGGCGTCATGCCCAAACTCGTCGTTGAAGCGCTTGAAGTGGTCGATATCGATCATCAGGCAGACGAGCGGCCGCCCCGCGCGGTCGCGCAATTGCCTGTTCAGCGCCTCGTCCAGGCAGCGCCGGTTGAGAAGCCCGGTCAGGGCGTCGCGGACCGCCAGATTGGTAAGCTTCTCGCGCAGTTGCAGGTTTGCGACGGCGAGCCCGATGTTTTCGGCAATCAGCTCGAGATAGAGCCGCGAGGTCTCGACGGCCGGTTGCTCGGGCGAGCGTTCCTCGAAGTAAAGCAGGCCGATCGTATCGCCCTGGGCGGTCAAGGGCACGCACAGGCCGGCAACGTCGCTCTCGTCCAGATGCTGGCAGGCGATATCGCTCTGGCCGCCATTGCTGACATGCGGCCTGCCGCGCCGCAGTCCCCAGCAGGCACTCGAGGGAAAACTGTCGGCCGAATGCTGCGGTTCCAGCCAGGTGCCGACACGCATCAGCGACGTCCGGTTGTCGTTGAGCACATAGAGATGGCCAGCGAGATTGGGGAAGATCTGCGGCGCGAAACGGGCGACGACCTCGGCCAGCTCCTCCTGGGTCTGGCAGGCCTGCAGCCGGTGCATCATCTGCAGGATGAGGTCCTTGGTCTGCTGGTCAAGCCGCCGCTCGGCATCGAGACGGTCGCGCTCCAGTCCGTTGGTGCGGAAGATGTGGATCGCCTCGTTCATCTCGCCGATCTCGTCGCGTCGGCGGTCGAGCGGGACCTCCACCTGGTAATCCTGCTTGGCGAGCCGGGTGACGATGCCGGTCATGCGCACCAGCGGCATCGCCACGCGCCGCTTGAGCACGAAATAGAGAACGCCGAGGAAAAGGGCCGCCGTGATCGCAAGCATCGTCCTTGCGGCAATACCGAACCAGTCGCTGCGCGCCTTGGCCTGTTCCAGAGCCGCGCCAGTCCTTGCCTTGGTCAGTTCGCGAAAGCGAACGACCGTTTCGAGCAAGGCTGTCTGCAGCCGGTCGTGTTCAGGACCGAAGAGCATCTGCTGTGCTGCCGCCTGCTCACCCTTCTGATAGGCTTCGATCGCGGCGACTTCGATCTTGTCGAGCGCCTCCGCCTCGCGCTCGACCTCTTGAAGCGCCGCGAGCTCCTGCGGCGACGCGCCGAGTTCGCGCACGTTCCTGATTGCCGCCTCGTGGGCGCGCTCTTCCTCTTCCTTGCCATGGAAACGTTCGAGATGGCGCAGGTCGCCGCGCATCACATAGAGGCGCGCGTCATCGCTGCGCGCTTCCGCCCCAAGCGCCAGATCCTCGCCAAGCGTGTCGAGCACGAGGTGCTGCTCGGCCGCCCGGCGCTCCTCGATCGCGCTGTTCGTCGACAGGATGAAGGCCACGCCGGAAAGCCCGGTCAGAAGAACCGTGACGCCGTAGGCCCAGTTTGTAATCGCATTGATTCTCATGGGGTGATCTATAGCCGATGCCGATAAAGAGCGGGTTACGCGCTTCGGCTTATTTTAGCGAGCATTTCCTTACGCTGTGTGCGCAGGGATCTCTTGCTCTCCCGGCCGGCAGCCCCGCTGCCGCCGAATTGCACCTCCCTCGACGGAGCAGTATCGGGACCGATCCTGGCCGGTCCCGACGTGATCTAAATGGAGGTCCGGCTGGCGGCGAGCCCTACCATTTCTTGCTGAGCTTCAGGGTGAATGTGCGGCTTTCGCCATAACCGCATACCGAAAGCCCCTGGCAACCCTTCACATACTCCCTGTCGAAGAGATTGGAGGCGTTCAGCGATGCCGCCCAGTCGTTCTTTTCGTAGCGGATGGCCGCATCGACAAGCGCGGCCGAGGAGACCTTGCGGGTGTTGTCGGCGTCCGCCCAGGATTCGCCCTGGTATCTGACGCCGGCGCCAAGGCTGACGCCTTCGAACGCACCCGACGGCACCGTATAGTCGAGCCACAGCGATGCCTGCGCGTTGGGAATGAGATAGGGCGTCTTTCCGACCAGTGCCGCGTCGGCGTCCTCGGTCACCTCGAGGTCGATGAAATCAAGCCCGGCGATCAGCTTCCAGTCGTCATTGAGATTGGCCTTGCCCTCGAACTCGATGCCGCGGGAGCGAACCTCTCCCGTCTGGGTGGAAATGCTCGTCAACGGGTCGGTCACCAGCGCATTGCGTTTGGTCAGCTGATAGAGGGACGCCGTCAGCACGCCGTCGAAGAAGGTCGGCTCGTACTTGACCCCGACTTCGAACTGCTCGCCTTCCTGCGGCTTGGTCAGTCCCGTTGCCGTGACCGCAACGATCGGGTTGAAGAATGTGGCGACGCTGACATAGGGCGTCAGACCGCTCTCGAACTCATAGGCAAGCCCGGCGCGACCGCTGAAGGCGCCTTCGTTGTAGCTGAAGACATTGTCTTGCGTCGGCGCCCAGAAGGTCGGGCCGTTATGGGTCTTTGTGTCCACATAGTCGTAGCGGCCATTGAGCGTGACGAGCCAGCCCTTGCCGAACCGGATCTGATCCTGCGCATAAAGGCCAAGCTGCTGCTGGGTCACCAACTGATTGATATAGATGGCGTTGGCGGGCTGTGGCGCACCGTAGATCGGATCGGTCGCGCTGATGGGCGTTGCCGCCGACGACGCCTGGACATGGTCCAGCCGGTAGTACTTGTAATCCAGCCCGACGAGCAGCGTGTGCTCCAGCGCACCGGTCTCGAATTCGCCCTCGACCCGGTTGTCGACAGCAAAGGTATCGACCTTCGATGTCGCCTCGAACCCCAGGCGATAGAGCAGGTTGTCCGGGGTCGCCGGCACCGTCGACGACGGGAAGGGCAGGCTCGGATCGTAGTAGCCGTAGGTATAGGGGCCGTTCTCATGCTTGTAGAGATGGCCGTAGCGCAGGTTCTGGCTGAATTGCCATCCGCCCTCGAACTCGTGCTTGAATTCGTAGCCGATCATCTGCTGGACATAGGTGCCCTCGTCCAGCGCCGGCTCGCCAAAAAACGCATCGCGATCGATCTTCCCGAACGGCGCATCGACGGCGGTACCGACATAGGGCAGGAAACCGTTGCCGACATGCACCTGATCGAGCCCCTGCAGCAGGCCGTAGACCGTCAGGCTGGTCGCATCGTCGGGCGCGTAGGTGATCTGCGGAAGGATGAGGCCGCGCAGATCATTGGAGAAGTCGGTATAGGTGTCGCCGCCCGAGACCTTGCCGGTGATACGATAGCGGATGGTGCCGTCATCCGTCAGCTTGTCGTTGACGTCGAAGCCGGTAAACGCGTTACCGTCGCTGTTGATGCCGATTTCGGTGTAAGTGAGCGGCTCGTCGAGCGGACGCTTGCTGATCAGGCTGATGATACCGCCGGGATTGGCGCCGCCATAGAGCACCGAGGCCGGCCCCTTGAGCACTTCGACCCGCTCCAGCATGAACGGGTCGATCTGGAAACCGCCGAAGCCGAAGCTGAACAGCGACAGGCCGTCGAGGAAAACACCGGTCTGACCGGCATCGAAACCGCGAATGTAGTACCAGTCCGTATCGGCATCGACGCCGAAGGGTTCCGTCGTGACACCCGGTGTGTAGCGCAACGCCTCGTCGACCTTGTTGACCACGCCACGATCGTCAAGCTCCTCGCGTCCGATGACGGACACCGATTGCGGAATTTCGCTGATCGGCGTCGCCGACTTCGAACCCGTCGTCGAGGCCTTGGCGACATAGCCGTCGACGGGACCGGTGGCGTCGCCGCCCTCACCCGGCGCCTGCACCTCGATTTTTTCGAGCTTGGTGGCGCTGCCATCCTGGGCGATGGCCGCACTCGACGTCAACAGCGCGATCGCGGCGACGCCGCTTGCCAGAAAATCTCTCAAACGCCCACTCTTGCCATCACGCTGCATCTTGTCGTCGCCCCTGGTTGCCGGCCCGCTGCTGTCCCCACAGCATGGGGCCCGGCTTTCTGACTGCTGATAAGATGACCGTTTATATCAAGTATATGGGCGCGGCTTGTTTCGATCCCTGAAAGTTGAACGCTCTTGGGCAAATTTGCGCGGGCAACTGTTCAACGATCAAGACATTTGCTCAAGCCAGGCGACTGCGTTTCCAGAGCGCCGGCGTGGCGCCGACAGCCTTGCGGAAGGCGCGGGTGAAATGAGCCTGGTCGGAAAACCCGGTTTCGGCGGCGACCTCGGTCAGCGACGCCTCGTTCTTCAAGAGCAGCAGCTTTGACCGCTCGATCCGAGCGTTCGTCTGCCACTGGTGCGGTGCAACACCGGTCGAGGCCTTGAAGGCGTGGCTGAAATGGGATTGCGAAAGACCGGCAAGGCTCGCCAGTTCCTCCAGCCTGATGTTGCGAACGCTATTTTCCTCGATGAAGTCCATCACCCGGCGCAATTGCCAGGACGCAAGCTGGCTGCGCTTGCGGGCGCTGTTGCGGTTGAGCTTCATCAGGTCGATGAACAGCGCAAGCGCCAACCCGTCGCCGTAGAGGTCATGGAGGGGCTGCGGGTTCAGGCATTCCGCTGCGATCAGGCGGGCGAGCTGGAGGAAACGCTCGTCTTCGAACATCAGCCTCGGCACGTCACATTGCCCGGTGTCGAGATCCTCCATCAGCCGCCGGCTGAGGATGTCCAGATTGAAGTGCAGGTCGAGATGGCGGATATACTGGGCGTCGACCACGTCCGCCCAGATCTCCATGCCCGCCGGGATGTAGGAAATCGCCTGTTGCCGGTCATTGCGAGCCGAGCCGCTGGCTTGCGAGGAGAGCTTGACGTGGCAACGACTGCCGCCTTGGGCATCCAGCAGGATGAACATGCGCGGGTCATCGGACACATAATGGCCGCCGGCCTGCGGTTCGCACGCGACATCCCAAACGTCGGCGATGATCCCGTTCCATTCCCGGCGATGCAATGGGCCGAGGATCTTGAAACCGGCAATCTTGTTCTGCATCCGCGGCTGAAACGTCATGATCGCGTTGCCCGTCTTCCGGAGGTTGGCTGTTGCTACATTATTCCTTCCTTCAATACTCAACTTTAAACCGCGACGGAAGTCCCCCTGCGGTTGCGTTTGAAAGGCGCCTGTGAGGGGCGGTAGAGTAATCCGCCCAGGGGAAGGCAGTATTTCGGGCAATCCACACAAAAGCATCCCGCAGCCAGTCGCGAGCACGGCCAATCCCGCTCTATATGCTCTTTCTGGAAAAGATCAGGAGCTCACCATGGAAACCGTTGAAATCGCCGACCGCAGCGAATTTGCCCTCTGGGCGATCCAGCGTGCCCAGGAAATCGTCGTGACCGAAGGCGCGTCCTTTGCCATGGCGGCGCGCGACATGGACGACACGGCGCTGAGCGCCGCGGCAGCAGCCCTCGGCAAGGCGATCAGCGAAGCCATGCTCGAGGTGTTCGACGGCCTCGTCTCGGAGTGAACCGGCAAGGGCAGCGCCCGATGCGGCCCTTGTCATTCATTGTCTTGCCTTCTGCCGTGCCAGTTCCTTCTTGAAGGCGGCGCGGGATTGCACGACGATCTTGCCGAGCAGGTCAGGATCGACGAAAGCGTCCGTCTCGCCCGCGTCCCGCCGTCTTGCCCGACCAAGCACGTCGGCGAATTCCGGATGGGCCGGTAGCACCACATCCGCCTTCATTGCCGAGAGCCGGTCGAAGCTCTTATCGAAATCGGCGACAATGCCCGGATAGCGCTTGTTACCAAAGAGCCTATTGCCGGCAACGGTGACGCTGCAGGGAAAGACCACGTCGAGCGCGCGTCCGGCCTCGGTCACCGATGTCGACCAGGTGGTGCAACCCGGTGTATGCCCCGGCGTCAGCGTCGCCTTCATGCTGACGTCTCCGAGCCTGACGACGTCGCCGTCGGCAAGCACATGGTCGACCTTGACCGGTGGAAATGTGCCCCGTCTATAGGTGGTCTCGCCGTCATGGAGGCCGTTTTCCAGCGCCCACCGATCCGCCGAAAGCGCATAGAGCCTGGCTCCGCTATCGCGTTTGATCTGGGCGACGCCGGCAACATGGTCGTAATGGGCATGGCTGGTGACGATGATCTTGACATCTGAGAGCTTGAAACCGAGCGCGACGATATTGTCTTCGACCTGCGATGCCGTGCTCTTCAACGTGCCGTCGAGCAGAATGGCCTGCCTGCCCGAGGCGATGAGATAGGCCGACAACCCCTTGGTGCCGACGTAATAGATGTTGCCGACGACATGAAACGGCTTCGCCGGCTCAGACCACGCGGCGTTGTCGGCTCTCGCCCCTGTCGCCAGACAGGTGACGGCGACCACCGTCGCCAGGACGCGCCTCATCATCGTTCTCATGGACATCTCCACATCTCGAATTTGCGTTTCACGAAGCTTGGATGCGTCCTGCCTAAGCAGCCTTGGCATGGCGGGCAACCGACGATTATTTGCAGCAGCCATTAGGATTATTTGCATCACAGGGTTTGAGAGCCCGCAGCGCCGTGGCGACACCGAGACCGAAATCGGCGGCAGGAAAATCCCGGCCGTGCAATGCTCCTGCAACCCTTGCGACCGACAGTCACCTCAAACGCCATCGACGGAAGAGGTAACATGGTGAGGAGAACGCAGCGTCACGGCGGCAGCACGCAACGGAACGCCACAGGGGTCGGCGCGCGAGCGACGCGCACCATCGGGCGTTACTTGCTGCTGGCATTTACGCCTTGGCTTGCCCTCCTTTTCTTCCTCGTCGACGCTCATGCCGAAGCCGGGGGCGCCGTCCCTGAGAAATCCGTCGCCATCACCTTCGACGACCTGCCCCATGCCCATGCCGGCGAGCGCGACGGAACGGATGCGCCGTCCATCGAAAGCATCGAAGATGCAAACGCGCGTATTCTTGCAGCCCTTGAGGCGCACAAGGCCCCGGCGATCGGCTTTGTGGTCGAAAGCAAGGTACGCGCTGTCGGACCGCGGGCGAAAGCCATCCTGAAGAACTGGACCGGACCGCGACTGACGCTCGGCAATCACACATTCTCGCACGCCGACACCAATTCGCTCGACATCGCAGGCATCAAGCGGGAGATCGTCGATGGCGAAAAGACGACGCGGAAAATCATGAAGGCGGCAGGAAAGGAGCTGCGGTTCCTGCGCTTGCCTTACAATCACACCGGCGACACGCCGGAAAAGCAGAAGGCGATCGCGGCTATGGCCGGGAAGCTCGGCTACACGATCGCCGCCTCCACCATCGATACTTCGGACTATGTGTTCGACCGCGCCTATGTGCGCGCGCTTGCCGAAAACGACACGGAAGCAGCCCATCGCATCAGGACGGCCTATCTGATGCACACTCAGAAACAGATCGCCTATTACGCCGATCTCAACGAGCAGGTCCTCGGCTACGAGCCGCCAGCCATCATGCTCCTGCACGTCAACCGGATCAACGCCGACGCCATGCGGGGGATCCTGTCGCTGTTTGAAGAAAGCGGCTACGGCTTCATCACGCTCCAGAAGGCGCAGGCCGACGCCGCCTATCGCCGGCCGTTGTCCCACGCGACGAAACACGGTCCGATGTGGGGCTATCGCTGGGCAAGAGACCGGGACGCAGAAGTCGACGGCAGCCTTGAAAAAGAGCCGCCGGAATGGATCGTCAGCTACGGCGAATAGCGGCGGGTATCCCGTTGCCGCCGCGGGCTCATGCCGGGTGGCTTGCCCCCGGCCGGTCGGCTTGCAGGGCGCCGTCATTCATTGCCGTCGTGAGCCAATCCTGAAAAGCCGACATTGCCGTCGTCGGCGCGCGCGACTTCAACCGGGTCAGCCAGTAGCTCCCCATCGATGTGTAGACGTCGAAAGGCTGGCGCACGGTGCCATTCGACAACAGCCGGGAAAACATCAAGGGCGGCGCAAGCGCAACGCCGATGCCCTGGGCCGCCGCCTCCATCATCGCCAGCGACGAATCGAACACCACGCCTTTCAGAAGCGGCGCCGGATAGGCAATCCCGGCAGCGGCGAACCAACTGACCCACTCATCCGCCCGATAGGACCTGAGCAATGTGTGGCTGAGGAGATCGGCGGGACGGCGCAGCGTCTCGGCGATCTCGGGCACGCACAGGACCGAAAGCGGCGCCTCGAACAGCCGCATCGCCTCGGTGTTGTGCCAGGAACCCCCACCGAAACGGATGGCGTAGTCGAGCCCTTCGGCGGCCATGTCGACGCGATTGTTGTTCGTCGACAGCCTGATGTCGATGAAGGGATGTTTCTCCTGAAAATCCGCAAGGCGGGGCAACAGCCAGCCGACCGCAAAAGTCCCGACGGCGCCGATCATCAGCACTTCGCGCAAGTGACCGCCCTCGAACCGCTCCAGCATGTCTGCCATGCGGTCGAAGGAATCCTGCAGCACCGGCAGCAGCGCCTCGGCCTCTGCGGTGATCATCAGCCCCCGTGGCAGCCGCTTGAACAAGGTGACGTTCAGTCGGCTTTCGAGCAGCTTCACCTGATGGCTGACGGCGGCTTGCGTCACGCACAGTTCGATCGCTGCACGGGTAAAGCTCAGATGCCGCGCCGATGCCTCGAAGGCCCGGAGCGCATTGAGCGGGAGATATGGCCTGACCATGAATGCCCTAACTCAGCTAATGGGTCTTGCAAATAAACGTGGTTTGCCGCGAAGGCGCAAGCCCCTTACGGTGACGCCAGATCGATCGCCCGCGTCATTGGGCGCGACCGCAAACGCATCGAGGACAGACCTCCTCTGACAAACTCTCCCCTGGAGGCTCCGGATATGTGTCGCCCCATCTGAACGCCCGAAGGCAACCATCCCGTCCGCTTCGCGCTGAAACATCGGAATTGGCCGCGACTGGTCGCCAGGGCGGCATGTCACAGCCTTTGGTGGCAAAAGCGAGGCGATAGATTGCCACCGATGGAACGGGCGAGAAGTCCGACCGCTGTGGCCCATCGCCGAACACCGCCACCCAACGGCCCCATCCTGACTGCCGCCGACCCCTGAGGGACGGATGGCGAAGCCACGCCCTTCGAACCCTGGAAGTCGACGACGCACTCATGACGCTCATCACCAACCTGCTTGCGACCCTGATCAATCTGGCCACGCTTTTCGGCGTCGTGGTGGCATTTTGCCTTGCAGCGCTCACCCGCGACCTGCCGGACCACCGGGCGCTCGCCACCTGGGAGCCCTCTGTGACCACCCGTCTCTACGCCGGCGACGGCGCGATGATCGCGCAATATGCAAGGGAACGCCGGCTGTTCCTGCCGATCGGCGCGGTGCCCGCCCGGGTCAGACAAGCCTTCCTGTCGGCCGAGGACAAGAACTTCTATCTCCATCCCGGCATCGACCTGACGAGCCTTGCCACCGCGCTCTGGGCGAACCTTGCCAATTACGGCTCTGGCCGGCGGATGATCGGCGGATCGACGATTACGCAGCAGATCGCCAAGAATTTTCTGCTGTCGGCCGACCGCACATTCGAGCGCAAGCTGCGCGAGGCGATCCTGTCGATCCGCATCGACCAAACCTATTCCAAGGACAGGATCCTCGAACTCTATCTGAACGATATCTATCTGGGTCTCGGCGCCTATGGCATCGCGCAGGCGGCGTTGACCTATTTCGACAAGCCGGTCGACCAGCTGACGGTGGCCGAGGCCGCCTACCTTGCCGCGCTTCCGAAAGCCCCGAACAACTACGACCCGTACCGCCATCCGGAGCGGGCCGTTGCCCGGCGCAACTGGGTCATCGAACAGATGCGCCGCAACGGCGTCATCGATGCCAGGGTCGCGGCCGCAGCAACCGCCTCGCCGCTCGCGACCAGATCGAAGCGGCAGGAGGCGTCGGCCGAGCGGGCGGACTATTTCAGCGAGGACGTGCGCCGCCAGCTCGCCAGCCGATATGGCGAGGCGGCGCTCTACACCGCGGGCCTCTCCGTGCGCACAACGCTCGATCCGCGGCTGCAGCAGGCGGCCATGCGGGCATTGCGAAAGGGCCTTGTCGCCTACGACCAGGCCAAGGGCTACAGGGGACCGGCCGCCCGCCTGGCGTCACTGCAAGGATGGCAGGAGGCACTGGCCGCGCGACAGCCGCTGTCGGACGTGCCGGAATGGCGGCTGGCCGTTGTTCTCTCCGCTGGCACGGACACGGCCGAACTCGGGCTCAGACGGTCAGGCGCGGGCGACGCCGTCGCCGACACGGTTCAGATCGACCGGAAAGACCACGGCTGGGCCCTCTGCCACATCAAGGAAGGCCGGCGGCGCTGCGCGTTTTCGCTCGATGCCGTGCTATCGCCGGGCGACGTCGTCTATGTCGAGACGCTGCGCACCGGAACCGTTCTGCGCCAGCCGCCGCAGGTGCAGGGAGCGCTTGTCTCCATGGATCCGAACACCGGACGGGTGCTTGCGGTCGCTGGCGGCTTTTCCTATGCGCAGTCCGAATTCAACCGTGCGACGCAGGCCTATCGCCAGCCGGGATCCTCGTTCAAGCCGTTCGTCTACGCCGCAGCCCTCGATACCGGCTATGCGCCGACGACGCTCGTCATGGACGCGCCGATCGCCATTGCCGACGGCACCGGCAAGACGTGGCGGCCGAAGAACTATGACGGTCGGTTCAGCGGCCCCTCGACACTGCGAACGGGGCTCGAAAACAGCCGCAACCTGATGACGGTCCGCCTTGCCCGCCACCTGGGCATGGATCTTGTCGCCGACTATGGCAAGCGCTTCGGCATCTATGACACGCTCAGCCCCTATCTGCCCATGTCGCTCGGCGCCGGCGAGACCACGCTGCTGCGGCTCGTTTCGGCCTATGCCGTCATCGCCAATGGCGGCAAGGCGATCAACCCCTCCATGATCGACCGTATCCAGGATCGTTATGGCCGCACGATCTACCGGCAGGACGGCCGCCAGTGTGCGAACTGCAACGCGCTTTCCTGGGAAGAGCAGGACGAGCCTGATCTCGTCGACAACAGGGACTATGTGCTCGACCCGATGACAGCCTACCAGATCACCTCGATGATGCGCGGCGTGGTGGAGCGCGGCACCGCCCGCAATGTCGCCACCCTCGGCGTCCCGATCGCCGGCAAGACCGGCACCACCAACGACGAGAAGGACGTCTGGTTCGTGGGCTTCACACCCGGTATCGTCACCGGCGTCTTCCTCGGTTACGACACGCCGAAACCGATGGGTTATGGCGAGACAGGCGGCGGGCTCGCAGCTCCCATATTCATCGATTTCATGAAGGTCGCGCTCGAAGGCAAACCCGCCGCCGACTTCCATCCGCCTGGTGGAATGACCTTCCAGACGGTCGACCGCAAGACGGGACGGCCGACCGACGATGGCGCGCCGGGCGCTATCGTCGAAGCCTTCAAGCCGGGAACCGGCCCCTGTGATGGCAATTGCACCGTCATCGACGACAGGGAAATGGCCGAGTTGCCCGCCGACGACGCGGAGCCGGGTCTCCCGCCCGCGCTCAAGGAAAAGCTGCTCAACACGACCGGCGGGCTTTATTGACATGAAAAGACGTCTCTCATCCGGCGCTGATCGCCGCCAGCGCATCGCCTTCCTGATCGCCGTCTTCATCGTCGTATTCCTGACAATGCTCGCACGTCTGGTCCAGCTCGGCACGGCCGAGATCGAGACCACAGGCTATGTACCCAAGCGTCCCTCGGTCGGCCGTCCTTCCATCCTCGATCGCAACGGCAATCTGCTCGCCATCGACGTTCCGAGCTCGGGCGTCTATGCCGAGCCCCGTTTCATCGTCGATGCCGACGAGGCGGTGGAGAAGCTGACGGCCATTTTCCCCGATCTCGATGCCCGCGAGCTGCACCAGCGCCTGAAGAGCAAGGCGCCCTTTGCCTGGATCAAGCGCCAGGTCACGCCGGCTGAAGAGCAGGCGCTCTGGGACGCCGGCATTCCAGCGGTCGGCTTCCAGCGCGAGAAGCGGCGCGTCTATCCGAACGGCTCGCTGGCGGCCCACGTGCTGGGCACCGTCGACATCGACAATATCGGCATCGCCGGCATCGAAAAATGGATCGAGACGCAAGGCCTTGATGTCCTGCGCCAGACCGGCATGGACACCTCCCATCAAAACCTGCAGCCGGTCACCCTGACGCTCGACATCCGCATCCAGCACGCGTTGCAGATCGAGCTCGCCAAGGCGATCGACAAGTTCAAGGCGAAAGCCGGTGCCGGGCTGGTGCTCGACATCACCAATGGCGAAGTGCTGGCGCTGGCCTCTGCCCCGGATTTCGACCCGAACAATCCATCCGACGCGCTGAAGCCCGACCGCATCAACCGCATTGCCGCCGCAACCTTCGAGATGGGCTCGACCTTCAAGGCGCTGACGACGGCGATGGCGCTCGATTCCGGACAGTTCGGCATCCGCTCCGTCATCGACGCCAGCAAGCCGCTCGCCTTCGGCCGGTTTCGCATCCGCGATTACCTCGGCAAATACCGTCCGCTCAGCCTGCCGGAGGCCTTCATCTATTCCTCCAACATCTCGATGGCGAAGATGGCGATCGCACTCGGCCCGGACAACTTCCGCGCCTTCCTTTCACGCTTCGGCCAGATGTCACGATTGACGACCGAGCTGCCGGAAAGCGCCCATCCGCAATTGCCGCGGACCTGGGGCCAGATCGATACGGCAACCGCCTCCTACGGCCACGGAATTGCGGTGACGCCGCTTCAGGCAAGCATCGCCGTTGCGGCCCTCGTCAACGGCGGGCGCCTGATCCGGCCGACCTTGATCAAGGGCTCAGATGTCGAGGAACGGGTGCTCGCACGGGATCTCATCAGGCCCGATACCGGTGAGGCCATGCGCTTCCTGCTCCGGCTCAACGCCCGCACAGGCTCGGCACGCAAGGCCGAGGTCAAGGGCTACTTCATCGGCGGCAAGACCGGCACGGCGGAAAAGGTGGTCGGCGGACGCTACGCAAAAGATCTCAACCTTACGTCCTTCATGGGCGTCGTTCCCGCAGACAATCCGCGCTACCTGTTGCTGACCATTCTGGACGAGCCCAAGGGGCTTCCTGAGACATTTGGCTTTCGCACGTCCGGTTGGAATGCAGCGCCGCTCGGCGGCGCGGTGTTCGAGCGCATCCTGCCGATGATGAATCTGATGCCGTCCTTCGACGTGGTCGACGTGGCGTTTCCGTCGATCGCCGCGCAGCAGGCTTTCGGTTCGGAGCTGTTTTCCGGCACCAATCGCAATGCGGATCCGACACCTCCCCTATAACCGGCGATGTTACCCGTCCCGTAGCCGGGCGAAGCGCTCAGGATACGGAGACGCGGGCGGCGGCGTAATATCCGGCTGTCGCCGCGATCGCGGTCAGGGCAGCACCCCAGATCATGTCGACGATGGTGATTGTCAGCGACCAGTTGCGAAGCGTCGCCAGATTGCTCAGGTCGTATGTGCCATAGGCGACGAGGCCGAGCATGGCCCCGGCCACCAGCGCGGTGGTCCAGCTTCCAGCCTGCAGGGCCGGCGAGACTGCGAAATAGACGATGCCCGCCACGTAGATCACATAGAACGCGCCGGCGGCGGCGAAATTGGGCTGATCGAGCAGCAGTCCGCCCAATCTCTCGCGGTAGAAGCCCGACGCCATTCCCGTCAGCCACAGAAAATCCAGGAGCAGAAAGACAAGCGCGGTGGCGATATAGGCGACGACATGTACCAGCATCAGGTCTCATCCCTTCTTGTCGGCCGGGCCGTCATATTCCGAGCACCGGCTGAATGAGGCGCACCAGCCAGCTCTTGAACCTCAAGGGCGCGTCGGTGACGGCGAGGCATATGCAATCCGCGTCTTCGCTCGCCAGAGGCTGGTGCGTCAGGTTCGCATCCGCTTCCTCGATATCGCCGCGCGCAAAGACGTCGCTGCCATCGCGAAAACTGCCGGCGAGCACGACGGTCAGTTCCTGGCCGGCATGGCCATGTTCGGGCACGGGTTTGCCCGCCGGGATCCGCAACAGCCTTGCCACGGTGCTGTCGTCCCCCAACGCGATCGGGATTTGATAGGCCCCCATCCCCAGCGACCGCCACTGGAGGCTGTCGATGTCGCCGCCGAGATAGGAACGCAGCGGCTCCGGCAGGACGGGTTCGGCCGCCGCCTTCACGTGTCCTTCCGGGCGCTGCGGAACGCCCGTTGCGCCACGCTCGATCCGGCTGCGCATGCGCGCCCACGCATCGTCGGAGGCGGTCCCGGCCGCAATGTTTTCGAGAAGCGCTCCGCCGACTGTTTCCATCTGGGCGAGCCGTCTTCTGGAGGCGGGGCAAAGCGCAAGATGTGTCGCAACCGCCAGGCTCCAGCCTTCCGCCAGTTCGCCGGAGGCATAGCGCAGCAGCAACTCATCGCTGACGTGATGACGGATCGACATCATCGCTCCTCCAATGCCGCGCGCAGCTTGGCAAAAGCGAGCCGTATGCGCGACTTCACCGTGCCGAGCGGGATCGAAAGAGCCTCGGCAATGGCGCTGTGGGAGCTGTCCTCGTAGAAAGACCGTTTCAAAAGGTCGAGTTGCTCTGCAGGCAGGGCCTCCATCGCGCGGTGGAGCCGCTCCGCATCCTGCAATTGCTCGAATGCCTTGTCGGCGGGCTCCGCATCGTCCGGCACGAAGGCGGGATCGCTGAGGTCGAACTCCGGTCGCTTCGTCCTTCGGTAGACATCGATCCGCACGTTGCGGGCGATGGTATAGATCCAGGTCGAGACATTGCCACGCGACGGTTCGAACTGGGCGGCCTTGTTCCAGACGACCATCATGGTTTCCTGCATCAATTCCTCGGCGACGGCGCCGTCCCTGGACAGGCGCGCCATATAGGCCTTCACCCGCGGCGCATAGTGGCGAAACAGAACCTCGAAAGCCTCGACATCCCGGTTCAGCCCGACCGAAACAAGCAGGCCCGACATATCGTCCGTGGGCTGCTCCTGATCGCTTTCATCCATGCGCGTGCGCCTGCTCCCGCTTTTCAGCAAAACCCTGGCGAAACGATCCGGAGTTTGCTTCCGCTCGTTTTCGCATGGAGCCGCAAGGATGGGAACAGCGATTGTCATGGCGATGGATACGGATTGCCCGGGCCGGCAGATCACAGTGCCGAAAATTTCTCCGTGACGTCGATCCAATTGCGGCTCGGCTTCGTAGTGATGGGCAGGTTCAAGCGCAAGAGGTTGGTGTATGGGTGTCGGTGGCAGAGAAGAGCGACAACAGCGGCGGCGCGTTGCGGTCATCGGCGGTGGCATATCGGGCCTGTCTGCGGCCTGGCTTCTCAGCAAGAGCATGGATGTCGTCCTCTACGAGCAGGCGCGTCGCCTGGGGGGCCATGCCAACACCGTATCCGTCCCCTCGCCGGTCGGTCCCGTCTCCGTCGATACCGGCTTCATCGTCTACAACGATCGCAACTACCCCAACCTCGTTGCGCTGTTCGACCATCTCGGTGTTGCCACGCTTGCCTCCGAGATGTCGTTCTCGGCCTCGCTCGACGGCGGATCGTTCGAATATTCGGGATCCGGCCTGCGCGGCCTGCTCGGCCAGAGACGCAATGCGGTCCGCCCGCGCTTCTGGCGCATGCTTTCCGATATCATCAGGTTCTACCGTGAGGCGCCGCCCCTGCTGCGACGGCCGGAATTCGCGGCCGTCTGCCTCGGCGACTATCTCGACCGTGGCGGCTACGCCCGCTCGTTCGTCGACGACCACCTGCTGCCGATGGGCGCGGCCATCTGGTCGACGACGGCGAGCGAAATGCGTGCCTATCCGCTGCACGCCTTCATCCGCTTCTTCGAAAGCCATGGGCTGCTTTCACTATCGAACCGACCGCGCTGGCGGACGGTGGATGGCGGCAGCAGGCGCTATGTCGAACGGCTGGTCTCGAACTTCTCCGGCTCCGTGCGGCTCGCCAACCCGGTACAGTGCATCCGGCGCATTGCGGGCGAGGTGGAGGTGATCGATGGCCACGGCCATCTCGACCGCTTCTCCGACGTCGTCATCGCCACCCATGCGGACGAGGCACTCGACATGCTCGACGATCCCAACGGTCAGGAGCGGCACCTGCTGTCGGCGTTCAAATACACGGCCAATGATGCGGTACTCCATACCGACGCCAACCTGATGCCCCGGCGCAAGCAGGTGTGGTCGAGCTGGAACTATATCGGTGACAGCGAGCAGGAGGGTGTGAAACCGCTCTGCGTGACCTACTGGATGAACCGCCTGCAGGGCATCGATCCGGCGGCCCCGCTGTTCGTGACGCTCAATCCCTGCCGTGACGTTGCGCCCGATCGCACGCTCGGCACCTTTGCCTACAAGCACCCGCTCTTCGATCAGGCCGCACTCGTGGCGCAGCGCCAGCTCTGGCGGCTGCAGGGGCATCGCAACACCTGGTTCTGCGGCGCTTATTTCGGCAGCGGCTTTCATGAAGACGGCTTGCAATCGGGCCTGGCGGTGGCGGAGGAACTCGGCAGCATCGATCGGCCCTGGGCGGTGCATGAACCGTCTGGCAGAATTTTCCGCAGCGAACCCATGTTGGCAGCCGAATGAGCCTGACGTCGTCAATCTATCGAGGGCATGTCGCCCATGCCCGCCACAGGCCGCGCCCGCACCGGCTGCGTTACCGCGTCTTTTCGCTGCTGCTCGATCTCGACGAGCTGCCTGAACTCGACAAAAGCAGCCGACTGTTCGGCCACAACCGGGCGGCCGTCTTCAGTTTTCGCGATCAGGACCACGGCGATGGCGACATCGGAGGGCTGCGGAGCTGGGTCTGCCGGCAACTTGAGGCGGCCGGTCTGCCGACCGACGGCCTGCGCATTCGCGTCCTCTGCTATCCCCGGATCTTCGGCTATGTCTTCAATCCGCTGACGGTCTATTTCTGCTATCGCCCGGGCGACAGCCTGTGCGCCGTCCTCTATGAAGTCTGCAACACCTTTCACGAGCGCCACACCTATGTGATCCCGCTCGCAGGGCCTTCGGGCGCCTCGATCAGGCAGCATTGCGACAAGGCGCTTTACGTGTCGCCGTTCACCCCCATGACGGGCCGCTACGATTTTCGCGTCGAGCCCCCGCACGAGCGCGTTTTCGTCGGCATCAACCAATCGGACGACGATGGCCCCCTTCTGGCGGCCAGCTTTGCCGGAAGGCATCTGGCCTTCTCCGACGGGGCGCTCATGAAGCTGCTTTTCGCCTATCCGCTGATGACCCTGAAAGTGATGGGCGCGATCCATGTGGAGGCGTTCCGCCTGTGGCTGAAGGGCATTCCCGTTCATCCGCATTCAGCGGCAGATGTCCCCCGCGCCGCCACCATCGTCGTCGGACCGGACGCCGACCAAACACCTGTCGCGAAAGTGGCGGCCGGATAATCGCAGCGCTCAATCGCGCAGCATCCGCCGCGTCAGCGCAAATCTCAAGCGGGCCGGCATCAGCCTCAGAGCTTTCATTGCCAGCGCCATCTGCCAGGGAAAGATGATTTCGTAGCGGCGCGCCTCCAGCCCGCGCATGATGGTCGCTGCGGCCTTTTCGGCCGTGACGAGAAACGGCATCGGAAAGTCGTTCTTCTGTGTCAGGGGCGTAT
Organism: Ensifer sp.; assembly: GCF_031989085.1. Taxonomy (NCBI): domain Bacteria; kingdom Pseudomonadati; phylum Pseudomonadota; class Alphaproteobacteria; order Hyphomicrobiales; family Rhizobiaceae; genus Ensifer; species Ensifer sp. The sequence goes on from NZ_DALZXU010000002.1 coordinate 884,559, forward strand.
CGACGAAACCCGGGTTGATCAGGCTGAGGTCGATGCCATGTGCTGCAAGGTCTGGATAAAGCGCCTCGCACATGGCGATCAGCGCCGCCTTGCTCGCGCCATAGGCAGCAGCGCCGGGCAGGCCGACGAGACCTGCCGTCGACGAAACGACGGCGATGTGCCCGCGGCCGCGCGCGCGCATTTGCGCCATTGCGGCCTCCAGGCAATAGACCGTGCCAAGCAGGTTCACATGGACGATCGACGAAAAGCGCGCGACATCGAAATCCCGAACACCGTCGCGCGCATAGGTGCCGGCGCAAAACACTGCAAGATCCAGCGGCCCGAGACCGTCCTCGATCAGGCGGAAGGTTCTGGCGACGGCAGCGGCGTTGGTGACGTCGACGGGGTATGCGAAGATATTGCTGGGGACGACGTCCTCCAGCGCCAGGAGTTCCTCCCGGTTGCGCGCGCTGACGGCCACCTCCCAGCCGGCCTGCGCCAGCGCCACGGCCAGCGCGCGGCCGATGCCGCTGCTGGCGCCGGTGATCCAGGCGATGCGAGCGGTTCCGGAAGACGAACGCCTCGTTGTCTCGACGACCAATGTCTGCACCCTGCATGATATCTGACCATATGCAGATACGCACGGGCGCCGCGGTTGGTTCACACAGCCTCGATTTTTTGCCTGAGCGCCTGCTGCTCTGCCTCCCCGATCGGAAAGCGCCACATCAGCACGATCGCTGCGAGCTTGGCTGGGATCGGCAGCCAAGCGTAGAGCATCGAAAGCACATCGAGAGCGCCCGCGGAATTGTTGCCCTCGCCGGCAAAACCTGCAAGGCCAAGCAATGGGAAGACGACGCCGACCGCGCCCGCCAGGGACAGCTTCGTCGCCAGGCTCCAGGCTGCGAAATAGAGGCCGGATCGCTGCTCGCCCGAAGTGGCGGTATCCTGGTCGATCACGTCCGCCTGAATCGCAGGCGGCAAGACGAGATCAAACCCGAGCAACAGCCCCGTCGCCACGCAGATGACCGCGAACAGGTGGATATCGCCCGCCCCCAGAAAGCCGGCGCCGCCGAAGATGACGGCGGCCGCCGTCATCGCGACGCACCAGGCGCGATGCTTGCCGACGAACCGCGCTGCGAAAAGCGCAAGCGGAATGCCGGCGAGCCCACTGACGAAATAGGCAAGCAGCAATGGTCCGCTCCATTGCGGCGCTTCGAGCCGCTGTCCGACGAAATACAGAAACAGCGTCGCCGGGACAGCGTTGGCGAAACCGTTCATGACGAAGGCGAGGATCAGTCGCCTGAAGGGCCGGTTGGCAACGAGAAACCGCCCCGCATCCGCAAGCCCGAGCCGGTGCCGTGACCTGTCCCTCGGTTCGGGCACCCAGAGGAATGCGGCGCATGCGGCAACCGGCAGGAGGGCGCCGACAAACATGGCGAGCACCCGCAGATCCCCTGCGTTCGACAGCGCTTGCGCGTTGGTCGCAAACGCCAGGGCAATGGCGCCGAGCGTTCCGATCAGCGTGGCGCCCTCCCTGAAGGCCGATACGCGCAGGCGCCCCGAATAGTCATTGACGAGTTCCGCACCCCAGGCCGAATAGGGAAGCAGCGTGCATGTGTATCCAATCGACAGCGCGGTCCCCCAGATCGCGAGATAGACAAGCCCCGCATCATCAGGCGGCCAGAACAGCATGAAGGCGGCGAAGGCCGTGGGCACCGCCGAGGTCAGCACGAATGTCCGCCTGCGTCCCGCCGGCGCATTGATCCGGTCGCTGAGCCAGCCGATCGCAGGGTCAGCCACTGCGTCGACGATCCGGATCGCCAGCAGAACGAAGCCAACGGCGCCCAGTGGCAGACCGAGCGTGCTGACATAGAAGGTTGGAACCACGATGTAGAGCGGCAAGGCGAGGGTCGCCAAGAGGATGGCCGGCAGCGAATAGGCAAAAAGGACGCGGCCGGCGAGCCGCTTTTCGTCGTGACGGGAATTCATCGCTCGGAGCGCCGGAATGCGACCTTCGTCCAGGCGACCGGAAAACCGAACTTCGTCACCAGCGCCGTGTTCTTCACCTCGCCATCGGCGCCCAGCACCATCAGATCGTGGAAGCGGACGAGGTTCTTGCGCTCGGCATCGATGTAGACCAGATAGGAGAACCGCGCCTTGCGGCCATCGATCCGGACCGGAACGGTCCCGACCACGTCCTCCCGCGTGCCGAGATAGGCCCCCGGCCCTGTCTTGCGGAACCGCCAGGTCTTGGTGTCCCGGGCACCGTCGTTGAAAACGAAGTCTTCGCGAAGCGTCAGTGTCGTTCCGTTCCAGCGGCCGGACAGGGTAACGGTGAACCGCCGCGACACGCCGTTCAATGCGGTGAAACTGCCCGTGGCTTGCGACCTGCCCGCGAAGTAGCGCTCAAGCGCGAAGTCAGGCTCTTTCGCCTGAACACGGACCGGGCTTGCAACCACCAGGCCAACGAGAAGGATGGCGAACATACGCATCAGGAACCTCCCTTGAACGACGGTCTGAGCGAGGGGAATGGCTGGCGATGCCAGAGCGTTGGCGCATTGCCTCATAGGTCCGGCCCTATGCGCGCGGTCCCCTTGTCGCCATTGTCCTGGATCCAGCGAATGCGGGTGGCATCGAGGCGATAGAGTTCGAAGCAGAGCCGCGATCCGTCGTACCATGTCGTAAACTTCTGGCAGAGCCGATCACCGTCGATCCACCAGGTGCCACTGTCGGTCGGACGCGTGAACTTCCCCAGCCCCAGGGCTTTGCCGGTGCCGTCGACACGGCCGTCGCGGCGATAGTTCAGGGGAAACTCGCCACCGAGCGGCACGGCAAGAAACACGGTCCTGCCGACGATCTGTGTGCGGATGTCTTCCGCCGACAGGCGATCCAATGCCGCATGACTTGAATGGGCAACGAGCATGAACAGCAAGGCTGGCAGCAGACGCATGCGCTCCTCCATACCGCATCGGGATACGGGTTCGGTTCTTCACCGGGAGGTACGCTACGGTGATCGCCGCGGATCACCGGCGACGGTCGATTTAATGACGGCAAGACGTTACCGCACATAGAGCGATGTCGGCAGCACGCGGCGATGCGTGGTTTGCCCGGCCAGGCTGATGTCAAACCCTGGGTCGGGTCGAGGCATCAACCGCAGCGCGTGTCGACCGGATCGCCCGTGCGGGCACAGGCGAGCCGGTCGATCATCGTTACGCCTGTTCGAACCCGCCCTCGGAAACGATTTCGGAAAGAGCGCGGCGGGGACTTGGCACTTCGCGCTCGCGCAGCCCCTCGGGCAGTTGCGCCTTGTCACCGAGCTTGCCGATGGCGACGGCTGCTTCGATCCGGTAATCGGATGGAATGTTGAGCTCCGAGCGCGCACGATCATAGTCGAGACCGGCCATGCCATGCGCCTGCCAGCCGGAATAGGCGGCCTGCAGCGCCAGCGCACCCCAAGCGGCACCGGTATCGAACGAGTGGGTGTAGGACGGCACCTCTTCGCTTGCGCCCGGCGGCAGCAGCGTGGTCTTCGACAACACGAAGATCAGCGCCGAAGCATCCTTCGCCCAGCTCTGGTTGAAGGCGTTGAGGATGCCGAAAAGCTTGTCCCAATGCGCCGTACCCCTGCGGGCATAGACGAAGTGCCACGGCTGGGCGTTATAGGCAGAGGGCGCCCAGCGCGCCGCTTCGAGGATGCCGAAGAGCTCGGCTTCGGAAATGTCGGCGCCGGCATAGGCCCGTGGAGACCAGCGCTCGAGAAAGATCGGGTTGATCGGGTGGCCGGCGATACGCGAATTAACTTCGATGGTCATGGTTTTCCTGTGTTATCGCTTCGATGTCTGTTGCCTTCAGCCGCAATCACCAGCCCTTGAAGCGCTCGGGCTGGCACTTGAGATTGGAGATTTCGTCCGAGAGTTCGGCGATCCGGTCGCGAAGCTCGTTCGTCGTCCCGTCCTCGAAATCGTCGATGCCGAAACAGTCCCGTGCTTCGTAAAGCTCGAGCTTGCCTTGCAGGACATCCCGGATCGCGTTCAAGCGTTCATATTGCCGCAGGACACTCATGGCAGACCTCGTCATTGGCCATCGTTGTTTAGAAAATGCGCAAACAACGGAAAAGGTTTCATACGATCGCTCGGCTTCAAGCCTTCCGAAAGTTATCGAGTTAATCAGTCGATTAAAGGAACCTCGCCCCAAAGATTGTTGAAGGCTTGGAAAACTGATCCGCCGGCTCTGCGCGCGGCGCGGTCGGGCATGCCCATGACTACGGCTTCTTGCCTTCCAGGTGCTGCTGCAGAAACGGCAGGTTGTCCTGGCCCCAGTAGATCTCGTTGTCATAGGTAAAAGTCGGGAAACCGAAGACGCCGCTCTTTACCGCATGCTCCCGATCGGAGGACCATTTGGCGGTGACGTCGTCGGCGCTTTCGCGCGCAAGCAAGGCGCTGCCGTCGAAACCGGCGCGGGTTGCCACCGCTGCGCGCACCTCCGGTTGGCCGATATCCTCGGCATGGACCCAGAACGCCTCCTGCAATGCCCCAGTCAAGGCGAGCCAGTCCTTGCCGTCGAGATAGGCGGCGATCACCAGCCGGGACGCGGGCGTGGGATCGGCAAGCGGCGGACGTCCGTCGAGAAGGAGGGGCTTGCCCCTGGCGCGGCTCCAGCGCTTCAGGTCACGCGTGCCATAGGCCCGACGCGCCTGCGGCTTGTTGCGCGAGAGGATGCCGCCATTCTCCTCGACCACCGTCGCCAGATAGGGCGTGATCTCCGCCTCATGGCGGCGCGCGAGGGCAGCAAGGGTCTCAAGCCCGATAAACGACCAGGGGGAACCGATCGAGAAGAAATAGTCGATGCTTTTCGTCACGGATGAAATGCCTTGATGGAGTTGGGATCTGGAATCGGCCGCAAAACGTCACGCCGCCGCCGGATTGGCTGACGGGTTACTTTTGGTCTGCGACCAGCCAAGCGCCGGTGCGATGCGCGCAACGACATCGTCGAGGATCTGGCGGTACTCGTCCTGTTCGAATTCGTAGGGCAGTTCGAGCCGGAGTTCGTTGACGTGCGGCAGGATCGGATCGGCGAGCAGGCGCTCGACGATCTCATCGGACGTGCCGACAAGGTCCCGGGCAAACAGCGTGCGCCGCTCGCCCTGTGGCGTAAGCGTTCGCGCATGCCGACCGGCGGCATAGTCGAGATAGCGTCGCCTCGTGCCGGCGTCGGCACCATCGAGCGGCACGATGACCCGGCCAAGCGCCACGCGTTTCCGAGCCCCGCCCGCCTGGCGCCAGGTTTCGAGCTGGCGGATCTGCGCCTCGAAGAAGTCGTCGGTCTGCTCGCCGGTCGTGACATTGCCGATCAAGAGATTGAAACCGTTTTCGCCGGCCCAGCGCGCCGATCGCAGCGAGCCGCCGCCGTACCAGAGCCGGTCGGCCAGCCCCTTGGCGTAGGGCTGCAGTCGCGGGCGCTGCGGCCCGAACGGCGTGTTGATAACCGCGTGCTCGTCGCCCAGAAACGCCCCGCGCAGATTGTCGGCAAAGCGCAAGACCCGTTGATGCGAAAAATCGTAACCGGACCAGTCTCCGTCGAAGGCGAGCGGACCGATAAGGTCGACATGCGGCGGGCGTCCCGCACTGAGGCCGACATTCAGGCGGCCGCGCGAGAGCACATCGACGGTCGAGAGATCCTCCGCCAGCCGGTACGGATTTTCATAGCCGATCGGGATCACCGCTGTGCCGAGCTGGATATGGTCGGTCCTCTGCGTGGCAGCCGCCAGGAACGCGGCAGCCGACGAAATGCCGGGCTCGAGGTGGCGTTGCCTGACCCAGGCGCTGGCAAAACCAAGCGCCTCGCCATATTCGAGCAGGCCCAGCGTCTGTTCAAGGCCCGCCAGTGGATTGTCGCTGGCATAGTTTCCAGGCGTAAGGAAACCGATGTGATCGATCGCAATCTTGTGGTCTGTCATCGTTGTGCGCCCTCAGGATTTCGGCAGGCCGGGAGGATTGGTCTCGGACTTCGGCAGCGCCTCTTCCGCCAGATGCCAGCGCTCGAGGATCCTGGCATAGGTGCCGTTTTTAATGAGGCCATTGGTGGCGGCCGTCAGCGCATCGGCAAGGCCGCTGCCCTTGCGCGTGGTAATCGCCACGTCGGACCGCTCCGGCCAGCCGGCGCTCAAGGTGCCGACGCGCTTGATGTTCCGGTCGCGCGCGGCAATGAAGACAAGCTGCGCATGCGGCTGCACGATCACGTCGGCGCGGCCCGAAGCCAGCGCCACGAGGCTTGTGGCCTCGTCATCGTAATATTGCAGCTCCAGCGGCTTCAGGCCGGCGGCGACGTTCTCGTCGTTCCATTTGAGGAGGATGCGCTCCTGGTTGGTGCCGGCGCCGACGATGATCCGCAGACCCGCGGCGTCCTTCGGCTCCTTGATCGAGGTCACGCCGCTGTCAGCCTTGACGAAAAAGCCGTGCAGGCCCTGGCGGTAGCTCGAAAAATCGAACTTCTCCTTGCGCTGCTCGGTGACGCCGACATTGGAGATGACCGCGTCATATTTGCCCGACGTCAACCCGAGCGGCCAGTCGATCCAGGCGATCGGTACGAGCTCCAGCGTCAGCCCGAGACTGTCGGCAACCGCAAGCGCATAGTCCGGATCCGCTCCGATCACCGTCTTGGCATCGGTCGCATAGGTTGCGAGCGGCGGCCCGCCAGGGCTGACCGCGACGGTGAATTTGCCTTCGGTCACGAATTTGAAGCCCGGCGCGATCGCGGCAGCAGCCGCGTCGTTGCGTTCGGCGCGGATGCGCCCCGGCTGTTCCGGGCTGAAGTCGAAGCCATCAGCTGCCTGTGCCGGGCCGAAATGGACGAGTGCCGCCGCAAAGGCGGCGATGAGTGCTGGGCGTAGAGCGGCTGGACCAAACATGTCTGTCATCTCCAAATGGGGTGTTGAAGGCGCGGGCCGGCAACGGGCCGGCCCGCGGAGGGCCGCAAGGATCAGGAGCCGCTCTTCGGCAGGCCGGGGGGATTGGTCTGCGACGCGTCGATGGCCTCGTCCGTCAGGCTCCAGCGCTTCAGGACCTCGCCGTATTTGCCGTTCTTGATCAGGTCGTTGACGGCAAGGGTGATCGCGTCGGCAAGGCCGCCGCCCTTGCGGGTCGTGACCGCGATCTCGGCCGTCAGCGGCCATCCGCCGCTGGCCGTGCCGACGACCTTGGTGTCATTGCGGATCGAGGCAGCATAGGCGCGCGTCGCATTCGGGTTGAATTCGACATCGGCGCGGCCCGATTGCAGCGCGAGGTCGCCTGCCGCACGATCATCGTAGTACTGGACCTCGATCGGCTTCAGCCCGGCAGCAACGTTCTGCCGGTCCCATTCCAGAATGATCTTTTCCTGGTTGGTGCCCGCCCCGGTGATCACCTTCAGGCCTGCCACGTCCTTCGGCTCCTTGATCGAGCTGATCGGGCTGTCGGACTTGACGAAGAAGCCGAGCACATCGCGCCGGTAGGTCGAGAAGTCGAACTTCTGCTTGCGCTCCTCGGTGACGGTGACGTTGCTGATCACGGCATCATACTTGCCCGACGCAACGCCGAGCGGCCAATCGGCCCAGGCGACGGCGACAAGATCCAGCTCCAGGCCGAGGCTGTCGGCGACCAGCGAGGCAAGATCGGGATCAGCGCCGACGACGGTCTTGGAGTCCGAGGCGTAGGTGGCGATCGGCGGATCCCACGGGTTGACCGCCACGGTGAACTTGCCCGGATTGACGAACTTGAAGTCGGGCGCGATCGCCTTGATCGCCGCTTCGTTGCGCTCGGCGCGCACCCGGTTGGAGATATCAGGGCTCAGATCGAATTTTTCCTGCGCCTGGACGGAGGCTGTCCCGAGGGTCGCGATGGCGACCGCCCCTGCCAGAAGCAGCTTTGCTCTATCTAAGAATGCCATGTGTCTGGACTCCATTTCATCTTTGGGTTGCAGTTGCTGTCAGTCAGATCCAGCACGTGCGTGCACGCCTGGAAATTTCAGAGGACCTTGGCGAGGAATTCGCGCGTGCGAGGATGTTCCGCCGCGGTGAAGATGCGGGATGGCGGCCCGGCTTCGAGGATGCGGCCGGCCTGCATGAAGACGACGGTGTCGGCGACTTCGCGGGCAAAACCGGTCTCGTGGGTGACGATCACCAGCGTCGTGCCCGTACGCGCCAGTTCCTTGATGACATCGAGCACTTCGCCGACGAGCTCCGGATCGAGTGCCGAGGTCGGCTCGTCGAAGAGCAGGACCTTCGGCCGTAGCGCCAGCGCCCGGGCGATGGCCACGCGCTGCTGCTGACCGCCCGAGAGCTGGCGAGGATAGGCGTTGATCTTGTCGCTGAGGCCGATGCGCGCCAGCAGGTCCTGCGCCAGCCGCACCGCATCGTCGCGTTTGAGGCCGCGGACCTGGATCGGCGCCTCGATGAGGTTTTCCAAGACCGTCAGATGGGGGAAGAGGTTGAAGGTCTGGAACACCATGCCGATGTCGGCGCGGCGCTTCAGAATATCCTTCTCCTTCAACTCATAGAGCGTGTTGCCCTTCTGGCTGTAGCCCACGAGATCGCCGTCGATCGAGATGAAGCCGTCGTCGACCCGCTCCAGATGGTTGATCGCGCGCAGCAGCGTCGACTTGCCAGAACCCGATGGGCCGAGGATGGCCGTCACGCTGCCGGCAGGCAGGCTCAGTTCGACGTCGTCGAGCACCTTCAGCGAACCGAAGCTCTTGGAGATGCCGTGGATGCGGACGGCACCGCCGGCACGAAAGGCCGTTGCATCATGAAAGCCGGCCTTCCGGACGATGGCGCCATTGCCTGCAACATCTGCGAGTGGACGGCGAAAGTGCGATAGGAAGGCCTGGAACGGCAGCGGCACCGGGTTGCGGACGGCGCCCTTGGAGAAATGCCGCTCGATATAGTGCTGGGCGATCGACAGCCCGGTCATGATCACCAGGTACCAGACGGTCGCAACCATCAGGAGCGGAATGACTTCGAGATTGCGGCGGTAGATCACCTGGACCGTATAGAAGAGCTCCGGCAGCGCCAGCACGTAGACCATGGACGTGCTCTTGGCGAGGCCGATGATCTCGTTGAAGCCTGTCGGCAGGATTGACCGCATCGCCTGCGGCAGGACAATACGGAAGGCCTGACGGTGGCGCGGCAGGCCGAGGGCCGCGGCCGCCTCGTGCTGCCCGTGATCGACGGAGAGAATGCCGCCCCGCACGATCTCGGCAAAGAACGCCGACTGGTTCAGCGTAAGACCGAGGAACGCGGCTGCAAACGGCGTCAGCAGCTGGGTGGTCGGATAGTTGAAGAACGTGGTGCCGGTAAAGGGAATGCCGACGGAAATCGTCTCGTAGAGATAGCCGAGATTGTTGAGCACCAGCAGCAGCACGATCAACGGAATGGACCGCAGGAGCCAGATATAGCCGAAGGAGAGACCGCCGAGCAGCGGCGACTTCGACACCCGGGCAAGGGCCAGCGCCGTTCCGAGCAGCGAGCCCGACACGGTCGCGAGCGCCGTCAGAAGCAAGGTGCGACCAAGGCCCGCCAGCACCGGTTCGGCAAAGAACCATTCGGCAAAAACAGGCCATCCCCAGCGGGGATTGGTCAGCACCGAATAGAGCACCCCTGTTATGACGAGGGCCGCAAACAGCGTGCCAAGCGCCCGGCCCGGATGGCGGGCCGGCACGACGCGGTAATGCGCATAACCCGGATTGGGTTCGCTCGTTCGTCCCGCATCGGCAATGCCGTCATAGTCGGTCAGAATGGCCATGATGCATCCTCTCTGGAAATCGGTTGTGCGACCGTCGGACGGTGGCCTCAGGGGTGGCTGACAGGCTGCGGCTGCGATGGCGGCGGCTCGGCGAGAAGGGCGAGCGATGCAACGAGATGGGTGATGTCCTTTTCGAACGGCAGCGTCCTGTAGATCTCCGGATCGGCTTCGACATCGAACAGCGCCGTGTAGCCGTTGCCGAGGTACAGGCCGACGGCCTCCGGCTGGCGGAAGCCTGTCGTCAGGTAGATGCGGGAGTAGCCCTGCCGCGCGGCCTGGGCTTCGAGCTCGAGCAGAACCTTGCGGGCCAGCCCCTGGCGGCGCAGGTCGGACCGTGTCCAGATGCGTTTGAACTCTGCGGTGCGGTCGTCATAGTGCTTGAAGGCACCACCGCCGATCGTCTCGCCGTTGCGCACGAGCAGGACGAAATTGCCATGTGGCGGCGCGAAGGCCTCCGCCGGATAACGGTTGAGTTCCGCCGCAGCGCCCTCGTCGCTGAAGTAATTGCCGTAGCGGCTGTCATATTCGAAGATCAGTTCGTCGATCAGCGGCTTGGCGCGCGGATCGAGGGGGGTGGTGTAGAGAAACGTATCGCTCATGGGTTTCGCCAATCCCGTTTTCGTCATCGTGCGAGGAAGGTTTCGACCAGCCGCACCCAGTAGCGGGCGGCGGGCGCAATGATTGCGTCGTTGAAATCGTAGCTGGCGCTGTGGAGCGGCGCGCTGTCGCCATTGCCGACGAAGAGATAGCTGCCGGCCTTCTCTTCGAGCATGAAGGCGAAATCCTCGCTCGCCGTGCGCGGCTTGAAGTCGTCGACGAGCCGGTCCGCGCCGAAGGCTTGGAGCGCGACGCTGCGCGCGAGCTCCGTCTCGGCGGGGTGGTTGATCAGGGCGGGGAAGCCCCGGCGGTAATCGACCTCGGCGACGGCCCCGAAACTTGCCGCCTGCGCCCGCGCCAGCGCCGGAACCCGTTCGCTCAGCAACCCGCGAGTGGCTTCTGTGAAGGCCCGCATGGTGAGTTTCAGCACCACGCTTTCCGGGATGACGTTGGAGGCGGAGCCGCCGTGAATGGAGCCGACGGTGACGACGGCCATTTCCTGCGGATCGACATTGCGCGACACCACGCTTTGCAGCGCCGTGATCAGCGAGGCTGTCGCCAGCACCGGGTCGACCGTCGACTGCGGCTCCGCGCCGTGGCCGCCCTTGCCGACGATCGTGATGTTGCACTGATCGACCGATGCCATGGCCGGGCCGGCGACGAAGCCGAACTGGCCCGACGGAACGCCCGGCCAATTGTGCAGGCCGAAGACGGCATCGACGGGAAACCGGTCGAACAACCCTTCGGACAGCATCTTGCGCGCGCCAGCACCGATCTCCTCGGCCGGCTGGAAGATCAGCCGCAACGTGCCGTCGAAACGTCCGGCCTCGGACAGATAACGGGCGGCGGCCAGAAGGATCGCCGTATGGCCGTCATGGCCGCAGGCATGCATGACGCCGCGATGGATGCTCGCATGGGCAAGGCCGGTCGCCTCCTCGATCGGCAAGGCGTCCATGTCGGCGCGGATACCGATCCGGCGCGCGCTTTCGCCCCGGCTCAAGGTGGCGACGACGCCGGTTCCGGCAATGCCCGTTGCGACCTCATAGCCCCAGGATCGAAGCCGTGCGGCGACGATGGCGCTGGTGCGGTGTTCCTGAAACGCAAGCTCCGGGTGCCGATGGAGGTCGTGTCTCAGCGCAACGATCTCCTCGAGATAGGCGCCGATGCCGCGCTCGATCGCGTCGCCTGCCTGTGCGTCCTTGACGATCATGTTCATGGGCGGTTCCGTCGGCGCCTTAGGCGCCGACGGCCCTTCCCTGCTCGATCGCGTCTGCCGGTAGCGCATAACGGCTTTCACGATAGGGCAACCCCAAATGGTCGCGCAGCGTTTCGCCCTTCAGGTTCGGGTCGAAATAGCCGCGCTGCTCGAGGATCGGCAGCACATAGGTGGCAAAATCCTGGAGCCCCTCGGCAATGACCGGGAAACCGAGGATGAAGCCGTCAGCCGCATCGGTCTCGACCCAGCGGATGATCTCGTCGGCGATATGCTCGGCCGTACCGATGAAGGCTGTTTTCGGCGTCGCGACGTCGAGCGCGATCTCGCGCAAGGTCTGGCCGGTCTCGCGTGCGGTCTTCTTGATGCGATCCGTCGTCGCGCGAAAACTGTTCTTGCCGATGTCGCCGAGATCGGGGAACGCTTCATCCAGCGGATAGGCGCTGAAATCATGATGATCGAAGAACCGACCGAGATAGAGCAACGCCTCTTCGATCGTGACCAGCGCGCGGATCGCCTGGTATTTCGCTTCCGCTTCCTCTGCAGTCGCGCCGACGATCGGGGCGATGCCGGGGAAGAGGCCGATCTCGGCCGCCCGCCGTCCCTGCGCGATCGCGCTCTGCTTGACCTGCTTGTAGAAGGTTCGCGCGTCTTCGATCGGGCCACCATTGGTAAAGACCGCATCGGCGTGTTTGCCGGCCAAACGAATGCCTGAATCGGAAGCGCCCGCCTGGAAGATGACCGGCTGCCCCTGGCGCGAGCGGCTGATGTTGAGTGGCCCCTCGATGCGGAAGAAACGCCCCTTGTGGTTCAACCGGCGCAACTTGGTCTTGTCGACATAGGTGCCCGTCTCCCGGTCGCGCACGAAGGCGTCGTCGTCCCAGGAGTCCCAGAGACCCTTGGTCGCGTCGAGATATTCGTCGGCGATCTCGTAGCGCAACTCGTGTTCGGGATGCTCGCGGCCGTAGTTGCGCCCGGAGCCCTCGAGCGGCGACGTTACCGCGTTCCAGCCGGCGCGCCCGCCGCTGATCAGATCGAGCGAGGCGAACTGCCGGGCGATGGTGAAGGGATCGCTGTAGGAGGTCGAGACCGTTCCGACCAATCCGATTTTCGACGTCGATGCCGCAAGCGCCGACAGGATGGTCAACGGTTCGAAACGGTTGAGAAAATGCGGGATTGACTGCTCGTTGATGTAGAGACCGTCGGCGACGAAGGCGAAGGCGATGCCGGCGGCCTCGGCCTTGCGCGCGGTGTCGACGAAGAAGCCGAAATTGACGCTGGCGTCAGCCGGACCGCTCGGATGCTTCCAGGCGTTCATGTGGCCGCCTGGGCCCTGCAGCATGATGCCGAAGGTGACGCTCTTTCCGGAGTTGGGCTTTTTGGTCATGGACGGGATCCTTTTGCGGATGTTCAGGCGACGAGCGAAAGCCGCTCTCTGGCGATGAGCTCGATCGAAGCGAAGCGTTCGGCCGCGGGAAGGGCCGGCGTGTCGATCACGAATTCCTTGACGCCGTAGCGCCGGTGGAGCGCATCAAGCTCCTGGCGGACCTGGCGCGGCGTGCCGTGCAGCACGCTGGGGCTCTTTTCTTCCACCCGGTAGTCGCTCACACCGGCCTGGCGGGCGAATTCGGCGGCCTGTTCCTCGCTGCCGACATTGACGCTCTGGCCGTTGCCGAGGAAAACCTTGAAGATGCGCAGCCCTGCAACGCGCTCGCGGGCGTGCTCCTCGCTTTCGGCCGCCAGTGCCGCGACCGCCAGGATCGGGCGTCCGCCGCCGGTCGCACGCTCATAGGCGGCGACCGTTCGCTCGAGGTTTTCCGGATCGCCGTTGAGATGGGCCGCGAACACCAGCTGCCAGCCCTTGGAAGCGGCAAGTTCGGCGCTCTCGACGCTGGCGCCGAGCAGGAAACGCTCCGGCGGCTGCGCCGGCAGGGGCGTTGCCAGCAATGCTTCTTCGTCGGTTTTTCCGGACGCGAGGTAGCGGTTGAGGTCGCTCAATTGCTCGGAGAAATCCGGTTTGCGTTCGGGATCGATCCCGATCTGCAGCGCCCGAGTAGAGAGCGGAAAGCCGCCCGGCGCCTTGCCGACGCCAAGATCGACCCGGCCCGGCGCCAGCGCGGCCAGCAGGTTGAAGGTTTCGGCGACCTTGTAGGCGCTGTAATGCTGCAGCATGACGCCGCCGGAGCCGATACGGATCCTGGACGTGCGCGCCAGCAGATAGGCGATCAGCGTTTCAGGCGCCGAGCTGGCGAGCCCCGCCATGTTGTGGTGTTCGGCGAGCCAGAAGCGGTGATAGCCCCACTCCTCCGCTTTCGCCGCCAGCCTGGCTGTCGCCTGCAGCGCGTCGGTGGCGGTGCTGCCGGGATCGATCGGGCTCTTGTCGAGAAGGCTGAGAAGATAGGACATGCCGTGTGTTCCAGATTGTCTCGGCGCCGCCATCGGTCGCCATTAATCTATAAAACACATAGACAATATGTATTATAAGAAATGCATTTCTATTTCATCACGGGATAAGAGAAAAAAGCGGCCGGGGATTCGAGGTGTGCGCGGGTACGCTGGCGTGTCTGGCGCGCGGAAAGCGGCGGCACGGGCGCGCCGTTCAGGCAAGGGCGCTAGCACTACAACCTGGCTGTGGTCAGCAGGAGCGGCGAAGACAAAAGAGGCAGGTATCGGCGCGCGGCTTTGCCGCGCGCCGATCAGGCATCAGTTCACCGAGGTCAGCGTCATCGACGTGCCGGTCGCGGCAACGTTGAGACCGATCTGGCCGGTCACGCTCACCGTCTGCAGGTGGATGGCGCCGGCCGTCCCGCCGATGAGGATGTTGGCGCCGACGCCGGCCCCGAGGGTCGCCTCAGCCGTCGCCCCCTGATAGATGCCGCTGAGCGAACCCTTGTGGTAGCCGGCGGTCGGAGCAAACACGGCCCAGATCAGCCGGCTGCGGGTGGTGAAGCCGAGATCCACGCCAAGTTTGCGGATCGCGCCCGCATAACGATCGGAAGCTTCGGCGCCGACGGTCGAGCGGAAGACGCAATCGACTTCCTTGGCGGAGCCGAGCACATAGCCAGCACCGCCGGCGATGCTGCAATCGAGGTAGCCGATCTTCACGCCACCGCGCGCGTCGGGTTCCCTGTAGGGTTCCTTGTAGGTCGCAAGATCGGCCGCATTGACAGCCCACGCACCGGCAAACACCAGGGAGGTGGCGGCAAGCGTCATCGCAAGACTCTTTTTCATGGTTCGCTCCTTTTCGGGTCGTTATTGATCACGGTACTCGATCCTCCGGGAGAAAGGTTCGAGCAACAGAGATCGCACCGTTGAATGCCGATCGGACATTTCGAAGGCACCGCGCCGGACACGCGCGCGCCTCATGCAAGTTTGTGGCGGACTGTTGCTCCCGGAGAACACTTGACCGGAACAGCAGTCGCCGCCGACACGTGCCAAAGGCAGCTGCGCTACGTTAGACATAGGAGGGCGAGCGCGCGGGACCAGTGTGGCGCAAATGCCGCATGAGCGACGGTGGCGGACGCGTTGCGAGCGGGCAAGCACAAGCAGTGCAATCGGGTCAGCCCGGCCCGCGATCGAGGCCGGTGAGCCACCCGATGCCGATCAAGGCGATGATGATCGCAAGGACACAGAGGCCGACGACATACATCAGCGCGTATTCGGCGAGACGCGGAACCAACAGGAGCGTCTGCCACGACATGAGCGGGACGCCCCGCCATGCCGGCAGCTCATCTCGATTGAATGCCTCCAGCCGACGTACAAACATGCGCATGTCCACTCCCCCAGACAGCCGGCTAAACTGCACGCCGACAATTCCCGTTTGACCATCGCTATCCGGCTACCGTCGCGCCGGCCGAAAACGCGCAGCCTCCTGCTTCGTCCTCAGTGCAGCGGCGTCGCGCTTTCGGCGTCGCGCAATTGAAAGCCGCCGATTGCGAGCTTACCGTCGCCGAACGGAAGTGCCCGGCGTTGGCGAAGCTCGTCGTCGATGACGGCCTGCATGCCGGACTTGAATTTCCGGACACTGAACTGCGCGGTGTGCGCGCGGATCATCTCCGGACGGAAGGCGTCTTCGCGAGCCTCGAAAGCGTAGACGGCCTTGATCAGGGCCTCGACGCTCTGGTGCTCGAACAACAGACCCGTAAGGTTGGGTACAACGGTTTCAAGCGCACCGCCCGCCCCGAATGCAATGACAGGCCGGCCGCTGGCCATGGCCTCGACTGGCACGATGCCGAAATCCTCTTCGCCGGGGAAAACCAGGGCGCGGCAGCGCGCCAGCTTCTCCTTCAGGACCGCGAACGGCGCCCGTCCCAGGAAGGTTACCGTTGGGCCCGCCATGCGCTTCAACCGTGCGATGTCCTGTTCCTTGCCGTCGCCGATCACGACCAGGTTCTTGCCCATCTTCGTGAAAGCCTCGACCGCAAGGTCAATCCGCTTGTAGGGAACGATCTGGCCCGCGCAGAGATAGAAGTCCTCGATCTGCGTCGATGGCGCGAAATCCTCCGTGCTGACAGGCGGGTAGATGACGGTCGCCGGACGTCGGTAATACTTGCTGATCCGGGCTGCGACGTGATGGGAATTGGCGACGAAGCGATCGACCCGCATGCTGGTATTGACGTCCCAGCTGCGCAGCATCGGCGCCAGCACCGGCATCATCATGCGCGACAGCAGGCCCGCGCTCGACCGATAGGCGTGGTAGTGATCCCAGAGGTAGCGCATCGGCGAGTGGCAGTAGCAGATGTGGGCCGCATGCGGCGGCGGAATAATCCCTTTCGCCGGCCCGGACTCGCTTGAAATGATCAGGTCGTAGCCGCTGAGGTCCAGGCTTTCGAGCGCAAACGGCATCAGCGGCAAGAACGACTGGTAATGCCCGATCGCGCCGGGAATGCGCTGCAGGAAGGACGACGTGATCTTGTGCCTCTTGATCGTGTCCGACACGTGGCCGGGATCGTAGACCAGAGTGAAGATGTCAGCCTCGGGATAGAGATCGCAAAGCGATTCGATCACCTTTTCCCCGCCCCGCATCGATACCAGCCAGTAATGAACGATTGCGACGCGCATAGCGCTCCCCTCTGCAATGATCCTGCTGCAGCATGGGGCACACGGGGCACGCGTGCACAGAGCCAAGAACGGTCCGAGCGTGCATCCGAAGGAACGAGTGTCCTACTCGAAAGGTTTAGGGGCTACCCGCCACCGAGGGGCATTTGGCAGGCTGCCGGGGTCACCCTATCCGATGGTGCCGAGGGTTTAGGGCCATTCCCCTAAAGGGATTAGCCGCGATTAGACGGCAGGGAATTTACCTCACGCGTTTTGGGCCGACAATCATTCCGATACGCCACACCGGACTTTGAGCAGTCCGGCCCGGTTGCGCACAGGAACACCAGCGAGGCCCCATGCCCCATGCCGACCACCGTCTTCTCCGCCGCCTGTCGTCGCTGGGCCGCGCTTCGACCTTTTGTCTGGCAATCGGCCTGAGCACGCTTGCCCCGCTCTGTCAGGCCAATGCCGAGCCTGTGTTCCGATTGCAGCCGCAGACGAGGGTCAAGGTCGCGATCGTCGAATGGGTCGCAGCGACAGGCGAATACAAGGAATGGACCGCGCTCAACGGCGAATATGTCGTGTCGCCCGCCGGCACGATTTCGGTGCCGCTCGTGGGTGAAGTCAAGGCCCGTGACCGCACGCCCGCGGAACTCGCGGCCACCATTGCCGATCTCCTGAAGCAGCGCACCGGCCTCAGCAAGGCGCCGGAGACCTCGGTCGAGGTTGTCCGCTATCCCATGATCTACGTGACCGGCCTCGTCGACCGGCCGAGCGAACTGGAGTTCCGACCCGGCATGACGGTGATGCAGGCGGTGGCGATGGCCGGTGGGCGCGAGCGCCGCACCAACCCCGCAGGCGGCTACTCCGACATGGAGCAGATCCGCTACACCGGCGAACTGAACCGGATGGAACTGGAGATGATGCAGCTGGCCGCCCGGCGCGCCCGGCTCAGGGCAGAGTTCACCGACAGCACCAAGGTCGAGTTTCCCCAGGCGCTGAAGACGTCCAACGGCGCCGCCATCCAGCAGATCGTGCGCGACGAGAGCACGCTGTTCGACGCCAGGCTCGAGGCAATGCGCCGCCAGCTCGATTCCCTTGCCGAACTTGGCGCGCTTCTCAAGAACGAAATCGACGTGCTGGAGGAAAAGACGACCGTCCAGCAGCATCAGATCGACATTTCCCAGGACGAACTCAAAGGCGTATCGAAACTGGTGAGCGACCAGACCGTGACGAAGTCGCGCCAGACGGCTCTCGAGCGCATCGTCGCCGAGCTGCAGAGCGAGAAGCTCGACCTCCAGGTCGCCGCCATGCGCGCCAAGCAGAAGCTCAGCGAGACCGAGCGCGATGCGGTGACCTTGCAGGGTCAGCGCCGCACCGAGGCTGGTCGCGACCTGCAGACGACGGAAGCATCGATCGAGGATCTGAAGCTGAAGCGCAGCACGACGCTGCAACTGCTGCAGATCAACGGTGCGTCCCTCTCCCGTTTCGCCGACATGAAGGCAATGGACCTGGAGCCGCTGGAGTACTGGATAACCCATGGCGGCGGCACGGACCCGGCTGTGAAAGTCACGGAAGCGACGCTGCTGGTTCCAGGCGACGTGCTCGACGTGCGCTCGGCGCTGACGGCGGCGCTCGACAACAAGCTTCTGACATCCGTGGGCATCGAACAGTCCCAGTAGCAACAGCTGACCGACTGAGGCGCAATGTATTTCGTGGGGAACAGCAATGGTCGTGCATGATATCTCGAAAATCGTTCTGGATGAGAGCTTCGAGGCCAAGCGATCGGCCGGCCAGGAGAGCATATCCTTCCGTGACGTCTCGGACTTCCTGCGGCGACATCTCGTGCGCATCGGCATATGTGCGATCATCGGCCTGGCGCTCGGCGTCCTTTACGTCCTCAATACCGCTCCGACGTTCACCGCGACAGTCCGCCTGGTAATCGACCCCGAACAGGGCCGCATCGCCTCGCAGGACGCCTCGACGGGGACGATCATCATCGAGGCCGCCGAAATCGCCAGCGAAGTCGAAATCGTCAAGTCCGAGGCGATCGCCCGCGCCGTCATCGAACAGCTCGACCTGACCAACGATCCCGAGATCGTGGGTGGCGGCGTTTCGATCCGCGGCTTGATCGGCGCGCTGTTTTCGTCGGGGTCCAAGAGCGCCGACGGCGATGCGGCAGACGATGAATATCTGATGCGCCGCACCATGGCCGCCTTCCTGTCACGCGTCACCGTGCGGCGTGTCGGGCAATCCTATGTGCTGGAGATCGGCTATTCCTCGACCGACCCGCAAAAGGCTGCCAAGACCGCCAATGCCATTGCCGGCGCTTACATCCGAACCGGCATGAACGAGAGATCGGACGCCGCGAAAAGCGGCGCCAAGTGGCTCGAAAGCCGCCTGATCGAAGTCGGCGCGCAGGCGCGCGCCGCGGCCATGACCGTCGAGGAATTTCGCGCCAAGAACGACATCACCACGGTCGGCACCGCATCGACGCTCGACCAGCAGCAGCTGTCGGAACTCAGCAGCCAGATGCTGGCGGCGCGCGCCGCGACGGCGGCTGAATCGGCCAAGCTGATGACCCTGCAACAACTGATGTCCAAGGACACGATGGTTGCCAGCGTCAACGACAGTCTCGACAATCCCCAGATCCAGAAACTGAACGAGGAAATGCGGCTCGCGGCCGCCAAGCTCGACAATCTGAAAGTCCGTTACGACAGTGGAAACCCCGCAATTATCGCTGCACAGGCGGATATTGCGCGGCTTGACGCGTCGCTTCGCAATGAATTCCTGCGCATCGAGCAATTTTACAAGTCGAATGTCGAGATCGCCAAGACCCGGGAGAAGCTCCTGGAAAGCGAACTTGCCAATCTGACGGCGACTGGCGCCGGCAAGAATGTCGCCCGGGTCGAACTCTCCGAGATGGAGAGCCGGGCAACGACCTATCGCAACATGTATGAGGGCATTCTCCAGCAGTTGATTGGCGCGCTGCAGAAGCAGTCCTTTCCTCTCGGCAAGGCCCGTATCGTGACGGCGGCCACCGCCCCGCTCAGCAAGACTTGGCCCAAGCCGTCAACCATCATGCCGTTTTCCCTGATGTTCGGACTGGCGACGGGGTTGATGCTGTCGGTCCTGCGCGACGGCCTCGACCGGCGCGTCAGCTCCAGCGAGCGGCTGCGCGCCGAACTCGGCATCACCTCGCTCGGGCACGTGCCGATGTTCAGAAGCAGTCCGCGCCCCCACCAGCCGCCGATCGCCTCCACCATGCTGCCGCTGCGCTCGGTGCTGGACATGCCCTACTCCCGGTTTTCCGAGGCGTTGCGCGGCGTCAAGAACTCGGTCGATTCCGCCTTCCCCTCCAATGCTTCGGCCGTGATCGGCGTGACTTCGGTCGGCCCCGGCGAGGGTAAGACGACGATCGCTGCCAACCTCGCCCAGCTCTACATGAACGAGGGAACCTCGGTGCTGCTCGTCGACGCGGATTTCGTCGGTTCCCGCCTCAGCCGCGTGACCACGGAAGACGGCGCCGGCTTCGGCATGGAAAGCCTGCGCATCCTCGGCATTCCCGGCCAGTATTCCAGAAGGCGGTCGAGCGAGGCGGCGCAGCATGTCGAGGACTTCGACGGCAAGGCGGTGCGCTGCGTGCCGGTCCTGACGGTCGACCAGACACGCAAGGCCGCGGTCGCCCACCAGCGCTACGGCCACCTGCCGGCACTGAAGTCGGAACTCGAACTTTTGCGGCAGCGCTACAAGGTGATCATCGTCGACATGTCGGGTTTCGAGGATTCGGCCGACACCCGCGTCATCTGTACCTATCTCGACGGCATCGTCGTGGTTCTCGGACAATCCGACAAGATGACCGTCGAACGGTTGAGCGAGGCGCTGTCGACGTTCGGCAAGTCGCGCGTCGCCCTGCTCGGCGTCATTTCCAACAGAAGCGACGGCCCTCGCCGTACCAACATCCGCTGGGACCGAAAACAATGGCGCAAGTTCAGAAAATGATACCGGAGACGGAAAGCCGTCCCGAAGCCCGCCCGGTGACGGTCGCGATCGGCATCCCGAGCTGCGGACGCAAGGACATCCTGTCCGCCGTCCTGCCCCTCATCAGCAGGCAGACCCGACAGCCGGACGAGATCTATGTCTGCCTGTCGTCGCCGGAGGACATGGATCCCAGCTGCGTCGCGGGGCTTTCTGCCCGGGTCATCGTCATCATCTCCGAACGTGGCAGCTGCCGGCAACGCAACCGTATCCTCGCCGCTGCCAGATCGGATGTCATCCTGTTTCTGGACGACGACTTCCTGATGGCGCCCTCCTATATCGAAGAGGTCGGGCGGCTGTTCTCCGAGAACGAAGATGTCGTGGTCGCCACGGGCACGCTGATTGCCGACGGCATCATCGGGCCCGGAATTTCGGTCGACAGCGGCCTGCAACTGATCGAGGCCGACCTGGCGAAGCCGCGGCCGGCGCCGACCGTCAAGCCGATCTACAACGCCTATGGCTGCAACATGGCCGTCAGGACCGGCCCGGCGCGCGACGCGGAACTCAGTTTCGACGAGAACCTGCCGCTCTACGGCTGGCTTGAGGACGTCGATTTCAGCCGGTTGGCAGCAACGCTCGGTCGCGTGGTGCAGGCAGACAGCCTCGTCGGCGTTCATCTCGGGACCAAGAAGGCGCGCACCCCCGGCATCAAGTTCGGCTACTCGCAGATCGCCAATCCCATCTACCTCATTCGCAAGGACACGATGAGCATCCGGCATGCCGGCGTGCAGATCGTGCGCAACCTCATTGCCAATGTGGTCAAGGTCTGGAGACCCGAGCCCTGGGTCGACCGGAAAGGGCGCTTGCGCGGCAATGCCCGCGCATTCCTCGATCTGCTTGCCGGTCGGCTCGCGCCGAAAAACGTCGAAGGGCTCGAGTGATATCATGACGGCAATCACTCCCGACCGCGTGGTCGTCATCAACGATCGCTCCATCAGGGTCGGGGGTGCGACGAACCTCGCGATCCTTTCGGCCGAACTTCTGCAGCAGCGCGGCATATCGGTGACGTTTTTCGCCGGCGACGGCACGCCCGCCGAAAAGCCGACCGCAGACATGATCAATCTCGACGCCCTTCCCTTGCTCGAGCGGCGGCGAAGCGAAGCGCTGCGTCTCGGTCTCTACGATCCCTATGTCCACGATGCCTTGAGCGGGTTGATCGCCAGTCGCGACACCCCATCGACGATCTATCACGTGCACGGCTGGTCGAAGATCCTGTCGCCGGCGATCTTTCGGTCACTTTCGCCGGTGCGCGACCGCGTCGTCCTCCACGCGCACGACTATTTCCTCGCCTGCCCCAACGGCGGCTTCGTCAATTTCCGCGCCAACCGCGTCTGCGACCTGAAGCCGATGTCTGGGCGTTGTCTTGCGACCCAGTGCGACAAGCGTGGGCTGCATGAAAAAGCCTGGCGCACGGCGCGGCACATGCTGCGAGAACAGCTTTTCCCGACGAAACGAATGGCCGCAAACATCATCGCCGTGCATGAGAGGATGCGGACCTACTTCGAGCGCGCCGGCATGGACGCCAGCCAGGTGGTGACGGTCCGCAATCCGGTCGTCCCATTCGTCGACCACCAACTTCGCCCGTGGGCCAACCGGAACTTTGTCTTCGTCGGCCGGCTGGAGCCCGAAAAGGGGTTCGAGGATGCGGCAAGGGCAGCGAGCCTTGCCGGGGTGCCGCTGCATTTCATCGGCGATGGCGCCGGTCGCGCGCTGATCGAAAAGACCTATCCCGAGGCGATCGTTCACGGTTGGAGAACCAGGGAGGAGATGCGCGATATCATCGGCAGCGCCCGGGCCGTGGTCGTCTCGTCGCGTGTGCCCGAACCGTTTGGGCTCGCGGCACTCGAAGCGGTTTCCAGTGGCATACCGGTCATCGTACCTGACGCCGCCTTGCTCGCCGACGAAATCGCGAGCCTCGGTTGCGGCCTGAAATTCAGCATCGGCAACGTCGAGGCGCTTGCCGATGCAATGCGTGTGCTCGCAGCCGACGACAGACGTCTCCAACACATGAGCGGCAACTGCTTGCGGCATGCAGCAAACCTTGCCCATACGCCCGAAACCTGGGCGGACGCCTTGATCGATCTCTACGACCACGTTTTGCGAAGGTCCCGCCGAACCGGAATAGATGTCCGCGACTATCACCACCCATTGCCGATGCGTGCGGGCGATCTCAGCCGCGAGGACGTGTCGTGAGGCGGTTTCGCGCCGCATACGGCACGCGCTGCCGGCATGTCTTGCTGCCTCACGGCGGGCCCCTGGCTTCCCGGTTAGGCAGTTTACGCGCAGGCTCGATCTTCCTGCCCGGCGTGTACCTCCATTGGACTAGGCCCTGCCCTTCAGGGTCGATTGAAAATCAAGGCAGCCGCTGGCAGCCTGTGAAGGAAGAACGGTGCTTGGAGGGGTGAACGATATGCTGTCCGTATCTGATGGCGCTGCACGACAAGGCCATACCGCGCGCGCCGCCATCGCAGCCCGCCGCGCCAGCAGATCCAAGCGTCTGATCGACGTCGGCGTATCCATTCTGGCGCTGATCTTCCTGGCGCCGGCACTGGCCGTGATCGCCATCGCGCTGATGATCGTGGACGGAAGGCCCATCCTGTTCCGGCAGTCCCGCGTCGGCGCACAGGGAAAGATGTTCGAATGCCTCAAGTTCAGGTCCATGCGCCTCGACGCGGCCGAACGGCTGGCCGAACTTTTGGCCTCCGATCCGGAGCGAAACAAGGAGTGGATGGAAAAGCGCAAGCTCGTCGGCGACCCGCGCGTGCATTGGCTGGGCAAGATCCTCAGAATGACGTGCCTGGACGAGCTGCCGCAATTCTACAACGTGCTGCGTGGGGATATGAGCCTGGTCGGACCACGGCCGATTTCACCGGAGGAGACCGAGAAATACGGCCCCAACCTCCACTACTACACCGCGCTGAAGCCCGGCATCACCGGGATGTGGCAGGTCCGAAGAAAGCCGGACACCACCTATGACGAGCGTGTGCAGTTCGACATCGATTATTTTCAGTCCCGATCGATCTACCTGGACATGGTGATCATCATCAAAACGGTCGGCGTCGTCCTCTTTGCAACAAACGAGACCTGACGGGCGGTTACCAGATGAACAAGAATACGGCCGCCCAGAAGATGAGGCACAGCAAGACCACGGACCAGCGAATGGCAAGCTTGGTGTTCCATGAAGGCCGATTGGTCATGGCGCCCTCTTTTTCCAACGACATCCGTCTCAACATCAGCTGCGAACTCCCCTCTCCCGTTGACCTCACCGACATCTCCCTGGCGACCACGGACCAGGAGGTGCGGATGTATCGCGGGCGCCACTGTTCACGCCATAGCCCAACTTGTAGCCCGAAACCGGCTATACCCGAATCATGGCTACAACGCACACCATACCTTAGGAGTTGCGAATTTTCTGCAAACAGGGGCAATTTCGCAACAGTCGGTGGGCGAAACCCTTGGCGCGCGGCCGTGCTCGAGCCCGTGCCGTCTTCCGACCCGCGCCGCTTCCTCCCGGTCGTGGTGCAATGATGCCCCGCTGGATAGCGACGGCAACGCTCCCGCTGCGGCGATTTTTGCCCGGATCCTCCCGCACCTTGCGCCTTCCCGATCTGATCGGCGACGGCTTTGCCGCTCTCAGCGCGAAGGTTATTTCGCAGGCTGCCCAGCTGTCGATCTTCATCGTCGCAGCGCATGTGCTGGCAGCCGCCGAATTCGGCTTCTTTGCCTTCGCATCCTCCTTCGCCATCTTCGTTCTTGTCGTTGCCGAGGGTGGCTGGGGCGAATTCGTCATGAAAGGCGGCGTCGAAAAGACGGACATCGACCAGCTTGCGACCCTGTCTATGCTTTCGGGTCTCATCGCCACGATCCTCGGTCTTTCCACCGCGGCCACGATCTACATGCTCGGCCACGGCTGGAACGCGCTGCTGATCGCCCTTTTCAGTTCCTGGTATCTGCCGGCATCGCTCTCGACCGTCTATGACGGCATCCTGATTTCGCAGGGGCGATTGCGCGGCCAATCGGTCATCAGGATCGCCGCCGAGATCATCGGCCTGCTCGTCGCGATCGGCGGGCTTTCGCTCGGGTGGAACATCGTCGCGCTCATCAGCGGGCGCCTGGCGCAACAGTTGACGATGCTGGTTGCTTCGATGATCCTGGTGCGGTGGCTGCCGCGCCTGCGCCTGCAGCGCGCCTACGTCGCGCAAGTTCTGGAGTTCTCGCGCCACATCGTCGCCAACCGGCTCGTGGTGTTCTTTCGTTCCTATGCCGGCACACTGGTGGTCGGCAGCTTCCTCGGCCTGGCCGAAGCCGGCTACTATCGCGCCGCCGAACGGATCGTCGCCGCCTTCTCCGAACTCATGGGCGAGCCGGCACGAATGCTCGCATGGATCCTGTTCGGCCGCGCTGCCGGCAAGGACAAGGGCAATGCCGACCGGGCGGCGATCGGGGCGTTTGCCACCACTTTCATGACGGTGCTGATGGCGATATCGACACCGATCTATCTCGGCCTTGCACTGATCTCGGCGGAGCTGATCGACGTCGTGCTCGGCGAAAAATGGGCACCGGCAGCCATCCTCGTTGCCATTCTCGCCGCCAAACAGACGCTTCTCATTCCGGGCTACGTGACCGAACCGCTGCTTTCCTTGAGCGGCAAGATCCACCGGATGCCGAGGGCCGTGATGCTGAACGGCGCGATCTCGGTCGGGCTGATTATCCTGCTGACCCCGTTCGGGGCGGTCGCGACGGCGCTCGGACAATGTGTGGCCGCCGTGTTCTCGTTCCAGATTTCCATGCGCCTGCAATCGCGCGAGGGCGAGCTTGCGTGGAACCGCGTTCTGCGCGACTGCGGCCTCGTGGCGATCGCCGTCTGCGCCATGGCGGCAGCGGTCTTTCTCTTCGGCCGGATCGCCGAGGCGTCGTCGCTGAGGCAGATGTCGACGATCGCGCTGCAGGTGGTCGCCGGAGCGGCAATCTATGTCGCGGCACTCGCCGTCCTGCAGCGATGGAGCGATGCGCTCCGGCCGATCTTCGCGTTCGGCCGCCACGGATGAGGAACGCAGACAGCAACACGGACGCGGCAACCAGGGGAGACACATCGTGCTGACCAGCGATATCAAGAACACCGCCTACCCGCTTCTGCGCAGCGCCGTGCGCAGCCTCAACCGCTCCTTGACCACGCTGAAGGCAGCGGGCGGCCGGCTGCGCTATCTCTCGCCCTTTCCGCAACGCTTTACGGGCGCCTACGGCTCGTTCGAAGACGCCATCACGGCTGCCCGCTCCAATGGGCTTGCCGGCTACGATCACGACGAAATCGCCGCGGTCGCCTTCGACAAGATGTGCCAGGTCGCGCCCTGGGATTATCCGGTGCTTTTCTGGATGCGGCAGGTGATCGACGAGATCGACGGGCTGGTGGATGCCGGCGGCCATATGGGCACGAAATACCGGGCGTTCCGCGACCTGCTCGCGCTCGAAAACTCCTTCCGCTGGGTGGTCTACGACTTGCCGGCGATCGTGAACGCGGGCCGGAAGAGAGCCGAACAGGACAGGCTCGACAGCCTGCATTTCGTCGACCGCATCGCCGATGCCGGCCCCGTGCCGCTGTTCCTCGGCTCCGGTCTGCTGCAATATCTCGATGTGCAGCTGTCGGACCTGCTCGGCCGCATGCCAGCACTTCCTCGCCACCTGCTGCTGAACAAGGTGGCCCTGAGAAAGGGCAGTCCTGTGGTGACGTTGGAGCGCATCGGCAAGGCGATCGTGCCTTACCAGATGCGCAACGAGGAGGCGCTGCTGCGCGACATCCAGCGGCTCGGATACCGCCTCGTCGACCGCTGGTCGATCCCGTCACTTTCCCATGTGATCGAAACACACCCGGAGCTCGGACCGAGCGAAAGCGCCGGCTTCTACTTCCGGCTGCCCTGACAATCGCAAAGCGGTAACGATGGGGCCGGGTATCAACGCCCGGCTGGAACGACGACGTCCTGGGTAACGACCCGCGGCGTTGCCGTCGCCGTCGGACGGCTTTCGAGCCGCGCTTTCAAGTGATCGGCGAGACGCATCGCCAGACCGAGCGTCATCAACGTCGGGTTGGCGTGGCCGGGCGTCGGAAAGACCGAGCTGCCGGCGACGAACAACCCCTCAACTCCATGCACCATCGCATTGGCATCGACCACGCTTGTGGCCGGGTCGTTGCCCATGCGTGTCGTGCAGGAGGGATGCGCCATGTCGGTGAACGCGGCCTTGGCGTCTTCGTCCCAGGCGATCCAATCGACCAGATGCGGCTGTGGAAGCGCGTTGCGCCCGAATTCGGAGACAAGCGCCCGCGCCAGCCGTTTGACGCTCTGCAATTCCGTCGAGCCGATTTTCCAGTCGACGCGCGGCAAGGGCACGCCATGACGGTCCACCTTTTCAGACAACGTCACGCGGCTTTCGGCATCGAGCTTCTGCTCGACCATCACGTCGAAGCGCAACTCGTCAGACCGATGCATCATTCCGCGCTTCTGCACCATCCGGCGGTAGGTTCCCTTGGCGAGGAAAGCAGGCGACCGTGCGACGACGGCCAGATCGCGTGCCAACCGCGTGCGATCGCCGCGCATCAGTCGTTTCAGCGCCGCCCAGGGGTCGGTAACCGCATGGACCTGCACGGGATAGGCCGCGCAATTGACGAGCCCTTCCTGTCTTTGCACCGTGGGGCTCAGCCGCAGGCCGTGCAGATAGAACTGGGTCCGACCTTGATCGGCAAGGCCGTAGAAGTTGAAGTGCCGTGCCACGGCATCGATATCCGCCCGGTCGAAGCGCAGGAGCGTTGAGCGCGGGTGATCGGCGAGGTAACGCCCGACAACATCGCGGCTATTGCCGATGCCGGACGGCATCACCGATCGGGAGGCCAGCAGCAGGCGCGCGTTTTCGATGCCGCCGGCACACAGCACCACCGCCTCCGGTCGCACGCTTGCGCGGCCTCCCTCGGGGCTGCGCACATCGAGCGATGCGACGCGCCTGCCGTCCGGGTCGAGATGGACCTGCGTAACGGTCGCATGCGTCAGGATATCGATGTTCGGGGCGACGAGCTCCGCGGCCACATGCGCAAACCGCATGGGCTCGCCACGCCGATTGCGCTCATGGCTGAACTGCCAGAAGAACGGATGCAGCAGATCGCGGTCGAGGCCGAGATCGTCAGGAGGCGAATGCAGAAGCTCAAACAGCTGCTCGTCATAGAAATTGGGGCCGATATTGAGCAAGCGCGCAGCGCGATCGAGCGTCGGCCCCAGGCTTTCGCGCGTCATCGGCCAGCCCGACACCGGCAACCACGACCGCCGTTCGAAATCGATGTCGTCGAAGCTTGCGCATTTGCCGATCCAGGTATGCGTGCTGCCGCCGAGCACCCGGTTGCGCAACTCGAATGGCGCAATGTCGTTCAGCCAGGCGAGGCTTCCGTTATACCCCCGCCCCGGGCTTTCGACCCCTTCGCGTGGCATCGGCTCGCCAATATTTTCGACGGCGTTCAACGCCTGCCGTTCGGCTTCGAAATCAGCGCCGCCACTTTCGATGATCAGCACGCGGCAACGGCTGCCGGCAAGTTCCCGGGCGATCGTCAGACCGACGGGGCCGCCGCCGATGATTGCGACATCGGCACGAAACTCGGCATCTGAAGGGGTCGATCGGAGGTCACGGATCGGCATGAAGGAAACTCCCGCGGGCTACATACCGGTCGTAGCACCGGCGCCATCCGGCCGAAATCTGCCAATATGCATAGGGGAGTAGGGCAACTACTGATTTCGGCTAGCTCGAGCCTGCACACTTTGTCCATGGCCTGACCGGAAGTCCATTTTGAATCGACGCTGCCACCGGCCTAGGCTTGATTGTTGGGGCCGGTACCCAGCAGGCGATTTGTCCTTGTCCCTGAACGCCGATGATCGGCGCGAGCGGAAAGCCGGCCAGGATCGGAGGGTACGGCATGGCGCGTGTAGGTATCAGGGAGTGGCTGGCGCTCGCTCCGGTCTTTGCATCGGGCAACCTGGCTCGTTTCGGCGGTGACGGCAACGGACCGCTTACGCGCTTCGAAACGGATTTCGCCGCCAAGTTCGGCACAAACCACGTGCTGACGGTCAGCAGCGGGACGGGCGCCCTGATCGCAGCACTCGCCGCCGCCGGCATCGGGCCGGGCGACGAGGTGTTGGTGCCCGCCTATACCTGGATCGCGACTGCCGGCGCGGCGCTCGCCGTCGGCGCCATTCCGATCATCGTCGAAATCGACGAGACGCTGACGATGGATCCGGCGGACATCCTGCGAAAGATCACGCCCTATACCCGCGCCATCGTCCCCGTGCACATGGCCAACATGGTATGCGACATGGATCGCATCCTGCAGATCGCCCGCGAGCATGGCCTCGTGGTGATCGAAGATGCCTGCCAGGCGGTCGGCCTGACATACAAGGGCGTGCGCGTCGGCACGATCGGCAATGCCGGCGCCTTCAGCTTCAATCAGTTCAAGAACATGAATATCGGCGAGGGCGGGGCGATCGTGACCGATGACGACCAGCTCTTTGCACGAGCGCGGATGTATCACGACATCGGCGCGCTGTTTCGCGGCCATCTCGACAATGCCAATGAACCGCCCATGCTCGGTGTCAACCTCAAGGCCAGCCAGATCCAGGGCGCCATGCTGAACGTACAGTTGAAGAAGCTGGATCCGATGATCCGCCGCATGCGCCGTCGCTACGAGGCGATTGCCGAGATCCTGTCGGCCAGCAGCGGTATGCGCATCGGTCCGCACAACGATCGCGACCACGCAGCCGGCCTCCACGTCATTTTCGACACCGCCGAGGAGGCGCGTACCTTTGCCGCCGAAAACAAGCGCGGGGTCTATCGGCCCTACGATTCCAGCCGCCACGTCTACAGCAACTGGCTTCCGGTGCTGGAACAGCGCACGGCAAATCCGAAGATGAACCCCTATGCCTGGGCACACCGCAAGATCGAATACACCGCGGATATGTGCCCGCGCTCGCTCGACATCCTCAAACGGACCTGCCGCATCGGGCTCGGCGAGAACTATCCGTTGCCGCTCATGACCTACTTTGCCAGACGCATGCGCAGCCCGCGTCCCGCGTCGAAGGGGAGCCTCGTTTATGCGACCTAGCCTGATCCGGATCGGCCCCAACGTCATCGATGTCTGGCGCTGGAACCTCGATCCGAGCCCGTGCGACATCGATCGCCTGTTTCCACTGCTGAACGGCGAGGAAAGGACGCGCGCGGGGCGTTTCGTCTATCCCGAGCATCGCCAACACTTCATCGCCGGCCGCGCCGGCCTGCGCCTCGTGCTTGGACACTACCTTCGCATCCCGCCACACCGCATCGGCCTGACCTACAACGTCTTCGGAAAGCCGCGCCTTGCCGGGGCGGCCGAGATGCTCCACTTCAATCTCAGCCATACCGCCGACATGGCAATGCTTGCCGTTTCCGACCACTATCCCGTCGGCATCGATGTCGAAGCGATCAAACCGCTCAAGGAGGATGTCGCCGGACATTTCTTCTCCAGGCGCGAATGTGCGGCGCTCGCGCCCCTCTCGGGCGAGGACTACCTGCAGGCGTTCTATCGCTGCTGGACGCGCAAGGAGGCGTTCGTGAAGGCGCATGGCGCCGGCCTGTCGCTGCCGCTCGATTCCTTCGACGTGTCCGTCGATGCGGCATCGCCTCCCAGGCTCGAAGCCCTGGAAGGCGATAGTGATGCACCTTTGAACTGGAGCCTGTTCGACCTGGTGACCCCGCCGGGCTTCGCCGGCACGCTCGCGGCGCTCACCCTCGGCAATGCCGTCCAAGTTCGCGAATGCGATGAAGAGGTTCTGGCACTCAAAGCGTCAGTCGCGCATCCAGCACATAACGATCCCCAGCGGCGTCAAAATGGTGGCAGCCGAGCAATCCGGGCTTGAAATCGGGCTTGATCGTCCGGATGCACCGTTCCCGGTAGTTCTCCAGGTCCAGCTGTTCGATCTCCATGATGTTCAGGCCATAGCCGTAGACGCCGTGCGCATTGTGCTGCGACGGGCGGAAGACCCGCCCCTCGCGGGCAAATATCCGGCCGGCATTGCGCGCAAAGGTGCTGCCGAGCACCACCGGATTGCGCTTGTGCGGCGTGATGCGCGCAAGGCCAGGCCCGTCGACTTCGAAGACATGCAGTTCGCTGCAGTGATCCTCGAAGGCGTGGAACTCCGAGAGATTGGTGAACAGCCACCAACGGCCGTCATGCCGCGTCAGCACGCTGTCGGCGGCCGACATGCCGTTGAGCGCCGTCGCATGCAGCTCCCACTTCAGCGGAAACTCGACGCAACGCCAGATCTCGATGCGCTTGGACTGGTGGGTCTCCGGCATCATGAAGATATCGTCGCCATCGCGAAAGACGAACGGGTAGGACAGATGGTAGTCGCAGTCGAGCGCGACACCCACCGGTTCAAGCCGATCGCCGTCGAACCGGCCGACCGCGATATGCGCCTTGCGGTCGCCATCGGCATAGGCCTCGTAGAACAGATAGCATTCGCCCTCGTGCTGCAGCAGAAACGGATCCGCCTTGATGTCCTTCGCCGTCGGCGGGATCTCGACGGAAATGCCCGGCTCGAAATCGTCGATCCGGCCGCTGCCGGTAAACAGCGTCCAGACCGCCGAACCGGTGCCGGCCTTGTGCTGCACTGCTTTCTTCAGTCGTCCGGCGAGGTTGCCGCTGAGGATGCCGAGATAGCGGGTCAGCTGATCGATCGATGGCGGCGCGGGTTGGCGGCGCGTCGGTAGCGGCGTCGTGATCAGTTCGCCGGTATCGGCCAGGCGCGACAGTTCGCGCAGAAGCAGCGTCGCTGCGCGCTCCTTGACGAAACTGATGTTCCTGACCGCACTGAACTTGATGTTGAAGGAGGAGGACGCGATGGCAACCGCCGACGCGGACGCACCCAGCCGGACATAGAGCGAAAGATCCACCGACGGCGCGCCGCTTGCGACCTCGAGGTAGCTGAACCACTCGCCGGCGCCCGATTTCTGGTCGGAAAACGACAACGCCCATTCGCCATGGGGCAATGCGCGCACGGCGTCGTCGGGCAGGCTGCTCGGCGTCATCCGGATCACGAGATCGAGGCCGAGCTCCGTCACCTGCGCGGCGATCGCACCGGGCTGCGTCGATGCCAACGGCACGATGCGCTGCTTGTGCGCATCGAAATTGCAGGGGTTGTAGGCCGACTGCCGACCGAAGGCCGCCTGCTCAAGCTGATGGGCGAGCTTGAAAAGCAAGGAGCGTTTGCCGACCCCGTAGGGTGATGGATGAACGAGCAATGCGGTCAGGGCATATCGAGGATCGGCGACGATGCGATCGAACACCATCAGCTGCCAATTCTCGAAATGTTCGTCCTGTTCGACCAGAACGCCGATGCGCAGGGGTAGGCTGGTGACACGCATGGATATTGCCTTCGCACGTCGCGTTCAGCGCTCGTCGGAGCGGAACCGGTTGATGGCGATAGTCGCCAGGGCCTGAATGCTGTTGCTGTTGAGGCTGTCCTCGTGCCAGCCCTCGAGGTCGAAGACCTCGCTATCCTCCGCGATCGCGCCGCGCCAGCCGAAGAGCAGCTTGCGCGCCCGGCGATGCGTGGCTTCGCTGCGGAACAACAGCACCTGCTTTTCGCCGGTTTGCGGCGGGCGATAGCGACGGGCCGCGTTGACCAGGAGGTCGGTCACGTCGGCGTTGACCGCCTCCTCCCGGGAATAGGTGCCCGCCCGCAGACCCAGCGTCTTGAGCAGGGCGAGCGTGAAATTGAACTCCCGGAGATAATCGACGACGCCCATCCGCCCGGACAAAACCTTGCGGGTGAAATAGCCGATGCGCTTGACGCGACGCTCGGTGTTCCAGCGAAAGCGGGTGAACCGCGACTTCGATTTGACGTAGCCCGGCGCCCAGGCATCGATCACGGCGGTGAAGCGCAGATCGGCCCCACGTTCGCGCAGTTGCCGGGCAATCTCGACCGCCAGCACGCCGTTGACGCAAAGCCCCATGACGCCGACCGGCCCTTTGAGAATGCCTGCACCCATGCTGTCGACGGCGTGGCCGGCGATTTCCTCGAGCGACATGGTGGCGAGATCGCCGGTGAGATCCGCATGGAACATGTTGGCGTTATACACCGAAACGGCGTCTCCGAGATCGCTCGCAAGCCGGTAGTACAGAAACGGATGGTTGAGCGTGTAGAGCGTATAGGGCGCATCTGCCTGTCCACAGGCGCTCACGTTCCAGGGGCTCGCACTTGCCTGCTCCACCGCCGCGTCACTGGGCTCGCTGGCGCCGAACAGCGCGTCGGCAAAACCGGAAAAGGTCGGTTGCTTGAACAGGAGTTCGAGATCCGCCTTTGCCCCGAGCTTCGAGCGAACGCCCGAGAGCATCCGCAGCGCGAGGAGCGAGTGGCCGCCAAGGGCGAAGAAGTTGTCGCTCGGCGCGACGGCGGGCACGCCGAGCACGTCCGCCCAGATCGCGGCAAGTGCGCGTGTCTGGTCGGCTCGCGCCGCCGGGGTCCGAACGGGGGCGTCCGCCGGCTCGACGCGCTCATCCTTGACCGGCGCCGATGGCAGCGCCGGAAGCCGCAATGCGCCTCGATCGACGCTGCCGCTGGCATCGCGCGGAAAGTTGAGAAGCACGCTGATGCCACCGGGCATCGCCGCTGGCGACAGTTGCCGGCCGAGATAGTCCATCAGGCTTTCCGGCATCCGGTCGAGCGGCTCGGTGGTGGTGGGTGCCGGTGTTACGAAGGCATGGACGCGCTTGCCATCATCTTCTTCCTTGACGACGGCCGAACCGACCGACGGATGAGCGGCAAGCATCTGCTCGATCGCCGTCGCGCGGCCGGTTTCCACCCGTTGGGCCCTGATTTCGCGCGCAGGGACGACAAGGGCAGAAAGCGTCGCCGATGGCTTTTCCAGCGCCATCTCATAGGCATCCTGCCAAAGCCGCAACAGAGCCTCGATCGTCGCTTTTTCGAACAGGTCGGCATTGTATTCGATCGACATACGCCATCCGCTCGGCCGGCCGATCATGATGAAGCTCAGATCGTAGATGACGCCAGGCGACTGAGACGGCGCGCTCAGCAGTTCGAAACCACCATATTGATGATCTTCGAGAAATGCCTTCTGCAGGTTGAAGTTGACGGAGATCAGCGGATTGCGCGAAGGGTCGCGGACCGGATTGACCAGCTCCACCAACTTGTTGAAGGGCATCCGGTGATGGTTGAGCGCGGCCGTCACCTTCGCACTTGCCAAACGCACGTGCTCGGCAAACGACACGTCATCCGCGATGTCGAACCGCAGGACGACATTGTTGATGAAGACGCCAATGAGATTTTCCAGGTCGGTCTCGTCGCGGCCCGCAACCTGCGAACCGAACATCACGGTGTTGTGGCCGGTATAGCGATGGAGAAGCGCGCTGACGACGGCAGCACCGAAACTATAGAGCGAAACCCGGTGTGCGCGGGCGGCGGCGTCGATCCGTTCGCTGAATTCGCTCGGATTGTTGACGGACAGGATGTTGCCGCGACTGGTCTTGACCGGGCCGCGCGGGGTATCGGGAATGACCTCGAAATAGGGCGCGCCGGTCAATTGTTCGCGCCAGAAGGATTTCTCCGTCTCGAAACCGTAGCTGCCCAGATACTCCTGCTGCCACAGCGAGAAATCGCCATATTGCAGCGGCAGGTCGGGAACGGCCGGCGGCCGCCCAGCGTCGAGCGCCGCCGCGATCTCGCCGACTTCGCGACCCAGCACGCGGATCGACCAGCCGTCAAAGCAGCTTTGATGAGCGGTAATCAACAGGAAGCCGCGCTCGTTCTCCACCATCAGCAACGAGACGCGGAAGAGATAGGGACTGCTGAGATCGAACGGCGCGCGCGCGGTTTCCTCGCCGATCGACAGGATGCGCTGTTCGCGCTGGTCGACCGGCACGTTTCTCAGGTCAATGACCGACATCTTGAAGTCGACCTCGTCGACCACCTGCTGGCAGGGCCTGCCGCCGACCTCGACGAACCGGGTCCGCAGGATCTCGTGACGCTGGATCACCATTCGGAAGGCGGCCTCCAGCGTCGACGACCGGAAGGCGCCGCGGATCTCCCAGCGCACCGCGACGTTGAGCGCCGGATTGCCGGGCTTCAGTTGATCGAGGATCCAGCAGCGCAGCTGGGTCTGTGAACAGGGGAACTCCGCGATCACGACGGGTTCGGCGACGGTTGCTGTGTTGCTGGTCTCTTTCATGCTCGTGATACCTGCTCAACCCGGCGACGTGCGCCATTGCGGAAATCTCTCAGCGAAGGCACGGGCGGCTCAGCGCCGTTCAGATCGATCTCATCACGCGTCTCGGCAAAGGCAGCGAGTTCGGCGATCGAAGGATGCATCATCAGATGTTTGGCCTCGAGCCGCAGACCGCTGTCGAGCATGCGGGCGGCGATGCGGAAGATGATCAGCGAATCCGCCCCGAGCGCATAGAGGTTGTCGTCGACGCCGACGTCCTCCGCGTTCAGGACCTCGCGCCAGATCTCGCTGAGGCGGGTTTCCAGCGGCGTGCGCGGCTGTACCTTGACGGCTGCGACCACCCGTTGCGGCAACCCGCGCTGCTCGAGCGTCTTGCGGTCGAGCTTCCCGTTGGCAGTCTGTGGAAGAGCCTCTTCCAGCACCCAGAAACTCGGCACCATATGGGCCGGCAGGTTGGCCGCGGCATGGGCTGCCAGCGTGGATGCCGTGGGCTTGTCGGCCGGATTTTCGGGAATGACATAGCCCACGAGCTGCCGGTCGCCGTTCTTGCCTGAGGCAGCGACGACGGCGCATTGACGAACCCCGACGGCACTCGCCATGGCGGCTTCGATGTCGCCGAGCTCGATGCGGAAGCCGCGCAGCTTGATCTGCTGGTCGCGGCGGCCGAGCAGTTGCAGCGAACCGTCGGCAAGCCGCCGGCCAACGTCACCGGTCTTGTAGAGACGCTCCGCCGCTCCGGTTCCGACGTTGATGTCGACAAAGGCCTTCTCGGTCAGGTCGGACCGGGCGAAGTAGCCGTTGGCGAGGCCCTCGCCACCGATGTGCAATTCACCGGTGACGCCGATCGGAGCAACCCGACCGCTCTTGTCGAGGATCAGCAGCTGCGTGTTGGCGATCGGATGGCCGATGGTGATCGGCTTCTCGCCGTCCTCGATCCGCTGCACCGACGACCAGATCGTCGTTTCGGTCGGGCCGTACATGTTCCACAACTCGCCACCCAGGCCGAGCAACGACGAAGCGAGTGGCTTGGGCAGCGGTTCGCCGCCGCAGAGCATCTTCAGGCCCTGTCGGCTGAGGCCGGCTTCGAGCAGCATCTGCCACAGCGTCGGTGTCGCCTGCAGGACGGTTGCCCCGCAGCTTTCAATGAGCCCCACCAGGGCGAAGCCGTCACGCACGGTCTGGCGGCCGGCAAGCACCACCTTGGCGCCCGTAATCAGCGGCAGATAGAGTTCGAGGCCGGCGATATCGAAGGAGATCGTCGTCACCGCGACGATCGTGTCGCGGTCGGTCAGTCCCGGTTCCCGCGCCATCGACGTCAGGAAGTTGATAAGCGCGCGGTGGGAGACCTCCACCCCTTTCGGCGCGCCGGTGGAACCGGACGTGAAGATGATGTAGGCGGGCGTCGCCGCATCGTTGGGCAGCTTGGGCAACGCTTTCTCCGGGCCGCCGGCAGCGTGTTCGCCGTCGATGCGGATGACGGCGACGTCCTTGCCGACCAGGCCACCTGCCCGCTCGCCATCGCTGACGACGCCGGCGACACGCGCGACCTCCAATGTCTGCGTCAGCCGTGTCTCCGGGTGCGCCGGGTCGAGCGGCACATAGGCATGGCCCGATTTCATGATCGCCAGCAGCGCAACCACCATCTCGAGCGAGCGCTCGACCAGCAGCGCTATCCTCTGCCCCGGCTCCGGAACGGCCTGCTGGATCCGGCATGCCAGCGCGTCGGATCGCGCCTCGAGTTCGCCGTAGGTCATCGTCGCGCCGTCGAGCTCGACGGCCACCGCGGTCGGCTGTTCGGCGGCCCTGCGGCCGAACAGCGAAAAGACGAAGGCATCGCGGTCGTAGTCGGCGGCCGTGTCGTTGAGGCCCTCGGTGAGCCACGCCCGTTCTGCCGCCGACAAAAGTGGCAGGTCTCCGATCGGCCGGGTGATATCGGCGGCCAGCGCGGAAACCAGCGTCGTCAAATGTCCGATCCAGCGTTCGATCGTGCTGCGGTCAAACACCTCGGCGTTGTAGTCGACATCGATGCGCACGCCCTTCGGGCTTTCGGTCAGGTTGAAGAACATATCGAAGTTGGAGAACGCCTTGGCGTTCGAAGCCACGCTCGTCTGCAGCCCGCCGAACTCCAGATTGTCGGGCACCCGCTCCAGATTGAACTGGATCTCGGTCAAAGGCAGGCGGTGCGTGTCGCGCTTGACGCCGAGCTTCCTGACCAGCGTGCCGTAGGTATAGTCCTGGTGTTCGAAAGCGCCGAGCACCAGTTGCTGCGTGGCCTTCAGATGCTCGTCAAAACGCATGGAAGACGAAACGGTCTGGCGAAGCGGCAGCAAGTTGACGCAATGGCCGACCAGCGTCTGGCCGTCGAGCAGGCTCTGACCTGCGGATGGCACCGCGACGACGATGTCGTCTTGCCCGGAAAGGCGCGCGATCATGACCTGAAGTGCGGCGAGCAGGGTGGAAAACAACGTCGCTCCGGACTTGGCGCCCGCCTTCTTCAGCGCCTTGTAGGTATCCGCCTCGATATGGCCGGTGACGGTGCCGCCGGCAAAGCTGCGGCGCTCCGACCTCGGCCGATCGAGCGGCATCTCCGGCAGGTCGGGCACATCCTTGTACTGGTCGAGCCAGAATGTCTCGGTTGCGTTCGATATCTCGGCATTGGGGGCGAGATCGGTCGCATAGGTGGCAAAGGAGAGTGGCAGCGCAAGTGCAGCCTCGGCGCCGCCGACAGCGGCCGTATAGGTCGCCGCAAGCTCTTCGATCAGCACATTGACCGACCAGCCGTCGCAAACGATGTGGTGCGCGGTGAAGACCAGGCGGTGACGGTCCGAGGCCATGCGAACGATGGAGGCCCTGACGAGCGGTCCGTTGGCAAGGTCGAAGGGCGTGCGCGCATCCTCGTCGGTCAATTGCCGGAACAGCGCCTCGGCGTCACTTTCGCCGGAAAGGTCGATCTCGGCGACATCAAGTTCGAAATCGGGAATGAACTCGAAATGATCGCCCGCCCGGCCGAAGCGGATCTGCAGGGCATCATGCCGTGCGACGACCGTGTCGAGCGCCTGGCGAAGGCGCGCGCGGTCGAGCGGCCCGTCCAGAACCATCGTGAAGGACTCGTTGAAGGAGCAGGACGCGCCGTCGCCGACCTGGGCGGCGAGCCAGATTTCCTTTTGCGCTTCGGTCAGCGGTGCCGACGACGGACGCACGGGGCCGTCTGCGGCGGGCACCGCCACACTATCCTTGGCCTCGTTCTGCCCGCCGAAGATGCCGACCGACTGGAGCGCATCGAGACTGGTGCGGAAGGCCGCGGCGATGGCCTGAAAGTCGGCCTCGCTGTGGGCGGTCGTGAGGAAGCAGGGATAGCCGTCCTGAATGTGGATGCCCAGCATGCGCATCTTGCCATACATCAGGGCGCCGAGCGGATCGTCGCTGCCGAAGTCGGCGTAGAACCAGCTCTTGTAGCCGTGGATCGTCTTTGCAATCCCGCGCCTTGCGAGATCGGCGTTGATCTCGGCGACCAGCGCCTGCGTGCGATCGGCGACCGGCCCATAAAGCGCTGCGCCCTCGCCCCTGATGTGATGGAGCACGGCCTTAGCCGCTGCCAGCACCAGCGGATGACGCACGAACGTACCGGCACAGAAGGTCGGCGCGGTCATCGGGACACTGTCGTCGCCATAGTTCCATGTGCCGCCGTCGAGCGCATCCATGTAACGGCTGTCGCCGACCAGGACGCCGATCGGCATGCCGCCGCCGATCACCTTGCCATAGGTGGCCATGTCGCCCTTGATGCCCCAGATGGCCTGAATCCCGCCGGGGTCGACGCGAAATCCGGTGACAACCTCGTCGAAGACAAGCGCGAATTCGGATTGCGTTGCGATCGTGCGCAACTCCCGCACGAACTCGACCGGCCGCAATTCCGGATGGCGGCTCTGGACCGGCTCGATGATGACGGCGGCGATATCCGCCGCATTGGCCTTGATCCATTCAAGGCTTTCGGGTTCGCCATAGCGAAGCACCGTCATGTTGGCGACCGAGGCGGACGGAATGCCTGCGGCAACGGGGATCGCCACCGGCGCACCCGCCCGGTTCTTGCCCTTGACCAGCACCTCGTCGAACTGCCCGTGATAATCGTTGCCGAAGATCACGATCCGGTCCCGGCCGGTCACCGTGCGGGCTACCCGCATGGCCGCCATCACCGCTTCCGAACCGGTGTTGCAGAAGGTCACCCGCTCGTGTCCGGTCATCTCGGCGATCATTGCCGCGACTTCGCCGGCGAGCGGCGTCTGAGGACCGATGGCAAACCCGGCGTCGGCCTGCGCCTTCACAGCCTCGACAACGAAATCCGGGGCATGGCCGAAGGCCGTCTGTCCCATGCCGTTGACGAGGTCGATGTATTCGTTGCCATCGACGTCCCAGATGCGCGATCCCTTCGACCGCTCGGAGACCACGGGAAAGACCATTTCCTTCCAGTCCTGGCGGAACCCGGCGGCCGTGCGCGGGTCGGCCAGCCATTTGCGGTTCTCGCCCGTAAAGCGCTTCGACTTTCCGTTGCGCGCTTCATAGGCTGCGATGAGGTCCGTCACGAAAGCCTGCTTAGCGGGCGTCATCTCGCTTGCGAGGCTCTTGGCACCCGGGCGGTAAAGCTTGATGCGGCCTGCGCCGATTTCGCTCTCGTCCTGACGGCCGACGGCATCCTTCGGTGCCGGCTGCGGCGCAGCCGTTTGGATCGAGGTGGCGACCGCCGCAGTCGTCGTCGCGGCAACCGGCGCGGCGACGGAACCCGTCGCCTGCAGCACCTGCAACTGCTGCGAAACGATCGTCTGCAACATCTGCAGTTGAGAGTGGAGGACGGCCTCGATCCCGGCAACGTTCGCGACCGTCGCGACGGGAGCAACCACCGGCAACAATGCGACCGGTCCGGCCAGCTGTGCCGCGGCGGCGGTTGCCGCGATTTGCGGCGTCGCTGCCGCTGCTGCCGGCACCTGTTGCGGTTCAGGCGGTAGCTGCGCATCAAGGTGCGAAGCCAGATCGGCCACGGTCGGAATGTTGCTCAGGAGTTCGCGGAAGGACAGCTTGACCTTGTAGTCCTTCTCGATCCTCTGGGCGAACTGGCCGATGAAGAGTGAATCGAAGCCGAGTTCCAGGAACGTCGCACCCGCTTCGCCCGGCCCGAGCGCTTCCCCGGACATGTCGCCGAGCAAGGCGAGAAGGGCAGTCTGCAATGCCGGAATGCGGCTTGCGGCAGCAACTGGTGTGGCAGCATTCATGATGTTGATCCCGTCAATCGGTTGCGCTTGAGTGTCGCTTGAGGAAGGCTCGTGCCCGGCGTGTGGCGCGACCGGCAACGTCGATCGGCCTTCACTGCGGCGCACCGAGGCAGGTGCGTCGATCCAGTGGCGTTGCCGCTGGAACGGATAGGTCGGCAGCACCAGGGGCGCTTGTCCGGGGGCAGACGAAGTCGGCCAGTTGAGTTCGCAACCCGACATCCACAGCTTGCCATGGGCTTCGGCGAGGACTTCGCCGGCCGCATGCGCGCGGTCGTGCTCGGGCAGCGACTGCACGACAGCCGTGATCGCATCGCGGGCAAGGGTCTGTGCCGCGAAGACCGACAGGGTTCGGCCCGGGCCGACCTCCAGCAACACCGGCTTACGCCCGTCGCAAAGCGTTGCCAGCCCGTCTGCAAAGCGCACGGGCGCACGGCAATGTTTCGCCCAGTAGTCCGGCGACAGGCCCTGCTCGATCGTCTGCCATCCACCGGTGACGCAGGAGATATAGGGTGTAATGGCCGTGCCGTAGGTGACCTTTGCCGTCTCCTCGCGCAGCGCGTCCGTGACGCCGTCCATCATGGCCGAATGAAACGCATGGGATGTGTGTAGTCGGCTGTAGGCGATGCCGGCACGCTCCATGGAAGCGCAAGCCGCATCGACGGCAGCAAAGGTTCCGGAAATTACGCAGAGCTTCGGGGCGTTGACCGCCGCGATTTCGACGCCCTCGCCGAGATGGGCGCTGACCGCTTCGACCTCGGCGCGCACGGACACCATCGCACCTTGCGGCTGCGACTGCATCAGACGGCCGCGCGCGGCGACCAGCCGCAATCCGTCCTCGAACGAAATGACATTGGCAAGCGTCGCAGCAACGAATTCGCCGACGCTGTGGCCGATCATGATGTCGGGCTTCAGGCCGCGGCTCATCCACAACCGCGCCAGCGCATGCTCGACGATGTAGAGGCTGGGCTGTGCGATGCGGGTCTCGCGTTGCTCGTCGGCCATGGCCTGGCTGACCGTGCCGGCGTGGCAGATGAAATCGCGCAGATCGGTTTTCAATGGCGCGCGAAGCAGATCGGCGCCGCGGTCGATCCAGCGGGTGAATTCCGGTTCGCGGCCATAAAGACCGGCTCCCATGCCGACATATTGCGAACCCTGGCCGGGAAACATGAAGGCGATCGGCGGACGATCAGCCGCCACTGCGTTCGGCACTCGGTCCGCGCCCAGACGGTCGATCGCCTGCTGCATGTCGCTGACGGCTACCGCGGTGCGGTGAGCGAACGCCCGCCGTCCAGACTGCAGTGTGTGGGCCACCTGCGAAATCGCCACATCGGGGTTTGCCTGCAAATGGTCGCGCAGGTTCAGCCGCATGGCGGCAAGGGCCGCCTCGTTGCGGGCGGACAGCGGCAGAATGTACGGTCCTTCCGATACATCCTCGATATCGCCTTGGGGTGCAGGCGCCTGTTCCAGAACCAGATGCACATTGGTGCCACCAACGCCGAACGAACTGACACCGGCACGGCGGGGGCCGTCCGTCACCGGCCAATCGGCGGTGCTGTCGGGGATGTAGAAGGGGCTCGCGTCAAGATCGATGCGCGGGTTCGGGCGCTGGTAATTCGCCATGCCCGGGATCTTGGCATGGTAGAGCGCGAGCGTGGTCTTGATCAGCCCGCAGACGCCCGCCGCCGCATCGAGGTGACCGACATTGCCCTTGACGGAACCAAGCGCGCATTGCCGCCGCGCGTCGCCGGCATCGGAAAAAGCGCTCTTCAGGCCGCCGAACTCGATCGGGTCGCCGAGCGGCGTCGCGGTCCCATGGCATTCGACATAACCGATCGTGCGCGGATCCACGCCGGCGTTTGCAAGGGCGGAGGCGATCGCGTCCGCCTGCCCCTCGACGCTCGGTGCCGTAAAGCCGATCTTGTCGGCGCCGTCGTTGTTGATGCCGTAGCCGCGAATGACGGCGAAGATCCGGTCGCCGTCGCGCAGCGCATCGTCCAGACGTTTCAACAGCACGATGCCGGCGCCGCTGCCGAAGACCGTTCCGGCCGCCTTTTCGTCGAACGGCCGGCAGACGCCGTCGGGCGAAACCATGCCGCCCTCCTGATAGATATAGCCGCGCCGCTGCGGGATGGTGATCGACACGCCGCC
Organism: Ensifer sp.; assembly: GCF_031989085.1. Taxonomy (NCBI): domain Bacteria; kingdom Pseudomonadati; phylum Pseudomonadota; class Alphaproteobacteria; order Hyphomicrobiales; family Rhizobiaceae; genus Ensifer; species Ensifer sp. Next base: position 926,855 of record NZ_DALZXU010000002.1, read on the forward strand.
GGCGAGCGCCATGTCGCACGTATAGGTCAAGAGGTTCTGGCAGGCCTGGGACACGGCCAGAAGCGATGTCGAGCAGGCGGACTGGATGGCGATGGCCGGTCCGCGCAGGTTGAACTTGTAGGCGATGCGGGTGGCAAGCACATCGGTCAGCGAACCGACAATCTGCTGGAAGCAGCCGATCTGGTAGTTGGAGGTGAACTCCTCGGCCTTTGCCCGTTCGCCGAGGACATTGTTGATCAGGTAGGTGGGCATCGACGCGCCGGCGAAGACACCGACGAGACCCGGATACCGATGGGGATCGTAGCCTGCCCGCTCAAGTGCCTCCCAGCAGATCTCGAGAAAGACGCGATGCTGCGGATCGGTGACCGCCGCCTCGCGTGGGAACATGCCGAAGAATTCCGCGTCGAACAGCTCGATATCAGGGAGCTGTGGCCGGGCCGGCACGTAATTCGCAGCCGCCCGCTCCTCGTCGGTGAACGCGTCGTCGATCTCCTCCGGTTTCAGCTTCGAGAAGGCGTTGCCCCCCTTGCACACGAGATCCCAAAGCGCCTCGACCGAGGGGGCGCCCGGAAACCGGCCGGACATGCCGATGATCGCGATGCCCGTCAGGTCCTGCTCGTCGCGCTCGCAATCGCGGGTTTCGTCCGCACTGTCAAAGACCGTCATGAAGCGCTCCTGCGGAAATGGGACATTGTTTTTTTTTGCAAGCCGGCCCGTTCGGCCGCCGTCATTGCGCGGGCACTCGCCGGCGACTTGCCGTCGAGGAAGCGCGCCAGTTCCCGGATCGTCGGGTGCTTGAACAGCGCGACCACATCGACAGGGCGGGCGAGGCTTGTTTCCAGCGCCGCATGCACACGCATCAGCTGGAGCGACGTGCCGCCGAGATCGAAGAAGTTGCGATCGAGTTCCACGGCCTGCAATCCGAGGACATTTCGCCATTGTTCCAGCAGCATGGCCTCGGTCCGGCTGGCGACCGGCGCGTTTTCGGCCGGCAGCACGTCCGCGGGCACCGGCAGCCTGGCACGGTCAACCTTTCCCGACTGATGCAACGGCAACTGCTCGAGCACCATCACGGCGCTCGGGATCATGTAGGCGGGCAGGCTGTTGCGCAGCCGTTCCATCACGGCGCGGATGAGTTCGGCATCGTCAACGCGCGTGCCCTCGCGCGGGCACAGATAGCCGACGATACGCTTGTGCGACTGATCGAGGTGCTGGCAGATGACGACGCCGTCGGCGAGCCGCGGATCGCGCCTGAGCGCCGCTTCGATCTCATCGAGTTCGATGCGCTTTCCATTGAGCTTGATCTGCCGATCGCGCCGTCCTCGAAACAGCAGGATCCCGTCCTCGCCGAGCACGGCAAGGTCGCCCGTCAGGTAACCGCGTACATCACCCTCGTCCGTATGGATGGTCACGAACCGTTCCGCCGTCAGCTCCGGGCGGCGGAAATAGCCGATGGCGACGCCATCGCCCGTCAAGACAAGCTCGCCCTCGACGCCGCGCCCGATCGGCCGCTGGTCTTCGTCGACAATCAGGATCCCCGTGTGACTGATCGCACCCCCGATCGGCACATCCTTGCCGTCGAAGGCTGCGGGAATATCGAAGGCCGTCGCCATCACGGTGATTTCCGTCGGCCCGTAGGCATTGGTCAGGCGGCAGCCCGGATGCGCCTTCTGGAAGCGTTTGACATGTTCGGCCGAAGCCACTTCGCCGCCCAGCATCATGTGCCGCAGCGTCGGCAGCTCGCCGCAGGAAAAGTCGGCGAGAAGATTGAACAGACCGGTCGTGATCAGCGAGACGGTGACACCGTTGTCGCGGATGGCATCCCGCAACCGGGCGACCGAAAAACGTCCGTCCGGCAGCCCGGCAAGGATCGCCCCGTTGATCAACGCGCCCCAGACCTCGAACGTGGTGATGTCGAATGCGATGGTGCCGGCATGCAGCACCACGTCGCCGCTGCCGAGCTCGACATAGTTCTGGTCGAGCACAAGCCGGGTGATGCCGCGATGGGGAATGGATACGCCTTTGGGGCGCCCTGTCGAACCCGACGTGTACATGACGTAAGCCAGGTCGCCGCCGTCCACCGCGACGGGATCGAGCGGGCGCCTTTCAACTTGCAAGAGGCCGGCGACAACAGCACCGAGATCGGCAACCGTGCCCTTCACGCTCGGCACCAGCCGGATCGTCGCGAGCGTGCAGCTGTCGACGAAGACCACCTTGGGCTCGCAATCGCCGATGACATAATCGAGGTGATCTACCGGGAAGGTCGTGTCGAGCGGAAGATAGGCCGCGCCTGCCTTGAGCGTCGCCAGCATGGCGACGACCGTGTCGAGGGAACGCGGGACGAAGAGGCAGACGATATCGCCCTTGCCGACGCCCTGGTCGATCAGATAGGCGGCGAGCGCGTCGGACAGGCGATCGAGCTCGCCATAGCTGATCGCGCGATCCTCGAAGACGATGGCGGTTGCATGCGGCGCCGCTCGGGCCTGCTGGCGGACGATGGCGTGAACGGAGCTCTGCGGATCATAGTGCACGACGTCTCGCGAGCGGCCGGTTGTACCTTCGGACGCCGTTGCCGAACCGTCCGTCCCGGAGAATCGGAACTCAGCCATACCTCGCCTCCTGTTGCCTTTCCCTGCCGCCAGGCGATGTGGGTCCAGACACCCTGCCGCCCTCGCACGGGCCGCAATTTTGTTGCAACGCCGTCGTCAGGCAGAATTCCATGGTGGCGAAAAATGAACAGCTGATCATTGGGATAGGCGCGGCGCCGACGCGCCATCAAAAGGTTTAGGCCCGCTTAGTCCTTATGGCGATGCGGGCCGCGTCAGCGCGCAAGCCACGCGCCTTCGGCCGCCACTGTCCGCGACATACATCCTATTGAAAATATTGATTTTATACTGCGTCAGCGCTCCCGATCCGGCCGGGCGCGGGTGACGAAAACCCCATGATCGAAGGGCCTACTGAAGGTCGTAGGCCCTGACATAGTCGATAAACATGTGGGAAGGGTCGGGCGCCTGATCGGCGGTCTTTTCGACCAGGGCAAGATTGAGCAGCACATACATCGGCTGCCGGTGCTCGGGCCGCGTTTCGGCCTTCCACACGAGTTTGCGGTCGAAATACATCCGGATGAATTCGGAGTCGATCTTCACGCCGTAGGTATGAAAATCCTGAGGATCGGCATCGCCGAACACCTCGATCCGACTGAATTGCGAATCGTCCTTGTCATCACGATGCCAGACATGGATGACAGAGGAATAGCCGTCGGGCTTGTCGCCGTAGAATTCCATCACGTCTATTTCCGCCGTCGACTTCGAGCGATCCTTGCCGATGAGCCAGAAGGCGGGCCATACACCCGGACCAACAGGCAGTCGGGCGCGCATTTCGAAATAGCCGTATTGCTGGGCAAAGCCGTTGCCCTTGGGATCCACCGATGCAAGCAGGCCCGACTGCCAGTCGCCTTCGGGATCGCGCTTTGCCTCGATCCGCAGGATACCGTTCTCGGTCTTGAAGGGCGTGCGCTGGCCGGGATCGGCAAAACGGGCGCCGCCGAAATCGCCCGACCACGGCGTGTGGGCGATCCAGCGGGTGCCCGGCCCCCAGGCCGATACGCTGAGATCGTCGAACGGCTCATCGAAGGTCAAGGGCATGTCGTCGAGCGGAAGCTCGTCTCCTGTATCGCCACCGGCATAACCGCCGCCATAGGCCGCCGACGCCAGCATCAGCAGACACAGGCAGCCGAGGACCGGCCGGGCAAAAAGCCGGGATTTCGGATGACGGGCCCACAAGGGGCGAGCTTCGCGAACAGATGGGGTCATGCCGCAAAGCTAGCTGCCGCCCCGCCGCGGGTCCATTACCGATTAAGGACGCGGCTTTATGCGAAAGACTTAGCCGCAGGCGTAAATACGCGCCCTGCCCCCTTTGATAGGATCGCCGCAGCAACTGGAACGGGTGGCATGAGCTTTGAACTGATCGGCTTCGTGACCGTACTTGCAGGGTTGGGCGTCCTGATGGCGCCTGTCCACTGGGCGTTGACGTTGATGGTCGTTTCGACCGCGCTTGGCTCCGCGGCGGCCATCGACCTGCCCGCCCTTGGCGGCGCGTCCATCCTCGTGCCCAACGTGTTCCTCTTGTTCTTCGGCCTCAGGGTGCTGATGGCCTATGGCGAAGGGCCTGTGCTTTCCGCCTTCGTGCCTGCAGGCGCCGGCTTCTGGTTGATGGTGCTTACCTTTTTCGGTGTCCTGACTGCATTCCTGTCGCCACGTCTGTTCCAGGGTGCCGTCGACGTCATGACCGTCGAGCGCTCGGTCGGCGCAAGGAGCTTCATTTCGCTGTCGCCGCTGCAGTTCTCCTCCAACAACATAACCCAGACCGTCTATGCGCTCGGCGGCCTTGGCTGTTTCGGTTTCTGCTACGCCTATCTGCGTCGCACGATGGCGCCGTCGCACCTCATCAACGCTCTGCTCGTCGCTGCCGCAGTCAATATCGCCTTCGCGGTGGCCGATGTCGTCACCTACTTCAGCGGCACGGAATATCTGCTGAGCGTGGTGCGGACCGCCAACTATGCCCTTCTCACAGGTGCCGAAAAAGGCGGACTGAAGCGGATTTCCGGATCCTTCCCCGAGGCATCCGCCTTTGCCGACTACACCCTGGTGCTGTTTGCCGCCACCGCGAGCCTCTGGCTCGACCGGGTGCGCGCTCGGGTGACGGGTGTCCTTGCGGCAGCCTCTCTGGCGGGATTGATATTCTCGACCTCAGCCACGGCGCTGCTGGGACTTGCCGTCGTTTTCCCGTTTCTCTGGATCCGCTCGATCCTCACGGCTTTCGATCGCAGCAAGCCTGCCCGCCCGGTCTTCCTCGCGGCGCTTTTCCTGGTGGTCCCGCTCGTCATCCTCGCTATCGTCAACCTGTTTCCGGAGATGATTGCGACCGTTTACGACTTTCTCGACGAGATGCTGCTGTCGAAGGCCGACAGTCAGTCGGGCCGCGAGCGCGCCATGTGGAACACCGCAGCCTACGAGGCGTTCATCAATACGTTCGGCCTTGGAGCAGGACTGGGAAGCGCCCGTGCTTCCAGCTATCTCCTGGTGCTGCTGTCGAATGTGGGCATCCTCGGGTTCATCCTCTTTTGCATTTTTGTCGCGGCTACTCTTTTCGCGCGCACGGCGTCCGATGGCGTGCGCTCGGCGGAGAGCCGCGCGGCAATGCGCGCGGCCAAGGCCGGGTTTGGCGCAGCCCTCAGTACGGCTCTGGTATCGGGCACCGTCTACGATCTCGGCCTGATGGTCTACATCCTGGGCGGTAGCGTCTCGGCGCTGGCATGCCGACAGATCATCCAGCCAACAGCAACCGGTGCGCGGCTGATAGGTGCGTCCGGGCCGCGCCGCATGGGAGGCATCCGATGAAAATCGTTATCTTCAACGTCAAATACAGCGAAAACCTCGGCGACGGAATTCTAGCCCAATGCCTGGAGACCGCACTCGCCCGCGGCATGGCAACGCCTGACGTCACGACGATCGACCTTGCCGGCAGGACGGCTTTCGGCACTGGCGGCGGAGGCCGGCGCCGGCAGGTGCTGAAGGTACTGCAGGCGCTGCCGTCGGCCCTGCGCCGGCTGGTTGTCAGACGGGCACTTGCGCCCAAACTCCGTCGACTGCAGGTCGAATGGCAAAACGCGATCGATGCCGCGGACGCCGTCGTCATCGGCGGCGGCAACCTGTTTCAGGACGACGATCTGAATTTCCCGCTGAAGGTTGGCGCTGCGCTGGACTGCATCAGGCGCAGCGGCAAGCCGCTCGCCATCTATGCTGTCGGCGCCAGTCGCGACTGGTCACACCAGGCAAGACAGCTCTTCGGCGTGATCGAGAACTGCCAGCTCGTCCATGTCTCCGTTCGCGACACCATCGCCAGCGGCAACTGGATCGGACATTTTCCGGCCGGGCCGCACGCCGAGATACTTCCGGACCCGGGCCTGCTCATTCGCGATATCGTTGAAACACAGGATATCGAAGCGTCGAAGATCGACGACCGCCCGATCGGCATCTGCGTTACCGACCCGCTGATCCTGCGCCGTCATTCGAGCCGCCAGGCGCATGGCATTCCCTTCCGCCACGCGGACGACTACCGCCAGTTGCTCGGCCTCCTGCTCGACGCCGGATACCGCGTCTGCCTGTTTACGAACGGAGCACAGGAGGATCAGGCCTTCGCCCGGCGCATACTCGACGCAAACGCGCTTGTCGGCCACATCGACAGCGGCGAACTACATCTCGCCGCTCGCCCCAAGACGCCGCAGGACCTGGTCCGCATCATCGCCTCGACACAGGTCATTCTGGCGCATCGCCTTCACGCCTGCATCGCCGCCTATTCACTGGGCGTGCCGCCGGTCGGCCTGGGTTGGGATCCGAAGGTCGACGGCTTCTTCCAGTTCATCGGCCACTCCGACCATTTTGCCGGCGATGCCACCATTACCGCGCAGCAGGTCGCATCCCTGCTCGAAGAAGCTGCCCGCCGTGGCATCGATCCTGCGATCCACGCGGCCGTCCTCGATCAGGCTCGCGCCGGCATCGCGCAATTGCACGCGAGCCTGGACGCGCAGCACTTCAACAGAGAACGCCCGGCACTCCAGCCTGCGATGGCGGCAAGCGAGGAGGACCGTTTCGGCTACGTTTTAGCGCGCAGCCTCTAATCGTTACGGGTCACAGGCCGACGATCAATGGCACCATCCTGGAGCTCATACCTAAAGATCAATTTTTTCAGCTGCTTACCGGCGACCCCACCCGCCCGGATTAAGCTCATATCGATGTGAATTCCCACCATTACTAACTATCTTGGGTAATATCCCTAACCACCGGTTGTTTGCTATATACTTAAGTACAATCTGAAAGACCAAAGAGAGAGTGCGCCTTTATGGTGGGGCAACTTCAGGCAATTTTGGGGTCGCGGCCGTTGCGCGAACCGTCGCCTTTACAGACGGATCAGCAAAGGCCCGAGGTGGCGCTCGCCCGAAAACGCGTCTTTCCCGCGGGCTCGATTCTGTTCGAGCCGGGCGGACGGACCTGCGTGCTGTATTTCATTTCCGGCTGGAGCGTCAGCCGCAGGATCCTGACCAACGGCACGCGCATCGTCATCGACTTCATCCTGCGCGGAGACATGGTCTGGACCCTGTCGTCGGAGATGACGCAGGAAACGATCCAGGCCCTGTCCGATGTGACGGCCTATGAGTTCGCCGTGCCCACCGGCGGCGCGGGGCCCGACCTGCCGCAAAAAGCCCAGCAGACCTTCCTCCACGAGACGCTCAAACGTCAGGTCAGGATGACCGAACGGTTGGCGAACATCGCGCGTCGCGACGCGCTGGAGCGCACCGGGCATCTGCTGCTCGAACTCTCACTGCGGGCAGGCAAGCCCGACAGACCGGGATTTGACGGCTTCGACTGCCCGTTGACGCAGTCCGATATCGGCGATGCCGTCGGCCTGTCGACCGTTCATATCAACCGCGTTCTAAAGGAGATGAGGCTTAAAGGATTGCTGTCGTTCAGAAATGGCATCGTCGAATTTCTCGACCGCCGCCGACTGGCCGAGCTGGTCGATTTCGATTCAGGTTACCTCGGCACCAATTCAGGATAAATCATTGCACCGACATTAACCTGTGTTAATGCAACCTTCGAATATATGTGATTTTGTACTAAAAACATTGAGAAAATGCGAGAGGAACACAAGGATATATTGAAACCATTACTTGTATCACTGATATTTACACCTTCAAAATAAAAATAAAAAGGAGAAATTTCAATGGATATTCGTTCAGCCACAATTGCAAGACCCTCAACGGCACGGCCGACATCCTTCCCAAGCGCAGTGGACCAGCGCATGCCCCAGGGACTGGCAGGTTCCGACGTGACAGCCCAGGAAGAGGACGTCGATTACATCCTCCTCATCGACCCCCGTGCCCTCGACCGGGAATGCCTCTCGAAGAGCCTGACCGGTTACGACCCCGACCTGACGATCATCACCGTCGGATCCTTTGAAGAATGGCGCAGCCGCAAACTGCCTGCAGATCCGTCCGCAGTTCTCCTGATCGTTGGCGGCGGCAAGGTCGGCGACCTCGCCATCTGCGAAAAGATCGAGACGCTGGTCGAGAAGTTCAAATACAGCCCAGTGATCGTGGTCGCCGAAACGGACGAACTCGGCCAGATCCTCAAGGCACTCGAATGCGGCGCCCGCGGCTACATTCCAAGCAATGTCGGCATCAATGTCGCGGCCGAGGCCATTGCGCTGGCCCGCGCCGGCGGCGTCTTCGTTCCGGCAAGCAGCATTCTGACGATGAGGGAGGCAATCAACTCCGTCGTCAACGGTGCGCGCTGCTCCGACAGTCTGTTCACGCCGCGCGAGATCGAGGTTGCCGAAGCCTTGCGCCGCGGTAAAGCCAACAAGATCATCGCCTATGAGATGGACCTGTGCGAGAGCACCGTGAAGGTTCATATCAGAAACATCATGAAGAAGCTGAATGCGACCAACCGCACCGAGGTCGCCTACAAGATCAGGGAATTCATGAAGTAATCCGGCGACACCAGGCGCACGGCTGACCTTCGGGTAAATGACGTTCGTCCGGTGCACCTGTGATACTCGCCCGCCGAGAACGCTCCTCCAAAGAGCGGACATGCCTCCTGTATCCGACCACCGTGTCGGTACGGGACGGCTTGGGCGATGGACCGCGTCACGACTGCGAACGTCGCGGGGCGTCTATTGGCGCGGCATCGGCATCCACCTTGGCGAAAGAGTGAGACGGCCCTGTCGCTGCGTCAGCGGCTGCCGGTTCCGTTGACGAGGTTGAGGATCAACTGGTGGACGTTGCCGCCGGCGCTGAGTTCGACCCGGTCGAAATCGCGGCTTCTTTGACGTTGTGCCATGGACAGTTCGCCGAGCCGCCGCGTCAACTCGGTCCTGATCTTGCGACAATTGGGGTCGCCCGCGACCGACAGCCCGACCGATGTTGCCTCGATCGCCTTGACCAGATCCTTGATGAAATCGCCGTGCACGCGCTCGTGGTCGCGAACGCCCGCGATGAACGTCTCCCAATTCTGCGCCATCGCGCCCTCAAGCGGCTTTGACGGCTTTGGTAGCGTATAGGTGATGATCAGCTTCGGCTTGGCAGTCACCAATGTGCAGCCGCCATCCTGCGGCTCGTATTTCCTGGTCCAGGTCAGCTTGAAATCGGTGTGGGCGATGGCGCGCACCAGTCCGCCGACCTTGGGCCCGCGTTCTCCGATCGAGGCATAGAGCTCGGCGCCGGTTTGTCCGGAGATGGCATAGGTATTGGTCTTTTCCACCGCCTGCCACTGCGCATGCGCCGGTGATGTCAGCGACAATGCGCCGGCGATCATGCTGCAAAAGAAAACGTCTCGCTTCACCCGAATCCCCTGAAAGGCGTCTCAATCCGGGTGACCCTACCGCATTATTCGCCGGCAGGCATCGTTTCGCGCCGTAGAAGCGTGGCCGTGGCGGCGAACGAAGCGCATCCGGCATCGGACGAGCGTCCCTGACGGTCGTTCGACGCTACTCCGCCGCCACTGCCGGCGGATAGAGCACCGTCGCGCCCGGTTCCGGGCTCGTCGCTTCGGCAACCTCAGGCTCCGGCGTGCGCTTCTTCGGCTCCCGACCGAAAAACAGCGCGTAGCCGGCCGGCAGCACCAGGATCGTCAGAACGGTCGCGACCAGGATCCCGCCCATCATCGCATAGGCGAGCGGCCCCCAGAAGACGCCGCGCGAGATCGGGATCAGCGCCAGAACCGCGGTCAGCGCCGTCAGCATGATCGGGCGAAACCGGCGCACGGCCGAGCCGATGATGGCTTCCGAGCGCTCCATGCCCGCGGCAATGTCCTGATCGATCTGGTCCACCAGGATGATCGAGTTGCGCATGATGATGCCGAGCAGGGCGATGACGCCGAGGATCGCGACGAAGCCGAAGGGCGCGCCACTGATCAACAGCGCCGCCGCCGCGCCGATGATGCCGAGCGGGCCGGTCGCCAGAACGAGCATCGCCTTTCCGAAATGCTGGAGCTGGATCATCAGGAGCACGACGATGACGGCCAGCATGATCGGCGCCTTGGCGGCGATCGAGCCCTGGCTTTCGGCGGCATCCTCGGCTCCGCCCTGGATGCTGACGCTGTAGCCGGGCGACAGGCCGTCGCGCAGTCCCTGCATGTCGCCATACATCTTCAATGCCACGTCGTTCGGCTGCACGCCGTCCGGCAGGGTGCCGCGAACCGTGATCGTCGGCAGACGATCCCTTCGCCATTCGATGCCCTGCTCGAGCACCGGCACCACCTTGGCCACCTGCGACAGCGGAACGAAGCTGCCGAAATCGGTCGGGATATAGATCGATTCCACCGACGACAGCAGCGCCCGGGTTGCGTCCGGCTCACGCGCGACGATCGAGACGGTTTCTTCGCCGTCGCGGAACGTGTCGAGCGGTACGCCGGACATGCTTGCCTGCAGCATCTGGCGGATGCGCTGCGACGTGACGCCGAGCGCGCGGGCGCGATCCTGGTCGACCACCAGCTTCATCGCCGCTACCGGCTCCAGCCAGTCGTCGTGCACGGCACCGAGCTGCGGGTTTTCGGCAAACTTCGCCTTCACCTGATCGGCGATGCGGCGGACCTCCTGGCGGTCCGGGCCCGTGATGCGCATCTGCACCGGCCAGCCGGTCGGAGGGCCTAGGAAGAGGCGGTCGACCTTGGAGCGGATCGACGGGAAGTCCTCGGCAAGGATCTTGCGCAGCTTCACGATCAGCCGCTCGCGCGCCGGCTCGTCATTGGCCATGATCAAAAGCTGGGCGAAATTCGGGTTGCGCAATTGCTGGTCGAGCGGCAGGAAGAAGCGCGGAGCGCCTTCGCCGATATAGGTGGCGATGAAGCGCTTGTCGGCATCGTCCATCATCCGCGCTTCCAGCGCCTTGGCCTCACTCTCGACTTCCTTGATGCTCGTGCCTTCCGGCAGCCAGAGATCGACGAGGATTTCCGGACGGGAGGACTGCGGGAAGAAGTTCTTCGGAATGAACTGGAACGCCCACAGGCTCACGAAGAAGGCGACAAGCGTCATCGACAGCACGATGACGCGATGGCGAACCGCCCAGGACACCGTCGAGCGCAGGCGCCGGTAGAAGCGGGTATCGAACACGTCGTGATGGCCGCCGGCATGGGAACGCTGCTTCAGGATCATGTTGCCGAGCCAGGGCGTGAAATAGACCGCCACGAACCACGAGACCACCAGCGCGATACCGACAACATAGAACAGCGAACGGACATATTCGCCCGCGGTCGAGGCTGCAAAACCGACGGGAATGAAGCCGGCTGTGGTGATCAGCGTGCCGGTCAGCATCGGGAAAGCCGTCGAGGTATAGGCGAAGCTTGCAGCCTCGACCTTGACGAGCCCCTCCTCCAGCTTCCGCTCCATCATCTCGACGACGATCATCGCGTCGTCCACCAGCAGCCCGAGCGCAATGATCAGCGCGCCGAGCGAGATGCGCTGCAAGTCGATGCCGAGCTCGTACATGATGGCAAAGGTGGCTGCCAGCACCAGCGGAATGGTGATGGCGATCACCAGGCCAGAGCGCCAGCCGATCGACAGGAACGAGACGACGAGCACGATCACCAGCGCCTCGCCCAGCGCCTTCATGAATTCGCCGACGGCTTCGGTGACCACCTCGGGCTGGTTTGCGATCTGGTCCACGCTGACGCCATAGGGCAGTGACGCCTCGAAGCGTTTATACGTTTCCTCGACGGCCTTGCCGACATCGGTGACCTTGAAGCCCTTGGCCATGACCACGCCGATCTGCACGCTGTCCTCACCGTTGAAGCGGAACTTGCGCGAATAGGGATCTTCCAGCCCCAGGGAAACCGTGGCGATATCGCCAAGGCGGGTCACCTGCCCGCCGGCCCTGACGCTGAGGTTCTTCAGATCCTCGACCTTGTCGAGTCCGCCCTCGACGGCAATGCGCACGGAGCGCGACCCGGTATCGACCGAACCGGCCGGATCGACGCTGTTCTGGCCGGCGATGGTGTTCCTCAGATCGTTGAGCGTCAGGCCGCGCGCCGCCAGCACCTTGGAGGAAACGTCGATGAAGATCTTTTCCGGCTGGTCGCCCAGGATCACCGCCTTTTCGACGCCGGGCGTCGTCAAGAGCATGTCGCGCGCCTGGATCGCGAACGCCTTCAGTTCCGGGTAGCTGTAGCCATCGCCACTCAGCGAATTCAGGGTGATGAAGGTGTCGCCGAACTCGTCGTTGAAATAGGGCCCGTGCAGGCCTTCCGGCAGCTCGCTGGCGATATCGCCGACCTTCTTGCGGACCTGATAGAAAGCGTCGGCGACCTGCTCGGCATTGGTATCGCCTTCGACCTGCAGGGTGATGATCGCGCTACCGGCGCGGGTGTAGGAACGCACGAAATCGAGGTGCGGCGTCTCCTGCAGCTTGCGCTCGATCTTGTTGACGACCTGGTCCTCCATCTCCTTGATCGAGGCGCCCGGCCAGAAAGCCTGCACCACCATGACGCGGAAGGTGAAATCGGGATCTTCCTTCTGTCCCATGCGCATCAGCCCGAAAACACCGGTAATGATGATCAGGCCGAACAGGAACCGCGCCATGCTGGGATGGGCGATCGCCCAGCGCGAAAGGTTGAAAGGCCGCTTTTCTTCGGTGGACTTGGACATCGGCGTCATTCCGCGGTTGGGTTGGCTCAGCGCACGATTTCGGTGGCTGCGGTCTGATCGTTTCCGGCGGATTGGCGAGCGACATCGCCCGAGATCGCCACCTTCAGGTTTTCCGTCATGAATTGCGTGCCGGCAGCCACGACGAGATCGCCGCGTTTCAGGCCGTCGAGCACGCGCACGCCGTCACTGGTGAAATCGGCGACGGTGACCGTGCGGCTCCTGACCGTCTGGCTGCCACGGTCGACGACCCAAACCGTCGTTCCGCCGTCCTTCTGCGCCAGGGCACTAAGCGGCACGGACAGGTGGCGGTCGGCGTCGGCGGCCGAAGCCAGGATCGTCGCCGTCATGCCGAGCAGGATACGCGGATCGTCGGGCAGGCTGACGCGCACCGCAAAGGTTCTGGACGGCTGTTCTGCGCTGCCGGCAACTTCGCGAACCTTGCCGTCGAGCATGAGCCCCTGATCCGACCAGAACCCGGCCTTGACCGCCATGCCCGGCTTGAAATTGGCGACATCGACTTCGGGAACCGCGATCAGCACTTCCTTCTCGCCCTCGGCAGCGACAGTGGCGACCGGCGTTCCGGAGCCGACGACCTGGCCGACATCGGCGGCGATTGAAGCGACGATGCCGCTGCGGTCGGCCATCAGCTCTGTATAGGTCACCTGGTTTTTCGCCTGGGCGAGTGCGGATGCTGCCGCATCGCGGCTGGCCATCGCCTGGCTGTGCCCAAGCGTCGCCTGATCCAGTTGCGCCTTGGAGGCGACCTTCTTGGCAAAAAGCTGTTCGGCGCGCGTGCGTACCAGCGCCGTTGTCTCGACCTGACGCTCGGCGGCCTCCAGATTTGCAGCGGCACTCTTGACCGAAAGCTCGTAGTCGGTCGCATCTATGCGCGCGATGAGGTCGCCGGATTTCACCCGGTCGCCGACATTGACCAGGCGCTCGGTGATCTTGCCGCCGACCCGGAAGCCGAGGTTCATTTCCGTGCGCGCCCTGATAACGCCCGAATAGTTCATCTGGCGCGCCTCGCCCGCATCGCCGATCTCGATGACCTTGACCGGCCGCACGACGGGCTTTGCTTCCTCGGCCTCCTCGGAGCAGGCGGCGAGCAGGAGCGAGATCGCGGCAAGAAGAACCATCGTTCCGCCGGAGGAGAAGCGGCGACGGGTTTGAACGGGCAAGGGCATTTCCGCACTCCTAAAGGTGGCATCAGCCATACCGGCCGCATGAGGGCCATCTGCAGTTCGTCAGTTTTTCAGGGCCTTGATCGCAAACTCGATCAATTGTTCGGGCGTCGCCCGGTTTGCCTTCGAAAGACATTGCGCCACCATCTGCGGGTGACAGAGGGTCACCGTGGCCGCGCCGAAACATCGGGAGGCAATATCGACATCCTGCTCGGGGAATTCTCCCGCTTCGATGCCCTCGCGGATCACGTCGGCGAAAAGGGCGTGCAGACGATCGATGTGCATGTCGATCACATGCCAGTCGCGCTCCATGGCGATGACGACCATTTCGTGCACCTTCTGATCGTCGAGCATGACCTCGACCGTCATCTGGTACTGCGCGCGCAGATACTGCCGCAGGCGCTCCGGAGCACTTATCGGCAGCCGACAAATGTCCTGCGCCATCTGGCAACTCGCATCCAGCAGCCGGCCGCAGATCGCCTGGTGGATCTCTGCCTTGGAGGCGAAAAAGCGATAGATGTTGGCTGGCGACATGCCGAGATCGCGGGCGATGTCGGCCACATTGGTTTTGGAATACCCGAAATGTCGAAACAGCCGCTCTGCCGATTCCAGGATCCGCTCGACGTTTTCCTGATGCGTGGCGGTCAGCTGGTCGATGCCGTCGTCCATGAGTTTCACTTTCGATTTACGTCTGACGAATTTCATATTTCGTCAGACGTAAATCGAAAGTCGTCAAACGTCAACCAATGAGCCGTGCCTGCCGTCTCACGAAACTGTGTTCGCCAGCGGCAACGTGCGCTCATCGTTGACTCGACACGCGGTGGTGGTTACTGCCGAATCCTTAAAGAGCGACTGCTCGAACCGAATTTCAGCACAAAGGCTTGGCATTTCATGGCTACTGGTCTCATCGCCCTGCTCGACGATATCGCTGCCATCGCCAAGATGGCGGCCGCCTCGCTGGACGACGTCGCCGCCCAGACCGCAAAGGCCGGAGCAAAGGCGGCAGGCGTGGTGATCGACGACGCCGCCGTGACCCCACGCTACGTCGTCGGACTGACGCCCGAACGCGAATTGCCGATCATCGGCCGCATCGCACTCGGCTCGCTCAAGAACAAGATCCTGTTTCTGCTGCCGGGCGCATTGCTGCTCGGCTACTTCGCCCCCTGGGCGATCAACCCACTCTTGATGTTGGGCGGCATTTTCCTCTGCTACGAAGGTGCCGAGAAGCTCTATGGCGTCTTCTTTCCGCATGCGGCCCACCAGCACGAAAACGCCGTGCTCGGACACAAGACCGACCCCGTAGCGCTCGAAAACGAAAAGGTCTCGGGCGCGGTGCGCACCGACTTCATCCTGTCGGCCGAGATCATGGCACTGACGCTGTCGTCCGTCGCCGACGCCAGCATCTACATGCAGGCCGCCGTGCTCGCCTCGGTCGGCATCGCCATCACCCTTGCCGTCTACGGCGTGGTCGCCCTGATCGTCAAAGCCGACGATGCCGGCGTCGCTTTGGCCAAGACGTCGGTCTCGGCGCTGCGCGCCCTCGGCCGCGGCCTCGTGATCGGCATGCCCGTCTTCCTGAAAATACTCGCCGGCGTCGGCACGGCCGCCATGCTCTGGGTCGGCGGCAGCATTCTGGTCCATGGCGCCGCCCAGATGGGCTATGCCGGGCCGGAACACCTTATCCACGACATCTCCGGAGCGATCGTCCAGGCGCTCGCCATTGCACCGGGCCTGATCGGCTGGATCGCCACGTCCGCACAGCAGGCGCTGCTTGCGATCGTCGTCGGCGCCATCACCATTGTCGTCATGGGCAATGTGGTCGCACCGATCTGGAGCCGCTTGAGGCCGGCGCGTCACTGACATGCCGGTGTACGGTTCCCAACTCTGGCCCGCAGGGGGCCAGAGGAATAGACTTCGTCTCGAACCGTGATCAGCCCGCGGCGAGATGGGCCTTCGACGGATCGGGGATGACGACGATGGGGCTGCCGTCGCGCACCTGGTCGTGCAGATAGACCACATCCTGGTTGAGCATGCGGATGCATCCGGACGAGACGGCCTTGCCGATCGAGCGCGCCTCGGGGCTGCCATGGATGCGGTAGAGCGTGTCCCTGCCGTCCTGGTGGATGTAGAGGGCCCGTGCTCCGAGCGGGTTTTTCAGGCCCGGCCCCATGCCACCATTCTTGATGCTGTAGGGCTCGAGCTTCGGCTGGCGTGCCACCATCTCGTCGGGCGGCGTCCAGCGCGGCCACTTGCGCTTGTAGGCGACGACCGCGCGTCCGGACCAGGCAAAGCCTTCGCGACCGACGCCGATGCCGTAGCGCATGGCGCGCTGGCCGGGCAACACGTGGTAGAGATACTTCGCCGGCGTATCGACGATGATCGTGCCCGGGCGCTCTTGCGTCGGATAATCGACCTCCTGGCGCCAGAATTTCGGATCGACCTCGGCGATATTTACGGCGGGAATGGGAAACTGCTCGTTCGGCATCGCCTGATACATCGCGGGAACCACGCCCTTTACCGGCGGCGGCGGCTCGACCACCACCGGCTTCGGCGTCGGGCGCGCCGTTGCGGCACAACCTGATAACAGGACGGCGGTTGCGCCGACGAAAAGGCTGCGGCGCGTCAGCGTTACGCCGGCGCACCGATCGGTTATGGCTGACGGCAATGGATTCGGCTGTTCTTTATCGGACATTCATCGACTCGAAGGGCTTGTTACGATGGCCCCAGAGGAAGGCGCTACCTTAAGGCTGCCTTAAGGGACGTGATAAACAACCGTTGCCGAATACAGCGTGGAGATCCGAGTGCGGGTACTGATTGTCGAAGACGATGACATTTTGCGTGACGGGCTGAAGGTCGGGCTGGCGCTTGCCGGCTTTACCACCGATGCCGTCGCCACTCGTGAGAGCGCAGATGCGGCGCTCGCGGCTGGCAGCTTCGACGCCGTGGTCCTCGACCTGATGTTGCCGGATGGCTCCGGCATCGACGTCCTGAAGAAGCTGCGCGACGGGCGCGACGATACGCCGGTACTGTTGCTGACCGCCCGCGACACGGTCGCCGATCGCGTCAGCGGGCTCGACATGGGCGCCGACGACTATCTCGGCAAGCCCTTCGATCTCGACGAGGTGGCGGCACGCTTGCGCGCGCTCGCACGCCGCTCTGCCGGTCGTTCGACGGCCCTTGTCGAATGGGCGACGATCCGGCTCGACCCTGCCCGGCAATCGGTGGAAAAAGCGGGTATCCCGGTCAGGCTCTCGCGCCGCGAATACTCGATCCTGCATGCGTTGATGTCGCAACCCGGCACCATCCTGTCCAAGGCGACGCTGGAGGACAAGCTCTACGGTTGGCAGGAAGAGGTCGAAAGCAACGCCGTCGAGGTGCATATCCACCACCTGCGCAACAAGCTCGGTCCTGGCCTGATCGAAACCGTCAGGGGCATCGGCTACCGGCTCGGCGGCGGCAACTGATGCGATCGATCCGCACCCGCCTGTTCTTCATCCTGCTCGTCACCACCGGGCTCATGTGGCTTTCGGCCACGCTGTGGATCTTCTTCAGCACCCGCGCCGAAGTCGAGCAGGTGCTCGACGCCCGGCTGATGGAGGCGGCAAAGATGGTGAGCTCGCTGGTGGTCAACCAGGAGATCGACCCGGACAGGCCGGCCCAGACGAAAGCCAGGATCCCGGTGCTCGACCACCCGCACTATGACCGGCAGCTTTCCTGCCAGATCTGGTCGCTGGACGGGACGCTGATCGGCAGGTCGGAAAGCGCGCCGGAGACGACATTGTCGGCACATGCCACCGGCCTTTCCGAAACGGTGATCAACGGCGAGACCTGGCGGGTCTATGCGGTCGAAAACGCCGAGCTCGGCGTGCGCGTGCTGGTCGGCGACAACCTGCGCATCCGCGACAGGCTGGTCAATGACGTGGTCAAGGGCCTGCTCTTTCCCGCGCTTCTGATCGTCCCGCTGCTGGCAACGCTCATCTGGCTGAGCGTCGGGCGCGGGCTGGCACCCCTCAGAAAACTCGCAGGCGACCTCGCTGCGCGTGATGCCTCCGACCTGCATCCGATCGGTCAAACCGCGGCGCCAAGCGAGATCACTCCGGTGCTTGGCGCGCTCAACGGCCTTTTCAGCCGCGTCGCCGGCGCGCGTCAGCGCGAGCAGAATTTCATTGCCTTTGCCGCCCATGAGCTGAGGACGCCGCTTGCCGGGCTGAAGACCCAGGCCCAGGTGGCACTTGCCAGCAACGATGCCGAGATCCGCGAAAAGGCGCTTGGCCAGATCGTTGCGGGCGTCGACCGCACCGGACGGCTCGTCCGGCAATTGCTCGACATCGCCTCGGTCGAAGCATCGGAAACAGCGCGGGCCACGGCCGAAGTCAACTCGGGCGAGATGCTGGCCTCGCTGAGGACCGAACTGCTCAGTCACGCCGGCCGGGCGGCCACGATCTTGATCGACCCGGACCTTCTCGCGCTCCGGGTCAGGATCAATGCGGACCTCATGCGGCTCGCCGCCCGCAACCTGATGGAAAATGCACTCCACCATTCGCCAACCGGCGGTGTTATCCGCTGTTCGCTCGACAGAAGTCGCGCATCCACGACGATAACGATCGACGATGAAGGCCCGGGGATACCGCCGGAAGAAATGCCGCATGTCACCGAGCGCTTCTTCCGCGGCCGCTTCAAGGCCGCCATCGGCAGCGGCCTCGGCCTCAGCATCGCCGAACTCGCGCTCCAGCACGCCGGCGCAACGCTGGCCCTGCAAAATCGGGCCGAGCGAGGCTTGTCCGCCCGGATCGTCATCCCGAATGACCTCATCGTTTGAGCGCTGGCGGAAAGTTCCCATCCGATAGGCCGCATGACGCTTGCCGGATGCCATGCATCGGCGCACAACCCTCGCAGGAACTCAAATCATTGCACACATCATGAGAGAGCGGTGATGGATAAGCGTATCGAAACCTTCCTTGCCGATATCGGCGACCGTGGCCCGACCCAGTTCGCGATCGTCACGAGGCTGCGCGACATCGTGCTGGCGTCCGGGCTTGGCCTTTCGGAAGAGATCAAATATGGCGGCCTGCTGTTTTCCGCCGCGCGGCCGTTTTGCGGCATATTTCCCTATTCGGCACACGTAACGCTGGAGTTCAGCGAGGGCGCAGCTCTCCCCGACCCGCATGGCGTGCTGATGGGTCAAGGCAAGGGGCGTCGGCACATCAAGATGCTGTCCCTGTCCGACATCGAGGAAAAGCATGTGGCCGCCTATGTCGAACTGGCTTTCAGAGCCGCCAGTTGACCCGGACGTTCCACGACGTCAGCGCCCCGCGGCACCCGGCATGCTGACCTTCTCGACGTAGTAACGCGGAATGCTGGCGCGCTCGCGATCACGGTAGAAGTCGATGCAGAAGTCGACGAAAGCCCTGAAGCGCTTCGAGACGTGCCGGCGGCGCGAATAGATCAGGTTGATCGCCGTTTTCGGCGACGACCATTCGGAAAGCACCGGCTGCAGCAACCCCGCCTGCCGCTCCGTCTCGACGAAGAATTCCGGCAGGTAGGCGATACCCTCGCCGGCGACCGCGAAGTACTTGATCGTCCAATAGTCGTTGGTGGTGCAGGTTGCGGCCGGAAGCAGATCGACCTCGCCGGCACCCTCGCGTGTCAGATACCAGGATTGCAACCGTGTCGGCTGGCGAAAGACAAGGCCGCGATGGCCGGCAAGCGCGTCAGGCGTCGAAGGCTGGCCATGCCGGGCGATATAGTCGGCACTGGCAAACAGGCCGTAGGAAGAGACCGAAAGCCGCCGGCTGATATAGTCGACATCAGACGGTTCGCCCCAGTGAAAGATGCCGTCGAGCGCCTGTTCGGTGACGTCGGAGAACGGCTGCCTGGAGCTCAGGAAAACCACGTCGAGATTGACTTGCGGGTATTGCTGCCGAAAGGCGTAGAGCAGCTCGGATGTGATCGTGGTGCCGAACTCGCCGGTCGAGCCGACGCGCAGCGTGCCCGCCACCTCCTGGCGCATCTCGGCCATGGCCGTTGCCGCATCCTCGCAATTCGACTGGATCAGCCGGGCATAGCGCAGGAATTCGGCTCCGGCATCGGTCACATGCAGCTGGTGCCCCTCCCGCACGAAGAGTTCGATACCGAACTCATCCTCCAGTTGGCGGATCTTGTGGCTGAGCGTCGATTTCGGCAACCGATGAAGGCGCGAAGCCGCTGAAATCGAACGGGAATCGGCAACTTTGACGAAGCAGTCGAGAAGCGAGAGGTCCATGTTTCGTCCAAAATCTTGGATGATATGTCCGAGAAATACGCCATTTCGGCCCATTGTACAAACGAAACCAAACTGGGACTATTTGTCGACGCTAAGGGAGACGTTTCAGTGAGCGATATCAGAGAATTTATCCGGGCAGCCTCGGGCACCGGCAACAAGGCCACATTGGCGATCCGCGGCGGCCGGCTGGTCAACGTCGTTTCGGAAGAGATCTACCAGGCCGACGTCGCGATCTATGGCGAGCGGATCATCGCCGTCGGCGATATCTCCGATTATATCGGGCCGGACACGAAGATCATCGATGCCACTGGCAAGTACCTGGCGCCGGGCATGATCGACGGCCATCTGCATGTCGAATGCTCGAAAATGTCGCTGACGAGCTTTGCCAAGGCGGTCGTGCCGCTCGGCACAACCTCGATCGTCACCGGCCTCGACCAGATCATCGTCGTCGGCGGGCCGTCCGCCGCACGCGAATTCCTCGACGAGGCCAGGGAGACACCGCTGAAGGTGTTCTGGGGCGCGCCGTGCAAGACCCCCTACACCATGCCGCGCTCCACCGTCGGCCATTACTTCAGCCCGGCCGACCACCAGGCCACCCATCACTGGCCGGAATGCGTCGGTATCTGGGAAACGGTGCGCGAGTTCATCCAGGAAGAAGACCCGGACGTGCTCGCAGCACTGGAGCTTGCCGAAAGGAGCCGGCTGCCGGTGCTCGGCTGCTGCCCGATGACGCGCGGCGCGCGCCTCAACGGCTACCAGCAGTCCGGCGTGCGTGCCGACCACGAAAGCTACTCGCCGGAGGAAATGCTTGAGAAGCTTCGGGCCGGAATGCACGTCGTCGTGCGCGAATCCTCGATCTCCCACTTCCTTTCCGACAACCTGCGCATCGTCACCGAAATGGGCGTGAAGGCGCTGCGCCGCATCAGCTTCTGCACCGACGACGTCGTTGCCAGCGACATCTTGAAGCGCGGCCACCTCGACAACATGGTCCGCATGGCGATCGCCATGGGCATCTCGCCGATGGCGGCGATCCAGATGGCAACGATCAACGGCGCCGATGCGCTGCGCATCGACGACAAGGTCGGTTCGATCTCGCCTGGCCGGGCGGCCGACATCCTGCTCGTCAACGACCTGCGCGAATTCCGCATCGACGCCGTCATCGCCAAGGGCGAGGAGGTCGCCCGCGACGGCCGCATGGCCATCGAACTGGTGCCGCCGCCGCGCAGCGCGGCATTGCTCACCTCGATGAAGGTCGCGCCGCTTGAACTCGACGACCTGAAACTGCGTTACGACGGCTCCGGCGACACCGCCCGTGCCATGGCGATCGCCGTCACGCCAGAGAAGATCTTCGTGCGCACCCGCCGCGATGTCACCTTGCCGGTGATAGACGGCTGCGTGCTCGCAGACCCGGCCCAGGACATCCAGTATGTCACCGTCGTCGAGCGCTACGGCAAGACGAAGAACCGTCCCGTCGCCTTCACCTCCGGCTTCGGACTGCGCGAAGGCGCGATCGCAAGTTCGACAGCACCCGACGACAACAACATCATCTGCATCGGCGCGAACCCGCAAGACATGCTGGTCGCGATCAACCACCTGATCGCCAACCATGGCGGCCAGGTGGTGGTGAAGGACGGCAAGGTCGTCTCCTTCCTGCACCTGCCGATCGGCGGCATCGTCTCCGACATCGAGCCATCGGAAATGGCGGCGCTGGAGGAGGAGCTGGACGACGCGGCGCGTGCGCTCGGTTGCACCCTGCCATGGCCGTTCATGTACATGTTCGTGCTTCAAATCACCGCGATCCCGGAATATGCCATCACCGATCTCGGGGTCGTCGATTGCGTTCAGCTGAAAGTGATCTCGCCGCTTCATGGGAATGGTGGCGAGGAAGAGCGCGCCGCAGCGGCGGAATAAAGCCTTGGAAGGGGTCGGCACTGCCGGCCCCTTCCTCATTTCAAAAAAAGGGGAACACGAATGAACTACCAACCCAAGGGCGTGGAGCCAGCCTCAGGCAGAGCGCAAGCCTCCTGGCTCGCCGGCCTGCTCGACCGCTACTTCCAGATCTCCAAATTCGGCTCGACGATCCGCACCGAGATTCTCGCCGGTCTCACGACCTTCCTTGCCGCCTCCTACGTGATCGTCGTCAACCCGTCGATCCTGTCGCATGCGGGCATTCCGTTTTCGGCCGGCGTCACGGCGACCGTGCTCGTCAGCTTCGTCGGTAGCTGCGCCATGGGGCTCTATGCCCGAAGCCCGATCCTTGTGGCACCTGGCATGGGCATCAATGCGCTGTTTGCCTATACGATGGTCGTTGGTGCCAACGTGCCGCTCGAAATCGCGCTCGGCTGCGTCTTCTGGGCCGGCGTGCTCTTCACCGTCATGGCCTTCTTCAACCTGCGCCAGACGATCATCGAGGCGATTCCGGTCGACCTGCGCTATGGCATTGCCTGCGGCATCGGCCTGTTCATCGCGCTGATCGGCTTTGAAAACGCAAAGTTCATCGTGGCCAATCCCGATACGATCGTCGGGCTGACGACCTTCAACCCCGTCACCCTCACCTTCATTGCCGGCTTCATCCTCACCGTGGCGCTCGTTGTCCGAAAGGTCCCCGGCGCCATGATGGCCGGCATGATCCTCACCACCATCCTGTCGATCCCGATCGGCCGCTGGTGGGGCGATGGCAGCGCGTTTTCGCCGGAGACACCCGACGTGCACACGCTGGTCAACTGGAGCGGCTTTTCCGCAGCACCCGACTTCAGCTTCGTCGGCCAGATCGATCTTATCGGCGCTCTCAGCCTGATCTACGTGCCGTTCATCTTCGTCTTCCTGTTCACCAACTTCATCGAGGCGCTCTCGACCTTCCTCGGTCTTGCTGAAGCGGCGGACCTGAAGGACGAGCAGGGATTGCCGCGCAACATCAAGCAGTCCATGCATGTCGACGCCGTCGCCGCACTGATATCGGCGCCGCTCGGCACCAGCCCCGCCACCGTCTATCTGGAATCGGGTGCCGGCATTGCCCAGGGCGGCCGCACCGGGCTGGTCGCCCTTGTCGCCGGCCTTCTGTTCGTGCCGTTCCTGTTCCTGTCGCCGCTCCTGTCGCTGGTTCCGGCTGTGGCGACGGCGCCGGTGCTGATCCTCACCGGCCTTTTCATGTCCGAACCGATGAGCAAGATCCGCTGGACCGACCTTGACGAGGCGATCCCTGCCTTCCTCGCCATCGTGCTGATCCCGCTGACATTCTCGATCACGCTCGGCCTGTCGCTGGCCATCATCGCCTATGTCCTGATCAAGCTGGTCTGCGGCCGGGCGGGTGATGTAAAGCCGGTGATGTGGTTCGTCGCCCTGCTCGCGGCAGCGCTCGTCGCCCAGACCCAGTAACGCCTCCCGGCGCCCCTTTCTCCAGTCGCGCGAAGGGGCGCCGATACAGTCTCCACTCGAAGGAACCTCTCATGCTTCAATCCTGGTCGAGGACCGCACCCGAGCTCGTCGACGTCGCCATGGGCCGCACACCGGCGGACCTGGTGATCCGCAACGGCAAATGGGTCAACGTCTATTCCGGCGAGATCATCCCCAATACCGACATCGCCGTCAAAGCCGGTCGCTTCGCCTATGTCGGCGCCGACGCCAGCCACACGATCGGCGAAGGCACGAAAGTCGTCGACGCTCACGGCCGCTATCTCGTGCCGGGGCTCTGCGACGCGCATATGCATGTCGAAAGCGGCCTCGTCACCGTCACCGAATTTGCCCGCGCCGTCATCCCGCATGGCACCACGACAATGTTCATCGATCCGCATGAGATCGCCAACGTGCTCGGCCTTGCCGGCGTAAAGCTGATGAACGACGAGGCGCAGAGCCTTCCGGTCAACGTCTATGTCCAGGTGCCGAGCTGCGTGCCGAGCGCGCCTGGGCTTGAGACCGCCGGCGCCGAACTCTCAGCCAAGGACGTGGCGGAGGCGCTCAGCTGGCCCAACATCATCGGGCTCGGCGAGATGATGAATTTCCCGGGCGTCGCCTTCAACGATGAAAAGATGGTGGCCGAGATCGCGGCGACCCAGGACGCCGGACTGACCGTCGGCGGGCACTATGCCTCGCCGCATCTCGGCCGCGAGTTTCACGCCTATGCTGCCGGCGGGCCTGCCGACGACCATGAGGGAACGACGGTCGAGGACGCGATCGCCCGCGTCCGGCAGGGCATGCGCGCCATGCTCCGGCTCGGTTCCGCCTGGTTCGACGTCGCCGCCCAGGTCAAGGCGATCACGGAAGCCGGCGTCGATCCGCGCAATTTCCTGCTGTGCACCGACGACAGCCACTCCGGCACGCTCGTGCACGACGGCCACATGAACCGGGTGGTGCGCCACGCGATCGCCCAAGGGCTGAAGCCGATTACCGCCATCCAGATGGCGACGCTCAACACCGCCCAGCATTTCGGCGTCGAGCGCGAACTCGGCTCGATCGCGCCGGGTCGCCGCGCCGATCTGATCATCACCTCGGATCTTGCCGCGCTGCCGATCGAGATGGTGTTTGCCCGCGGCGAACTGCTGGCGGATTCCGGCGCCCTGGTGCGGGACATCCCGCCATTCGTCTATCCGGCAAGTGCCCGCGACACGGTGCATCTCGGCAAGACGCTGAAGGCGGGCGATTTCGACATCGGTCTCAACTCCAACGAAAGCCGTGCGCGCGTGCGGGTGATCGGTGTCGTCGAGAACCAGGCCCCGACGCGGGCGCTGGAGGCCGAGCTTTCGGCTGCGGGCGGCATCATCGAGATGGACCGCGCAAACGACGTCTGCCAGATCGCGCTGGTGGAACGCCACCGCGGCACCGGCGACGTCGTCAACGCCTTCGTTTCCGGCTTCGGTTACGACAGCGACTGTGCGGTTGCCAGCACCGTCGCCCATGACAGCCACCACATGATCGTCGTCGGCACCAACAAGGACGATATGGCCAAGGCCGCCAACCGCCTGCACGAAGTCGGCGGCGGCATCGTGGTGATCAAGGACGGCAAGGAGCTTGCGCTCGTGGAACTGCCGGTGGCGGGGTTGATGTCGGACCAGCGCGCCGAGATCGTGGCCGACAAGGCCGCTGCACTCGTCGAGGCGATGCGCCTCTGCGGCTGCCGCCTGAACAACGCCTACATGCAGCATTCGCTGCTGGCGCTGGTCGTCATTCCCGAACTGCGCATCTCCGACAAGGGCCTGATCGATGTCAGGACCTTCGAGAAGGTCGACGTCGTCATCTCGTAGCGGCAAAAGGCACTCGACCGCCCGAAAAGGGCGGTCGAGACCTGGTTGTTGCAAATATGGGTGGCAGCTCAACCGTCCAGGATGATACCGACCGCGCGATCAAGCACCTCATGCAGCCCGCTGGCGTAAAAGGACATGCGGTAGCCCGAGCCGACATTGCTGGCCATCGCGATTGTCAGGCCTGATTTCGGCTCGTGCATCATCACGGTAACGTAGCCCGGAATGCTGCCCTGGTGACCATAGAGGAGCCGGCCGGCATAGCTGCTCTGGAACAGTCCAGCCCCCGTCTCGCGCATTCGGGTGCCGGGGAAGCTGACGGTAACGCGACGTTCGCTCATCTGCCCGAACATGTCGGCCGCCAGGAGCCGGCCACCATAGAGCGCCCGCATGAACGCGACCATGTCACTCGGGGTCGAGACCATGTCGCCACAGGCATAGGCCGCGGTGAACGGGAACGAATCCGATGAATCCTGCAGCGCATCGGAATAGGGCAGCACACCGTCCATGCGCCACATCTCGGCGCCGGCGGCGATGCCCGCCCCGGCGTCCGCCGCCGGCGGCGGACGGTGATAGTAGCCGCGAACCATCCGCTCCTCGGGGAAGCTTTCAGTCGACGGAGACCAGGTGTTTTCGAGCCCGAGCGGTTCGAGCACCTGCCGGCGCACATAGGTGCCGAGCGACTGGCTCGTTACCGTTTCGATCAGCATGCCGGCCAGCACATACCCGGTGTTGTTGTAGACCGCCGGGCCGCCGGACGCCGTCTGCCCACCGACCCGGAAGGCGAGATCGACCAGTTCGGCCGGCGTCCAGAGACGATCCGGCGTCATCGGGATATCGTATTCGAACTCCGGCAGGCCGCCGCGATGGTTGACGAGCTGGCGGACCGAAATGGCCGCCGCTCCCGGCAGATCCGGAAACCAGCGCGAGATCGGTGCATCGAGATCGACGGCGCCGCTTTCAGCGAGTTTCATCAGTGCGGCGACGGTGAACGTCTTGGTGCAACTGCCGATCTTGAACAGCTGCGTCGGCGAAACGGAAATCCCGCGCGCCCGATCGGAAAGCCCCGCGGTTACGGCAGCCGTCTCGCCATCGCCGCACGCAACGGCGAGGGAAGCGCCAACGGCACCATCGTTGACATAGCCTTGAAGCAGCCGGCTCAGATCGGCCATGCGCGTGCCGCCATTCGCGCCTATCCCGTCCATCCCCATCACTCCGCAATATCGACGCTGGCAAAATTCTGGCGCCCGAAGGCGTCGAGCACATAGTTCTTCACGTTGTTGCGCACCGGGATCGACACGACCGAATGGGCGATCGGCGCCACCGGCACTTGAGCCTTCAGGATCGCCTGTGCCTTGCCGTAAAGCGCAGCGCGCTCCTTGGGATCGGCGGCAACGCGCGCATCCTGAAGCAGCTTCTCGAAATCGGCATCACACCAGCGCGCCCGGTTGGAACCGCCGGCAACGCCGTCGCAGCTCAGAAGGTAGCTCAGCATGTTGTCAGGGTCGCCGTTGTCGCTGCTGCCGCCGAGCAGGAAAGCGTCGTGCTCTCCCTTGGCGGTACGGGCCAGATATTCCGCCCATTCGAAGCTGACGATCTCGGATTTGACGCCGATGGCGTTCCAGTCCGCCTGGATCATTTCCGCCATGCGGCGGGCATTCGGGTTGTAGGGCCGCGAGACCGGCATGGCCCAGAGCGCGACGGAAATGTCGCCCTCATGGCCCGCTTCCTTCAGCAACGCCTTTGCGCCTTCGGGATCGTAGTCGATGCCGGCGTCCTTGGCAGCACCGAGTTGCGCCGGCGGCACGACGCTGCCGGCAACCGTGCCTGCCCCCTGATACACCGCCTCGACGATCGCCTGGCGGTTTACGGCCTTGGCGAGCGCCAGGCGGATGCGCGCATCGTCGAGCGGCTTGTGCTCGACGTTGAAACCGAGAATGCCGATGTTCTGGCCCTCGAGATTGTAGACGGTCACGTCGGGATCGTTGCGGAGCTCGGCAACGGCGCCCGGAGGGGGCGGTGCCGCCACCTGGCACTCGTTTGCCTTCAGCCGGGTGACGCGCACCGTCGGCTCGGGCGTGATCGCAAAGACCAGGGTGTCGATCTTCGGCGCACCGTTCCAATAGTCCTTGTTGGCGGCATAGCGGATCTGGCTGTCCTGCGCATAGGCTTCGAGGACGAAGGGCCCGGTGCCGACAGGCGCCTGGTCGATCAGTTCCGGCGTGCCGGCCGCCACCATCTTCTCGGTCTGTTCCAGCGACAGGATCGAGAGATAGTCGAGAGCAATGCTCGGCAGGAACGTGACATTTGCCGACGTCAGCGTGAAGCGTACCGTGTAGTCGTCCACCTTCTCGATCTTCTCGATCAGCGGCCCCAGACCCAGCGCGCTGAAGTACTCGTAAGATGCGTTCGACAGCTTGTGATAGGGATTGTCGGCGTCGCGCTGACGGTCGAAAGTGTAGAGCACGTCGTCAGCGTTGAATTCGCGCGTCGGCGTGAACTGCGCGTTGGCATGAAACTTGACGCCATGGCGCAGATGGAAGGTGTAGACCTTGCCGTCCTCGGACACGTCCCAGCGTTCGGCCAGTGCCGGGCCAACTTCCGTCGTGCCGGGCTTGAACTCCACCAGCCGGTTGAAGATCGGCTTGGCGGCGGCGTCCATGGTGCTGTCAGCCGTTCCGATCATCGGATTGAAGGTCTCCGGGCTCGCCTCGGAGCAATAGACCAGGGTCTTGGCGTAGGCCTGGCCGCCGAAAAGGATTGTCGACGCGACGAGCGCGGTGCGCAGGATCAGATGGGTGGATTTCATGGAAAACGCTCCTGGTTGTCCTAGGTGTTGACGTCGCCGCGCGGCTCTCCCCACAGCATGGTCGACGTTTCGTTGATGGTGGCGCTCCCGGTCATTCACCGACCGGAGCAAGCGGCGCCGCTTGGGCGACTGCGATAAATCTATCGGGCGAAAGCGCGTCGAAGGTGACGCCGAGGCCCGCGACATCCTCGGGCATCCCGGCATCGCCAAGCAGCGCCGAGGCGATCCGCGCCAAAGTCAGCGACACCTGGAAGCCATAACCGCCCTGGCCGCCGAGCCAGAAGAAGCCGGGCAAACGCGGATCGAAACCGACGACGGGCGTGCGATCCGGCGCAAAGGTACGCAACCCGGCCCAGGGGCGTTGCGGGCGGCCGATGCGAAACTCCGTCGCCTGCTCGATCCGGTCGACGGCGATCGCAACGTCGAGATCGTCGGGATAAGCGTCGCAGGGGGGCGTATCCGTTTCGTCCGCCAGCGACCCGATCAACTTGCCGGCATCCGGCTTGAAATAGAAGCGCTCGTGCAAGTCGACGGCGAGCGGCCAGTTGCGCGCGTCGAGCCCCTCTGGTGGATCGAACATGAAGGCGGTGCGTCTCTTCGGAGCGAACCCGAGCCCGGGCAAACCAGCCCGTTCGGCAACAACGTCCACCCAGGCGCCAGCCGCGTTGACGACCATGTCGGCCGTGTGCGAGCCCGCCGAAGTCCTCACCAGGAAATGGCTGGTGAGGCGGGAAATCTCCAACACCTCTTCGCCCGAGATCACCGTCCCGCCGCGTGCCTTGAGCGAGGCGGCGCAGGCATGCACCATCTTGCCGGTGTCGATATCGAGCGCGCCGGGTTCATAGACGCCGCCGCAGGTGGTGTCGGCGCGGATGACCGGGATCAGGCGGTTGACTTCATCAGGCGAAAGCCGCCGCACGCTCGGCACCAGCGCCTGGTACTTTCGTGCCAGCTCGTCGACCATCCGGTCGTCGCCATGCCCGCCGAAATGCAGGGCGCCGCGCACATGCTCGGCAAAGCCGCCGTCGACGATGGCCGGTCGACTGGCGACCGAAAGCGCGCGCACCGTGGTGTTGCCGTAGGTTTCCGCAAACAGGGCCGCCGAGCGACCGCTGGCGTGATAGCCGAGATGGTCCTCGCGCTCGATGAGGGTGACAGAAGCCCATTCCTGGACGGCGGCCGCGACCGAAAGGCCGGCGATACCGCCGCCGATGACAATCACTTTGGGAGAAGAGGTTCCTGAGCGCATAGCCATTGGTAAAATCATTTTCCGATACGGTCAATATTTAGCGTATCGGAAAATTCTTGGTGGATGTTGCGAGGCGCGCGGAGTTGAACTAGCTAGTGGACTGTCGCTTGCGGGAGAAAACCATGTCGGAACAGCCAAACCTCGGCGATTGCCTGCGGAACCTGAGGAAGCACCACGGCTGGACCCTTCAGGATGTCAGCCATCTGACCGGCGTCGCCGTGTCGACGTTGTCCAAGGTCGAGAACGACCAGATGTCGCTGACCTACGACAAGCTGCTGCAGATCTGCGCCGGCCTCGGCGTGCATGTAACGGAACTGTTGAGCGGCGACAGCAAGCAGCCATCCGCCCGCACGCGGCGTTCGGTGACCTCGGCCACCACGACGTTGCGCCAACTGACCCGGAATTACGACTATCACTATCTCGCCACCGATCTCGTGCGCAAACGCATGGTGCCGATCCTTGCCCATGCCCGCGCCCGCACCCTGGAAGAGTTCGGTCCGCTGACGCGACACGCCGGCGAAGAGTTTCTGATCGTGCTCAAGGGCGAAATCGAGCTGCACACGGACCAGTACGCGCCGGTGCGGTTGAAGGCCGGCGAAAGCGTCTATATCGATTCGACGATGGGCCATGCCTATCTCTCGGTCGGTGATGGCGAAGCGGAAATGTTGTGCGTCTGCTCCGGCGACGAGCCGGACATGGAAAAGACCCTGCTTAGCATCACCGACCGCGCGCTGACGGATCGATAACGCCCCGCCCCATCGGTTGGCGGGCCAATCCTTTCCTGCACCACCCCTACTTGCTGCAGCACCTTCATGCAGCCGCTCGGCGTCTCGACCATTGCCCGACACCACACCTTCATTCGAGCGGCAAAGAACCGTCGGAGTCCACCGCCTTCCAAATCGGCATTATTGACGTCGGTGATTTCCGGGCCTATTGATAAAATCATCCGATGACTTGATGAGCAGATCATGCAACCCATCAACCGTACCAATCTTGCCGACAGCGCGGCGGAAAGCCTGCGTGCCGAAATTATCAGCGGCCGCTGGGGCGTCGGCGACCGCATCCCGAACGAAACCGTGCTGACCGAGCTGTTGTCCGTCAGCCGCGGCACGGTGCGCGAGGCCGTGCGCGTGCTGGTGTCGCAAGGCCTGCTCGATACGCGCCAGGGCTCCGGCACCTATGTTCGCTCGACGGTCGATCCGGCCGGCGCGCTCGACCGCGTCAAACGTGCGGGCTTGCGCGACCAGTGGGAGGCACGGGCCGCTCTCGATGTCGAAGCGGCGCGGCTTGCCGCAATCCGCCACACGCCGGCAGATCTCGAGCGCATGACCCGGCTTTTGAAGGCGCGCGGCACGGTAGCCGATGATGGCTTCGAGGCCTTCGGCCAGCGCGACATCGCCTTTCACAAATCGATCGTCGAAGCCTCCGGCAACCACGCCATCGTCGGGCTCTACGACTTCTTCACCGCATCGATCCTCGAAACCATTCACTCGACGCTCAAGGGCGACTTGCCGGAGCCGGACGAGGAGGCCCATGCGGCGATCGTCACGGCCATCGCCACCGGCGATCCGGACCGGGCTGCCGCCTCCGTGCGCGCCTTCATGGCGCCGGTGCTGCGCGAACTCGACAGGCTTCTTTCGCAATGAACCATACTTTTCGCGACCCCAATGCCCAGGCCCTGCAGGCCACAGCGCTCGATGGCCTCGAAGACCAGCTCATCGACGCCGAGGCCGATAGCGTGCCCGAACCTGAACCCCCGGTCATGCCGCGCGGCGCGGCGCGCTTTGTGCTGGGCGCCAGCCTGGTGCTGATCGCCTTCAACCTGCGGCCGCTGTTTTCGAGCCTCTCCGTGCTTCTGCCGGAGGTGATGCGCGACACCGGCCTTTCGACGGCAAGTGCCAGCCTCTTGACGACGCTGCCGGTGCTTTGCCTCGGCCTATTCGCACCGCTCGCGCCGAAGCTGGCGCAGCGTATTGGCGCGGAGCGCACCCTGCTCGGCGCCCTGGCGCTGCTCGCGCTCGGCACGGCCCTGCGCGGTTTCGGTCTCGTGCCCCTGCTCTTCCTGTCGACCTTTGCGGCCGGTGCCGCCATCGCCATCGGCAACGTCCTGCTTCCGGGCCTCGTCAAGCGCGACTTTGCCGACAAGGCAGCTGTTATGACCGGGCTCTACACCATGGCGCTCTGCGCCGGTGCTGCCGGGGCAGCCGGCCTGACACTGCCACTTGAGCACGGCGTTACGGGCTCCTGGTCCGGCGCGCTCGCCATCTGGGCGCTGCCTGCCTTCATCGTTCTGCTGATCTGGGCACCGCAGGCGCTCGGCAGCAAGGCGCAGGTGAGACACACCGGCTTTCGTGTCGTCGGCCTTTGGCGCGACCGGCTCGCCTGGCAGGTCACGCTGTTCATGGGCCTGCAGTCGGCGCTCGCCTATTGTATCTTCGGCTGGCTCGCTCCCATCTTGCGGGAACGCGGCTTCGACCCGGCGACGGCCGGCGCCATCGTCTCGGTCTCGATCATGACCCAGGTCGTTACCTGCCTGCTGGTTCCCTCCTTCGCCGTCAGGCGCAAGGACCAGCGGGGCATCAACGTGGCCCTCGTCGCGGCCGCGGTCATCGCCCTCATCGGTATTCTCTTTGCGCCGCCCTCGACGGTCCTCGTCTGGGCGGTCCTGCAGGGCTTCGGCCAGGGCGGGCTGATTGCGGTGGCGATGACGCTCATCGTGCTGCGCTCGCCCGATGCCCACGTCGCCGCGCATCTCTCCGGCATGGCGCAAGGGGTCGGCTATGTGCTCGCCGCCATCGGCCCGCTGCTCGTCGGGCTCATTCGCGACTGGACGGGAAGCTTCGATGCCGCCGCCATCCTGTTCGTGGCGCTTGGCCTCGCGGCCGCGTTCATGGGCTTCGGTGCCGGCCGGGCGCTGCATGTCGGCGCGCGCACGATCAAGATCGACGGCTGATCCTTATCGTCAGCCGCCAACCCCGAAGTATGATCAGGACGCCCGTTCCATTTCCGGCAGGGCTTCGAAGAGGTCGGCGACCAGGCCGTAGTCGGCGACCTGGAAGATCGGTGCCTCCTCATCCTTGTTGATGGCGACGATGACCTTCGAATCCTTCATGCCGGCGAGATGCTGGA